>JAJEFJ010000088.1 GCA_022820485.1 Candidatus Latescibacterota bacterium
GGCCGACCTGCTCCAGTTCAACCTGTCCCCAAAGATAGAATAAACCCTGACTTATTATCCCTACGGCCACTAGGCCCCAACTAGCCCCGTTGGGAATATGGCGGAAGTGAATATCGGTATAGGTCGTATAGCAACCGCAGATGGTAATAGCACAGGCCATCGTCAGCTCTAACAAAAATACGCGACTGACATCACTAAGCAGGGCTTCCATCACGTTGCGTCTCCGGTTCGGGGTGCTTTCACCTTCCACGATGTGTATATGCAAGTTCCGTGCCAAAAAGCAGCCCACGCACAAAAAAATCCTTTAGGATGCACCTAAAGGATTGAAAAATATAGGACTTAAAATTATGGGACAGGGATTTATAGGATGCGCCGCCTCACCAGCGGCGCAAGGTGGTCCACAGTTTTTTTGTGGATTTCCACAGTTTTTTTGTGGATTTCCACAGTTTTTTCGTGGACCGCTACGACTTTCGTTGGCCGGTGGTCGCCGGTAAGTTCTCGTATCCTGTGCTACTTTTTCGGGCGGCGCAACCCGTATTTCTGCATGCGATACCGCAGCTTCTCCGGGTGCATACCCAACAACGTAGCCGCACCATGCACGCCAGCGACCCGCCAGTGGGTCGCTGGCAGGGCCGCTAGGTCTCGCCGCAGTGATCTAAGGTGTTAATGCGTATCATGCTGATACCCTCCAATGAAACATCAGTCCGCATCGACTAATTGCCGCGCCAGTGAGCCTTCTCGCGTCAACGCATACACCACGAGATTGACGCCCAAATTATACACCAACGGCTCCTCGGCACTGACCAGCATCGAGTGATTGGCTACGTTATTGACCAACGACCAATCCACCAACTCCCGACCAATGCCCGCCCAGAAATCGGCGTAGTTCCGCATTGAATACACCCCCACCAACTGATCGCCGACCACGATGCCCTCCAAATAATCCGGGGTGCGCGGCGGGTAGTCTCCCGCCAAAAAGTGCATATCGCGCATCCCGCGCGGCAGGCTCTTTATATCGTAAAAGGAATGATAGAGCGGATGGGTTATCGCTAAGCGTCTAAACTGCCAATCCTTCCACTCTTGATAACCCACCGCCTCAAAGCTGGCGCGAATCAGCGACCGCGCCGCCGGAATGTCCAATTCGGTGTCGCTGTAATCGGCCCACAACATGCTCATAATATCGACAAACAGGAACCCGCCGCTGGTCAAATACGCCCCCAAATTGGCCGCCTCGCTGTCGGTAAAATCAAAGGGTGTATTGACCGTCATCAGCACGAAGGGAACTTGCAAAAGCTGCGGATCGTCGAGCCGCACTGCATCGCGCACTTCGACGTGAACTTGGGTCTTGGCCATCATCTTATCGGCCAACCCTTGCAGCATCCGTCGTTCCACCATTTGGCGCGGCATCTGGTGATACCAGCGCACTTGGATGTTTTCGGCCCGCACACTCTCTTCGGCCCGCTCAATGGAAGGGCTGTAGAGATTGGACATATAGAGAAAGCCCTTGAGCTTTCGCCGGTCATTGGGATCAACCACTACCATCGCCCGGTGCCGACCCGTGTCTAATGCTTCCACATCCATCAGTTCCAAAGACATGTCGATCTCATCGGCCCCTTGTCGCGTCCCTTCTAGTGCGCCCGCTCGCATCTCCGGTCCAATCTGCCGCGCCGGGAAATCCGGCACCGGCATCTCTAGCCGATCCGGCAGCGACGCCGTCGGTATCCGCAGCGACGCCGCTTTCATCACCGGCAGGGGTCGCGACGCCGTAGGAGCCGGACGCTGCGCCACCACCGGAGCCGCTTGCAGGGCCGGACGCCGTACCAACGGACGCTGTTGGGGCCGTTGGCGGCGGGTGAGGCTCCGCTGCGGCGGCGGGCGCTTGGTGAACTCGACCATGATCTGTGGCAGCACCGGGTAGTGCGTAACCCGCTCGTGGGGCATGAGGCCGAAAAGCACCAGTAGATGCAAGGCCAGCGACAAGGCCAAGCAGCTTTGCAGCTTGCTATTCTTGTGCAGCGGGACTTTCCACGGGCGTTTCATTTGCCCACGTCCCTTCGCAAAGGATGAAGGTCAAGCATTCGCGTACGCTCTTGCATTTCTTCGCCCGAAATAGTCTGATGCGTTTCGTGGAATGCCATCAGGCTGTTGAGACGCATCTCCTCGGGAACGAAGGAGTCCGGCCATAGAGCGGCAAACCAAAATTCGAGCAGGTATAGCTTGAGATCGTTATTCTTCTTCACCATGAGGTCTATAGCCCTACGCCGCTTTTGCGATTCGGCAAACGCATTTTGGGGGCTGAAAAAGTCGTGGTGATGATACAGGTGATAGCTCTGCGCCTTGGCCGCAAAGCGTATTTTATACCCATTCCGCATGAGACGATAGGCCAAATCCCATCCCTCAGAATGAGGCAACGCTTCGTCAAAACCACCGACTTCCTCAAGGGCCGCACGCGGAGCCGCAGCATTGTGGGGATAAAAACTGATCCAACCGATCGGCGAATCGGGCACTTGGTCAAAGAGCACTTGTACTTGGTCTTGCATCAATTTTAACTCTGGGAAGGGATACCCACCCTCTTGAGCGAACCGATCAATCGCCGCGAAATCGGACTGTATCATCGCCTCGGTCACCCGAAATGCGTCGGGGTGTGTCCGCATGGTATGAGCTACCGAGGCCGGAATGTCCTCCCAAGGAAGCCCACTCTGTGGGTCTTGGACGTATTCCAAACGAGGCAAGCAATACTGAAACCCGCTCGTTACGCCGTTGTAGCACTGAAATAGCTGCCAATGTTGAGCCAACCAATCGGGACCCGGTAGCGCGTCGCCATCTAAAAAGGCGACTAGATCTCCCTTCGCTTCCGCTATACCGATGTTCCGCGCCCGACAGCGCCCGACGTTGGTCTGCAAGGGGACGACTTTTATGGGCATTTGCTCATACGTACGCAGAAAATCGCCCGTTCCGTCCGTGCTGCCATCATCTATCACGATGGTCTCAAACTGGCCCTCGGAGATGGATGCTTAGGCTGTCCCATGCCGTCTTATCCTCGTTCGAGTTAAATAGCGCAACGCAATGTCCTCTCAGGGCAGCTTGGTCATTTTCTTGGCTCCCACTCGCCCATCCACCACGATCTGATAGACATACACCCCAGCCGCCACACTCTTGCCCGACTCATCGCGGCCATCCCACACAAACCGATGGCTGCCGGCACCCAACGGCCCCTGCCACACCTGCCGCACCCGACGACCCAACACATCGTACACCCGAAGCGACACCTTCGCCGCGTCCGTCGCCAACTCAAGGGGAAGCACTACAGCCGGATTGAACGGATTAGGATAGCTATCACCCAGCCGATGCCGCGCCGGTCTCGCTGCTGCCGACGTCCGCACTGCGGTCGCTTGCTCCGCCAGCGAATTCTTGAGCACATGCACACCGCCTAACAGCGGATCTAACACCACCAAGTCGAGATCGCCGTCGCCATCCATATCTCCACAGAGTACATCTCTCGCTGTTCCCTCCAGCCGATGCCGCTCCCCCTCTTGGGTCGGGTTGACGCTCCCGCCCCATTCGACAAACACCCCAAAGCCCGAAACCCGATCCCCGCCAGTAAATACCCAATCGTCCACCCCATCGGCATTCAGGTCGCGTACCAACACCGGCGAGCGCCGCAACAGCCGATCATCATACAGCACCTCGACTTCTAGACGATCCCCGGCTCCTTTTCGCTGCAAGACCAACCCCTTGCTCCCTTCGATTATATCGGAGGAGAACTCGGTGAGGAAATCCACCTGCCCATCGCCATCAAAATCGCCGATGCCGACCGGTTCCAATAGTTCATCGAATTCAAAGACCTCCCCTTGAACCCCGCTTTGCAGCAACGCCACGTCCAAGCCCCCCACAACCCACCTGTTCTCCCGCCCAGCAAGCGAAGTCCAGAACACGTCCAAGGTCCCATCATCCGTAAAGTCGCCGATCTGCAAGGGATGATAGTCTTCGGAAGCCGCTACCTCCTCAATCGTCCACACCCCCTGATCGACATCCCAGACCGCTAACGTGCTGTAAAACTCGGCCGTACCCGCGATCACTGCCTCCCAAGAGCCTTCAAAGCCAGTCTCCCCGACGAACAATTCAACCCGGCCATCGCTATCCCAGTCTGCCACCCCACGGATCCAGTGATCGACCTGCACGAGGACCTCGACTTGCAGTTCCTCATCGATAGACCACACTTCGGTGCGGGGATCTCGGTTGCTTCTGGATAGGGCGATTTCGGCTTGGCCATCGCCGGTCAAATCAGCTCCTAATACCTTTAAAATCGCCTCTGAGATGACTATTCGTGTGTTACCATCCATATCACGCTCTTCGGTGGCCGATACTTCCTCTATAATAGGCCCCCGTTCTAAAGCTCCTCGCCCGTCATTGACGGCCATCAGCCAGCCACCTTTAGGCTCAGGCCCCTGTTCCGTCTCTGTTATCGTTTGCCACAGGCCGAACAGGTCTAAGTCACCATCGCCATCCAAGTCCGTCAACACATGGCCCCCCACATCCCCCAGATACCCATTTCCATGCCCCCGATGGGGAGCCTCTCCTATACCCGGCGCAATCGGATAAAATACCGGCGGCGCAAAAAGGCCAACGCCAGCAAAGTCAAAATAGTACTCTACCGGCGGCGGCGGCAGTTCCCCTTCAATCATCTCGGCCACACCCGTCAACTCAATCCAGTCAATCTCAAATGCCTCGACATATTCAAAATGATTAAAACTAAGGTGAATATTTTTTACTAAGCCCGCCCAATGGTCTTGACTCGCCAAGGAGAGCACCACTTCCTGCCACTCAGTGGTATAGATAAGCCGTTGACTGAGGCTTTCAGAAAAATTTTCAATAACACGGTCAAAAAAACCTGCATCGTTTTCCCATTCGAGCCAAAGAGCACCTTCGGTCGGGCGGTCATGGACGCTGCGGAACCGGACGCGGACTTGATCGAACAGCGCCGAATCGTAGCCAATAGGCGAAGAAATCACTTGGACCCCGGCTTGGGAGTCACTCATAATGGCATCGGAATCGAACTTGATCCGCCACACGCCGTTATCCACCGACCCCGGAAACTGGTAAAATTCACGCGTACCACCCCGGATAAAGGCTTCTTTGACAGTCCACCCTTGCGTCGTCCCATCATCAAAATCCCACTTGATCGCCTCGATAGAGCCGCTCCACAGCACAATGCCTGCAACAACGATGAATAGCAACATGATAGCACGTATCCTTTCCAACAGCGCACTATCCGCAAAAAAAGAAAAGTGGGCTGTTTTAATATCTCCCTATGGAAAAACGCTGGATACAAAGGCCGCTTGGCAATTCTTGAGGCGACCGGACGGGATTTTAAGACCAATACGGTTTAGTTAGCAGCCGATAGCCACGGATAGCAGCCCTAAGTTATGACGTATAACTAGTGTAAATGCCGAGCTGTTTGGCTTCCGTCTCATCGTTTACATAGTGCTTAACTAAACCGTATTAGTCTTAAAGACAGCCTCCTAGCAAACGCAGCATTCCCAATGAGTGCACTGTCTCTTGCAGTTAGCATCCAGCCAACAGTCTCTGCAGAGGCACGCCTCTTCCCCCTCCGTGTGCTCATCACAATCTGCGCTGTACCCACCGTCTTCTGTCTTGCGGTCGCTTTCGCAAGCAGCAGCTTCTCGCGGACTGAGTAGGATCGCCACCCATGTGAGCGCACTGATGACCCAACCCAGTCCCAAGCCCTGACGAACCGGAGCCAAACCGCTCGACGAAACGAAAAACTCACGCAAACTATCCATCGCTTTGTCTCCTAGTTGCCCACTGCCGCCGCGACCCGCTGCCGCTTCGGCACTGGAAGTGAAATTTCCACAGTTTTTTCGTGGACCGCCACAGTTTTTTTGTGGACCGCTACGACTTTCGTTGGCCGGTGGCCGCCGGTAAGCTCTCGTATCCTGTGCTACTTTTTCGGGCGGCGCAACCCGTATTTCTGCATGCGATACCGCAGCTTCTCCGGGTGCATACCCAACAACGCAGCCGCACCATGTACGCCAGAAACCCGCCAGTGGGTCGCTGGCAGGGCCGCTAGGATCTGTTGCTTTTCGTCCATTGCCTCAGTAGGCGGCATCCCATCAGTTCGATGGTTAAGGTCTCGCCGCAACGATCCAAGGAGTTAATGCGTATCATGCTAATACCCTCCTATCTTCAATCCGCATCAACTAATTGCCGCGCCAGTGAGCCTTCTCGCGTCAGCGCATACACCACGAGATTGACGCCCAAATTATACACCAACGGCTCCTCGGCACTGGCGAAAAACGGGCTACCGACTTGGTTCGCCCGCAAAGCCCTATCCTGTTCCTGCTTGATGACGCCCGCCCAGAAATCGGCGTAACCGCGCATCGAATACCCTCCGACCAACTGATCGCCGACTATGATGCCCTCCAAATAGTCCGGGGTGCGTGGTCGATCGACGCGTCCAGAACTAAACAGAAAATCTATATCGCGCACTCCGAGCGGCAGGCTGTTTATATCGTAAAAGCAATGATAGAGTGGATGGGTCATCTCTAAGCGACGGAACTGCCAGTCCTTCCATTCTTGATAGCCCACCGCTTGGAAACTGGCGCGAATCAGCGATCGCACCGCCGGAATGTCCAATTCAGCGTTACTAAAATTGGAACTGGCCCACAAAAGGCGGACGATATCGACAAACAGGAAGCCTCCGCCGGTCAAATACACACCCAAATTGGCCGCCTCGCTGTCGGTAAAACCAAAGGGGGTATTGACCGTCATCAGCACGAAGGGGACTTGCAAAAGCTGCGGATCGTCCAGTCGCACCGCATCGCGCACTTCGACGTGGACTTGCGTCTTGGCCATCATCTTATCAGCCAATCCTTGCAGCATTCGCCGTTCTGCCATTTGGCGTGGCATCTGGTGATACGAGCGCACTCGCGTGTTTTCGGCCTGTTCATTGTACTCAGCTCGTTCGATAGAAGGGCTGTAGATGCCAGACATATAGAGAAAGCCCTTGAGCTTGCGCCGGTCTTGAGGATCGACCACCACCATCGCCCGGTGTCGGCCGGTGTCCAGCGCCTCCATATCCAACAACTCCAAGGACAAGTCAATCTCGTCCGCCCCTTGTCTCGTCCCTTCCAACGCGCCCGCCCGCATCTGCGGCCCAATCTGCCGCGCCGGAAAATCCGGCACCGGCAACGCCAGCCGATCCGGCAGCGACGCGGTCGGTATCCGCAGCGACGCCGCTTGCAACATCGGTAGGGACCGCGACGCCGTAAGAGCCGGACGCTGCGCCACCACCGGAGCCGCTTGCAGGGCCGGACGCCGTACCAACGGACGCTGTTGGGGCCGCTGGCGGCGGGTGAGGCTCCGCTGCGGTGGTGGGCGCTTGGTGAACTCGACCATGATCGGCGGCAGCACCGGGTATTGCGTAACTCGCTCGTGCTGTGTGATCCCGAAAAGCACCAGCAGATGCAACGCCAGCGACAACGCCAAGCAACTTTGCAGCGTCCTATTCTTGTGCAACGGGACTTTCCACGGGCGTTTCATCCGCGCACGTCCTTGGGTATAGCTTTTGCTGACTGGTGTCCCCTCACGGCAGCTTGGTCATCTTCTTCGCTTCCACCCGCCCATCCACCGCGACCTGATAGACATACACCCCAGCCGCCACTGCCCTGCCCGACTCATCGCGGCCATCCCACACAAACCGATGACTGCCTGCTCCCAGCGGCCCCTGCCACACCTGACGCACCCGACGCCCTAACACATCGTACACCCTAAGTGCCACCTTCGCCGCGTCCGTCGCCAACTCAAGGGGAAGTACCACCGACGGATTAAACGGATTGGGATAGCTGTCACCCAGCCGATGCCGCGCCGGTCTCGCTGCTGCCGACACCAGCACGGCCGTCGCTTGCTCCGCCAGCGTACTCTTGAGCAAATGCGCCCCACCTAACAGCGGATCTAACACCACCAAATCGACATCGCCGTCGTTATCCATATCCCCAGCCAACACATGCCGCGCAGTACCCTCCAGCCGATACCGCTCGCCGGCTTGCGTCGGCTGGACGCTGCCGCCCCATTCGACAAATACCCCAAAGCCCGAAACCCGATCCCCGCCGATAAACACCCAATCGTCCACCCCATCGGCGTTCAGGTCCGCTACCAATACCTGCGAGCGACGCAACAGCCGGTCGTCATACAGCACCTCGGCTGCAAGCCGGTCGCCAGCGCCCTTGCGCTGCAAGACGATCCCCTTGCTCCCTTCAATGAGATCGGAGGTCAACTCGGTGAGGTAATCCACCCGTCCATCGCCATCAAAATCGCCGATGCCTAACAACCCCTGCTTCTCATCAAATTCAAAGACTTCACCTTGGACCCCGCTTTGCAGCAACGCCGCGTCCAAGGCCCCTACAACCCACCTGTTCTCCCGCCCAGCAAGCGAAGTCCAGAACACGTCCAAGGTCCCATCATCCGTAAAGTCGCCGATCTGCGCGGGACGATAGTCTTCGGTCGCCGCCAACTCCTCAACCGTCCACACCCCCTGCTCGACATCCCAAACCGCTAACGTGCTGTGAAATTCGGCCGTACCCGCGATCGCTTCCTCCAAAGAGCCTTCAAACGTAGTACTCCCGACAAACAACTCGGCCCGGCCATCGCCGTCCCAATCCGCCACACTGTGAACAGGTCTATCCATCTGCACGAGGACCTCGACTTGCAGTTCCTCATCAATAGACCACACTTCGGTGCGGGGTTCCCGGTTACTTCTGGATAGGGCGATTTCGGCTTGGCCATCGCCGGTCAAATCAGCGCTTAACATCCCTATCGACGCCCCTACACCATCCTCATTCACTTCGGTGCTAAGAGGCCCTCGTTCCAAGGCTCCTTGTCCGTCATTGACCGCCATCAGCCAACCATTTTCACGCCTGCGCGCCCCGAACTCAATGTCCGTTATCGTTTTCCACAAGCCGAACAGGTCTAAGTCGCCATCGCCATCCAAGTCCGTCAACGCGCCGCCCATCCTATTCCTATCCATTAAATACGCCCCTCCAATAGCTTCTCCTAACCCCGGCGCAAGCGGATAAAACACCGGCGGCGCAAAAAGGCCAGCTCCCTCAAAGCCATAGTAGTACTCGACCGGCGGCGGCGGCAGTTCGCCCTCTATCATCTCTTCCACCCCGGTCAACTCAATCCAGTCAATCTCAAACGCCTCGACAAACTCAAAATGATTAAAACTGAGTTGAATGTTTTTTACCAAGCCCGTCCAGCGGTCTTGACCCGCCAAGGAGAACACCTCCTCCTGCCACTCAGTGGTATAGACAAGCTGTTCACTGAGGGTTTCAGCAAAATGTCCAGTCGTGTCATCAATACCATGGAAAAAACCCGAATCGTTTTCCCATTCGAGCCAAAGAGCGCCTTCGGTCGGGCGGTCGTGGACGCTGCGGAACCGGACGCGGACTTGATCGAACAGGGCCGAATCGTAGCCAATAGGCGAAGAAATCACTTGGACTCCTGCCTGGGAGGTATGCATAGTGGTGGCGGGATCAACCTTGATCCGCCACACGCCTTCATCCACCTGTCCGGGGAATGGGTAAAACTCACGTGTATCACCTCTGACGAGGGCTTCTTTGGCGGTCCACCCTTGCGTCGTCCCATCGTCGAAATCCCACCGGATTGCCTCGGCGGGGACGCTCCACAGCATGGCGCACACAACAATAGCGAACTTCAACATGATGCCATAGCTCCTTTCCAACCGTAACCTTCGTACTTTCCGTGAAATGAGGAAAAGAGGGCTAGCTTAATCGCTACGATTAAGCTAGCCCCTTATACCTTACAAGAGAAACGGATCAACAGTAGCTAAGGTAGGCTCAGATATTCATGCACAGCAGTAGGGAGCACTGCATACTACTGACAAGCAGTCCGAGCTCACCTCACAACTCTGACACAGGTTAGCCCTAGCCCCGTTCGTGGCCTCGTCGCAAGCTGCGCTGTATCCGAGATCCCTTATCCAAGGGGATACATCGCAATCATTGTCGGCTTCAGCTTCCTTAGCCCCGAGTAGGACCGCGACCCCGGTAAGGGCACTGATGACCCACCCGAGTCCCAGCCCCTGCCGAGCCGGGGCCAAGCCGCTGGACGACGTGAAGAATTCCCTCAAGGTCTGCATAGTTCGTATCTCCTTAGTGTCCCAGTACGTCTGCGGACCGTTACCGCTTCGGCACTGGAAGTGAAAATTGAGCAATGACCGATACGAGTTCGCATCACCTCACCTCCTTTCTTCCGCCTCGGCCTCGCCTCTACGGATTATAAATGCAAGTTCTGTGCCAAAAAGCAGCCCACGCATAAAAAAATCCTTTAGGATGCACCTAAAGGATTGAAAAATATAGGACTTAAAATTATGAGACGGGGCTTTATGTGAGGCCCCGCCTCGCCAGCGGCGCAAGGTGGTCCACAGTTTTTTTGTGGATTTCCACAGTTTTTTTGTGGACCGCCACAGTTTTTTCGTGGACCGCTACGACTTTCGTTGGCCGGTGGTCGCCGGTAAGTTCTCGTATCCTGTGCTACTTTTTCGGGCGGCGCAACCCGTATTTCTGCATGCGATACCGCAGCTTCTCCGGGTGCATATCCAACAACGCAGCCGCACCATGCACGCCAGAAACCCGCCAGTGGGTCGCTTGCAGGGCCTCTAAGATCTGTTGCTTTTCGTCCACTGCTTCGGCTGGCGGCACTTCGGTGGGTCGATCAGCCGCCGGGAGCACCTTGCTTTCGTCCGCCTCCCCGGCTGGCGGCGCAACCGACCGCAGCGACAAATCCTCCATTCGTATCACGCCGCCTTGGCACAGCAAGACCGCCCGATGGAGCACGTGCTCTAGCTCGCGTATGTTCCCCGGCCAAGCATACGCCTGCAAGTGCGCGACCACCCCGTCGGCTAAAGTCGGCACCGACCGCTCTAAATCGAGGGCAAACCGCTCCATAAAATGCGCGACTAAAGCCGGTATATCCTCTAACCGCTGCCGCAGCGGCGGAAGCTTAAGTATAAAGCTGCTTAGCCGGTAGAACAGGTCTTCGCGGAATGCGCCCGCGTCGATGGCCTGCGCCAAGTCGCGGTTGGTCGCCGCCACCACCCGCACATCCACCCGCACCGGCCGCTGGCCACCCACCCGGATCAGGGTCTGCTCCTCTAAGATGTTCAACAGCACCTGCTGCGCCTCCAACGGCAAATTGCCAATTTCGTCCAAGAAGAGCGTACCGCCATCGGCCAGTTCAAAACGCCCAAGCTGACGGGTGCCGGCACCGGTAAAGGCCCCTTTCTCGTGGCCAAACAACTCGCTCTCGAGCAGCCCGGGCGGCAGCCCCCCGCAATTGACATGAACAAACGGACCATCGCAGCGGCGGCTGGTGTCGTGGATGGTATGCGCCAGCACCCCCTTGCCGGTGCCGGTCTCGCCCAGCACCAGCACGTTCATAGAGGTATCGGCAACCTGCCCGACCTGTTGCATCACCTGCTGCATGGCCCGACTGCGGCTCTGCACGACCGGGCCGTCGGTCGGCCGCTGCGTCTTGGCGAGGGCGCGGAGGCGTTCGGCTTGGACGTCGGGCAAGACGTGGACATCCAAACCGACCACCTCGGACTCCAGCCCATCGCGGTCTATCGTCTGCACCTCAAAGCGGTAGTCGCCCACCGGCAAGGCCCGGTACGCCACGGCATCGGCGGCCGTGAGCGCACTCCACGCCGAGGCCGGACCGTAGCCCACCAAGCGATGGCGGTAGCGCATCTGCGCCGCGCCGCTGCGGAAGCTGATCCCTTGAAAGTGAATGCGGATTTCCGGGGTGTCCTCCGGGCAGGATACCGCGTCGGGCATGGCCATCCGCGCACCGGCCAGCACCTCGCGGATGACCAAGCCCGGCGGCGTATCGCCCGGCTGATAGGCCACTAACCCCGCCCGCGTCCCAAACCACATCCGCCCAGCGCGGTCGCACAGAACGGCCTCGACGATGTTGCCTAGCGCAGACGACCCCAAGCGGATGCTTTGGAAGGTCTCGCCGTCGTAGCGCAGTACGCCCCCGCCGCTGGTCCCAACCCACATATCCCCCTGCTGGTCCGCGGCCAGCGCCAAGATGCCGTTGGCCAACAGCCCCGATTGATCCGCGGTAAAGTGGCGCACCTGCCCGGACGAGAGGTCATAGGCGAAAAGCCCCTGAGCCGTGCCCACCCACACCGTGTTTTGGTGCTCCCACAACACATGGACATAGGCGATGGTCTCGGCCTCGGCCATATCCGCCGGGCGGAACTGACCGTCCACGTACCAGTACAGGGCCGGGATGCGGGCGTAGCACCCGACCCAGAACATCCCATTTTGGTCTTGCAGCAGGGCGCGGCACTCCTCGGCGTCCCACGCGCTAAACCGAGTGAAGTGGCCGTCCGCTACCAAGCCAAAGCCGCTCTGGCTCGTGCCGACCCAGATACGCCCGTGCCCGTCTTCGTACAGCCCGGTGATTTCGTCGGCCGGGGCCGCTATCGCCTGCGGCGTCTGACCATCCCATTGATACACCCGCCCGGCGTCTCCACCACTCCAGACCTGCCCCTTTTGATCCACCAGCAGCGCCGACACGCTTTCGGCCTGATCGAGCGGCTGGATGCGGCCATCTTCCATGCCGGCCATGCCGCTCATCGTACCGATCCACATCCGCCCCTCGGCATCTTCGCCCAAGTGGCGCACCTCGTGGTCGGGCAGGCCGTCGGCTTCGGTGTAATAGCGGACGCTGACCGGGTCGCAAAAAATCAGCCCGCCGCCCCACAGCCCAACCCAAACATTGCCCTCGCGATCCTCATAGCTCAGGCGCGTAGCCGAAAAGTCGATGTCCGGCAAGGACGCCGCGGCAAAATGGTGCCATGCCTGCCCGTCGTAGCAGAACACCCCCCGACGCGCCATCCACACCCAGCCCCGATCGTCCACCCGCACATGCCGCGTCCCCTGCTGCACCGCCCGCTCGGCCTTGTGGCCCACGTTTAGGAAGGCGAACTGCTCAGCCCGCGCATCGTAGCAGCCGATAAAGGCGTCCGGCCCGCTATAGTGAAAGGCGATCCAAAGGTGGCCAGCCGCGTCTTGAGCGAATTGCCACGGCCATTGGGTCTGCTCGCCAGTGTCCATGCGCCGTCCATCCAAGCTGACGACGCCGCGCTTCCACGTCGCCAGCCACGTGGTGCCGGCCGCGTCGGTGACCATGTCGTACACCCGGCCCAACGGCTGGCCGCCCACTTCGGTTAGGCACTTGATGCAGCGGCCCTCGGCAAACCACGCCACGCCCGCGCCGGTCAGCACCAACACCGAGCCATCCGACTGGGCTTGCAGGCCGACGATCTGGTTGGAAGGCAGGCCGTGCTCGGTGGTGTACACCTGAAAGCCGCGCCCGTCATACGCGGCCAGCCCGCCGCCAAACGTGCCGAACAGCAGCCGCCCATCCGCGTCTTCAGCAATACCCATGACCGTCAGATTGGGCAGGCCGTCCTTGAGGCCAAAGCTATCAAAATTCACACTGTCGAATCGGCTGACGCCGCCGTCGGCCGTGGCGATCCAGAGAAAGCCTTCGCGGTCTTGGTAGAGATCTTCAATGTGCATCCCGCCTAATCCATCAAAGACCGTGTAGTGCTCAGTGGTTATATGGTCAAAGGAGAAGTCTTCATGCTCGTCCTTGCCGTTTGGTGGGGTCATGCCCGCAGGAGGCGGCCCCCGACGCTATCCCATGCTTGAATCTGCGAGTGAATGGAAGGTGTAGGTACTACGGTCAGCCAAGATGTTTTTTCGATGGCTTGGACTGTTGGATCATCTGCGCCGCGCTGTTGGATCTCTCCAGCAACGGCGGCCGGTATGACGACTTCATCGCCTGCGACTTTCAGTAGATTGAGCAGGTCTGCGCGCGCTAAAAAAATAAGCGGCGAAGCATTGATAGCTGGCTTTTCAGCCACGCGCTAATTCTTCTTTCAATGCGTCTATATCTACTGCAAAGACATCCACTTGCGAACTGGCTAGAGCCATGAGGAAATCGGTGCGGTCTAAGTCGGCTATCTGGGCCGCTTTTTCTTGCGAGATAAGGCCTCGTTCGTACCAGTGTATAGCCCCTGCTAGACGCAACTCAGCGACGAATTCCTCTGGCGAGCGGCGCAGAGCGGAGAAAACTTCGTCCGGCAATTCCAAGACGAATCTAGTCATATCAATACCCGCTTCATTCGTTGAAAATCTATTAATATAGCAACATCCGTAGGGGCGACCGATTGGTATCCCCTACCGCATCAATATACTACCCCGAATGAGCGTCCGCATCCTACGCAGCTTTCCAAGCACGCGCCCTTTGCCTATCCTTCTCAAGCAATTCTAAAAGGTGAAAACATGCTGACGACCGACGAAATGCGCTTCTTCAAGCGCAACGGCTACCTCATCAAGCGCGGCGTACTCGACCCCGCGCTCATGGAACGCGCCCGCACTCGGCTGTGGGACGGTGCCCCTCCAGACCGCCGCCGCGACGACCCCGACACTTGGGTCGGCCCGTTCCGCCAAGACGAAGAAAACCCCGACGGGGCCAACCACCGCCGAGGCTTCCGCTGGAACTTCCGCGAGCCGGGCGACGAGGAGTGGATGGTGCGCCTTTTGGCCACCGATCCCAAGGTGTGGGCCATGGCCGAACAAATGCTCGGCAAAGGACAGCTCGTCCAGCCCGAGCGCATTCGCGGCATCTACTGCACCCTGCCCTACGGCGATCACCCGCCTCAAGCCCTAGGCTGCCACACCGACGGCCACCCCTTCCACCTCGGCGTGGTCGGCTACATCGACGACGTACCGCCCAACGGCGGCAGCTTCACGGTCTGGCCCGAAAGCCATCGCGCCTTCTACCCGACTTTCACCTCGCAGTACCTCCGCGACCAAGACGAAGCCGCCTACGAAAAAGTGCGCACCGAGTTCAACCAGCACACGCCCGTCGATACCCACGGCCAAGCCGGCGACATTGTATTCTGGCACCACCGCCTCGGCCACATGGCCAGCCCGAACACCTCGCGCCAACTGCGCCAAGCCGTGCTCTACGATTTTCTCAAAAAGGACATCGAACAAACCCAGCAGGAGCCGCCGCAAAAGGACATGTGGCGCGACTGGTCGGACGAGATGCACGCCATCGCCCTATAAGTGCGCCCCAATCCTCCTACCTCTGCGTTCATCTGCGGATTCTCACCCGGCAAACGCATCCGAGGGCACGCCGCGCACGCCCGGATCAACCCGCACTAGCGAGCCAGCCAAGGGCTGAGCCTGCCGTGCCTCAGCGTCCAAACCCCGACAAGCCGAAGTGATGTAGAGCTGGTCCAGATCCACGCCGCCAAAGGCGCAGGATGTCACATTGGACATGGGCAGTTCCAAGTGGCGCAGCAACTCCCCAGAGCGAGGGTCGTAACACAGGACGCACCACCCTCCGAACACGGCGATCCACAAGGCATCTTGCTCGTCGATGGCCATGCCGTCTAACACCCCAGGCCCTCCGTACTCCACCACCACGCGCTCGTTGCTGATGTCCCCACTGTCGCGGCAGTAGTCGTACGCGCGCACATTGTTCAAGCCGGAGTCAATGAAGTACATGGTCTGCTGATCGGCGCTCCAGACGATGCCGTTGGACACGCTGACCGGCGCGACCTTCCGGCTGACTGAGTGATCTACGTCAAGGCAGTAGAGCGCTCCTTGGTCGGTCGCCCCCCCAAACTCCATCGTCCCCGCCCACAGCCGCCCAGCCGGGTCGCACTTGCCGTCGTTGAAGCGATTGGCGGGGATCTCACTCTCTGGGTCTTCGCCGAGGGGCACCATGCGCTCCGTCCGCAAGTCGATGTGGGCAAAGCCATTGTGTAGCGCCACGACGAGGCCACCGCTCTGCCGCTTGACCACCGTACCCACGGCTTGGCACGTCGGGATAGTGCGGTTGATGCCGCTCACCGGATCGTACACATAGACCTCGTGGCCGAGGATATCGACCCAGTACAACAACTCGTCGTCCGCATCCCAAACGGCCCCTTCGCCGATGAGCGCGTCCTTTTCCACGACTAGTTCGGGTACTATCTTTTCCTTGTTCATCTTGGATTTCCTCCTTTGGGGCAACACTAGGTTGCCTGCCATTTTCTGTCAAACGCGCCGCTCAGGAGCACAACGCCATGACCACTTTCACCTATGAAGACTTCGACCGCCAACTCTGGGAACGAGAACTCGAAGATTTCGTCCCCGCCACGGTTTACGACATGCACACGCACATGTGGTCTGAAGACCACCGAGGCTCTCTCACGGGCGAGCCTACCGGCCTGCGCGAGGAGATCGACTATCAGGACCACCTCGACTGGGCGGCCAAACTCTACCCAGGCCGCGCCTTCCACCTGCTGGTCTTGGGCACTCCCATGCCGGGCATGGACGCCGCCGGGCACAACGCCTGGATGGCGGCTCAACTCGCCCCAGACCCCGAATCCGCGATCAACATGATGGTCACCCCGGACATGACGCCTGAATACGTAGCAACCCAAGTCGATGAGTACGGCTTCCTCGGCCTCAAGCCCTACCGCACCTTTGCCCCAGACCCGGTCGGCGCTCGCATCTGCGACTTCCTCCCGGAATCCCTCATCGAAGTCGCCCATCACAAGAAGCTGGCCATCACCATGCACCTCGCCAAACCCACCGGCCCCGCCGACCCAGACAACCAGCGCGACTTAGCGCGCTACACCCGCGAATACCCCAACGCGCAGTGGATTTTGGCCCACTGCGCCCGCTCGTTCAATTCCTTTATGATGGAAGAGGCCATCCACTTCCTGTGCGACCTGCCCAATATATGGTACGACACCTCAGCGGTGAATGACCTGTACGCGCACTATCTGCTGATGAAACACGAAGACCGCAAGAGAGTGATGTTCGGGTCGGACAACGTGGTCGCCGGCTGTGGGCGCGGCAAGTACATCACTTATGGCCGCGCTTGGCTGTTTTATCCTGGGAACGAAGCCGGCACGCCGCACTGCGACTCGCGGGCCACGCTCGTCATCTACGAGCAACTGCGCCAAGAGCGGCAAGTGGCCGAGATGCTGCAACTAACACCCGCAGAAATCGAAGATCACTTTTCCGGGAATGCCCAGCGATTTCTGGCGATGATGCGCGGTGGGGTTCAGTAAAGGATGTGTACAACCAAAGACACTCCAGCGAACTGCCGGTCAGACGGACCTAGTCGGAATTCACGTGCCGCCTAGTACGCGACGCCCGCATGCTTTCCGCTGGCGGGACGCCTCCATTTTTGTGTCTCGATACGGTACGGATGTCCGCTCCATGCCCGTCCAAGAGTTGGGACGTCAACTTTCGCGCATCTATTTTCCCGAGACTGAGACGAATAGGAGACTCGGCGAGTTGACTGAGGAGCTCCAGATACTGCGCCGAGAAATCGAGCAACTCAAGGAGGCTTTCAGCTAGACCACTTGGCGTTGCGGACATGGACCAGTAATTAAGGATATAGCCGAAAAATTCCGGCGCATGAGAGACGAACCGCCCGCAGCAGAGGAGGCTGAGTAATGGCAGGTCCGAAGTACAGGATCTTCATCGTACCAGAACGTTTAGATAAGGCACTGATCGACACTATGAGCCTAGCGGTCAAGGAGATACTGCTGAGTCCACCTAACCTTCGACCAGACTGCTTTGGTTTTCGCGGCCTCAGTAAAACTCGGTTGACCCCAGAAGGGATTGAAGGCGTCGGTATTACCGCCGAACAAGAACTAACCCTAATGAAAAACGGCTACCTAGAGCTAAGGTGTCCTCTCAGGAGTGCCCTCTTTCAGTGGTACAAGGAAGAAGCCGGGGTGCCTGATGTAAACTGGCTGTATCCATACGCTGTCCTAGAGATGCCTCTCAGTATCCTCAAAGTCGCCAAGGCACTGTACGAAATTGCCAATATTCGCACGAACATTAGGCTAGGCCAAGAGTACCGAAACGTCGCTGGCTTTGCGCTTCCTTATGGTCATCCTCGAAGTCCGTTCTTCGGTAGAAAACTGAAGACATTCGAGGGTCAACATATAGTGAGTCGAGAAATCGTTCTCAACTCCGACTATGAGCCGAGACGAGTAGCTCGTGTGTTGGTAAAAGAAGTGTATACCCACTTTGGTTATAAAGAAAACGAAGTTCCCCAACTTGAAGATGCAGTGGATCGCGAGTTACAAGATGGTGGACGGCGATACTGGTATGATGTCTTAGGTCGTTCGGGGTGGAGCGTAAATTATGTGAAGGAAGTAGATAAAAAAGAAAAAACCGTGCGATTCTACCAAGAAATTTACGACCAAAATGGGCAGTTGGTAGAAGTACATCAGAAGTATCCAGAAGATACCGGGCACCAACTCGTTGAAAGTAGCAATCATGGAACTCATCACATCTGAAGTGCTCACAGATAGAATAAGGACATATCTACAACACCAAGTGTCCCTCGAAGAGCTAGTAGAATGGGCTGAGAATGCAATGATGGATGGCACATTTGAGGAAACGGAGGACTACGCGCTTCGCGATATTACGGGTCGCTTGGGCGTTGCAGACGTAAAGGCGTTCCGTTTGAGCGAGGATGATTTCGAGCAGTTTCTTGCTCAGTTGGAGCATACAGGACGGAAGGAGAACGGGAACGTGGCTACTGCCAATGGTTTGCTAAAATGGGATATTCTTCAGATAGCGGACGCACTGAAAATTCCGCAAGACGATGTGCGTGATTACTTCACCGCTGGACGCCGAGTATCCTTTCTGCTAGAACGGCGCATAGCCTACGAGGTGCTCAATGGATCGCTAGCCGGTAGCGAAGGGTCAGGCTATGATGTACTGGATTCCGATGGCCGCAAATGGGAAGTCCGCAGCGTATCCAAAAGAGGTATCTATTTTTGTCCCAGTTATATGGTCCGATCAGGAAGGCATTTTGAAGAGGATGGTTTTCTGCAGAAATTAGACGAAATCGCAGGCTATATCGTATCGGACATCGAATCTTTCCCCTCCGTACCGTACTGGCAGATTCCGGCGAATACGGTACGCGCTTGGTGGCGTCAGGGCCAACTTGGAAAATCGTCGAAGATAAGCCGTGCCAAGGCACTCTCCTTACTCAGAAGTTTATCGTGACTACACCTCAACTCGAATTATTTCCCCCTAAGCCTCCACAACGACCCCTAAACGCCAAGGAATTCGCCGCCGAAATCCAAGCCTTTGCGGATTTTGGCAAAGAGACGCAAATCCTCGACTTTCCCGATCCGGCCGTTTCCATTCCGGTGTACGTCAACGAGTTTTGGACCGCCAAGCAGCGCGCCGCCCACTCGCTCCACGAGGTCTCCTATCGCGCCTGTTTCAAGCCGCAATTACCGAGGTTTTTTATTAGTCGCCTGACACAACCCGGCGACGCAGTGTACGACCCATTCATGGGGCGCGGCACCACCGTCCTCGAAGCGGCGCTGTTGGGCCGCCGCCCCATCGGCTGCGACATAAATCCCCTCAGCGAGCGCCTAGTCCGCCCTCGCCTAGATCCACCCGCATGGAACGAGGTAGAAACGCGCTTGACGGCGCTGGACCTCAATAAATCGAGCGAGGTCTGGGACGATCTCCTTGTTTTTTATCACCCTAGTACTCTCCGCCAAATCGTCAACCTGCGCTCTTATCTCCTCACACGCCTCCAAGAAGGGCCACTCGATCGCGTCGATGCGTGGATTCAGATGGTGGCGACCAACCGCCTGACCGGGCACTCGCCGGGATTTTTCTCCGTATATACGCTGCCGCCCAATCAGGCGGTGTCCATCGAGTCGCAAAAACGCATCAATCAAAAACGCGCTCAAGTGCCGCCTGAACGCGACATAAAAGCCATCATCCTCCGCAAGACGAAATCCTTACTGAGCAAGCTACAAGCACGCGATCTAAAAACGCTGACGGCGAATACCCCCCTGCTCGTAACCGGCTCGTCTGACAATACTCCTGCCATCGTCAGCGAATCCATCCAACTCGCCGTTACCTCGCCGCCCTTTTTGGACATCGTCAACTACCAAGCAGACAACTGGCTGCGCTGCTGGTTTAACGGCATCGACGCCAAGGCGGTGGCTATATGGCAATTGAAAAAACCAGCCGACTGGCAAGCAGCAATGACCCGCACCTTCCGAGAGTTGCACCGGGTCCTCGCAAGCGGGGGCTTTGTTGCCTTTGAGGTAGGCGAGGTCCGCAATGGCAAAATCCTCCTCGAAACCCTCGTCGTGCCCGCGGCCACAGAGGCTGGCCTCAAGCCGCTGATGGTCTTGGTCAACGATCAAATGTTCACCAAGACCGCAAACTGCTGGGGCGTGGACAACCGCACAAAAGGCACCAACACCAATCGGATCGTCCTGATCGGCAAGTAGGGGGCGGTTTGCAAACCGCCCCCCACGCAATTGACACTGTTCAATTGCCCCTCGTGCTTTAGTTCTGTAGTGCACAACCGTTCAGTCTTTGAGGGGGAATATGAACTCTGTAGCAAATGTTTTACTAGCTCTGTGCCTGTTGTACCCGGCCCTGACCTTTGGCGACGAACGCCCTGACCTCCAGCAGATACAAGATGTAGTACAGCGCTTCTACGAGGCGTGGAACCAGCAGGACTTCGTCGTCGCCGAAGATCTGATCGGCGAGAGCGTCGTCGAGCTCGACATGCGCAGTCGCCAAGAGCCGCAGACCTGGCTTTTGCGCAAGGTGCAGTCCCGCGAGGAGTTCCTCGACGGAATCGTCGTCGAGTGGACCGGCGGCGACGCTTGGGACTACGACCCGGAAATCCACCAGTACATCAAGAAGGCCGAGTTTTTCGACATCCTCCTGTGGGGCGACCGGGCGATGGCCATCACGCAGGAGCACTTGGTGGGAGTGTCCGGCCCCGTCGGCGACAAGCAATACAACGCCTATTTGCTCGACCGAGCGGACGACGGCTGGAAGATCGCCGGCGTCCTCCACCAAGTACCTGCCGAGGAATACAAGACAGTCTCAGTCGAGCCACGCGGCGAGCAGCTTCGCGTCCGCATCTTCGTCGATGGCGGCGACGAGGTATTTGCAGATGACGAGGGCCTGTGGGTCGAGCACCGCTACGGCACCCTGCCCGGGCGGCACGAGGACGGCGACGGCTTTTCGCCCATCGAGGTCAATGGGATGCGCTGGCAACCCATCTGGCAGGGCGACAGGACCCGCAAGGTGTATTTTGCCGACAGGGTCGCATGGCCTTCCGACGCGCAGTACCACCTAGTCAAACACGAGGCGCGCGATATCGCGCAGTTAGAGAGAGAACCCCAAGCGCCCGGCGACACCCTCAGCATCGTCTTCGCCGACGAAGACAGCGGAGCCGACTGGTACGACGTGGAGGTGCGCTGGGGAGACGAGGCAGCCGACCCCGGCGTAGGGCTACCCGAGCCAAACCCACCCGGCCGCGAGGACCTGCTCCTTGAAGTCCTATTCGACGGCGAGATCCGCGACACCAGCCCGCATCAGCGCCCGCTCAAAAACGTCAGCGTAGTGTTCGCCGAGGACCGCGCCGGCGACAAAGACGGTGCCGGTTATTTTGACGGCAAGGCCGTCGTCGATATCGAAGGCTTTTTGCTCGATGGCCCCTTCAGCGTCTCAATTTGGGCCAAGTACGACGAAATCGAAACGCGCCCTTACTGGTGGAACAATTGCATCTGGGCGCAGGACAACGGCGGCGGAGTGCGCGTGTTCCAACTCAGTACCCGAGGACGGCGAGTCACTTGGCACCGGATGCGCGACGACGACCTCCACGCCAAGCTCCTTTTGCACCAAGGGCACTGGTACCATTTCGCAGCCGTCTTCGACGGAGATTACCACCGGCTCTTCGTCAATGGCGTGTTGCAGGAGCAGAAGCAAAGCGCGGTCAAAACCTCGCCCGATCAGCCCATCTACATTGGTGCGAAAAACCTCGACGAGACGGACTTCTTCTTCACCGGGACCTTAGACGACGCGCGGCTCTACGACCGCGTGCTGACAACCGCGGAAATCAGTGCCCTCTATCAGGGCTTGGCCGAATGAACTTTACAGCGAGAAAGACCCAACCCATGTACCAGACACGATTATTCGTCGGCGCGTTGCTGATCCTTGCCGCCGGAGCAACTCGAGGCGAGGAATGGCCCTATTACGCGGCCGACGCCCAGAGCAGCAAATACGCGCCCCTATCGCAGATTGACGGCGATAACTTCGCCCGCTTACAGGAAGTTTGGCGCTTCACAGTCCCGGATAGTTCAATCGCCGTGGCCGAGGATATCTGGACCCGGTCGAACAAGGGCACTCCGCTGGTCGTTGACGGCGTGCTCTACTATGGGTCGCCGTTCAACATCCTCAGCGCCATTGACCCGAAAAGCGGCGAGGAACTGTGGACCTTTGATCCGCAGTCGTGGAAGGATCGGGGCGATTTCTGGGGCTTTGCACGCGGCATCGCCTACTGGGAAAGCGGCGACAAGAAGCGCATCTTCTACGGCACGGCTTCCGACCGCCTCTACTCAATCGACATCGAGACCGGCCAGCCCGACCCAGAGTTCGGCGAGGGCGGCTTCGTCGATCTAGGCAAGGGGCTGCGCCGCCGAATCGACCGCAGCCGCTACTGCATCACCGCACCACCGATCATCTGCCGCGACGTAGTGGTGGTGGGTTCGGGCATTACCGACTGGCACGACCGGCCTCCCGCCAAATACTCCACCCCCGGCGACGTGCGCGGCTTCGACGCCCACACCGGCGAACAGGTTTGGACCTTCCAGACGGTGCCGCAGGAGGGCGAGTACGGCAACGACACTTGGGAAAACGACGCCTATCAGACTTATGGCCAAGCTAATGTGTGGGCCGCGATGAGCGCCGACGACGAGTTGGGCTACGTGTACCTGCCCGTCAGCAGCACCACCCACAACCACTACGGCGGCGAGCGCCCCGGTGCCAACCTCTTCAGCCAAACGCTGGTCTGCCTAAAGGCGACAACCGGCGAGCGCGTCTGGCACTACCAGTTCATCCACCACGGCCTGTGGAACTACGACCCGCCAGCACCGCCGGTACTGGCCGATATCAAAGTCGCAGGCAAAGCGATCAAGGCCCTAGCTTTGGTGAGCAAACAGGCCTTCTGCTACGTATTAGACCGCACGACCGGCGAGCCAGTCTGGCCGATCGACGAGCGCGAGGTGCCCCAGTCGAAAACCCCAGGCGAGCAAAGCTGGCCGACCCAACCCTTCCCCAGCAAACCCGCGCCCTACGACCGCCAGGGGCTACAGGAAGACGACCTGATTGACTTTACGCCCGAGCTGCGAGAAAAGGCGTTGGCGATCCTGCAAAAATACGAGCACGGCCCGCTATTCACCCCACCCAGCGAAAAGGGCACGCTGGTATTGCCCGGAGGCTTGGGCGGCTCGGATTGGAGCGGCGCGGCGCTGGTGCCAAAAAAGAACGTGCTCTACGTACCTTCGCGCACCCGTCCCGACATCGTGCGGCTGGAAAAGGTGGAGGGCCTGCGCACCTTTTCGGACTACGCCTTTTTCAAGGACGACTCCGAATACGTCGATGGCCTACCGCTGACTAAGCCCCCCTACGGCCGGATCACTGCCATCGACCTAGACACCGGCGAGCACGTTTGGATGAGTCCAGTAGGCCAAGGACCCGTCAACCACAGAGCCTTGCGCGACCTCGACCTGCCCGCTATGGGCTGGTTCCACTACAACTTTATACTCGCCACCGAGACTGTGCTAGTAGTGGTCTCGCAACAGCCCGATTGGTGGGCCGACCTCAGCGACTATAACTTCGTCGAACAAGGCCCCTATCTGCGCGCCTTCGATTTAGATACGGGCGTAGTGCTGGCCGAGATGGAATTCCCCGGCAACCCCAACGGCAGTCCCATCAGCTATATGTCTAACGGGCGTCAGTATATCGTATTCCCAATCAATAGCGACGACTGGGTGCCGCAGCTTTTGGCGCTGGCATTGCCGGAGTGAAGGTCACCCCCTCGGCAGCGGCAGTTCCACCTTCGCACTCCCCGCAGCCTGCGACCGCAGCGCAGCTACCATAATCTCCAGCACGTGGCGGCCGCGCACCGCCGGTGACGAGCTAACTGCCTCGCCCTGTATCGCCTGCGCCAGTTCCTGCACGGCCGGAATCAAGTTTGCACCAAACGGACTGGCATATCCACGGCCCGGCGGCGGCGACACCACCTCGGGCGTCCCCTCAGCGGTGTCGGTCTTCCAAGCCATGCACTGCTGATCGGTCACCCAGAAGCGACCATCCGTGCCCTGTAGGTCCAACTCAAACATCTGCGGCGTCCGCTTGGCGCAATTGATCAGCCCGCGCACCCCATTGGCAAACTCCACGATGATCGTCGATCCGGGATCGAATTGTGGATCCCTGCCGCCCCGGCCATCGTACACCGGGCCGTAGTCTTCAAACCCGCGCTCGTGTGCGGCGATCACCCACACCGGCTCGGCGTCTGCAAAAAAGCACACCGCATCCACCAAGTGCGTTCCATTGCGAAAGAGCATGGCGCGCCGACCGCCTAAGTGGGCCACAATCCTCGTCAAACTGCCGATCTCGCCGCTGCGGATGACCGTGCGCACGGCCTGATAGGACGGCAGCCAACTGCGCGTGTGATCAACCGACAACACCGCGTTGTGGCGGTCGAGCGCGGCGATGATGCGATCGGCATCCTCCGCCGTGGTCGCCAGCGGCTTCTCGCAGAAAATGCCGCGCACGCCCGCGGCCACCGCATCGCAGACCGGATCGGCGTGGAGGTGATCCGGCGTGGCCACGCTCACCACGTCGAGGCGCTCCTGCGCCAACATCTCGCGGTAATCCGCGTATTCGGCGACGGATCCTCGCTCGATATCGGCCCGCTCGTAAAAGCGCGCCAACACCTCTGGATTTATGTCGCAGACCGCCACGAATTCGTATTCCGGGGCGCGGGCGTATGCGTATCCATGGCCCCCACCCACACCAGCGCCAATAACGGCCGCGCGCAACTTGCCTTCAGCCATAGCTCATTCCTTTCTCAAGTGTTCATGTGCCCACGCACAAAAGCCGCTGACGCCGCCACCTGTTCTTCTTCGAGACTGTGCAATATCAACGACCCGTCAAAACCTATCTGCCGCAAGCACGCCAAGTAGTGATCGTAGTCGAGCAACCCCGTACCCGCGGCTTGGTGCCCGACGTCGCCATCCCGCTCCAAGTCCTTGGCGTGAGCCAGCCGAATCGAATCCCCGAGCAGATCGAAAGCCTCGTCTAAGACCTCGCGCATCCTCGGTAGCTGGCCAGCGTGGAACAGGTTGGCTCCGTCGATGACCACCTGCAAATGCTTGGATCGCACCTCGTCGAGCAAGCGCCGCGCCTTCTGCGCCGAATCCACCACATTGTTGACCTCCGGCTCAAAGACCAAAGTCGCGCCTCGTGCCTCGGCAATCTCCACAGCTTCCCCCATGGCCGCGACCATCTCGTCCCATGCAGCCGGTGTACTGTTGTCGGGATGGCCGCCCCACAGCCAGTCGGGGTTGCGCGTACCCGTGCAGGAAGTGATCAGTTCCGTCCCCAACTTACCGCTCGCAGCAGCTAAAGCGGCGAGCCATTGCATTCCAGCACGGCGCTTTTCCAAGTCGGGGTCGATGATGTTGAAGGTCCCCGACAGCGCGGCGACCTCAATGCCGCGCGCTGCGTGTGCAGCGCGGATGCGCTCGCAATCGGCATCCGTCAGCTCTGCTGGATCAATACCCGCAGCCGTCAAATCGAGCTGCACGGCCTCCAAGCCAGCGGCCTGCACCCCGTCGAGGCTCTCCTCCAGCGTCGGTCGCTCAAAAACCTTGTGGAAAATTCCTAGCTTCATGTTGCGTCCCTTCTCATAGCCAAGCAGGTCGTCATGCCTCTTCCACCAAGGCGGCAGTAAATGCCTCGTGGTCAATGGTGAGCACTTTGAAAGTTTGCTTACGGACACCGATGTCGTGCTCAATCAGGAGATCAATGAGCTTGTCGCCGTCAATGAGTGTGATCGGCGCGGCCCCGCTTTCAAACGCGGCCTCCTTGGTGCCTTTGGCAAACTGGGAAGTCGCAATGATGGTTCCTCGGACAGCGTTGAACCTGTGGAGTGAGCCACGGAGGGCATCGAGTTCCTTGCGCTGGATGGTCCGTCGGTGGCGTTTAGCTTGGACGACCTCACGCACCGAAGTAATGCCGAGTTCAATATCGGCAACCACGTCAACGCCCCCATCGCCTGATGGAGGCGTCACTTCGACATTTTGGTAACCCATCTCCTCAAGGAGACGCTTCACAAGGTGCTCAAAGGCGAAGGCGTCCATGTTGGTCAGGAGATCGCGGAGGCTTTCTCGGACCGACGTCTCTTGTTTCTTGGCCAGCGACCAAAGCTCCTGCTTTTCATCTCCGCCTAGGGCCTCCTCAGTTCCGACCTGTCGGAAGTATGCGAGGCCCAAATCGGTCACAGAGTACATTGCGCTCTTTCGATCCACCAAACCTCGGTCAAGGAGGTTCTTCAGCCGCCAATGGAGCGTGTTGCGAAAAGTCGAAGGACTGCTGAATGGAGAAGAATAGCGCTTGAGATGCTCGGTCCATTCTTCAAGAATGCCACTCACACGTGTCGGCCCGTTGTTGGCCACAAGGGTCAAGAGCTTGGCAAGCCCTTCTTGCTCATCGAGGAAGGCTTCTGTTTCACCGCGTTCGTGCTTGATGAAGTTTTGGCCGGCTCTGGTTAGGCGAAGATTGCCATCAGTATCATCTTCAAGCAGTTCGTATTTTTGGCTCAGGTGCCAAGAACCGTGGGTGTACCTTGGGTTGACAGTCTTGCCGCTTTTCGTCCAAATAGCCCAAGCTAGGTCTTGGTCGTCGTTCGAGAGTCGTTCGAGGATCCATGTGTCAGGATCCGTCCAATTGACAGGTTTCTGGGGCGTTCCACGCAGTCCGCCAAGTGTAGTCTGTAACCCGGTGATCTGCTTTTTGGGACGCCCAGACCAGACCTGAAGAAGGTGTCGAACTTCGCGGTACATCGGGAACCACGGTATGCGGACACGCTGCTCCGTCTCGTCAACCATTAGATAATTCCATTTGGAGAGAACGCGCGGACGGATGCCAATGGGGGGAATAAAAATTTTCGAGAATTAGCGATTGATGAGGCGTTTTTGAACTCTACCCATCAAATCACGCAAAGAGGCACCACCCAGTAATAAAATTATCCCGATCAGTAGTTTCTCAGCCTTGTCAGCTTGAGCTTCGCTTCCATAGAACACCATGTACAGCAGCAAAAATAATACGAGCGCAAAACCGCCGACGATTAGCTGCACTAAGCGGTGAGCTCTCTTGTTTTGTTCGTCTTCTATCTCTAGCTCTTTGGAGTCATACTCGTAACTGAGTTGGATTTCTTGTTGGTCAATATCCAAGGCGCGGGCCACAAGCTCGTTTCGTTCGCGCTGTATGGCAATTAGTTCGGCGAATTTCCTATCCTCAACAGGAACAACCTCTTGCGCTTCGCCGCCATCGCCGGTCTCGTCAGGTTGCGCAGCCATCAGGAGGTACCCCTGCCCATCAGCGGGCGACCCCTGTATCGGGGATGGACCGTCAGCATATCCACGTACAACTCCGGGTCCATGGCCACGATTTTAAATCCTTTGCCAAAGCGCGATTCGACGATTTTATAAATCAATCCCGCCCCTTCCGGCGTACTCCTGCGCCGCTGAACTTCACGAAGTGCTTCCCTTTTGGTCTTTACACGGATAATCTGCATAACGGTCTCCTTTGTCCGTTAATACAAATAACCCCAATAAGGTCTCCCCGGTCAACGCAAAAACTGCAGTGCATAGAGCCGCGCGTCCCGCATCTCAAAGCGCAGCCGCACCGGCGTGCCAGCCAGCTTCCCAATAGGCTCTTGCCAACTCACCTCCTTGCACACCCCATTGCCCATCACCGCCTCGGACGCTTGCACCACTTGCCCGCTTTCATCGAGCACCTCCACCCGCAGCCATCCCCCGGCCCCGCCATCGAAGTTCAGCACCAACCGCTCGCCGGCAAATTGCAACAGCGGCGTCGTAAAAGACCCACCGCCATAGCCAGCCTCCGCCGCCACAAACCCATCTAGCCGCAACGAGGCGCGAAAAATCCCACTCGCCCGCGCCTTCCCCTGGTCTTCCCTACCGCCGTGCCGCCGCGCCGTGCCATTGTAATAGAGCCACAACTCGTCGCCCACCGGAATAAACCACGGATTGGCAAACAGCATCCCGCTCAACAATCCGCCGTCCCAACCCTGGCGCAAAAAGGCCCGGCGCTCCCCCTGCCGCCGCCAGCTAATCCCATCGCGGCTGCTGAGCAACTGCACGTCCATGGTCGCCGGGAAGTCGTCCTCACCCCAGTGATAATACGCCGCCGGCAGCATGAAATAGGCGTCCTGCGCTGCGTCGTACTTGGTGGCGCAACTGGTGTAAAAGTCGATATTGGGCCGGGGATCGTCGCGCTGGAACGGCACCGGAATCTGCAAATCCTCCTCATCCGCCTCAAAGACGATCTCTTGGGCGGACCAATCCCTAAAATCGGGCGAGGTTATCCGCCCAACGCAGCGGTACGAGCCCTTGCCCTCGGCTGCTTCGGACAAGTGCTGGGTCTCCCTAACCCGCGTATAGCCCACGTAGAGTTCAAGCCGGTCGTCCCAGAAAAACATATTCTGCGTGTCGCACATCGTCCGCGGCGGATTCGGCTGGTCTGGATAGTACTGCCAGTGCAGCCCGTCGGCCGAGTGCATCGCCCATAGCCCCGGCTCGACGCCCTGTTCTCGCTCTTCATCCATCGGCTGGAATTTGGTCCACAGCTTGTAGCGTTCCTCGGCTACCGCCCGCTCGTCGCGCAACACAGTCGCCCCCTGCATGCTCTGCTGCTCGACCAACGGCGCGACGATATTGTTGTCCCGGCTGCCGCGAAATTCCACTAGGCCCAGCACTGGCTTTTTCCAGTGCAATCCATCCGCAGATTCTGCATAGCCCAGCCGTCGCGCCCCCTCCATCGGCAACCCCGTTTGCATGGTCGCGTCGTACCACATCCGCCACTGGCCATCCGCCTCCCGCCACACTGTGTTATACGCCCCAATCCCCCACTCCTCCCACGCCCGATCCGACCGCAACACCGGCTCTAAGTGCTGCACCGGCGTCCCCATTTGCAACGCGATCCCCTCGCGCTCGGCAAAAAACCGCTCGTCGATAAAAAGCTGCTTCCTGTCGCCTATATCTAACATGGAACTACTCCTTGGTGAGGACGTGTTGATGCGGTCGAACGAATCGACGATAGCTGCGCCCCATACTGTATCCTGCCAATGAATCCAAGGCAAGGATCATCGAACCCCTTATTGACAGCGCGGATCAAGCCTCATAAATAATAAGGCCGTTAAAACCCCTATTTTTCTGGATTACACGAGTGAGAACTAAAGGAGTAAACATGACTACAACCCGTGAAGAACTCGTCTTTGCCGATGCGTTCGACGGTGCCCTCAATCCCGAGTGGACTTGGCTGCGCGAACATCCCGGCTTCTGGCGCTTACAGGACGGCCTAGAAATTCGCGTCGAACCGGGCGTGGCCCCTACTGTGCAAAACGCGCTTCTGCGTCCAGCCCCAGATCGCAGCGCGGGGACCTGGGCCATAGAAGTGACGGTGTACAATCACACCCACCCCATCCAGCAGTACGAACAGGCTGGCATCACTTGGTACCAAAACGGCAAACCTGTCTTCAAGCAAGTCAAGGAATTAATCGACGGCGATCTCTACATTATTCCCGGCCGCAAGCCCATGCCCACCCAGAGCGTGCGCCTGCGCCTCGTCGTCACCGCCGACTCTTGGGAAGCCCAGTACCGGCCCGAGGGCGAGGACCAATTCCACACCGCGGATCGGGGCGAACTGCCTCCCCCGGGCGACGATCGAGTCAGCATCCAATGCTACAACGGCCCCGAAAACGCCGAGCACTGGATCCGCTTCCGAGACTTTCAGATCAAACGCCTAGGCTGATACCCGCACCTGCTAGCGAAACCAGTCGTAATTCAGCCCCAACGACCGATCCTGCAACGGCAATTCCACCCGCTCCCCGCCCTTTGCCGCGGAAACCTTCAACGCCACCTCTACTTCTAACGCCACGCCTACTCGCCGCCCCGAATTCTTCGGCTCCTCCATCTCCCCAGCCAAACACCGCATTACATCGTCCACGCAATACACCGCTCCATACGGCACATTGAACTGCGGCTGCGGCCAATCCAGCTCCGCCACAACCGGCCCTTGTGGCCCTTCCACCTGCTGCCACAACCGCCACCCCTTGCCGTAGTCGAAAGCCATCTCCCCGCACGCTCCGCACAACCGCACCCCTGGTGCTCCCTTGCGGAAATGCACCACCGTCCCGTCCGCAGCCACCAACATCCCCTGACCGGCGAACTCGTCGCTGCCCGACTCCCGCCGCGGCTGATCCCCCGTACCGACCACCCACGCCGGGGTCTCGTCGAGGAAATACGACCAGTTCTGATGCTGCGCCCCAGCGCCCGGGGCCTCGATCGACACCAGTTCGCCGATCACCCCTTCTGCAAGCAGCGCCTTGGCCCGCGCAAACGAAGGATGGGTCGTGGTAATCGCCCCACAACACAGAGGCACCCCCGCCGCAGCGCAGGCACCTACCATCCGGTCCACTTCCTCTAGCGTATGCACCATCGGCTTTTCCGTGACGATGCCCTTGGCCCCGCACTCGACGGCCAGACAGGTAAAATGCGCGCGGTATTTGGTATTGGTACACACCGCGACGATCTCTGGCCGCTCCTTTCGCAGCATGGCCTCGGCGTCCTCGTAGAGCGCCTCAATCCCATAGCGCTCGCCATAGGCTTTGAGCCGCTTGGGATCGCGATCGGCGGCAATGACCGTCTCCACCTCGGGCCGATCCCAGAGCGCCTCAGCATACGAGGTCGGATTGCCCTCGTCGCCGGGGTGGTCGTAGTGGTGGAATTTGCGATGGATGTCCAACGGCGGCGTGGGCCGGTCGATATCGTCGATTTCAAAGCGATCTCCGATCCGGGCTGCCAGATCGTATAGCAGGCCCATCCAGCCTAAACCGATAACTGCGGCGCGATACATGAGCAATCTCCTTTGTAGTCGAAATCAATTGGCCCGCAACACCGCATTGTGCGCGGCCAGATCCCAAGTCTCGTTGTACACCAACGGCTGGGCCCGTTCGGGCGGATAACCAGGAGGTGGGTTACTAGGATCGAGCAACTCCAGCCGATCGCGGCCCCGAGGCGCATCGAGCCACACCCGCTCCTCGGGCGCGGCTTGCACCGGACGCCGCAAAATGAACTCCACCCGGTCGCGGCGCGAGAAGGCCGCATGGGCGACGAAAACCCGATGCACATCGCGTCCATCCCAAGTAGCCAAATCCGGCAGCAGTACCGGACCAGTACAGACCTGATACTGGCCATCGACCGCGTTGAGGTTCATGACGTTGATCGGATATTCGAGCTCGACCTCAATGCCACTCGCCTCATCCTGATACACCGAGCAGGCATTTTGCGCGTCGCCGGCAAAGGTCGAGGCCACAATGGCTTCGACTTCCTCTAATGCCTCGGAGGCGGGATAAGAGCGAATGTCGATGGTATAGTCCTGATACGCATCCCCCAGCGAACGCGCGCTGACTGACTCGGACTCCGTGCTCGGCCGCTGGGCAATCGCCGGAATTGAGGAGCGGCTAAAAGGCATCCGCCACTCGCCGCTGGGGATCTGGAACAGGTTTTCGCTGGCAATGGTGTATTCGCTGCGGCAGGGCGCGCCCAAAAAGAGTTCAGCCAACTCGGCCCCATCGCCGCCGCGCAAAACGCAACGCGCCTCTAAGGTAAAACGCACGTGATAGACCTGACCGTGCTCGCCGACGAAGCCACCGGGCCACTTGTAATACGGGTCCGGCTTCCAAGGATGAGCCTTCCAAGTAAAGGACGAACGGGAAAAATTAATCATCGCCATCTCCTGCCGGGGAACTTGCCCCGGCTGCTATAGGTTCTCATCTTACAGCGCCAGATTTGTAGTATAGCAAAAGGCATCTTTAGGTAAAAATGCCTGATTCACTCTCACATCAATAGCCAAGGAGATTTCCATGACTCGTCCCAATGCCCTCCGCTTCGCATGGATTGCCGCCCTGACATTCGCTCTCACCGCCGAGGCGACTTTAGCGGAAACCTACGTGGTCGATGCCTCGCACTCTTCGGTCGATTTTAGCATTCGCCACCTCGTCGGCCGCACCAAAGGCCGTTTCGGAGACTTCAGCGGCACCATCAGCTACGACGCTGCCAAACCCGACTCCGCCAGCTTCTCCGGCACCATTCAGGTCATGAGCATCGACACCGGCAACGAGCGCCGCGATGGCCACCTGCAAAACGACGACTTTTTCGCTGCCGAGACCTACCCCACAATCACCTTCGAATCTACCGAGGTGACCAGCACAGGCGAAAACACGCTCAGCGTCAAGGGCAAACTGACCATGCACGGCACCACCAAAGAAGTCACCCTGCCCATCGAAATCCTCGGCACCGGCATTAATCCGAGGGGTGGAAAGGCGCAGATCGGCCTAGAAACGAACTTTTCCATCCTCTGCTCCGATTACGGAGTCAATAGCTGGGAACGTTTCAGCGCCGTGCTCGGGGACGAGGTAAAAATTCAGGTACTGATCGAAGCCAACGCAGAGTAAGTGCGGAACTAGAGGAAGCCATGAAAATACTCATTACCGGTGCCGCCGGAGCGGTCGGCTCCACGCTCGTCAAGGGGATGGGACAGCGCCACCAATTGCGCGGTTTTGACCGCGTGGAAATGCCCGACCTAGAAGATAGCTGGGTGGGTGATGTGGCCGATTACGATGCTTTGTTAGCAGCCGCCGAGGGCATGGAGGCCATCATCCACTTGACGGGCGTCGATAGCGAGTGGGAAAAGGCCCTGTCCAGCAATTTCATCGGCACGTACAATATGTTCGAAGCAGCCCGCATCCAAGGAGTGCGCCGGGTAGCGTACGCTAGTCGCGCCGGAGTACACGGCCCCCTGCCTGAAGACGTTATGCGCCGCGTTGATATCCCTCCCCAGCCGCTGGGCTACTATACGATCAGCAAGCTATTCGGCGAGCACATGGGCTATTCCTACTCCCACAGGCACGACCTGGAATTCGTCGCAGTGCGCATAGGCAATTTCAACATCAATCGCGATCAGCCCGAGCATCCGCACCATCTCAGCCACGGCGATGCCGTGCGAGTCTTTGAGCAGGCCGTGGTACACCCCGGGGTGCGCTACGAGATCGTGTACGGAGTGTCGGACAGTACTTGGCCGCGCTACGACCTCGACCACGGACGGCGCGCCATTGGCTACTATCCGCAGGATAAATCGGACTGGCAGCCCGAGGAGGAATAAGCTGTGATCAAATTGAGCACCATGGCCCGCGAGACACCCACTACCACCATTGACCAGGTCGTCGACCAAGCCCGCCAGTTGCAGTTGGACGGCGTCGATTTCCATTTGTCGGGCATGGACCGCAGCGTCGAGTATATCAACCGCATCAAGAGCCTCTGCCTCAAACGCGGCCTGAACATCGGCTATGCTGGAGCCGGCAGCTTTGTAGGGCCGTCCGAGGATCGGGCCAAGCGGATGGAGCAGGGCCGCGCTGACGTCGACGCCGCAGCTTTGCTAGGAGCGCAGGTGCTGCGCGTTTTCGCGCGCCACAAATGGCCGAGTACCGTCGAGGAACAAGAGGCCCTGTGGCGTCCGATGATCGAGGACTTCCAAGCGCTTGCCGACTACGCGGCCCAACGCGGGGTCATGATCGCCTTGCAAAACCACGACAACGGCAGTTTCGCCATGACCGCAGACCAAGTGCTGCGCATCCTGCGCGAGACCGAGCGCGACAATTTCAGCTTCCTGTTGGATACCGGACAGTGGCTGGGAGCCATTGGCTCTCATCCGCGCGGCGAGTTCAATCCGAATGTCGATTTGTACAAAGACTATCTGGAGCCGACTGCGCCTTTTGCCACGTACGTGCGGGCCAAGATCTACAAGATCGACAGCGGTGTTGAGGAGTTTATCGACTACAAGCGCGTGTTAGAAATTCTGCGCGGAGTGGATTTCAACGGCACAATTGGCTTGGTCTTCGAACTGGGCGAGTTCAACAGTTGCAGCCACGAAGAATGCATGCGCCTAGCCGTGGCCCATTTGCGCGAAGTGATCGCCGCTAGCTGATAAAACCATCTGGAGAGGCGATAAGATGGACAAGAACAAATATCCCAAGGGGTGGAATCAGCAACGCGTCCAAGAGGTCATTGGCCCCGTCGAGATTCGGACGGAAGAAGAGACCCATCGCCGAAGACGAGGCCGTATTCAAGCGAGAAAGAAATAGCCATGTCCGCACCTGATCCCAGCACCGCCAAGCCCCTCCTCTTCCAACAGAACCGCGTCGGCTACGTCGATATAGACGAGGTTGACCTACCCCGAACCAATGCCGCTGGCAAGCCCATAATTGATCCGACGCCGGAACAGAGGTACTTGTTCGATACCCAGGGTTGGCTATTGATTCCCGGTCTGCTCAGCGAGGACGAAGTGGAGGAGATGCGGGCCTTTTGCTACCGCTTGCACCAGCAGCCCGAATCGCTGCCAGAGCCGCAGCGCAGCCCTATCGGCGGCCCCTTGGAAGAGTTGACCGACCACCCCTTTATCGTCGGTTTTATGAACGAATTCCTCGCCAATCCCGACCTGTCGAGCCAAGACTGCTACGGTTTTCGCATGGAATCGACCAGCCTAGCTATGCGCCAGACCGGAGAAGGGGGCTTTGGGCCCCACAACGGCAATGGCCTGTGGCGCCTGCCCGGCGACGGACACAACTACCGCTGCGTGCCCGGCAAGGCGCGCAGTAGCTTGACCTGCGTGGTATGGGAACTGAACGAGGTCGATGCCAGCGGCGGCGGCACCCTGTTCATCAACGGCAGCCACAAGGCCGCCTTTCCCCTGCCCGCTGGAGCCCAAAACCTCGATTCAGACCTTTGGACTCGCTACACGTGTCCGGCCGGCTCCCTACTCATTTTCGCAGAAAGCACCACCCACACGGCTTCTCCGTGGGGCAACTCCAAGCACGAGCGCTGCGCCATCTTCAGCCGCTACAATTACGTCGATAGCAAATGGCACAAGTGGCAACCCCATCCCGAGGCGCTCGAAGCCATGCCGCCTAAGCGCCGCACCCTCTTCCGGCCCGTTCATGTCGAAGGCAATCTGATATAGTACGCGATAGTAGAGTCGAAAATTAGTGATCGTCGCCCGAGTAAATCCACATAGATTGCGTTTCGCTAGTCATACGCATCCGCTCGTTAGCCAATTTCTGTCGGCACCATGCAACCGTAGTAAAAGAACTCTCCGGTTGTTCCAACTGATCCACTCCAGCCAAGATCGCGCAATTGCCGTTCCAACTGATCCGGGTCGTGGAATACTTTTACGATGTTAAACGTCCGGCCATCGTTCAGCTTCCGTTCCATTACGCCCGAATCGTCGATTGCAGCGTGATCTCGGGCGGTTGTCTCTTGCGTCGCCAGACCATCGACAAAGAAAGCTCTACCCCCCGGTTTTAGGGCAGCGCGAACCATCTCCCATAACCGATTGAATTGCTGTGCCGGAACGTGCGACAGCCAGAACCCAAAAAAGACAAAGTCATACTTTTCGGTCGGCCACCACTCAAAAAGATCCGCCACTACATACTGCACCGGAGCATCACGTATCTTGGTGCGATTGATCTCAATCGTCTCGGGAGAAGCATCTATGGCCGTCAGGTCAGCGGTACCCTGTACCAGACATGTCGTCCACAATCCCGTGCCGCAAGCAAGCTCAAGACACTTGCCGAACGGCCGCTCCCGCTCAATTGCCGATCGCACAGCGTCCAATTCTGCCTGCCACTGGAGATTGTGCTCGTCGCCCCGGTCGTATCGCCCCTGGCGTGAATGCCACTCGTCATACTCGGCAGCTCGTGCCCGGTAGTAGGCGACTTGTTCCTGCAAAATTGATTTGTCAGTCATAGTTTGTCAGCCGATTTTTTGTCGAGGTTCAAGAATTTTCTACTCGTTTGCGAATCATCTCATTACCTATCGTCCAAAAACTCCACATAATCAATTTCCAGCGGCTGCTTGAGTCGCCTCTCCAATTCCAGCAGATCCGCTCGGTCGTCCGGCACATCCTTCTCCATAATTCCATCAGGATACACCGTCACCGTGGTCGTCACGCCCATAAATGCCTTTTCTGCCGTCGTCCGCGACACCTGAACACCGTCCTCTGAAATGGCCATGCGAGAATGGGCAATACGTCCCTCGCCAATAACCCGAAAAAGAAGAGCTAACACGCCGGACATTGGACGCCCTGTAATCCCCTCAATCTCATCGTAAACAGCCCAATTCCCAAAATCCAGCAAGCGATAGGTCATCACCTGCCAATTAGTCACCTTAAAACGCGGCGTCGAAAGCGTATCCAAGTACGAATACCGGTCTGGCTTACCCAGCTCATCCTCCCAACTGATCCGCACATTCAAGGCCAGTTCCGGCATCGGCCCTTCCTTTACTTCTCGAATGACTCGATCTAGCCGATAGTCCACTTCCATATTCTGTCGGTGTTGATAGCTCAGCAGCGCAAACTGAGGCGCTGTATGCTCCGTCCGCCCAGTCACCGCCAAAAACGCTCGAAACCAATCCTCATACCCTATAAACAGTGGCAGTCCATCTGGATCGCGCTCCCTAGCTTGCCGCGCAAGATACAACAACACCTCCGCCTGAAACCGCGCGCCATTGGTCGTCGCGGTCGGGTCGTAATCACCGTGCTGCCGCATCGCCGCCAGCACCTCCGACCGATCCACCACATTATACGCTCCCTCTGCACCTGCCAGCGAGCCGGGCAGTAGCAAAAAACAGAGGACGGTTACAATCCTCAATCTCTCACCCACATTACCTATCGTCCGAGAACTCCACATAATCAATTTCCATTGGCTGCTTGAGCCGCTCTTCCAGTTCCAGCAGATCGGATCGACCATCCGGCACCCCTTTATCTATGATCCCATTGGGATAGATCGTCACCGTGGTCATCATTTTTATATACGCCTTCTCTGCCCGCGTCCGCGACACCTGAATGCCGTCCTCGGCAATGGCTATTCGAGAATGGGTAATATGTCCCTCGCCGATGAGGCGAAAAAGAAGAGCCAATACGCCGGACTCTGGACGCGCTGTAATCCCCTCCATTTCATCGTAAACCATCCAATCGCCAAAATCCAACAAGCGATAGGTAATCATCTGCCGATTAGTCACCTTAGCAGGCGGCGTCGAAAGCGTATCTATGTACGAATACCGGTCTGGTCTGTCCGGCCCATCCTCCCAGCTAACTCGCACATTCAAGGCCAGTTCTGGCATCGGCCCTTCCACCACCTCGCGAATGACCCGATCCTGCCGATAGTCCACTTCCATATTCTGTTCGTAGCGATAGTTCAGCAGGGCGTACCGCGGTGCCGTATGCTCCGTCTGCCCGGTCACCGCCAAAAACGACCGGAACCACTCCTCGTGCCCGATAAACAGCGGCGGGCCGTCCGGGTCGCGCTCCCTAGCTTGCCGCGCAAGATAAAACACCACATCCGCCAACCACTTGCCATTGGTCGTCGCTGTTAGTTCATAACCACCATAATGCTGCCGCATCGCCGCCAGCACCTCCGACCGATCCACCACATTATAATCTCCTTCTACACCTACCAATTGATTCGGTAGTAACGAAAAACAGAGGACGGTTGCGATCCTCAAACTCCCAATGTATTGAAAGCTGGTCATTAACCTATATCCCGTCTCCACAAAAGGGTGAGTGATAGAGCGTCAAAACAGCAACGCAAAGTCCCTACTGCAGCAACTCGCCCGGGATGCGCGAGCCCGGGTATTCCTTTTCCGGGTCGCGCTCGGCAATGATGGCCGGCACTTCATCGGTCCAATAGGCGGGAACGGTATCCGGGCGCCGGTGCCAAGCCAACACCAACGTGCGGCGTTCGTCGGTCCGATTGCGATACGCCGAGTGCAGCACGCGGGCATCGGCCAACACTAAGTCGCCAGCCTTGACGCAGACATCGACTTGGTCGGGGTGGTCGCTGAACATGGTCGGGTGATCTTCTTCGATAAAACGCGCCCCTTGCTCGTGGGCTGGCACCATATCGTCGTGCAGGGAGATGCGCTTGTGATGGGTGCCGGGGATGACTTTGAGGCAGCCGTTTTCCGGCGCGGTATCGCTCAAGTAGTAGGACACAAAAATGATCTGCGGCCACGGCGAACAGCTCAAAGGGTCGTTCCACTGCATCCAGTCTTGATGCCAGTACAGGGCCGGTTCGCCAGGGTCTTTGGTCAAGAGGATAATGCCGCCTGTGCTGGCAAAGTCGCCTAGGCCCATTTGTTCGAGGGCGCGGCGCGTGGGGGGCCAGTCGAGCAGCTTCTGGATGGTCGGATTGTCCTCCCCGCGCGCGGTGACGTGCTGACCCTGGTATTTGAAGTCGGGCGGCGGCACCCAGTCCTCCATCATATGCTCGGTCTCGTCGTGCAATTCCCGTAAGAATTCGTCGCTGAGAATGTTATCAACGACGCAGAATCCATCGCGCAACAACTGTTGGCGTTTTTCTACAGCTTCTTCAGGAGTCATCGAAAACCTCGTCTAAGGAGTGATGCTGCGTTGCAATTTACGAGCCGCCCACCGCGTCAACGCCCTCAAAGAGCGAAGGGAAAAAGCGGTGCGGGTCGGCCGGCTCGCCAAAGAGGATCTGCTGCCGCCGGGTCAGGTCGGCCGGCGGTTGCACGCGCCTGTTGGTCCAAGCCATTTGCGAGACGCAGTACTTGTAGAGCAAAGCGCGCCGCTGATGGTGCCCATGCCAAGCGGCCGTCCCGTGAGTCAGAGCCTCGGTAAACAAAGTGACGGAGCCAGCCGGGGCCGAGGGGATAATCACACAGGGGGCCTGTTCCGGCGCGTCGGCAATCGGTTGCGGCAGGATGAAATTGCTCTTGTGGCTGCCGGGGATGCAGCAAAAGCCGCCGTAGTCTGGCCCGGCGTCGGTCAAGTTCCAAGTCGCCACGACAAAGCCGTTGAGGATCTGGTTATCGCGCAGGGGATGGTACTGGCCCGGCTGCGCCCCAGAGGCGGGCGACGTGGCACCGTAGTCGCTGTGCAAGACGCCTCTAGCCATGCCGTGGCGCAGACACAATCCATATATCCGGTCGAGGCGGAAACAATCGCCCAAGCGGAAGCGCAGCACGGGCATGACTTGGGGGTGGTCAAGCAGGTCGATAAAGGGCTCGCCCCAGTCCAAAAAGCCCGAGCCAGCGGGCGCAGAACCAAAGCGGCTGCCCTTGGCCGGCGGCAGGTGCGCGTCGAGCAAGTGGTTGAGGGCGGCCACTTCTTCGGCGGCGAGGACGTTTTCGAGCACCAAATAGCCCTGCACGTCGAATAGATATTGCAGCGTTTCGAGGTCGTTCATGGCTGATGAGGCAGGTTACGCCTGCTCCACGTCAAAGTCCGTTATGTTGCGATCATCCTTACTAAATTCCACACCAATCAGATAGATCGGCTGTCCCAAGGCGCGGTACTTGTCCGCGTAGCGCTTCTCCTTCAACTGCGCCATCGCCGCGCCCTCAGACGCCATCTCCACCACCTTGAACTCGAATAGATAGACATTGTCGTTGAACAGCACCGCCATGTCCAAGCGCCCGTGGCTACTGCTATCCTCTACCCTGACATCCAGCCCCAGCCCCGCAAAGTAGGAGTAGAATACGCTGGCGTAGTACCCTTCGTAATTCGCAATGTCGTTATTGGTGTACCACTCGTAGGGAATGCTGGCGAAGAAGGCGTGGAACAGGGTCTCCAGCCCGGCGAAATCGTTGGCTCCCAATAAGTCGTAGAGCCGCGCACTGTGCTCGGCCCGACGCGACGGATCCCCCGTTAGCTGGTTCAGCAGACTTCGGTTGAGGCTCTGGCGCACCTCCTGATTGGGATAGCCCAGCCGGTAGAACATCTCGCCACCCCGCGGCTCGGGGCGGATAATGGTCAGATAGCCGGTCTGGAACAGCAGCGCCTCGGTCGCGATGTGATCGACATCAAACGTCGAGAGCAACTCGTCGCTGCCGATCATAGAGTCGAGTTTGAGGGAGCTAACGTGGCGTTTGAACAGCGTTTCGACCAAAAACGTCGGCGTCCCGGTCTCAAACCAATACGCTCTGAACTCGCGGTTGCGGAACAGCAGCAGGATGTCGAAGGGGTTGTACACCTTCTCATTGCCCAGCCAACTATAGCCGTTGTACCAGTCGCGGATCTGGTCTCGGTCCAAGCCGGGCAACTCCGGCGCGAACACTGCATCCAAGTCGGCCTCGGTGTACCCGCAGAGCGCCGAGTGTTGCGGTTCCAAGGTGATGTCGGTGAGGTTGTTGAGGCCGGAAAACAGGCTGACCTTGGAGAATTTGCTTACCCCGGTGATAAACGTGAAGCGTATATGGGCGTCGCAGTCCTTGATCGTCGCGTACAGGCCGCGCAGCAAGTCGCGGTTGGCGCGGGCAACCTCCGGCACTTCCAGCGCGTCTAAAATCGGCTTGTCGTACTCATCGATCAGCACCGCGACGCGTTGACCGCTGCGCTCGTGTAGTGTTTCTAGCTGGCGAGCGAAGCGTCCCGGCACCGTAGCGGACTCGGCAACCATCCCAGCTCGGCGTTCGATAGCGGTTAGCTGATCCATGAGATTCGCTTGCAAGTAGCCCGGCTCGGTGAAATAGCCGCCGCCGAAGCTGAGCCGCAGCACCGGATACCGCCGAGACCAATCCCAACGATCGTGGATATAAAGCCCCTCAAACAGCTTCTCGTTGCCCTCGAACAATTCCTTGCACGTGTCCAAGAACAGGCTTTTGCCAAAACGGCGCGGACGCGACAGGAAATAGTGCTTGCCCTCGTCGAGCAGCCGCTGAATGTAGGCGGTCTTATCGACGTAGTAGCAATTTTCCTCGCAGATCTCGCGGAAGGTCTGAATGCCGATGGGGAGTCTGCGTCTGCTCATGGACATTTTCTTGGGCCGATCAAGGATTGGTTGGCGTACTCTTGCAGTCAAATATATGTGAAGTCTTCTAGTTTCAAAGAGGGGATTTCAATGAGGCCGGGGCAGAGACGCCCCGGAAATCGGCTTTGTTGACCGTGTCCAAGCGACAGGCTTACAAGCTTCAATGAGGTTGGGGCGAGGACACCCCGGAAATGGATCCGATAGAGCATGTACCCAGAGCTACGACCCCCTGAGCTTCAATGAGGCCGGGGCGGTTCCACCCCGGAAATGGGCAACATGCCCGTCGAGGAATTCATCGCCACGCTGTCGCTTCAATGAGGCCGGGGCGGTTCCACCCCGGAAATCACACGCTCGTCGTCAACTTCTACACCGAGGAGGCCCTGGCTTCAATGAGGCCGGGGCGGTTCCACCCCGGAAATCCCGCGCGGTAGTCCCCTACTGGATCGGTTTTCTGCTGCTTCAATGAGGCCGGGGCGTTTCCACCCCGGAAATGGTCTGCGGTCTCGTTTGGTGTGGCTCGGTACCTGTACGCTTCAATGAGGCCGGGGCGTTTCCACCCCGGAAATGCGCCCCGCTGATTAATCGGATCGCCTCGCTGACCGAGCTTCAATGAGGCCGGGGCGGTTCCACCCCGGAAATACGGTCGTACTCTTAACGATACCCTCACAGGAGGAGGCTTCAATGAGGCCGGGGCGGTTCCACCCCGGAAATCCTGATGCTGGCGTCGCTCGGGTCAACCAAGAAGGGCGCTTCAATGAGGCCGGGGCGTTTCCACCCCGGAAATCTGGTTCGCCGTCCGTATGCGCGGCGAGGTTGAGTAGGGCTTCAATGAGGCCGGGGCGTTTCCACCCCGGAAATCGTCTCTGCGGAACTCCCTGTGCGGCTTGGGTTTTCCACAGGCTTTGCGAGCGGTCGCCGCTTTGTCTTCTCACACATGCAAATTGTTCGCCAAACGCATATCATAATACGACCTATCTCCTTGTAATACAAATAGAAAGCACATTGCGAGGGCTACCGGCCCTTTGCTCTGCATCCGAGCACTCGCAGAGGACAAGGCAGATACTTCGCTAAACAATGGTCGCCTGCCGACTCGGCACTTCATACGTCTTGCCTAAGCTCTCTACCAGCGGATCAACTTGGTCAGCAGGCCCCAAATCCAAAATTAGGATGTGATCCTCCGCCAATTTGATCAGACCTTCCAACCGCCCCGTCATCTCAGCGCGTCGCCGAGCCGTCAGCCGACACTGGAAAACCGACAACTGCAACCAGTGCCCATAGCCTTTCATCACCTTAAACACACGCCGCCAACGCTTCGGATCAGCTATATCATAAGCGACGATGTAGAGACGCTCGTTGGCCATATTCGCTACCGGGGCAGATAATGCGGATAGGGGACAATCTCGCCCTGCAAATGCCGGGCAAACAACCGAGCCTGCACCTCAATCAGCCGCCGCATAGAGACGCGATAGCCAAAAAGCGGATGCGTGGTTTCCTGCTCTAAACGGCGCTCAAACGCAGCGATAAAAGCCTTGCGACCGCCCGTTTTTAGCGAGCACGCCGGGCCATTGAACACAAAATCACCCGGTTTGACTTCGCCGTTGTTGATCGCCTGAATCACGCACGAGTCCGCGACAATGGGCCGGAACGGCTCCATCAAATCGAGCGCCAGTGCCGGGCGACCGTGGCGCGGGCGATGATAGAGGCCCATGTAGGGGTCCAAACCAGTCGCCGAGATCGCAGTCGTAAAAACCCGTGTCAACAGGGCATAGGCCAGCGATAGCATGGCATTTACCGGATCGGTGGGCGGACGCCGATTGCGCTTTGCAAAAGCGAACGCCGGCACATCCTCTTTCGCCCCCTCGGCGAGCATATTCGCAAAACAGGCGAAATAGATCGCTGCGGCCTCGCCCTCGATGCCCAGCAGTTGACGGTCGTCTTTGGCGCGGGGCACCCGCTGGACAATGCGCTGTAAGCGGACCAAAACTTCATTTTTGGCCTCTGCGTCTCCGTGGACGCGCCAGTTGCGCCGCAGCATCGTCCGCGCATTACGCACCTTAGCCGCCACCAAGTCACGCGCAAAAGCGAGGCGGCGAGGCTCGTCAAAAGCAGCTTGATACTGGGCTTGGCGCACGGCCACATTGCCATTGCCAGTCCCCACGGTGTGGCCGAGAAACCAGCCGCCGGTAGAAAACCACGACACTGGAATCTCGGCGTTCATCAGCGCGTGTAGAGCCGGCGTAGTTACCGAGACTGGACCGAATAGATCAACTTGGGAAACGTCGATCAGAGGCACCTCCACGGTATCTTCCTTGGTCTCCACCACCAAGCGCTCGCCGCTTTTGCGCAGCCGCGCACCCGGCGTTTGCACGTAGAGTGGCAGCGCCGGATCGTCGGACGGGTTCAGCGGGCGCGGCGGATACCCCTTGCGGAACAGATTGGTCTCATCCGGCAGGCAGATGCCAGCCAGCGAACAGCGCGGGCACTTGGGACTGTTTTCGAGCGGCGGTGGCCGACGACCAGCAGTCGCTGCCCAGCGCAGACCGGCAATCGCCTCCAGCGTCCGGGCGCGGAGTTCTTCGTCGATAACAACCTGTACCCGCTCGCGTGATCCAGCGTACCAAAGCACACCTTGCTCGACCTCGTAGCCATTGTCTTCGAGAATCATGGCTTGGGTGCAGATTTGGACGCGCTCCGGCTCGTAGGCTCCGGCAGCCACGTGGGGCCGCTTGCCCTTTTTGAAGTCCACCGGCATGGCGATGCCCTCGTCGGCCTCCACGACATCCATCTTGGCGATAACGCCGAGACGCTCCGAGGAAAGCGTAACGGATCGGGCGCGAGTCATCTCCTCGCCTAGTTCATCGGGCGCGGGCAAGCGCCCCCCACCTTCATCGACCCGACCATGAGCGCGACGCCCCTCGGCTGTATCCCCACTTTCGGCCCACTCGCCTTCCACCCATTCCAAATAGGCCAGCCGTGGGCAATAGACCCATTCGTTGACCATGCGAGCCGGGACGAGCGGCGTATCCTCATCGGCTAGCGGCGGAGCCAAGGGAAGGGTGAGTTGGTGATCGGGGGTCATGGGAGGGCGTTCTCTATATGGTTAAAGGCAGCTAGTAGAGCAATCATGCCTTCTAAGCCTTTAGGTCTTTAAAACCTGATATGAATCACGCAAAAGTGATCAGTTCCGAAGACACCGTGCAATGTATTCTTTAACCAACTCCGTTTGCTCTGTTCCGCGAGCAGAAGTCTCAATGCGTAAGGGCAAATTCTTGTCACTCTTACCATATCGCACCGTAATGACGCCATTAGTACCATCAAGCATCTTGACCACTTCTCCACCAAAGGCAGCCTTATCATAAGAGACTTGGCTTACACAATCGATCGCACAAAGGCGAGAGACAAAATTCTTCCAACCCTTCGGACGGTGATGTTCCACACCAGAGAGTTGATCTTTTTCTTGCGGCGGTCTCGCCACCGCATCAGGCCAAGTCGAGCGAGGTTCAAGGCTCAACCGTTCCTTGGCAACGCGAAACAGCAAGTCGCCCGCGGCATTGAGGTATGAGTTTCCATCTGCATCATCCTCGATAAGCGGTCGAAGTTCGGGACGTGCTTTTAATCGGTTTTCCACTTCCGTACTCGGACGAGGTTCGTCATCAATCCACTGAAAAAAATCCTCGCGTTCCAACACCCATTGCACATCCCAATTCAATGGCAAGCGAGGCAGGCGAACAATCTCTCGAAATTGCTCATGGATGTAGTACACTTCGACCTCAAGCAAGGCACCCAATAAGTTGAGAAAGGCGATTTCAGCCTTGAATCCACCGGTGGCACAAAATACGGGGTTGAGGGATTTCTCACGTGCTTCGCGCACGGCTTTGATGGCTTCTTCGATCAAGACTTTCAACCCCTTTTGAGAGAAGCTAGCGTGAGAGTATCCCAAGGCCGTTAGCGAACGACCATCAACTTGACGACAGTGCTTAGCGTATAAGTGTTGCAGCCGCTCTGAACAAAAGCGCCCTTCTGGTGTGTCGGAGTGGAGGAAGAGGATATGATCTGAGGCATGGACGCCAATGGCGTTCAAGGTATTGGTTTCGGCGCTAGCTGTGACTGCCTCTGCTTGATCCAGCCACTGTTTTACGACTGCGGCGTCTGGCAACGGATCGCCAGCCCGCCCATTCCATCCTGCCCATGGGCGGTCATCGCGGTTGGTGAGCAAAGATGTTCCAACAGTGGTGATGAGCAACTGTGCCATATAGGCATCAATCCTTCATTCGTAGGCTCACTGGTCGTTTACTTCTCGCCAGATCATGGGGACAGCGAGCCCGAAGGCTGCCTGAACCGGGTGAACGCCACGTTCGGCAAGCGATTCACGGGCATTTTTGCTGAGCAAACGCTCCGGCCCAATAGGGGCACCGTAAAAAGGTTTTGGAGGGTGTTTCGTGCGGAAGCAGGCACCGGCCGACAGCATGACCTGTGGACGTTTGAACACGGCCGCCGAGTGGAACTCTGGAGCCAGTTTTCCGTACTTGACGAAGAGCCGCCAGAAACCTTCCACTGGGTCCGTAGCCGCTGGCTGGAACGTTGAGAGAGATATGAATCCGTCGGCTCTAGGAACATTATCCAGTTCGGAACAGGGTGTTGGCTCTCCTTCTAGCTCAAAGCTGCCGTGGCCCACCGAGGCATCGGCACCATATCCGGTCCGCCCCAGCATTCCCAAGACTTCCAGCAAAATCTGCAGGCCGCCATCGGTCGCGCGAGCAAAAATAGTCAAGTCGCAATCGGGCTTGCTGAGATTTGAAAACGGCACTTCAAAGAGTTCACCGCCAGCACCCGTGGTATTGGAAACGCGGGAGATGGTATTGCGCAGCCGTACGCGATCGCGGATGGCGATACCGGAATCTTTTAGATTGGGTTTTTTCCCCTCTTGGACTCGACAAAAGTCGGTTGCAGTCATCCAGCGATGTTTCTTGACGTTCTTGCGTTTCTCTGCGGGCCAATCCCACCACAACGACAGCCCCGCCGGTGCTGGCAAAGAATCGCCGGGAAAAGCGTCGGATATGACAAACAGCGGCTCATGGGCGAGCCACGGCTCCAAGAAGTCCCGCTGGAGCGCATCCTGCCCCCGAGAACGCGCCCATGTACACGCCATCGCGCCAAGCAGCGAATCCGCCTGCCAAGGCGTAGTCCAAACCCCGAGAGGCTTCAGCTTCAGGCGGACCAATGTTTCCATGGGTTACCATCCAGTTTGAAATCGTGAAAACTCACCGCCCCCGAACCCCGGCTCGTCCCACCACCCAGACCCGTCATCTGAACTAGGCGCAAACCATCGGCGACGACCGCTTGGAGGGCTTCATCACCTTGATGCGAGCCGCCGTTGCCGTCCGTGTATGAGAAATGTCCGTCGAGATCGAATACTTGCAGAACGATCTGCATCTTGAACTCCGTACCCTCGACGACCCGCTCGTTGGATCGCGGATGTTGAGCCGCACCAGTTTGGCGGTTTATGACATTTTCCGTCTTGTTCTCGATGCGAACACCCGTGAGGGGCCTACCGTCGCGGACGATGATGCGGGAAGGGCCGAGATTGCTTCTGGTGTTCATGTGCGCTCCAAATATCCGACAGATGGGGCATTCGTCCTTTGCACAACCGCACGGACGGTCATTGTCCCGGCCACCGAATCGGCCCAATTGCTTCTCCAATTCGCCTCGCATCTTTCCCTTCAGGGAGGAACCGGGGATATAGGGCTGACGAGTTGCCGGATTCTTGATCACCGGACTATCGGAGCCGCCAATTGCCAACTCGTCTTGCGAACCACCGATATGAAGGCCGCTTTCGCATCGAGCGGTAAAAGTAATGGCGTAAATAGCAGTTCTTTGCATGTCAGGAATCCTTCCTCAGATGAGCGGCCCCAAAGCCGACCAATGCCTCGAAATGTGGCAAAAAGCCGTCCAGAAAAGCTCTTTCCGGCTCTTTTGTAGAGATTACCCGCTTCACATTGTCATCGATGAAATTTTGAAATTCTTGAGGTATCTTGCCCGCCGATTTTGCGTTTTGGGCATGGTAACAGAGCGCCTCGAAGCCAGCAGATACTTGATGCCAGCTTTCGCCGTCAACTTTCAATCGACGTTCAATCTCGCGGCAGTGGTTGAAGAAACGGCGTAACTGGCCCGTGGTGAGATTAGGCTTGGCATTTCTTCCTAAGTATCGTGCCAAAATATCCACATTCCGCTTGGAGACGAAGGCGGGCTGAAGATAGCTTCGCCCTTGGTTATCAGTCTCGAAATACGAGTCTGGAAATTTTGGCGGGTCTTCCCTTGGCGGTTTGTTACGACCACCTCCGCGACCTCGCCGTTCTCGTTGTTCAGGTTGAAATCCCGCCTTTTTCATAGCATCCTCCATGCTAGTCATCGCGTCCTTCCTTTCGCGGTCGTGTTGCCAACAAGGCGTAACGGAGACTCGCCGCCAATTCGCTTACGCGCTGTTCGTCGCGCTCTAGATATTCAATCACATGGTTCGCCCAGCGACGAAAGTCGGAGTAGCGTCGATGCACGTTGCGCTCAATCTGATAAGCCCAGCGGGCCGCACTCAAAGACTTGCCGCTCTCCGCGAGACGCAACAAACGATGTAGTAGCGAGCGAGGTGCCACTCCACTCGCAACCCAGTCCGCTAGCTGCTTGCCATCGCCTACTACAGATTCGTGCTGCTTCCAACTCCAATCCGCCCCGAGGGCGGCGCACCGATTCTTGCCCGGACATTGCTTGGCCGACTCCAAGAGTTCCTCTGCACGCTCCACTGCGTGGCGGATCGGTACGCGGTAAGGGGTTAGAGCGATTCCAGCGCTTAAAGTCAGCGGTGAATACTCTTGGGCCGGCCCTGTCTCAAACTCTCTTGCTAGAGACCCGGCAAAATCGAGCACGATGTTCCAAGGGCCAACTAGCAGTAGATCATCCCCGCCGGCATACAGCGTATAGATCAAAGGCCATGACTCTTCCAACAATTCCTGAATTGTCTGTCCGAAGAACTCGTGCAGACTGTAACTGAAAGATCGCAGCCGGTTATACGACGGGTCTTCTCCGGCAACTTGTCCGACCCGGACGCCCATGTCGTCCACATCGGCTTTCAGCACAGCTAGGCGATGGTCGCTACGAGCTTGCTCTGCGATCTCTTGGAATGTCAGCGGTTCTCTGGAATCGGGATGACGCGGTATCCAACGGCCCACGCGAAAGGATTCCGGCGTCTGGCTGTTCACGTTCTCAAAGCTGATGCCTAGCGCTCGCACCGATCCGCCACCGGGGCGCATCCACTTCCACCGTGTCAGCTTTTCACCGAGTCTGCGAGCCTCCAGACAGCTTTTGCAATGTAGAACCTTCTCACCTTCATACTGCACAACCTGGCTTCCCGGAGACTGACCACAGATGTCGCACGGCTTACCAAACGGCTCGTCAAGTGGAGGTTGACTCCAACCCTCTGGGTTCCAACCGCCACTGCTTTGCAGCATGGAAGCTCCTATACGGCGCTTCTGAAGTTCCAGATGAGCGCGGGCGGCGAATGGCGTCTTACCCCAGCCCAGCGAGAACTGGACTTCTCCGCCGGATTCATCCCACAGCTTGCGTTGCAGACCGGAACGGATCTCCTCAAGATGAACCGGATCGGTAGCGGGTGGAATCCTTATCAGGAAACCACCGCCACCCTGGACTAGGACATCATCGTTGGCAATGTGCAAACGTTCCTTTACCGTCCAAAGTGCAGCATGTTCAAAAAGTTCAAGCAGGAAAGATCGAGCTCGCAAGCGCTTCGCCTGTGCTTTGCCCGCGCTTTTGACACCCAGCACATAACGCTGGATTCCAGAAAAATCACCAGCCAAATAGACTGCTTTGCTCATAGATTACGGTATCCAATCGGAATGCACGGCGATGTCAGGAGCTCAACACACGCCGTAAATCCACTATGTTATGGAATAACTTCAAAGCCCATCTGTCGGAAATGGTGGTCCAATGTCAATGCTCGACGGATTCGCAGTTCTCGCATGAGAACAAAGCTGCAGCAGTCGGTAAAGGAGAATTCCTTATCCCGATAGCCAAAGAAAAGTGACCGCGCCCGTTCTCTTCGCGGTTCGTCAATAGACTCGATTCGCAGTCGAGCCGAGCCGTCGATTTGCTGCCACCAAGCTTCAGCAGCATTAAGACCAAGGCGGAACCGGACGGTGGTCAGAGTCTCGTCGATCACATAGTCGGTCGTCGTCAGTACGCCTCCAGACGACAGCCATTGATCCCGAGCTTCTCGTACCGCCGAACCCATCATATCACTACTATCCGCGGCCGCAACCCATGCGGCCGTATCCACAAACATTTGCCTCACCGGTACAGCACCTCGTCATGCCGTGCGGCAGCGTCCCCCGATTCGGATGCCCCAACGGCCGGGGCCTGGTACAGCGAATCCGATTCCAGTGGCGCGTTTTCGAGCGGTGGACTGCCAACCGGGACGATGTCGAAAGCCGGACGACTGCGATATATAACGGTAAATCGCTCCCCGTGTCGCACTTTTTTAACGACATCCTGTAGGCGCTCGCGGAGCTGTTTGGCGCTGATCACCTCTGACATAGTCATGCCCCCCTTCAAGTTTAACTTAAGATAATCTTTTCTCAGAAGCGATACAATCTCAATTGGTTCGGGAAAACTCAGGCGCAGCAAGGTACCTTGCCCCAGCCTTTGGCCTTGCTTGGAGAGGCTTCAATGAGGCCGGGGCGGTTACTCCCCGGAAATACAGCCCGCCTGAGGACTCCGGCTTTGGTGGTTGCTTGCTTCAATGAAGCCGGGGCGTTGCCACCCCGGAAATACCGCCAAAGCCTTTGCTGAGTTCCAGTGCGGCGTCCAGCTTCAATGAGGCCGGGGCGGTGCCACCCCGGAAATACCGCCAAAGCCTTTGCTGAGTTCCAGCGCGGCGTCCAGCTTCAATGAGGCCGGGGCGGTGCCGCCCCGGAAATCACCATAACCAACGTCATGAGTTAGCCGTCTTGGATCATATAGGTACCGCCTGCGTGAAATTGCGATACTTATCCCTAGTAATTCGCTGACTCCGATAAACCTCGACAACGCCTAACGCTAAAAGACTCTTACGATCCGGTAGAGGCTTTTGCAACTCGGCCAAGCTGAGCAGAGACCGCACGACTTCAATACCCAAAGCCCCTTCCCAGATTGGCCACGAGAACAACACTCCTTCACCACGCCGCTGCGAAAAGCCAGTCGTATGTAAGTGCCGTTCCCCAGGTGCAGTAGGGAAAAGAGGCAGCGCTTCCACGGCGAGACGATTGGCACCGCGCATCGTGCGTACTGGATCGCCCGAAGGTTCCTTCCAACGCAGAGCATACCTGCGGTCGTCCAAAGGGTCCCAGCGCATACTCGGCTTGGGGTCTGAATATTGCCACACCTCAAACAAGGAAGCACTCAAATGATCTGACTTAGTGCATTCCACGAGTTCTCGCATGGAGCCGATGAAGTGCTGATGTCCGGCTCCGCTCATAGTTCTCAGCGCCGTGTCCTGAATGCGTGAGTCCTTCGCGGAGATGGGGAGGCTATCGCAACCAAAGGCGGCAATGAAATCTGCATAGTGCCGATCAGTGAGCACTGCTGCGTTGGAGGCGGATTGAGCTACTTGCCGGAACTCCTCACAATTAATCGTTAGATCGTTGGCAAACTTAAACGCATCTTTCATCTCTGTTAGAGCAGGCATAAGTAGTTCGATCAAATCATCCGCTGTAAGCGCTATGTCCCCAAGTAACACAGGAGACCAGTGCCCACCCTGCTCTTTCCAACTTATACGCCAGTTCGTCGATGAATTTGCCTCAGTCGCAATTCGCAAAGTACCAATAGCCGCGAGAAACCCGAGCGGATTGCTGCCGTCGAGTCCATTGAGCAAAAGTCCCGAGCTTGATTTATTGGCCGTCATTGTGTCTCCTCCTGTTCGCTCTGCCGCCAATCAGCAAGCCGCAGCAGCGCTTCCAGCCAAGCCAAACCCCACCAGCCATAGCGCCGCACCAGCCGCCAATAGCGATCCGCAACCCCAGAATCGAGACGCTCAAGGCCGGTGGGACCAGACCAGTGCGTCGGTTGGCCGCGCAACTCGAAATCCACATCCACGCCCTGCTCATCGAATATCACCGGCGCAAACGGCCGACAGTGGCCGTGATGGCTGGCGATTAAATGCAGAACCAAGTCGCGCAGATCGTCCCTTTCCGGCAAAAGCACCGACGCACTTTCGGCCAAGCGCACCGAAAGCAGTTCGTGCCGCCCACCTTTGGGATAGCCGGAAGCGGTCCTCGCCCTCTTATAGGCTACCCGATTTCTCGGTATTTCGGCAGACTTAGCGAGAGGTTCTCCGCCCAACCACCGAGCACCGCCACGCAACAAAGACTGAAATCGTGGATCGGCCTTACCCAAATCGTGTAACAGACCAGCGCAGGCGATGGCTTCAACCAAGTCATCCGGCAAGCCGCAGCCCACAGCATGACGGCGGGCCAATGCTTCGACATCGGGAAGGTGCCTTAGCAGTTTGACGGGACGCCCAATACCGGACGCGCTAGCATCATCCTCATCACTAAAGATGTCGGCTTCGTGAGTGAGTTTCCGAATGCGGCGACTTCCGATAAACACCAAGCTATTGTTGCCGACTATGTGAAGTCTCGACCCAGAAAAATCCTTGCAGAGTTCGCTCGCGGTGTCTGATAGCCAAGGCGATTCGGGCGATTTGGAAAGTTCTGTCAGAAGATCGCGCAAGGTATCGTCAACCTCATCGTCTTCGTCTTTTCGTTCCAAATCTATCAATAACTCACGAGCGTTTTCTTTGCCCGTAACGGAACTCGGCCAACCATCCACTAGCTTCGGGTGCAAGCGGAGGATAGGCTTAGCACGGGCGAGCCGATAGGCGCGGTCCCCCACATCCAAGTCAGCATCCGGTGGCAGGTCTCCGAGTTGACGAGGATCTCCCGGATGGTTGGCCGGGATCACGATAACATCGCCGGGCCGAATCGCCTTGGGATCCGCTGCGATGTCCCCGACCTCCGTCTCGGCCCCTCGCCACCGCACAACCAAGCGTTCCACCACGAACGAACTGTCCTCACTAATGCCGTCCTCAGTTCCGATTCCTTCCACATCGGCACTGTCGTCTGCGGCGTCTTCTCCGGCCAGCCAACGTCTGAACACACCGACTGGCACCGGGAGCGTCTCACTGTTGCTCGGCGGACACAGGGACAGAAGTTCCAGTGCCGTTTCCTTTTTATGGATCAAATCCACATCAGCGCGCCAACAGACCTGCACATCCGCCACGCCTTCGCGGGGACCGTGTAGGAACGGAGCCACATCGGGCGAAGGTTGTGGTTCCGGTGCGGTCTGCGCCCAGCAATCGACGTGGGCGGGAAGCATCACCGGAGCATCGACGGAAGGCGCGTTGAGCGAAGAGTCGCCGTCCGGCAGATAGGCGATTCCAAAATCGACCTCGCCATTTTCGTTTTTGTGCTCGTTGAGCCAATGCCAAGTCTTGGTAAGGGCCTCGCGATACACGGGATCATCCCCTTTGTCGCCTATTTGGTCTCCGCGTATGAGAATCGCCGCTCGCGCATCGATTTTCCGCCCCATGCGATTCAGGCGACCAAAACGCTGGCGCAGGGCGTCGAGACTCGCGCACTCGGTCACCAAGCCGTCGAAATCGAGATCGGCCCCAACTTCCAGAGTTTGGGTAGCGACGACGATCATCGGCCTTGCCAAAGTACGTTCTGCGGATTGGCTCGACTGGAGGGGTTCTAAGCGTTGTACGACGACCTCCTTGTCAACAGGGCGCATCCGACCTGTCAGCAGTACAGCGTCAATGTCTTCCCGGCTTTGAAGCAAGCAATAAGTCTCCCGCGCCGTGGCAACGCGATTGACGAACACCACGATAGCGCGGCGTTGATCGTTGAGCAGCCCCGATGCAGCCTCGGTCAAAGCCCTAGCCAGCACATTCGTAGCCCGTTTCCCCTTGGCTTTTCCGACTGTCTTCAGGACGGCGGGCTTTTGTGCTAGTTGACGCTTACCTAGCGGGTGGGTAGGATCGCGGCTTTCTTCGGATAAATCCTCAAACCGCTCCATCTCCGGTGGTGGGGTCGCCGACATCACTACCGAGTAAAAAGGACGCTCAAGCGGAGTATGCCCCCATTTTTGATAGCGCCGCACTGCTTGCAGGGTTTGCAAGAATGGCTGGGCACAATGCGCCTCGTCGAGTAGGATTAGACTGTCGTTGGCGACCAACCCCGCAGCTATCGGCCACGTGCTAGGACCACGCCCGTAGCCGCGAAATAACAGGCGGGATCCGATTTGATCGACAGTCGAAGCCACCACCATGGGTTGAAGCGGGCTACTCATCCAAGCCTCCGACCGATACATACCGCCGCGCAATACATGAGCAGTCAACGGTAACTCTCCCGCAAATCCGTCCGCCCCACCGTGGGCAATCTGTCGTAGGCTGTCTGCAACGCGCTTGAGAATACCTTCCTGTGCCTTCTCAAGATGATCTGCCAGCAGGCGCGCCCGCTCGTATGCTTGGTCCACGATTACGCGCCGGTCAACGACCAAGAACACGCGACGAGGTGCAGTGATAGCTTGCTTCCGAGCCAACCGAGATGCCTGGGCCGCCAACGCGAATACCGCAATATCCAAGCACGCGGTCTTGCCTGCTGCTGTCGGTAAGGCGATGGCTTCGGGCCAAGGAGCCTCTGTCCGCTCCAGCACTCTATCCACCAATGCCTGTTGCCAAGCGAAAGGCGGATGGCCCCACAATTTGTTGAAGAACTCGGCGAAAGCCGTAGCGTTTAACTCAGCCACGGTCTCCACCTTTTTTATCCATTGGGCGGCATAACCCATATCCCCGGAAGCGACCCGCCCCCACGATCACCGGCCCGCGTACCGGCTCGTCAAAGACGATCACCGCGTGATTATGGCTCCGTCGCCCGCCGCCGTTCTTGTGCACCAGTTGCGGATACTCCCTCGCATGGGGGACGCCCTCAATCAGCGAAACCGGGTGCAGCAATACCTCGCGTGGGCGCGGCAGACCAATGTGCAGACACGCATCTTTCACGCTCTCAGCCGCCCGCTCCCATTTGTCCTTGCCATCGAAATGTCGGTTCAGTACCACCGGGGTCACGCTCGCCCAAACGTGCGATGCCCGTGTCCAAGTATCCGGGTCAATATTTTTCGGCGGGCGTTCGCGGGTTTCCAGTTCAATAGCACACTCGAACCACCGGCCATCGAACAAAGGATGTTCACGCGACAATCCGGTAGCTGGATCGCGTAGGATCGGTTCGAGGCAATGCCCGGCCTTCTGCTGATCCAAGCCTGTCGGCAGAACCAGCGCCAAACCCATAATGCTACCATCTGCATGTTCCGATCCGACGAAGGGGAGCGGAGTCAAGGCCAGATGAGGATCCGCAGTGGGCGTTCCGTCCGGGCGATGGCCGCTGAACCATTCAGGCGGCGGTTGTTCGGGACACCCTTTCATCAATAAGCCGCGCAGGGCCGCCGTGAGCTTGAGCGTCGCCGGTAGAGACACGCGCTTGCCTTTGATGCCGAGGACAACGAACCGAGAGTCGAAAACCGAGCTGGGAACTTCGGAGACCTTATCTTTCGGGGGCCTATCGTATCCCTGCCAACGGCCCGGCACCGGGCGCAGGCTCACGGGTTCCCCATCGGGAAAACGGTTTTCCAAACGCGCTTTCATTTCCTTGATATATTGTCTTTGCTCGCGAGGACTTCGTCCATGACTTCTACCACTTCCTGCACGCATTGCCGCAGCAAGTCTATTTCGGATGGTGTCAACATCCGGGGAGCGGGCGAGGTACCGAGCTTCTGATTGAGTAAGGCAATCGAAGGCGTGGCCGAAGTGTGTTTTCCACCATCTCTCGAAGTCTGATCCGTGTTTTTGTCGGAGTTCATGCAATTGCTCCTGTGAGGGGTTTAGTTTAGCCGAGTAGGGTTTGCCGGTCAGCGCAACGGCCCCGACGACCTTCCCGCCTTTTTTTTCGATATAGCCCCGCAAATTCGCCAGCGTGCCACCCTGACCGACGAAATCGTCCACCATCACGTATTCGCGTTCCTTCTCAACCGTTCCTTCAAATGCAGCTTGCCGAGCGAGCCGGCCATAGCCGTCAGCGCCTGTATGGCTGACGATATTAGTCTGAACGACGGTCCTGTCGAACAGGGTATCCAAGCGGTCATTTAACAGTCTCGCCAAGGCAGCCGGGATCGCATTGAAGCCTCCGCGCTCGTAGGCACTTGCGCTGACCAATATGGGCTCGCCGCATTCACTAACCTCGGCGATCATTGATCGAACCTCGGCAATTCCTGATTCGTCAACCAAGCTGTCAACTAGGCTAGCCGCAGCCGCGACGTCATAGCTCGATTTTGCGTCAGGATAATCTGGATGCTGCTTGACCGCGGATTCACTGGCCAGTAGCACCACATCCGCGAATGCCTTCCAAGGCACCCTTGGCGGTTGTTTCATCGCCTTGCGGTCCGCCTCAGCTTGCTCAATCTCGCCGCGAAGATCGTGGTAGGAGATCCATGCGGCGCGGTTCATGCGCGTTTCCAACATCTGCAAGCGTCCAAGACTCGTTACACGCAGTCGCTGACGGGCGACGCCAGCCACCGGAATCCACGTGCATTCCGGCGGCTTGGCTTCCAGCCACATTTGCACAAAGGAGGCTGAATGCCCCACATGGGTAACTTTGGCGACCAGCCGTTCCAAGGCAGCGCGATGAGCACCTAACTCGACCTCTGGCCAGATCAGATACACCATCAGGTCGTGAGGAATGGCAACGGGGAAACTACGAGGCTGGCGTGACCGATGCTCTGGAAGCTGGGCCAATCCGGCATCCTTTAGCTTGTTCAGGTCTCCGCTAGTAGGCACCTTGCGACTGAGGCTCACGTCGTTGACGGGCACATAGCTAACAACAGTGGTGCGGCTGTCCGCATCCGAGGCGGCAATCGCAGGGGGCGGCAAGGCTTCAAGCCAGCGTAGGGCCTCGCCTTCGGCGGGATCTTCATCGGTCTCGAACCAAGCTGCCGCCAACGCCATGAACACCCGATCGGGATGCGGTGGCCATTCGGCCTGTTCTTTTCGCGCCCCGTCTGCCGCTGCCATGGACCATCCATTCAGGTAATGGATGCCAAGAGAGAACATCAGTCTTCCCCTTCTCCCGATGTACTAGCCAATTCCTGGCTGAGCCGAACTAGTTCGACAAGGTCGGGCGATGGAGTCAACTCAATCTCGTCCTCCCACGGTAGTCCCGCGTTTTTCGCTTTGGCAATCGCCGCTGCCAACAGTTTCAGGGCGTCTTCGGGACTAAGTTCAAATTCCCGTGGCGGTTCTCCAGGGCGGTCGAGCAGTTCCCACACAGGTTCTTGTTCAGCGAAAAGCTGGCAGCGAGAACGAAGGTCTGTATCGATCCTCGCTAGAGTACCAGCGGCAATGCCCAAGGCGGCCAGTGCGGTACGTGCCGCGAGGTCGGTATCGTGGTCGGAATCCGCATCACCGTTGAGCGGAAAACGGAGCCGGCGCAAGACGGTCAAAGACAAGGTTGTAGTTTGCCGGGCCTTGGAGATGGTGAATCCTCCTTCCTCAATACTCGTTAATATGTTTCCATGATTCGCTTCCGATGGCCTTCCCGTCTTTTTGAGTTTCTTGCTGCTGTCCTTCTTATCTAAGGTCCAGTCGGGTGTGTCACTGCTTTTAGACTTGCGTTCGTAGAGCGTAGCCGAATCGCGCATGATCGACGCTGGATCAATACGGATAGCTGTTTTCTTCCCCACTACTACATCATACCCCATGATCTCCGACACTACCGCCCGCTGAAACTTGCACCCTGCACCGCCACGAGGCGCGGTCGAGTCCCATAGCCCAAATACCAACGCAGTCGGACACAAGCCAAATAGGCCGGTGGCATTCCGCACCTCCGCAGTGTCGAGTATTCGACCTTTCTCCGATTTGCGGAAAATCATGCCGTCGAGCAAACTGTCGCGGAACAGCGCATCTGCAACGCGATGCGGTGCTTCCAAGCTAGTCACTGAGAATTTTTTGAGCAGTTGCTCCTGATCGAAGCGCGTTACCAGCAAGGGAAGCCTGACCTTGCCGGAGCGATGCGCCTCCAACAGTGCCAACTCCATGCGGTTGGCTTGCGACTGCACCGAATCTAAGAGAACGCACTGTCGAACCTCGCCGGTAGCGGGATCAATGCGCTCCTCGGTAGCGTATTTGCCGCCTCCATAGGTCGGAGGAAAAACCTTGTCGCCGGGGCCTCCTGCCGGCTGATAGTCGGTCACACACCGGAACGCCGCCGCCGTCCCACTGACCACGTCTTTCAAGGTCTTTAGATCAATCGTCATGGTCTATCCTCGTCTGTTTTAGCTGCGCTTTCTGCAACTGTGATTAACATCCGTTCAATCACCCTCTTCCTCACTCTCATCATGCCCTTCCTCCCCTTCATCATGCTCTTCCTCACCCTCCCCGTGCTCTCCCTCACTAGGCGGCCCACCAATCCGCAAAACATGCCCATCCAAGTCCTCCACTAGCATCTCCCGCGCCCCCCAAGGCTCGTCAACAGGCTCCTTCTTTACGTTCGCCCCGGCTGCCGCGTACTCCTCGTGCAGCTTGTCAACATCGCCGACGTTGTAGTAGATCCACATAGGTCGGGAACCCTGCGAATTCTCAGCGAGAAAGACATGCACCTCGCCATTGGATATGGAGGCAAAGGTCTTGTCCTCCTCCTCGGCGGGCCAATCCCAGTCCTTGTTGAAACCTAAAACCGAGGTGTAGTGCTCGATGCTCGCCTCGACGCTTGCGACGTTCAGGATCGGCGTCATCGCGGTGAACGCCGTGGATCCGTGACCATTGTCGTGTTCCTCGTGGGCGTCGGCGATAGAGCTAACACCGACGGCGATTCCTGCTACTACTGCGGCGGCAATGCTGCGACCTCTCATGGTTTTCCTCCTGTGGGTGGGTTCAATGCGGTAAAATTCGATTGTAGCGAGCGCGTCGAACCCGGTCAATGGCGACAGCCACCCCCGGCGCGAAGATGTTGGAAACGATCCATCCGTCGGCTCAGAACCAGCCGGCCCCGCTTCATGCTCGCTCGACGTCAAAAGCCGCCAAGTTGCGCTCATCCTTGCTGAACTCCACGCCAATCAAGTAAATCGGCTGCCCCAAGCCGCGATACTTATCCGCGTAGCGCCGCTCCTGCAACTGCGCTATCGCCGCACCCGCAGACGACAGCTCGACTACCTTGAACTCGAACAGATAGACGTTGCCGTTGAACAAAACCGCCATGTCCAAGCGGCCGTGGCTGATGCTGTCCTCCACCCTGATGTCCAGTCCCAACGCGGCGAAATAGGAATAAAACACGCTGGCGTAGTAACCCTCGTAACCGGCGATGTCGTTGTTGTTATACCACTCGTAGGGAATGCTGGCGAAAAAGGCGTGGAACAGCGTCTTCAGCCCGGCGAAATCGTTGGCTTCCAGCAGCCGGTAGAGCCGCACGCTGTTGGCCATCTGCCGCGTCGAGTCCTTCACCAAATAACGCAGTAAGCTACGGTTCAGACTCTGCCGTACCTCCCGGTTGGGATAGCCGAGGCGATAGAGCTTCATACCGCCGAGGTTCTCTTCTTCCGTTATCGTCAGGTAGCCGGTCTGGAACAGCAGCGCCTCGGTCGCCATGTCGTCCACGTCGAAGGTGGAAAGCAGTTCGCTGCTGCCCAGCATATTTTCCAGTTCTAGGGAGCTCACCCGACGCTTGAACAGGGTTTCGACTAGGAATGTCGGCGTACCGGTTTCGAACCACCAAGCACCAAACTTGCGCTTGTCGAACAGCAGCAGGATATCAAAGGGGTTGTACACCTTCTCGTCGCCCCGCCAACGGTAGCCGTTGTACCAGTCGCGGATCTGGTCCCGGTCTAAGCCGGGAAGTTCTGGTGCGAAGACGGTATCCAAGTCCGCGTCGGTGTAGCCGCAGATAGCTGAGTAGCGGGGATCTAGGGTGATGTCGATCAGGTTGTTGAGGCCGGAGAAGGGGCCGGCCATAGAGAACTTGCTCACTCCGGCGAGGAAGGTGAAACAAACATGGGCGTCGCTGTCCTTGACGACCGAGAACAGCCCGCGCAGAAAGTCGCGGTTAGCGCGGGCGACATCCGGCACCTCCAGCGCATCCAAAATCGGCTTGTCATACTCATCTACCAGCACTACAACGCGCTGCCCAGCCTGCCGACTCAGTGCCCCAAGCAGATGGCGAAAGCACGCCGAGGCGCTCTCGTAACGGGTCGCAACTCCCGCCTCTTCTGCCAAATCTTGTAGTTGCGCCATCGCGTCTTCGCGCAGACCGCCCCGCTCGTAGTAACCACCGCCACTGAAGTCCAGCCGCAGCACCGGATACCGCTGCGACCAATCCCAGCGGTCGTGGATGGCCAGCCCCGCAAACAGCGACTCGTTGCCCTCGAACAATTCCTTGAGCGTGTCGAGAAACAGGCTCTTGCCAAAGCGGCGCGGACGCGACAGAAAATAGTGCGTACCCTCGTCGAACAGCCGGCGTATGTGGGCCGTTTTATCGACGTAGTAGCAATCCTCCTCGCGGATCTCGCGGAAGGTCTGAATGCCAATGGGCAGTCTGCGCTTGGTCATGGCGTGCGTTACTCCAGACAGAGGATCCGATTCTATTCCTTCAGATTGGCCAAAGTACCGAGTGCGTTGAACTCGGTCAACATTGACAGCCGCCCCCCAGCGCGAAGATATTGAAGGCTGTTCATCCCCAACTCAGGAGACGCTCAGTGCCCAACAAACCGCCGAATGTCGTCCTCGTCTTCGCCGACCAATGGCGTGCCCAAGCCTTTGGGTACGCCGGCGACCCCAACGTACAAACTCCCAACTTAGACGCCCTAGCGCGCCGCAGCATCAACTGCACCCATGCAGTATCTGGCTGCTCGGTGTGCTCACCAGCGCGGGCCTCGCTCCTAACCGGTCAATACCCCCTCACGCACGGCGTCTTCGTCAACGACGTAGAGCTAGGCCAAGACGCCACGAGCATCGCGCAGGCTTTCAGCGCGGGCGGCTACGACACGGCTTACATCGGCAAGTGGCACGTCAATGGCCGGGGCCGCTCTAGCTACATCCCACCCGAGCGACGGCAGGGCTTCGAATACTGGAAGGTGCTCGAATGCACTCATAACTACAATCATTCCGCGTACTATACCGGTGACTCGGACGAGCAGCTCGTGTGGGAGGGCTACGACGCCTTGGCCCAGACCCGCGACGCCCAAACATACCTGCGCGACCGCGGCGACAAACCCTTCTTACTCGTCCTATCGTGGGGACCGCCGCACGCCCCCTATCACACAGCCCCGGAGGAGTACCAAGCCCTGTACGATCCAGCCGCTATCGCCCTGCGGCCCAACGTGCCACCCGACTGGGCCGAAAACGCGCGGCAGTGGCTCGCCGGGTACTACGCCCATTGCACGGCCTTGGACGACTGCGTCGGCATGTTGCTCCAGACCCTACAAGAGGAAGGACTGGAACAAGAGACGATCTTTCTGTTCTTCTCGGATCACGGCGACATGCTCGGCTCGCAGGGCATGGACAAAAAACAAAAGCCCTACGAAGAATCCATCCGCGTGCCATTCCTGCTGCGCTATCCGGGCATGGACGCCGCCGAGCTCGACGCGCGGATCGACCTGCCGGACATCATGCCGACCCTGTTGGGCCTCTGCGGCCTACCGATTCCTGCCACCGTAGAAGGGATTAACTTCTCCGAGTACTTACAAGGCGGCCCAGACCCCTCGGACGGCACCGCACTCTTGCAGTGCCCCCATCCCTTTGGGCAGTGGTGGACCGGCGTCGGCGGCCGATCCTACCGAGGCCTGCGCACCCGCCGCCACACGTACGTCCACGCCCTAGAGGGTCCGTGGCTGCTCTACGACAACGAGGCCGATCCCTTCCAACAGGACAACCTCGTCGGCCAACCCGGCCAGCAGGACCTGCTCAACGCATTAGACGCGTCCCTAACGCGCCGCCTCACCGCAGCCGACGACCTCTTCCTCCCCGGCCCAGCCTATCTCGCGCACCGGGGATACCAAGTAGATGCCCGCGGCACTGTGCCTTATACTAACTGACTGACGTTACGCAGTGGCTCTTTAGAGCTTCTAACCTAACGGCATGGTGCCGCCGATGTTGGCTGGCATGACCTCGGGCAGGCTTCGACAAGCTCAGCCTGCGGCCCCCTGAGCCTGTCGAAGGGGCCACAAGCGGCAGATGATAGAAGGATGCGTAACATCAGTAACTGACTGACTTCCCCGGCCTCCGCCGGGGCAGATCCGTGTAAGCGGGAATCCAGCCTTGCACACGATGCGGACTTCAGCGAGACTACGGCGTATGCAGTCGAGGCGTCGCCCCTACGCTTCACTCATCTAGGAGCACAACATGCCCCGCTTCTTTGTATCCTTAGCCCTCTTCTTGGCGGCCTGCTCGTCGTCGCCTAGCGACTCGCCCACGGCCACTTGCGGCGACAGGCAGGTGCTCCAAGTGGGGTTTTACGCCTTTTTCGCGCCGGTCAGTTACAGTGCCAACCCCGATCCGGGCACGCCCGGGTTTGACGACCATCTTGGCTACGAAGCGGATTTGTTGACCGCCCTAGCGGCCATGGACGGCGCGGGACTGTCCTTTGCACGCCGGGGTATTGCCGCGTGGGACGATATATGGCTCCAAGCGGCCGGGCCAGACTACCACTTGATCGGCGGCGGCATCACTATCCTCGACTCCCGCACCCGCAATGCGGCCGGCGATCAAGTCGTAACCTTTACCTCCGGGCACATCGCCTTCCGCCAATCGCTGCTGGTTAGGGCTGCCGATGCCGAGCGCTTTGCCAGCCACAGCGACCTGACGAGCGAAGATCGGGTGGGCGTCCTAAGCTCTACCACGGGTGAGTTTCGCCTGCTGGAACTGACCGGCCTCGTCGATGCCAACGGCGTTCTTGCCGCGGGTACGCGCATTGCGCTGGCCGACGGCGAGATTATAGCCGACGGCACAGCCGCTTACACCATCACCGCAGCCGGTGCATCGGCCAATCTCGCTAGTCGGACGCGGCTGGTGCCGCCCACCGCCGACATGCCGCAAGTGATTTACCTCAACGGGCAAGAAGGGCAAGCAGCCAGCGAATTAGACCTGTTTAACGCCCTCCGAGCCGGCACCATCGACGCCATCGCTCGCGGCGAAATCGGCAACCGCGACGCCAGCGTTGCTTCTGACGGCGAGTTTGTCGTCGCGGCCCTCGACGAGGCCATTGAGCTGGGGGGATTCGCGCTCGCCGCAGAAGACGCCGCCCTAGCGGCCTGCATTGACGACAAGATCAACTATCTGACCGATGGCCAGCGCATTGGCTACGGAGAGTGGCGCGCCGATCCAGCGGTTTTTATGGAGCGCACCCAACAGTGGAACCCCTAACCAAAGGAGCACGACATGTATAAAGCTGGAGTCATCGGCTGCCGCGGTATTGGCATCGCCCACGCCACCGGCATTGTCACCTCAGACCGCGCCAGCCTCGCAGCCGCTTGCGACCTCGACGAAGAAACTCTCCGCGAGTTCGAGCAACGCTGGCCGGACGAAAACCTCACCCTGTACCGCGACCACCGCGAAATGCTCGACCGCGAATCGCTGGACATCGTCACCGTCGCCACCTCGGATCACCGCCACGCCGACTTAGTCGTCGATGCGGCCAACGCCAGGGCCAAGGGCATCTTCTGCGAAAAGCCGCTGGCCACCAGCCTCGCAGACGCCGACCGCATGATCGCCGCTTGCGACGCCAACAACACCACCCTGTCGGTCGATCACACCCGGCGCTTCATACCCTTGTGGCGCTACGCCAAAGAAGAGATCGTCGATCAAGGCGTCATCGGCCCGGTGCAATACGTCATCGGCACGCTCTCCGGCCCCCGCGCCATGCTCTTCCGCAACGGCACCCACACCCTCGACGCTATCTGCTACTACGCAGGCGAGCAGCCTCAGTGGGTAGTGGCCGAGTTGGAGGAAGGGTACGAAGATTACGCCGAGTACCGCGGCGACGGCGGCCACGTACCAGCCACCGAGCCAGGGGCCAACGGGTACATCCATTTTTCTGGGGGAGTGCGGGGCTTCTACATCGGCGGCTCTAAGACCACGCCAGCACCCAAGCAGCAACTCGAAGTGGTCGGCACTACCGGACGCCTAATTATGGTCGGCGATGGCGGCACCCTGTATCGCGGCGAAGAGCCAGAACCCCTCGCGCCACCGACTTGGCCGGTCGAGGGCATTCCCGCCGGCATCCACGAGCTGATCGCAGCCATGGACCAAGGCGTCGAATCGGTTTCGCCGGGGCGAGCGGGGCACACCGTAGTAGAGCTGATTATCGGGTTTTTAGAATCGCAAAAACAGGGCAACGTGCCGGTGCCCATTCCGGTACCGAGGTAAGACCCAACGCTGTAGGGGCGTCCCTTGTGGACGCCCTTTTTATTTCTCTAATCCATCTCCACCACCACCCGCCCATCCTCTAGGCGCACCGAATAAGTCCGCACCCGCACCTTCTCGGGCTCGCAGAGCGAGCGGCCCGTGCGCACGTCGTATTCCCAGCCGTGCCACGGGCAGCTCAGGATCTCGCCCGCGCGTCCCAAGACAATCTCGTCTCCCGGATGCCGCGCCAACGCCGTGCCCCCAACCCGTCCGTCCGACAGACGCGCCCCTTGGTGCGGACAAACATCGCGCAGCGCATACCAAGCATCCCCCTGCCGTACGATGGCCAAGCCCCGCCCCTCGATCTCGACCCGACGGACCTCGCCGTCGGCAAAGGCAGCGACCGGCCCTACGTCAACGCGCCGCAAAGCCATAAAATGCCTCGGCATTATCGACCATGATCCCCCGACGCATCGCGCCGTCAATCGCCGGCGGCAGGGCGCGAGTCGGCGAGTCAAAGTCCCAATGCGGATAATCCGTGGCGAACATTAAGAAATCCTCACAGTCGATCATGTCGATGATCTGCAACAAGTGCTGGGGATCGTCCGGCTCTTCCATGGGCTGGGTCGTGGCGCGGCAGTGTTCGCGGATGTATTCGCTAGGCCGCTTCTTCAGCCACGGCACCTCGCTGCGCAAGCCCCGGTAGTTTTTGTCCAGCCGCCACATCAGTCCAGGCAACCACGCGAATCCCCCCTCAACCAGCGCGACGCGCAGCTCTGGGAACTCGCAGAACACCCCCTCGCAAACAAGGCTGATGACCTGCGCCTCAAAGGCTTGCGACATGGCCGTGTGATCTTCGATGTAATAAGAAGGCCAACCGCAGGCCGTGATGGGCTGGCCGCTGCCGCCGAAGTGGATTCCCACCGGCAGACCGACCTCACAGGCTGCGGCAAAAATCGGTCGGAACTGCCGCTTGCCATACGGCGCGCTCGACCGCACTAAGAGCAACACCTGCACAAAGCGCGGATCCGCTGCCGCCCGCTTGATCTCCGCGGCCGCGGCCACCGGGTCGCTGGCATTGACCACAATCGAGCCGCGCCAGCGCGGATCGTGATCGAGCCAAGCGTGCGCGGTCCACTCGTTGACCGCGCGCATCAGCACGTTGGCAAAGTCGAGGTTGTGCAGGGACGTCATGCCGTAAAGCGGATTGAGCACGGCTATGTCAATGTCCCAAGCGTCGAGCAACTGGGTGCGCGCAAAATCGGGATCGCCGCCCGGCCGCAGGCCCGAAGGCGGCCAAGCATCGCGCCGCGCCGCTTGGGCAAACCCTTTGGGATAGGTCGGCCCGGGCGGACCGCTAAACCCGGATTGCCGCACGTACGCCTGCCAGCGCGCCGACAAATAGGGCATGAGATCGTCGATGGAATTAGGGTAGTTGTGGACGTCGCAGTCGATCAGCGAAACGTCAGCCGAGGACGCGACTTGGACGGCGTATTCGGTTTGGGACATGGTAGTAATTGGTGGTGAAAGGTGGTATAGGCGTCCCTTGTGGACGCCTATACTTTAAGGCATAATTAGAATGAATGCGAACATGGAACGGCGCAGCGTTGCAAAACGCCGTAAGCGCGATATTCCACTAAAACCGCCAGCCGGGGCACAACCCTCAAAGGAGAATCGAGCATGAGCGAACCTATTACCCAAGCCCAAGATCACGATCGGCGCATTGGCCGCTTAGAAGGGATCGCCGAACAATTGACCGTCCGCTTGGACAGTCTCGAGCGGTCCCAAACGGCCGGGTTCGCCGAAGTGAACCGCCGACTTGACGCTCAATTTCGCTGGCTAGTCGGCATCCAGATAACAGTATTGCTTGCGTTGGCCGTGCTGGTCTTAGGCCGCTTGTCCTAAGATAATGTTTATGCAACTCGCCGACCTCGAAGCGCGCTATCGCCGCGCCAGCCCGCATTCCCGCGCCCTTTTTGAACAGGGCCGCGCCTACACAGCCGGTGCGGCCAAAGGCGCGTATTACTACCCGCCCCATCCACTCACCATGGCCCGCGGCCAAGGCTGTTACCTGTGGGATGTCGATGGCCAGCGCTACGTCGATTGCGCCAACCACCACACGGCCCAAGTCCTCGGGCACGGGCACGAGCGCGTGGAAGCGGCCGTGCGCGAGCAGATGCAAAAGGGCATTGCCTTGGGCGCGCCCATTGGCATTGAGAGCGAAATCGCCCGCGCAATGTGCGAGCGGGTGGATGCGCTGGAGCGGATTCGCTTTGTCAACTCCGGCACCGAGGCCACGCTGCACGCGATTCGCTTGGCGCGCGGCTACACGCAGCGCAGCAAAATCGCCAAGTTCGAGGGCGGCTACCACGGCAGCCACGACGCCGTGGAAGTCAGCGTAGCTCCGCCCCTAGATCAAGCCGGCCCTGCCGACGCACCCGTCGCAGTGGCAACAGCCGGCGGCATGTCTCCGTCGGCCGCGTCCGAAGCCGTCATCCTCCCCTACAGCAACCCAGAAGCCGTCGAACGGCTCGTCGCCGAGCACGCCAGCGAACTCGCCTGCGTCCTCTTCGACCCCAAGGCCGGCGTCCTGGACGTACAACCAGAGTTTGCCCGCGCCGTGCGCGACATCACCCGCCGCCACGGAGTCTTGCTCATCTTCGACGAAATCGTTGGGTTCCGCACGAGCGTCGGCGGACTGCAAGAAGTGTACGGCATCGACCCGGACCTAAGTTGCTTTGGCAAGATCGTCGGCGGCGGCTTTCCAGTGGGAGCCTTTGGTGGCCGGGCCGACCTAATGGACCTGTTCGACAACTCGCAGCAATCCACCGGCTTTTTCCAAAGCGGCACCTTTAGCGCGCATCCCGTGGCCATGGCCGCTGGCTTGGCGACCCTGAGCGAGCTGACGCCGCAAACCATCGACCATTTGAACGCACTCGGAGCGCGTCTAAAAGACCAACTCAACGCGCTCTTTGCCGACCGCGCAATCGCCGCCCAAGCCGTATGCACAGGATCGGTCTTCAGCATCTACTTCGCCCGCGGCCCCATCGCTAACTACCGCGACCTCGCCGCCACCGACAAAACCCTCATTCAGCCGCTTTTCCTCTCACTCATCGAGCAGGGGTACTTCCTCGGCCCAGGGCTGGGCATGTGCGCGCTTTCTGCGCCCATGGACGCCGGGCACATCGACGGCTTAGTCGCCGCGGTGGGGAACGCACTGACAGAGATAGCCTAACAGGGAACAAACCATGTCTGTACTCAGCCCCGAACAAATCGCCCAGTACCAGCAAGACGGGTACACCATTTTGCGCAACGCCCTCTCCGCAGAAGAGGTGAGCGAACTCCGCACCCACCTCGAAGGAATCGCCTCGGGCGCACTGCCCTTCCCAGAGGCAAACATCGAGTTCGATCCCAATGCGCCCCAACAACGCCACATCGATCATTTGCGCAAGATCAACGGCCCATCCGAGTGCGATCCGTTCTTCCGCGACCACGCAATGCGGGAGTCCCTCCTCACCGCAGCCGCTGACCTGCTCGGTCCAGACATCAAGCTCTTCGGCGACCAAGTTTTTATCAAAGGGCCAGGCGGCATAGAAAAGACCTATCATCAAGACTCCGCGTACTTCCACATCGAGCCGATGGACCTCGCCACCGCTTGGGTTGCCTTAGACGATGTAACCCTTGAAAACGGCTGCCTATGGGTCGTGCCGGGCAGCCACCGCGAGGGGCTAGTTGACCACAGCGAGGTGTGGATGGTCGGCGAGCGGCAAGATAAAACAGTTCCCGACGCAGCCATCGACCACCAGCGCGAACAGCCCATCCTGCTGCAAGCGGGCGACTGCTCCTTCCACCACAGCCTCCTCCTGCACCGCTCCGGCCCCAACCAGACGACGACGCGCCGCCGAGGCATGGCCACCCACTACATGAGCGCCCGCTCGCGTTGGACAGGTGCTCCCCAAGACAAACCCGACTATCCCCTGCTGCGAGGGCGGGAACACGCTGGGTGTGTGTAGAAGCAAAAGGGATGTTGCGAGGGCGGCATTGTGCTGAGTGACCACACATTGTTGGAACTTATTCGCCGCGGCGAAAGCGACCGCGTGGAATTCACCGAATCTACCACTGACATGGACAAAGTCCGGCAAGCAATCTGCGCCTTTGCCAATGATCTGCCAGACCACAGGCAGCCCGGCGTCTTCTTTATAGGCCTCAAAGACGATGGGAGCAGCGCCGGTCTAACCATTGACGACAAACTCTTACAGACTATTGGCGGACTGCGAAACGACGGCAAAATTCTTCCCTTCCCAGCTATGGAAGTTGACAAGAGAACTCTACACGGCAGAGACGTTGCCGTGATACAGGTAGAGCCTTCGGACAATCCGCCCGTTAAAGTCGATGGCAGATGCTGGATTCGCGTCGGCCCAAGACGCGCCCAAGCCACTGCGGGTGAAGAACGCCGTCTAACCGAGAAAAGAGCTTGGGGCAACTTGCCTTACGACGCCCATCCGGTTCCTCTATCATCCGTAGAGCGCGACCTAGACCTAATGCAATTTAGCAATGAATACCTGCCGGCTGCCGTTTCGCCAGAAGTGCTGCGAGAAAATGACCGCCAACTGAAAGAACAACTGCAAGCCTTGCGCCTGACCTCGCCAGACGGGATACCCACGGCAACGGCGATCCTCATGTTGGGAAAAGACCCGCGCTATTGGTTTCCCGGCGCGTATATTCAATTTGTCCGTTTTGCTGGGAACGAGCTTGACGATACTACGCTCGATCAAGCCGAATTATCCGGCCCGCTCCCAGAACAATTGCACACACTAGATCTTCTGCTCAAACGGAACATTGCGACCCCCCTTGACCTCCAGGGGACAACCCATGCCGAAAAACCGGACTATCCCTTTGACGCGCTACGCGAGCTCGTCCGCAACGCCGTAATTCACCGCACTTACGAAAGCTATACTCCCGTGCGCGTCACGTGGTTTGCCGACCGAGTGGAAATCCGCAACCCCGGTTCGGTGTATGGGGATGTCACCAAAGAGAATTTTGGGCAGCCTGGGGTTACGGCCTACCGCAACCCCACCCTTGCCGAGGCCATGAAGAACTTGGGGTTTATGCAGCGTTTCGGGGTCGGGATCCAAACGGCGCGCAACGCATTGGCGACCAACGGCAATCCACCACCTGAATTCGATATTCAGGATACCTTCTTTTCTGTTGCGATACACCAGAAAAACGAACAGCTATGAAGACCATCGCGTTTTTCAACAACAAGAGCGGCGTGGGCTCGACCTCTTTGGTCTATCACCTCGCGTGGATGTTTAGCGAACTAGACTATCGCGTCGTCGTCGCTGACTTCGATCCGCAAGCCGATCTAAGCGGCATGTTTCTGCGCGACAGCGAACTCGAACCCTTGTTGGAAGCGACGGACGGCAAAACGGTAGCGGTCACCATCGCCCCTCTATTCAAAAAAACGGGCGATATGGCCGTGCGACCTCACATCGAGAAAATCACAGAACGGATCGGCTTACTGGTTGGCGATCTCGCACTTTCCACCCGCGAAGGAGAACTCGCCGAGTACTGGTGCAAATGCTTGGACGGCGAAGAAAGAGCATTTCGCGCCACAACCGCCTTTGCGCGGCTAGTAGCCGCTGCCAACGACCTGTTTGCAGCCGACTTGACCTTAATAGACGTCGGGCCCAACCTCGGACCTCTTAACCGGGCCGTGCTGATTGCCAGCGACCACGCAATCATCCCGCTCACCGCGGATTCGTTTTCTTTGCAAGGTCTGCGCCACGTAGGATCGACATTAGCTGATTGGCGCAAATCGTGGAGAAAACGCCTAGACGCAAAACCCAACAAGCTAAATTTCGCGCTGCCCAGCGATCCCATGCAGCCGCTCGGATATATCGTCAGGCGATGCGCCATCCGCTTGGACCGTCCCGTGCCGACATTGCACGAATGGATTAGCAGCATCCCCGGAGAGTACAGGAGGGCCGTTCTACCACGCAATGCACCAACAACGCCGACCATTGACGCCGATGAGCATTTGCTGGCGAATCTGCAAGACTACCGCTTGCTCATGTCCTTAGCGCAAGAGGCGAATAAACCCATGTTCATGCTGAAACCAGCCGACGGTGCTCTGGGTACCTACATGTCTGCGGTCATGCGCTGTTACGAGGACTACCGCTCGCTGGCGCAAAAAATTATTGCCAAGCTAGACGAGAGCAAACCGAGCAGCCGTGGCTAGCATCTCCGCCTTCAAGGCAGCCTATTTGTCCAAGACCGCAGTTTCATTGCAGAATTCGTAAGATAGCTTCCAGTAGCTTATCCCTCTTCGCCTATTATTTATGTTCAAAAATCACTTCCAAGGCAGTCTATTCGCCCAAGACCTCCTCGACAGCTCCATTACAGAATTTCCCGAGTGGGCAGCTTATGACGATCACGACCTCGCCGCATTCGAGAGCGCAGTGCAGTCACTCTTCGACCGCTTCCCCACAGACGGCAACCCCAACGAAACCCAAACTGAGGACGACCTAATCTGGCCGGTTCTGCGCCTGCTCGGCTGGACTGAGAGCTTGCGGCAACAAAATCTGAGTGCCAAGGGGCGCGAAGATGTGCCGGACGGGCTGCTGTTTGCGGACGCTACGGCCAAGGATCGGGCGAATAGGCTCACCGAGGAATGGAAGCGGTACGAGCATGGCCGCGCCATCGTCGAATCCAAGCGATGGAACTTGCCACTCAACCGCGGCGATGGGAACAAGGCCGCGCCTTCTACCCAAATGCTTCGCTACTTGCGCCGGGTAGATGACTTGGCCAATGGTAAGCTGCGCTGGGGCATACTCACTAATGGGGCGCGTTGGCGGCTCTATTACGCAGGGGCGCGTTCCGTCGCCGAGCAGTTCTGCGAGATTGATCTCATACTGACTCTCGACCTCCCTTCGGACGAGCGCGACCATTATCTGAAGGTGTTCGCGCTGATCTTTGGCCGTGCGGCGTTCCTGCAGGGCAAGGATGGGCGCACCTTGCACCAGCGCATACTCGACGAGGGACGATTCTACGAAGAGCGCGTAGCCACCAGCCTTTCTGCGGTCGTCTTCGACCAAGTTTTCCCTCAACTCGCTGATGCCATTTTCAAGGCCGCGCCCGCCGCGTCATTGTCCGAAGTGCGCAACGCCGCCCTAACTCTGTTCTACCGCCTATTGTTCATCCTCTACGCCGAAGACCGCGACTTACTGCCGTGCGAGACGCCGCGTATGACGACTACAGCCTGCGCCGGGTGCGCGACGACGTAGGCAAGCGCAAGGAACAGGGCGATGTGTTCTCCAATACGGCCGCGCGCTACTGGTCGGCCATCCGTGACCTGTGCCGCATTATCGACGAAGGCGATGCCTCTATTGGCCTGCCGCCTTACAACGGCGGCTTGTTCGACCAAGAGCGCACACCGCTTTTGTCCAATATCCAATTGAGTGATCAGGTCGTAGCCGATGTGATTTATGCCTTGTCCTTTGACACCTCCTTGGAGAACCAACGCTACATCAACTATCGCAACTTGAGCGTGGAGCAGCTTGGGTCGATTTACGAGCGGCTGCTGGAACGCGAGTTGGTGCAGGAGGAGGACGGCATCGACGTGCGGCTCAATGTCTTTGCACGCAAGGGGTCGGGCAGTTACTACACGCCAGACGCGCTCGTCAGCCTGATTATCAAGGAGACCATCGGCCCACTTGTCGAGGGGCGCAGTGCCGAGCAGATATTGGACTTGAAGATCTGCGACCCGGCCATGGGATCCGGTCACTTTCTGACGAGTCTTGTCGATTACCTGAGCGACCGCGTCATCGAGGCTATGGCCGCAGTCGATACCTCCCCGCTTGCGGCCCGCATCGAAGCTATGCGCGAGACCATCATGGCGAATGCCGCAAAGGGCGGCTGGCGCATTGACGCCGAGCGGCTCGACGACCGCCACATTGTGCGGCGCATGGTGCTCAAGCGATGCGTGTACGGGGTCGATAAAAACCCCATGGCCGTGGAATTAGCCAAGGTGTCGCTGTGGCTGCATACCTTTACGGCGGGTGCGCCGCTGAGCTTTCTCGACCATCACTTGCGCTGCGGCGATAGCTTGTTTGGGGGCTGGGTCAACAAGGCGATGGACGATGAAAACGCGCTCTTCCTCCAAGGCCCGATTGGCGAGGCGACCCACATGGCTGAAGCCATGCAGTCGATTGAGGAGTTGACTGACGCCGAGATTGAGGAGACGGATCGCTCAGCCGCGCTCTTTGCCGACATGCAGGCCGGGACGCAGCCGTTGGCGGACTTCCTTTCGTTGGTCCATGCGTTTGCGTGGCTGAACGTGCGGGACCAAGAAGACAAAATCGCCTTGCAAAACTTTTTGTCGAGCCGGTTGGGCGACCCCGTCGCCATTGCGACTGGCACACTCGCCCCCAAGACGGACGTGCCCGACCCCGAGCGGTTTGCGCGGCTGTTCGCCCAGGCGCGGGCACTGATGGACGAAGAGCGATTTCTGAACTGGCAGGTCGCCTTTCCGGGTATATGGCAGGCTTGGGAGGGGCCAAGGTTGCGCGGCGGCTTTGACGCGGTGATTGGCAATCCGCCTTGGGATCGGATCAAGCTGCAACAGATAGAGTGGTTCGCGGCGCGACGGCCGGAGATTGCCAAGGCGCAACGAGCCGCTGACCGCAAGAAGATGATCGCGGCTTTGGAGAAGGCCGCCGATCCGCTGGCCGAAGAATTCGACCAAGCTAGCGAACGCGCTGCATTTACGGCTCAGATGGCGAAAGCGTCCGGCGACTATCCACTACTATCTAGAGGCGATGTAAATCTCTACTCCCTGTTCGTGGAACGGGCGATGACGTTGGTGAATGCCCAAGGCATGGTTGGGCTACTCACGCCGTCGGGTATTGTGTCTGATAAGACAGCAGCGAAGTTTTTCAAGGGAGTAGCGACCGAGGGGCGGCTGCGGGCACTCTACGATTTTGAAAACAAAAAGGTCTTCTTTCCTGACGTTCATGCGTCGTTCAAATTCTGCATTTTTGTCGCGAGTTCCTCGCCAAGCGAAAAACCGGCCAAATGTGCGTTTTACCTACATAACGTCGCCGAACTCAACGACCCCAAGCGTTGCTTTGCCCTAACGGCGCAGGACTTTGCCCGCGTCAATCCGAACACTGGCACGGCTCCCATTTTCCGCTCGCGGCGGGATGCGGAATTGACGACGGCGATCTATTCGCGCCTGTCGGTTCTAGTAGACCGCTCAAAAGACTCGGAAGCCAAAGCATGGCCGGTGAAATACGTCCGTATGTTCGACATGGCAAACGACTCTGACCAGTTCCGCACGAAAGAGGAACTTGAAGAACAGGAAAGCGCGTTTCCCATCGGCGGCAACCGTTTCGGCAGTCCAAACGGCGAATGGATGCCGCTGTACGAGGGCAAGATGGTACAGGCATTCGACCACCGAGCGGCAGATATAGCCGTAAACGAGGCTAATCTCTTTCGACCCGGCCAACAGGAATCTATCGAGACCTCGGAGAAGCAAGACCCGGATCGTTTTCCACGCCCACGTTACTACGTGGAAGCAGATTCGGGGCGATGGTACTGGCCCGATGAATGGGTCATCGCGTTCAAAGACATTACGGCTGCCACCAATATGCGCACCATGATTTCGGCGATCATCCCACGAGCCGGCGCGGGACATACGCTACCTGTACTTCCGGTGGACGACGATGCGACTAATCGCCCGACGCTGGCGAGCCTGATCGTAGCGAACCTAAACGCCGTGGTATTCGATTTTGTTGCCCGCCAGAAGGTGCCAGCAACTCATTTCACTTGGTATGCTCTTGAACAACTCCCCGTCGTCCCTCTCACTCGCTGCGAATCCACCCACTTCGGCCCCAAAAACGCCGCCCAAATTATCCGTGAAGCCGTCTTAGAACTCACGTACACGGCCCACGACATGACCCCTTTCGCCCGCGACTTAGGCTATGTTGGCGATCCCTTCGTCTGGAACGATGACCGCCGCTTGCAACTCCGCGCCAAACTCGACGCCGTATTCTTCCACCTCTACGGCGTTACCGACCGCGACGACATCCGCTACATCTACTCGACCTTCCCCATCGTCAAACGCCAAGAAACCGCCGCCTACGACAAGTACCGCTCCCGCGACCTTTGCCTCGCTTATGTGAACGCCCTTGCTTCGGATCAACCGGACGCCGACGTTTCTGTATGAGGCATCCGTAAACACCATGAAAATCGCAGAAATCGACTTCCCTTCTCCTCTGTTATCCGATTTGCGCGATGGCGAATTGGTCATTTTCGCTGGCGCGGGCGTTTCAATGGGCGAGCCTGCTTGTCTGCCGAGCTTCAAAGAGTTGGCAGAAAAGATCGCGCAAGGAACTGACAAGCGATTGCAAGATGGAGAATCGGAGGATCACTTTCTCGGACGGCTCCACAACGATGGCGTGAAAGTGCATGAGCTAGCCGTGCGGGTGCTTTCCCGTAATAGTCCGAAGCCGACGGCTCTACACAAAAACCTCTTACGACTTCATCAGAAAAGCGAGCAAGTCCGCGTCGTCACCACCAATTTCGATCTCTTGTTCGAGGAAGCGGCACAAGATGTCTTCACTGCCGTGCCCAAGGTGTCCCAAGCACCGGGGTTCCGAGAAAGTTTCCCCGAATCGGGAGATCGAGCGTTTTGAGCAGGAGACGACCACGCTGAGGATGGAGGATGCGAGGGTGCTGGTACTTTTTCATTTCTAAAAAACTAAAAGGAGAATTATCGAATGGAACGATGCGGTTTGTGTCTTCAAGATCGGCCTTTGAGAAAAAGTCATTTGATGCCTAAAGCACTTTATAAGATCGCCAGAGGTAGAGGTGTTGATCTTGTTTATGCTTCAAGGGTGGAGGGTAGCAGATATACAGACGAACAGATAGCAAAGTCTTTCTTGTGCGATGATTGTGAAGGGATGCTTAGTAGAAAGGGTGAACAGATAGTGTGTAGAGAGTGCTATCGAGGGAAAGAGGGTTTTATATTGCAAGAGAAGCTAAGAGCTACGGGCAAAGACTGGATGCTTCCGCAAGTAGGGTCTAATACGGGCGCAGATTTTGAAGCGTATTTGTATTTCGGAGCAAGTGTTATTTGGAGAGCATCTGCGGGCAAGTGGCCCAAGAAAGTGGGAAGGATGCGGAAAGGTCTTGGGGAATATGAAGAAAGAATCCGTAAATATCTTGTGGGAGAAACAGATTTCCCTAAAAATGTTTCTCTTTTAATTGGCGTAAATATGGACAAAGAAGAGGAAGAATTGGGACTGAGCTATACCATATCGTTTCCTTTTTATGAAAAACAAGAGGGACATCACGATCATATTTTTTATATACCGGGAGTAAATTTTACTTTTAAGGTGGGTAAGATGAGCGGCGAAATAGGAAGGTTTTTGAAGAAAAGAATTATGCCGATAATGTTGGTTGAAACATCGTTCAACGAAAATAAATTTTTCAAAACTTTGCCTGAGAAGATGCTAGAACCGAAGGGGCGACTTGAAAAAGATGTGAGGTGTCGGAAATATGAATGAGGAATCCGCCAAGATGTTTTTTGAGATAGCCGAGAAAGTGAAATCTCTTGTTGAGTAGTCATTTGGAGGCTCCTTTGAGTGCTACGCAGCTTTTGTCCCCAACTTTCCCATCCCTGTAACCTTTCCGCTACACTCCAGCACCTCCTATCCCCCGCCTCCCCTCTGAGCCGCCGCCTTAGCACGATTTTTGCTTACTGCGGATACCACCCCACCCGCAATCCAATTCGGATGGTTTGCCAAGCCCTAATTCCTAATTCTCAATTCCTAATTCCTAATTGATTGTCATGGCCGAAATCGACATCGTTTCCAAGCACCTAATCCAAACCTACCCCGCCGACTTCGCCCGCTTCGCCCTCCAGCGCGATGACATCCAAGACGTCAAAGTGCTCGACACCGAGCAACCCTCCGTCCGCCGCCCGGACAGCCTCCTCCGCGTGTGCATCGGCGGCAAGGAGGTGTTGGTCCACCACGAGTTTCAAACCACCGACAGCACCGATCCCCCCATGCCCCGCCGCATGGCCGGCTACATCGGTCGCCTGATCGAACGCTACGGTCTGCCGGTGCATTCCTATGTCCTCTACCTGCGTCCCAACACCGGACGACGCGATCCGGGCTACTATATTCAAGAGCATCCCGACCATCTAGTCGTGATCCGCTACAAAGTGCTCCGTCTGAGTCAGCTCCCCGGTCAAGCCGTGCTCGACAGCGGGTCGGTGGGCTTGCTGCCGTTTGCACCCCTGATGCAGCCGCCAGCCGGACAGGCTGAGGCCGCGTGGTTAGAGCAGTGTGTGGCCAAGGCGTGGGATATGCCGCTGGCGCGGTCGGTCAAAGCCGATGTGCTCACCGGGTTGACGCTGTTGAGCGACTTAGTGTATAATCCTCAGACGATCACGGCCATCGTTTCCAAGGAGTATCTCATGGACCTCATGCGCGAATCCTCGTTTGCCCAATACCTGACCCAACAAGCCCGCGAGGAAGGCATTGAGCAAGGCATTGAGCAAGGCATTGAGCAAGGCATTGAGCAAGGTATCCGCGAAAGCATTCAAGAAGTGCTAGAATTGCGCTTTCAGCCGGAGGCCATGCGCCGCTTGGCTGCCCGCCTTGGGGCCATTGACGATGTGCCGCGTCTCAAGCAGTTGTTTCGGGCGGCCATACAGGTGCCCAGCCTCGAAGCCTTTAGGCTTCTGTTAGACCAAGCCGAATAGGGCCGCCGCGTAACGTCAGTTACTAGGAGGCTCTGCCAAAACGCCTATCATCAGCCCGAAAATATAGCGGTCAACCGCAATGATGATCGCTAGAAGCTCTCATTTTCATCATCTCTCCTCAACGCTTAATTCACCACAATGTCGGTGATCTTCATGTTTTGCTTTCTAATGTTTAATCCGCTGCCTACCGCACCTCCAAACCGGCTAAGACTTCGCGGAAGCTGTTGAGACCTGCCTCTAGGTTCTCGATGATCTCTTCGGCGAGGTCGTCGGGTTCGGGTAGGTTGTCCAAGTCTGTTAGGCTTTCGTCTTTGAGCCAGAAGATGTCGAGACTGGTCTTGTCGCGGGCGCTGATTTCTTCGTAGCTGTAGCTGCGCCAACGGCCTTCTGGTGAGTCGTTTTCGTCCCAAGTCGCCTTGCGCTGATGTCGGTTCTGCGGGTTATAGCAGTTTATGAAGTCCGACAGATCCTCGAAGCGCATCGGCTTCTTCTTCAGCGTATGGTGGATATTGGTGCGGTAATCGTAGTACCAGACCTGCTTGGTCCAAGGGTTCGGGCTGGCTTCGTGGTTGTCGAAGAAGATTACATTAGCCTTGACGCCTTGGGCGTAGAACACGCCGGTCGGCAAGCGTAGGATGGTGTGCAGGTCGGTGTTGTCCAGCAGCTTCTTGCGGATCGTCTCACCGGCACCGCCTTCAAACAGCACGTTGTCGGGAACGACGACGGCAGCGCGGCCAGTGGTCTTGAGCATTGTGCGGATGTGCTGCACGAAATTGAGTTGTTTGTTCGAGGTCGTCGCCCAGAAGTCTTGCCGGTTGTAGGTCAGGTCGTCTTTCTCCTGTTCGCCTTCCTCGTTCGTGAAGCTCATGGAGCTTTTCTTGCCGAAGGGCGGATTTGCGAGGACATAATCAAAGCGCTCTCCGCCATCGGCCACGAGCGAATCGTTTGGCGATATGGGTACGCCGCTGTCGATCTCGCCGATGTTGTGCAGGAACATGTTCATCAGGCACAGACGGCGTGTATTGGCGACGATCTCGTTGCCGTGAAACGCCTTATGTTTCAGGAACTCCTTTTGCGACCTATCGAGATTGAAGTTGTCTGGGTTGGTGATGAAGTCGTAGGCGGCGAGGAAGAAACCGCCTGTGCCGCAGGCCGGGTCGGCAATGAGCGTGCCCGGTTCGGGGCGGACGCATTCGACCATGGCGCGGATGAGGGCGCGCGGCGTGAAATACTGGCCGGCACCTGACTTGGTGTCTTCGGCGTTCTTCTCCAGAAGCCCTTCGTAAATATCTCCTTTTACGTCGGCACCCATGGTCACCCATTCGGTGTCGTCCACCATGTCTATGAGGCGGAACAGCTTTGCCGGGTCTTGGATCTTGTTTTGGGCCTTGGTAAATATCTGGCCCAGCATGTCCGTCTTGGTACCAAGCGCGCGAAGTAAGGCTACGTAGTGGTTTTCGAGTTCCGCACCGTTCTTCGATTTCAGGCTCTGCCAGTTGAATTCGGCTGGGATGCCTACGTCGCGGTTGTACGGGGGTTTGGCGTACTCGTCGGCCATCTTGAGGAAGATCAGATAGGTGAGCTGCTCTAGGTAGTCGCCATAGCTCACCCCGTCGTCGCGTAGGGTGGTGCAGAAGCTCCAGACTCTGGAGACGATGGGAGCGGTATTCATGCAGTCGTCTTTCTCTTTTTTGTTTTTTTGGAGTGGTTGTTCGCCATTGCCTTCTCTCTTTCGGCTCTGATTCGGTCGAGAAGAACTGAGGCTGGTTCGTCGTGTGGGTCTTGTGGGACGAGTTGGCCGCTAAAGGCTTTCTTCAAAACCGATTGGCGAAGAGCATCGGCCTTTAGTAGCTGACTGTTGATCTCGACTTCGATGTCGCCGATCGCGGATAGGCTTGTAGACAGTCGTTCGACTACTACTTCCTGCTCTCTGAGACTGCACGACGGAACGATGAGCGATTGGATTTCGCCTGAATTTATATTGTTGACACCGCTCGTCGATTTTGCCTTGTGCTCGATTTGAGTTCGTAACAGATGGCTTGACAGGAGTGCTGCAAGGTATTCGGGAAGCAGCGCGGCCGAGTTGCTGCGAAGGCGGATGAGGTAACCAGCATAGAGATACTGCTCTTCTGCTTTGGAGATTAGGGCGCACCTACCTACTATGGAAATACTTCCGTTTGATCGAATCACAAGAATGTCGCCGCTCCTCAAACCATAAGTGCGTTTCTCGTCCTCTTCGAAGTGAGCACCTTTGAGATCGGACGCATCGACTACACCACGGACAACATTAGGTATTCTGCTAAGTACACGACAGTAATCTAAGTTGTGGTACGGCCCTGCTTTAGGTTTTATTTGTAATCGCCGAAGATTGCATCTAAATCCTAAATACAGGAGCCGCACCATGCTTATTCATATGCTAAAGAAAGCCCTCATGCAAGG
>JAJEFJ010000106.1 GCA_022820485.1 Candidatus Latescibacterota bacterium
CCGTCCGATACTTTGCTCATTACAGGCTCTTTGGGAAGAGAGGAACGTGTTTCTTGTCGGAAACCAAAAACCACGAACCAATCTAACCGGAGAGCCTGCACCATTTCAAGACCTTCGAGATCCTTTCATGCAACAACGCCCGATGCAGCGAAAAATGCAGATGATTCCCGTAACGGTTGAAGAGGGCTACGAGATTGCCTGAAATCCCGCGGCTAGTGACATCGCCAACTTCCACGCCGCTCAAAACAAAACGAAAGGATCAGCTATGAAAATCGCTTTAGCACTCGGACCAGACGCCAGCGCCGTATCGACCTTCGGTACCCAGTGCGGCGTCGAGCACGCCGTCGGCACCTTTGGCCTCGCGCCGATACCGGATAAACCAATCGACGACGAAGCGCAGCCGTTCAGCCGCCAATCCCTGGCCCATTTCAAGGCTCAGTACGAGCAAAACGGCTATCACCTGTCGGTCATTGAAAGCCGTCCACCCATGGAAAAGATCAAGTTGGCCCAGCCGGGGCGCGACGAAGAAATCGCCGTCGTCTGCGAGTTTATCCGCAACATGGGGGCGGTCGGCATCCCAGTGTGGTGCCCTGCGTGGATGCCGATCCTCTTCGTGATTCGCACGTCGTCCGAAATCCCGACGCGCGGCGGCGCCAAGGTGACCGGCTTCGACCTCGAAGAATTCAACAAGACTCACTCCGCAGGCGAGCACGGCGAAGTCACCGAGGAGGACCAGTGGGACAACCTGAAATACTTCCTCGAACGCGTTGTCCCAGTCGCCGAAGAGGCCAACGTCAAGCTCGCCATGCACCCCGACGATCCGCCCCTGTCGCCGATCCAGGGCATCGCCCGCATCATCAGCAGCGTTGAGAACTACCAGAAGATGGTCGATCTCGTTCCCAGCCCAGCAAACGGCATCGGCCTCTGTCAGGGCAACTTCGGCCTGATGACCGACGACCTGCCGAGCGTCATTCGCCATTTTGGCGAGCAGCAGAAGATCCACTTCGTCCATTTCCGCGACATCAGGGGCACGCCGGAGAAATTCGACGAGGCTTTCCACGACGACGGCAAGCACGACATGGCAGCCTGTGTCAGGGCCTATCGCGACACTGGGTACGAGGGAGTTGCACGTCCCGACCATTTTCCACAGTTAACCTACGAGGATTTCGTCGATGTGCACTCAATGGAGCGCCTCTACGCCATTGGCTACATGAGGGGCCTGATCGAGGCGGTGTACAGCGAATGACCGAAGAGCACCGGGCGCAGGTCCCTAGCTGCGATACCGTCTCTCAGGAGGAGTGCTTATGAACGTGGCCATTATGGGTGCCGCCGGGTGGGTTGGCCGGGCCGTGCTGGAAAACTTCGCCGGTCGCCACCAAGTGCGCGCCTTCGATTACAGTCCCGAAGCTTGGGCGACGTACCGCCGCTTCGACGGCGACTGGGAGGGAGAAAAGCGCTACGGGGACATCGCCGACTTCCACGCCGTCCACAGGACCTTGGAAGGCATGGACGGCGTCGTCCACCTAGCCGCCTACTTTGGCTACGAAAACCCACCCGAGGACGATGTGAATCCCTTTCTCATCAACCTCAAGGGGATGTGGAACGTCTTAGAGTCGGCCCGTCGTCACCAGCTCAAACGAGTGGTACACATGGGCTCCTGCGTCGTGCAACATCCAGACGGCCTTTTCCTGTCTTCGGATGTCCGCAGCAAGGAAGGAAGCCCGTACGGCATCTCAAAGCGCCTGCAGGAGGAAATGTGCCGCCAATATCACGACGCCTACGGCTTGCGGATCATCGTTTTCCGGCCCTGTAGCATCGGCGATAGCAGGCTCGGCATCAGTCGAGACGGCAACCCCGCGCGCGGCGGCGTTAGCTGGGTCTGCCGACACGATCTAGCGGAGGCCTGCCACCTAGCCCTCACATCCGAGACCATTGATTTCGACATCATGCACACGGCCAGCCACCCGGACGCGGATAAGTACTGCAACGTCGCCCGGTCCCGTGAGCTACTAGGCCTGGAATACAAAGGACACTTTCCCGGCGATTAAACCCTCGGATAAGAATAAGGAGCACCATGCCCCACTACGACGTCCTACTCAAAAACGGCCATCTCATCGACCCCAAAAACAACATCGACGGCCCGGCCGACCTCGCCGTCAAAGACGGCAAAATCGCCGCTGTGGGGCCGCAGTTGCCCGGCACTGCGGAACGACAAGCCGATGTCGGTGGCCTCTACGTCACCCCCGGCCTCATCGACATCCACCTGCACGTGTACGGCGGCTTCAATGCTTGGCTCTTCCCCGACCCCCACAATCTGCCGCACGGCGTCACCACCTGCGTCGATACGGGCGGCGCTGGGTACAAGGACATTGCAGATTTCAAAGAAACCATCATGGACCAGTCCATCACCCGGGTCCTCGCCTTTGTCAACATCGTCGGCGCGGGCATGACCGGCCCGCCTGAGCAGGACACCACCGACATGGACCCCATCCCCTGCGCCGCCGCGGTCGAGCGCTACCCCGACCACGTCGTCGGGGTCAAATCGGCCCACTTTGGCGGACCGGGGTGGGAATCGACCGGCGGGGCCATTGAAGCAGCGCGGCGGGCCGGTAGCATTGTCATGGTCGATTTCTCGCCCAAACCCACCCGCACGTATCCCGAACTGATCGACCGCTACAGCCCCGGCGACATCCACACCCACTGCTACTCCATGCGCACGCCCATGCTCGACGACAACGACCGCATTTTCGACTTCGTCTGGCAGGCCCGCGAGCGCGGCGTGATTTTCGACTTGGGCCACGGCAACGCCTCCTTCCGCTTCCACATCGCCGTGCCAGCTATGGCCCAAGGCTTCCCGCCCGATACCATCAGCACGGATCTGCACCGCCGTAGCCGCCTGCTGCCCAATGCCACCATGAACATCACCATGTCGAAAATGCTGGCCTTGGGGATGCCGCTGCAAGAGGTCATCTACCGCTCGACCCAGCGCCCCGCCGAAGTCATCCGTCGGCCCGAATTAGGCCACCTGAGCGTAGGTGCAGAAGCCGATGTGGCAGTGCTGGCCGTACACGAAGGCCGCTTCGGCTTTGTCGATGCCACTCGCAGCACCCTGCAAGGCAGCCAAAAAATAGAGGGCCGCATGACCCTGCGAGCCGGCGAAATTGTCTGGGATCAGGACGGTTTGAGCTTGCCGTCGTGGGAGGAAGGGGCGCGCTAAAAACGGATCATCGTTCCGCCGCCTTGTAGGGGCGGTTCGCGAACCGCTCCTACTGCAACCCGGCGTAGAGCGTGACAAAACTCTGAGTAGCGGTCAGCGTCTCGGCCTCCGCAAAATCCTTGCGCTCCACCACAAAGCCAGCCAGAGCTTGAATCCGATACCCTAGATAGGCCGACTCCGTCGCCAACTGGAAAGCCCAACTCAGCGAGTTGAAGTCCTCGCTATCTCGGTCTAAATCGTTGAAAAAGGCGTACTCCACCCCAACCTGCGCCCGAGTCGCCGACAAAAGCTGAGTCTCCAACAACACCGAAACCAACTCCAGCAGCGTCGTTTGCTTCTCCTGGTCAAACAGCGACCGGCTCTGTTGCACCCACTCGCTCTTCCAGCGCGGCTCCACAGTAACGCCCTGCCAAGCGTAGCGGTAACTCGCCTTGTTGATCAAGCCAAAGAAAAAGTCCGCCGGAGCCAAGTCGTGCTGCCGACGCTGCTTGGCGCTCATCAACTGCCGGAAAAGCACCCAGTTGAGCTTGTTCATCACCTGAAGTTTTTCGCCGGTCAAACTGTGGCCGACGAACAACTGATTGACCCACGTATCCCGCGCCAACAGCGGATCGTCAAGATACACCAACTGCCCGCCCCGCAAGGTGTTGTCCGGCCGCCACTGCAAGAGCGGATTGGGAATGTCGTCCGCGACCAACTGGCTCATCTCAAACAGCCGCACCCGACCCCAACGCGGCCACACTCGCTCGTAACCTAACTGCACGTAAGTACTGTGATTCTGGCGGTCGGCTGAGATCTGCGCCTCGCGCAACGCCCCGGCCTTGAGCTGCCAGTGCCGACCTAGCCCCACGCCGCCATAGACATTGAAGCCAGCCTGATCGCGGCGATAGGGATAGTCCGGCTCGGTGTCGTTTTCGTACAGGTCAACCCAGAAGTTGTGGTTCATGTCCACGCCAAAGAGGAACTCGGGCCGGTCCACTTGGAAGCGCAGGAAAGGCTCTTGGTAGTCGGGAATGTTATTGGCCTTGACGCGATTGTCGTTCTGATTGAAGTCGGGCACCAAGTCGTTGTTGAGATCCCAACCGGGAAAGACCTGCCGGTCGTCAACCAGGAAATCGGCGCGGAAGGCATCGGGGAAACGATCTTGGTCGTCGTTGTCTTCGACCAGATCAAAGCGGTTGCCCTGCCGGGCGTAGTCGAGGCCGGTAGTAGTAGTGACAAAAGCCTGAGTGTTGTAGCGCGGGTCAATGGAATACACCTCGCCGAACAACGTGAATGGTTCCCAGCCTTTCCGCACATTCACCATCCAGGCTGGCGCACTGGGTTGGCCCTTAATCCCGGCCGAAGCCGTGTGAGTTTCCTCAGCGACATTGGGGTATTGACGCCAACTCCAACTCAAGTCGTATTCGCCATACAGGTCGAACCCGAGCAAGTCCTCCACCCGAAGCGTGCCGCCGCCCACGGTAGTAGCGGTAGGCAGACCGTAGGCAAAACTGACCACGCCTAAATTGGAAATGTCCTGCACATTACCCGCCGCCTGCGACACTAGCGTAAAAAAGGGATTTTCCGTCGGCGCAACGTCGAGCCGGGTAAATCCCTCTTCACCCAAGCCGCGTACCCCCTCGCCTGGGTCGAGCAGCCCCAACTGGCGATCAGAACTCATCCAGACCTGATAGTCATTGGCCAACACCAGCCGAAATTCTACTGCGACGATCTCCGACTTGTCGGCCGCAGCCCGGTTGACAAACGATGCGCTGTCAAAGTCGTACAGCAGGCTGATTTGCTCGCTGCCGTCCGCGCTGAGAAAACCCCGCCGCTCCAACCCCCCTTCAATCACCGGACCAAAGCGGATATCCCGGCCCTGCTCCACCGTGCCGTCGCGATAGGTGATGATCACGTCCGAGGCGTCCGGGAAAAAGGCCGCACCGCCGCGGCCGTCCTCCGGCGAGTCGTCCTTCAACAGAATCTCGATTTGTCCAACCGTCTGGTTCTGTTCGTTGGTAAGGGAGCCTTTGTGCAAGGTCTCCACGAGTTGGTCCGCCACGCTATTGGTCTGATGGGCGCTGACCGCGTGCAACCCCACCTCGACAAAATCGCCCACCTGCGCTGCAAAACGACCTCCCGCCAAAGACGTGGCATCCGTAAAAGCCCGCTCCGTCTCCTGGACGGCCCTAGGCCCTGAGATCAGCGAATGCAGGAAGGTCATTTGATACTTATCCGTGGCCAAGTCCAGTTGGAATCCATTCAAGCGCGGCTTGGAAAAGGCCAGCGGCGTCAGGGTCGTGCGCAAATTGTTGCTCACTGTCAGCGCGTAGTGATACTGACCCTTCCCGTCTCCGGCGATCACTAGTTGGTTAAACCACCGCTCGAACACATTCGTCTTGAACAGAGTGCTCCCCGCCTCTTGGGGCCGCGTCTGCGCAGTATTGAACACCAGCCAGCCCTGAGTCAGGTAATTCCCATACAAGTCGTAGAAGTAATCCCCCTGCAAATCGACCTCCACGTAGCGCCGGTACGGCAGCCGCGCCCGGTTGGTGTACTGCCACTGCCGCCAGCGATATTCTTCGTATAGTTCCTGCGGCACGTACCAGCGCCGTACGGCCGGGTCCAGCGCAGCCAGATACACCTCCGGACTCAAGGTCATCAGCCGAGCTTCTGCGCCCTGCTGCAATCCCAGCCGCTTGCCGTACTCGACCTGAGCAGCGCTGTCGCCGACGAGCGCAAGGCCGAGCAGGAAGAAGCCGCATATTCCGAGCATTGGTTTCAACAGCAACTTCCCTTCTTACTTCCTGATGTTACGCACGGGCACCTAGTCCGATGTCATGCTGAGCGTAGCGAAGCATCCCATACCTGATATGTCAGTATAGTAACCACTCTCCAACCATGCCGCACCAACTAGTCCGTACGATGATTGGTCGCATTAGTGCGATAATTCGACGCATTTGTGCGATATATCCGCGCACCTTTAGAGCGTTAAGAGAGCATTGCAAAGGGCCTGAGAGAGGGGTGAGAAAACGTAGCTTATTTTTTATAACATATTGTTTATCAGTTGTTTAGGATTTATAAAATCGAAGGACGCGGAGCGATTATCACCCGCTGGTCGCATACTGGCACGGTAATTGCTTTTTAATTACAGAGGCGACATGCCGCACTCGTCCGTAGTGATAGAAAGGAGGTAACGCTTGTGAAGTATGTCGTCCTTAGCACCCTTCGCCATCCCTTGGAGATCGCCTCCGAGAAAATCCAACAAATCAAGCAAAGGAGCTCGTCATGAAAAAGCGCATCATCCAAACGGCCATTAGCCTCACGGCCGGTGGTCTAACGGCCGCTCGTCCCTTCATCTACTTATCGCTGATACTCCATGAGACCCAACACATTAACAGATAAGGAAAACATGATGAAACCCTTAGCTATTCGCACCCTATATCTCGCCCTAATCGCCGTCTATTTCGCCGTCTCCAGCATTGCCGCCGAGCCCAAACGCCAGTATGGCCCCTTCTCAGCCCACCCTGACAGTCTCCAAGTCAATATCGACTATCTCCGCAGCTTGGAGATGACGAAGGTTAAGACCGGCTCCGATCTACAGCAGGCAGTGAAGGCAATCCCCATCGCGGCTAGCGTCCCAATAACTCCCGAGCAAGAAGCCAACCTGTATGCCTGGCTCTACGACTTGCTCATCGCATTTTCCGTCTCTGGCAGTGACAGCCTCGCCGCCGCATTTTACTTGCGCGAAGGCGTTAATAATCCCGACGGAATACAAAAAATAAAAAAAGATCTAGAGAGTCGGGGGCTTCTAAAAGGCAATACGCCCTTTGACCTCTTCCAAACCAAGCACAGAGCCACACTCGACGACAAAGGCTATGAATACCGCTTTGGCAGTGTGTCCTTTCTCCATAGTGTATTCAAGGTCTTTGAGATGCAAGGCACTTACGAGAGCTATCTGGACTACGCCCGGAGCCACGGCATGATAGTTGCTGGGTCAGTATATGGGAACGAGCCCCAATGGAAGGAAGACATTGAGGTCGCCTACAGGCCGGCAAGCATCAGGTATTTACCGACATCATGTTCATAGCCGAAGAGCCCGAAGAGTCTGTCGGGTGGTTTGCAGGACAGATACGCACCCCTCTCTTTTTTCGACTAGCTTGGGATCCAGAGAAGACGATGTGGCGCTTTGTAGAGGCTTTCTATAATTCTCAACTACAGCACTTTTTTCTAATTGACTATATGTAATCGGCCTTAGCACAAACCTATGACCAACGGCGTCTAGCCGTATCCACAAGGAGGATACCATGAAACTCTTAACCATTCGCACCCTGTATTTCGCCTTGATCACCATCTTTAGTTCGGCCGCGGCCGAACCTAAATCCCAGTACGGAGGCTTTGCATCCGATACCGATGGCCACCAAGCCTATCTAGACTACATCCACGGCCTAGAGATGATTCCTGTTGGGACTGGTGCCGAATTGCAGCAGGCTGTCGAGGCCGTCCCGGTCGAATCGGACATCGCCATCACCCCTGAGCAAGAAGCCGACCTATGCGCTTGGCTCTACGACTTTCTCGTCGCCTTTTCCGCTTCGGGCAGCGACAGCCTCGCCGCCGCATTTTACCTCCGCGAAGGCGTCAATAATCCCGACGGAATACAAAAAATTAAAGCGCAATTTGCAGCCTTTGAAAGCGGCCCGGCAGCTACCCAGCTAAAGTCGCTGGGGATGGAGATTCCCCAGCGGTCTGTTGACGATACGCCCTTTGCTCTCTTCCAAGCCATGCACCGCTTCGGTCTCAATATGAAGGGGCGTGATTACTTCTTCGGCAACGTCTCCTTCTTAGACAGCAAGTATCGAGTGTTCGAACGGCAAGGCGAGTATGAAAGCTATAGCGATTACACCCAAGCCCACGGATTACTTCCCATAGGCGCTACAATGTGGTCCCCCCAGTTAAGAAAAGAGGTTGAGAAAGGTCTCAAAGCGGGCGAGCAGCGGGTCTTTGCCCAATTCATGTTCATCGTTGAAGAGCCTGAAGAGTTCGCCAGCTTTGAGGCGACGGTGCGCCATCCGTTTTTCGTGCGACTCGTCTGGAGCCCCAAAAAAAATATGTGGCGTCTTGTAGAAGCCTTGGTTTCTAATAATGCGCCGGTTCTTTTTTTATTTAATTCCACGTGATAGCTGCCAAGCCTGAAATGACCAATCCAAAATAAGGAGCATACCATGATAGCCTTAGCCATTCGCACTCTGTATTTTGCCCTGATCGCCATCGCCAGCATGGCTGCGGCCGAGCCAAAGCCTCAATACGGTGGCTTTACGTCCGACTCCGCCGGCCTGCAAGCCCACCTCGACCACGTCAACAGCCTAGCGATGATGAAGGTCGCCGCCGGTGATGAATTGCAGCAGGCTGTCGAGGCCATATCCATCAAGACAGACATCGCCCTCACTCCCGAGCAAGAAGCCGACCTACGCGCTTGGCTCTACGACTTTCTCGTCGCCTTTTCGGCTTCGGGCAGCGACAGCCTCGCCATTGCGTTCTATATGCGCGGAGGGGTTGACCACAACTTGATGCGGCAGGTAATAGACTACATGAACAGCCAACGCCCAGGGTTCTTAAAAGGCGATACGCCCAAGGACCTTCTCCAAGCCATGTACCGGGAAACACTCGATTCAAATGGGCGCGATTATTACTTCGAGAACGTGTCGTTTCTCCACAGCACATTCACCGTGTTCGCCATGCAAGACGAATACGCCAGCTATCAAGATTACGCCAAAACGCACGGCATGATTCCCGGAGCCGTGTACAGCGACGGAATTCCTCTACAGCAAGCCGTTGCCCAGCAACTACAGGCCGGCCAGCAGCGGGTCTTTGCCCAATTCATGTTCATTGACGAAGAGCCCGAAGAGTCCGCCGATTTCGAGCAAGGACCAAGGCGCACGCCGTGCTTTTTTCGTCTTGTCTGGGATCCAGAGTGGGCGGTGTGGCGGCCGGTAGAAGCATTTTTTAACTCCCAAGTGCGACACGAATTTCTATTCTACGCAATGTAATCTGCTCTGCTGCCCAAGTTTCTTACTTGATAGGAGCCTCGCGATGATAGGCATTGTGTTCAAAAAAGAGATGCTCAGCCATCTGCTCAGTCAGCGCTTCGCCGCATGCACCGCCCTCGACGTGGTGCCCATCATCGCCAACGGGATGCTCACCAGCCAGACCTATGTGCAGAAAAAGGCCAGCTACCTCAAACAGCGCGCCGTCGAGGAGACCAAACTACACGAAATCACTTATTATTCGGTCCTAGGTAGCGACCGCTTAAGCTCACCCAACGAGACCACGCCCAAGGCGGCCCCACGTGCCCTACGGCTGCCGCGCCCCCTACAGGTGTTCGCCCGAGGGGCTGAACGCCAGTTGGGACAGGCCGTCAAAGTACTCCTCTTTGAGGTGCCCTACCAAGCCGAGGAGGTCTCACCCTTCCAATCGAGCAATCCCTACCTCGCCATCTTTGCCTTCTTCGACATCGTGTACATCTTCCAACTCGTACTCGGCCTGCTGGCCATCCTCATCGCCAGCGAGGCCATCTCCGGCGAGAAGGAAGACGGCACCCTGCGGCTGATGCTGACGACCGACGTCAGCCGCGCCCAAGTCCTCGCGGGCAAAGTCCTCGCCGGCCTGACGACACTGGCCATTCCAACGACCTTGGGCTTTATCCTGCTGACGATCTTGCTGTTGGGATCTGAGCAGATCGAAGTCGGCATCGGCGAGTGGGCACGGGTGGGCTTGCTGTTCGCGCTGTCGCTGCTGTATCTGCTCGTGTTCTACCTGATTGGGCTAGCGATCTCATGCGCGACTCATCGCTCGGCGACCAGCTTGATTTACGCGCTGTTTACGTGGGCGTTGCTGGCAATTGGGCTACCCAACAGTATCTCAGCTTTGCTCAACGAGCAGGCTAACATGGGCGAAAAGCACGCCCAAGCCCATCATAAGGCTGCACAAATGTGGAATAAGTTCGATCAGGAGGTCGTGGATCTCGCTCGGGCGCACGGCCAGACCCGATACTTTCCTACAGATATGGTCAAGCGGCTCCCTCCGACGATGAAACGCGGGACTATATCCAGCTTTGGCGGAACTGGAACCTACTCTATAAGAGACGGGCAGACGCCCTCTATCTATTTATCTAATGTCGCCGATTCGCCCGCGCTAGCCGAATTCCAAGACATCGTCCGTATCGGCGAGCGGTTGCGTTTGCAGTACGCTCAGCGCGCCTGGAACGAGAAGGCCCCCCTGCTTGAAGGCTTCCCCCGCCGCATCCACCGATGGAACGATCGGCTCCAACGTCTCCTGCCCGCTGGGGCCTATGCCCAAGCCGCCAGCATCCTCGCTGGCACCAGCCGACGCGAATACTACGACTTTATTGACCAAGTACGCACCTATCGCGGGCAGATCATCGCCTTCCTCGAAGACCGCGATGCGTTTGGTTCCCGCGAGTGGTTCAACGACGATCCCGGCTGGCGCACCGACCTGAGTGATTTGCCGAGGTTTCACGAGCGTAGCTGGACGGTCGCCCAGAGTTTGCGCTACGCCTTGCCGGCTCTAACGGCCCTGACGCTGTATGCGGTCGTGCTTTTTGTCCTCGCCAATCGGCTCTTCGCACGCTACGACGCCATGTGAGGAAATCCCTGCCCAAGAAAGATGCCTCCCAATGCTATCTGCGATTGTAAAACGCGAACTCATTGACCACCTCCTCAGCCTGCGCTTTGGTTTGGCCCTCGTACTAACAGTGGGATTTATGGTGCTCAATGCCCTCGGCTTTGTCGGCGGCTCGTACGAGTTCCGGCGCGACCACTATCTCCAGCAAGTCCAAGCCGAGCAAGACATCGGCCGTAGCAACGCCCAACGGGGCCTGTGGAAGCTGATCCTCCATTCAGGGCAAAAATACATTTATAAAAAACCCAGTCCCCTCATGTTCTGCGCCACCGGAACCAACGACGCCCTGCCCGAGCGTTTCTGGACACAGGGGGGGAAAAGCACCTACAATAGCACCACATTCTACGATCCCTTTGTACTCATCTATTGGGACATCATCGACATCTGGGCACCCAAGGCCAGCCAACTGCTGGAGACCCAAGCCATCGACTGGGTCTTTATCATCGGCAGCCTGCTCAGCCTTATGGCCTTGTTGTTCACCTTTGACGCCTTCATCGGCGAAAAAGAGTGCGGCACCCTCAAGCTGGTCATGGCCCAAAGCCTACCGCGCCACACCCTGCTGTTGGGCAAATTCCTCGGCGCGATGCTGGCCCTCGCCATCGTGCTGAGCTTAGCCATCCTCGTCAACTTGCTCATCGTCATCGCACTATCGCAGATGAACTTGGGCCTCGTCGAGGCCGGGCGCTTGATCGGCATGGTCGGCTTAGCCCTGCTGTATTTGGCTTGCTTTGTCGGGTTGGGGCTGTGGGTGTCGATATGGAGCAGCAACACGCGCTCGAGTCTGGTGGGCGTACTGTTGCTGTGGACCTGCGGGGTGTTGCTCTGGCCGGCGACCGGCGGTGCGCTGGCCTCCCGCGTGTTGATCAGCGAATTTGAGGAGGAGTTGGTGCTAGGGTGGGGTTTCGCAAACAATGACACGCCCACCGAACAGAAGCTGCTTGACCTTAAGAGAAAGTTGAACAACCGCGATCTGAGAAAACCCGAGAACGTGCGCCTGTTGGCCGACGCCCAACGCGCCGTGCGCCAGTTTAAGCAAGATCGAGAAGACCGCTTTTTGGCCCACAGCCTCGGCGAGGTCGAAAAAGCCCGCCACATCGTGCGCCTGTCGCCAACAGGCTGTTTTCAGTACGGGATGGAGGCCCTCGCCGGCACCGGGCTAACGCGCCACCGTAGCTTTGTCGAGCAGGTGCGCACCTACGTCCAGCAATTCGAGCAGACCATGCTCAATCTCGACCGCGACGATCCTAAAAGCATGCACATCCACCTCGTCGCCCAAGGGCTGTCGCGGCAGAAGATTAACCCGGACACCTTACCCGTTTTCACTGAGGACATGTCGGCGACGACCTTGCTGCGCCACGCCATTGTCGATGTGATCGGCCTATTCTTCTTCGCCATGCTCACCTACATGCTCGCCTACCGGTCGTGGCTGCGTGCCAGTATTGTTTAGAACGGTACGTCCTTAATCGCCGCTATGCCGAGACGACCGGAGCAACCTAAAAGCACACGCCACCGGACTAAACTTATCTAGTATGCCACGGCGATGAGGTGAACTCGGCTCTGCCCGTCAAAGGCCGCAGCGTCCGCTTCTACTTCGATCTTGCACAAATACAAGCCCGGTACCACGACCCGCCCATCTTCGTCCCGTCCATCCCAGATAAACCGCTGCTGCCCGCCCGTAGCCAGCGCCTCTAGCTGCCGCACTTGACGACCTGCCAGCGTATAGATCCGCACCGCTAACGACCGCTCCGCCTGCACCCGGAACAAGGAAAAGTCGATCTCGGCCACCTCGTTGACCCCATCCCCGTTGGGCGTAAAAGGATTCGGCACAATCGCCACTTGGGCAATAGCCGCGTCGGTCCCCTGTGCACGAATGGCCAAGCTCTTTGCCGGACTCAGCCCAGTTACGTCGCCGCCGTCAGCCGCCTGCCAAGTGGTCGGAGGCTCGCTCTGCCGCACTGCAACGGCCAACCGCGTCCCCTGCAAATACACCCGCGAGGCAAAGCGCAGCCGCACCAATCGGCCCCGGTCCACCACCCAACCTCGCTGATCACCTAGCCCGTTGTAGCGACTCTGGTCGAGACTGTCGCCAGCCGCATCAAAAGGCACCTGATCGCCCAAACCGACGACCTTGCGGAAGTAGCGTACCGGCCCCTGCTCAGCGACGGCCAAGCCCTCATAGGCCGCCGCATCCACCTCGACTAACCGGCCACTCTCCTCCCGCCGGAAGTAGCGCACCGCTCCCTGTTCGGCCTCGGGCAGCAGACTGTACGAGGTAAAGGTCAACAAATTGCGATCCAGCCCGGTGGGCACCTCGTCGCCGGGAGCCACCGCACGGTAGTACACCGGTTCGAGCGTTTCGGAGGACACGCCCTGCACGCTCTCGGGAAAACGCAACCACAGCGAATCGCCTTCGGCGTGTACGGCCAACTCGGCCCCCTGCGTGTCGAGCAGCCGACCGTCAGCACCCCGCGCAAAGCGCTGAAACGGAGTCTCAGACGCCAACTCCGCTTCCGTGCCCAAGGCCACATCGACCAGCCGTAGGTCCAGCCCCGGCTCGGCGCGCACCTGCACTTCGTCAAAACCTAGGCTGCGCATATTGGCTGGTTGCGCTAAAAAGTCGGGCTGGACAAAAAGGGCAAATGTGTCGAGCACGCCCGCTTCCACTGCCGTCGGCCACACCTCAGCACCCAGCCGTTGCACCACCGGCTGATGCAGGCCCACCGAGATGCGGTGCAGCGCTGGCACGTGCTGGCCACCGTCATTTTTGAGCCGCACCTGAAGCTGCATAAAGCGCCGCAGACTCGGCGAACTCGCCAACTCCCCCGGCTGCCGGTACTGCTGACTCCACGCGTTCCACCCCGGCCCGACGACCACCGTGGTATCCGAAGGCCCCTTGAGAAAACCGGCCAAAGTTCTGTATTCGTCCGCGGTCTTCTCGTTGCCGGTTTTGTCGAAGTAGCGAATTTGCTGCAACAATTGGTCGCCGGTGCGCGTGCGGATTTCCACGTCCGTGCCCGGCGGCGTGTCGGCGTCCCAGTGGACCGCCCCGAGAGCCACCAGCCCCGGCAACTCGATCAAGTCCGATTCCAACACCACCTCGGCCGGCGGCCGGCTGGAAAACAGCATGATCTCGCTGATCGTCGACCAGAAGGCATTGACCAAAATCCCCTGCCCGGCTCCGCTTTCGGAGCGACCGCCGACAAAACCCGGGGGAAAGTGGGCAAAGACGATCATGTCGAGGAGCCGGACCTTGAGCGGCGGATTCTGAGGATCGACAATCGAACTGAAGCGGCCCGAGTCGCCGCGCGGCAGCGCTGCGGCCACGCTGTACTCGCGCTCCGGCGGACTGATGCGCTGCCATTTGAGGCCACCGCGCACATCGCGTCCGCCAGCGGAAGCCCGCATGATGTAGCCGCGCATACCCGATCCCGTAAGACGCACCTGCTCCAACCACACTGCACCGCCAATATCGACGGTCAGCACATTGCCGCCGGGATTGAGTGGATTGCGGGTTTGGTGGGAGTAATAGGTGGCATCGTCCCCGTCGAATGCCGTCAGTGGATTCTTACCCGGCGTAGTCAGCGCGAGCGAGCCGCCGTTTTTGACCAAGTTGATGCCGATATTGTCGCCCCACCCCCAAGCCTCGACCTCGGCCAAGCGCGGCAATTCCCGGCGGTAGTAGTCCCGCCGCCCCTGCCGCTCTACGGACAGAGCCTGATAGGTCGCTTCGTCCACCGGCTCCTCGCGCCCGGCCACGTCCCGCGCAAAGTAAACCACATCCCCCCACTCGTCGGCCGACAACCCCTCCCACGCTTCCTGCGTAATCTGTTCGGCCCTTCCCCCCCGCGTATCCGTGATCACAATGCGGATGGTCTCAATGCTCTTACCCGTCCATTCGGGCGAGGGCTTTCTCGCTTCGATCAGCAGCCTATCGCTGACCACGCCGGACGCTGGGGGTAGTTCGGGACTAGTGTGCTCGCTTTCAAAAATGTATTCGCGCTGCGTGGTACTGGGCGCGTCCTGCGGAATGAACAATTGGAAGCCAATGCGGCTATTCGGCTCGTGCAACAGCGCACTCTGCCGACGCGACAACAGCATGATAAACTGCAAAAAGGGATCGCCGAGTTCTTCGGCGACGAACTGGAGTTTGAGCCGCTCCACGGGCACGGCCCGCCCCAGATCGACCTCAATCCACCACTTCTCAATAGGGTCGCGCGGATCCGGCTCCCAGAACGTGGTCGGATCGCCGTCGAGAATGCGGTCCGCTAGCTGCGGATTGGACCCCACCCGGCTAATCCCCGGCCGCACCCAATAGTCGAAGACCAGTTCGTTGAGCGTATTGCGGATCGGCTCGCCAAATACATCGAACTGCATAGTGCTGTCGATCGTGCCAATGCGCGGGTCGTCCGTGTTAATGGTTATCGGCCGTCTGAGCGTGCGATCTTCGAGGACGTTGTACACCGTCCGCAACTGGCGCGTCCGCACGGACCCAGCCTCGTCAATGTGCGCTAGATGGGCGGGGATGGTCCACTGTCGCCAGTGCTGCGCCCGATCGACCACCACCTCGTCGCCGCTTAGCTGGTAGCCCTGCTGAGCCTCAACAGGTGCCAGACTCAGCGCCAAGCCGACGAAAACCTTCTGCACGACAAAGCTGTGTTTCATGGCTGCGTAGATTCTCTCACCCATAGTCGGGTATAATTACAGTGTCCGTCGCAACTATATGCCGCTTCCCCTACAGATGTCAAACCCATACGCACAATACAGTTGAAAGAGGTAATCCCCATTCCCTAAATTCTAATTCCTAATTCCCAATTCCTAATTCCCAATTCCTAATTCCATGTCGCGCCTCGGAATTCGCTGGGTAGTCGTCTATTTCCTATCCATTCTCGTGCCAGCCGCCCTACTGGCCTTTCTGAGCGTGCGTTCGCTGCGCGATGTCCACGACAGTGTGCAACGAGAATTGCGCTCCAAGGCGGTACTAGTGCAGGACGCCTTCGACCGCTTGATCAACAGCCGCACCCAGCTCCTATCCGCATATATCGAAGACGGCGCAATGGACCCGCGCCTGTACGCGGGTTTTTCCGAGATTGCGCAAATCTTCGCCGTTGATCCCACGGGAGTGCTGCGCCACCCCTCGGTGCAGCCCTTGCGCTTGCAGGAGCGCTCTGTGGCCTTTGCCGCGCAGATGGAGAAGGCCGCAGAACTCGAATTCGGCCACCAAGACTGGGCGGGCGGCGTGCAACTCTACCGCCAAGCCTGGAAGGAAGCGGCCAGTCCCGCAGAGGAAGCCGAAGCCCTCAACGCGCTCGCCCGCTGCGCTTATAAGAGAAAGGACATGGCGATCGTCGAGGGAGCACACCAGACGTTGGCGGCTCTGTACGGTCCCGTCCTCGACGCCGACGGAGCTCATCCCGCTACCCTGAGCCACTTGCGCCTAGGACGCTATGCCGCGCCCGAGCAGGCCCAAGCTAGTCTGATGGCTTGGACCGAGGCGCTACTCGAAGGCCGTTATCCCCTGTACGCCGGCTGCCAGCAGGCTCTGCAAGAGGCCCGCACATTGGCCCAAGGTCGGCTAGCGGACATGGAAGACCGTCCCGTTCTGCTGGAGCGGTTGGCCCTGATTGAGAAGACCCTTGATTTTGCAGTGCGCTTCGGTCCCGTGTTGGGGGATCAATGGGCCACAGCCCAGGAGCAAGGTTATATATCCGGAGTGTGGCCCGACGGGACGAGTTTCCTCATGTACCTGGGTGCGGCTGAAGGTGGCGGCGCGGTGGGCATTCTATTCGACTGGGACGCGCTGACGGCCCTAGTACAGGAGCAGGTAGAAGATCTGACAGAGCGGGATTTTGCCCTTGCCCTATTCGACGCCGACGCAGAGGCCGCTTTTCTGGCCGCGCATCGGGAGACTATCTACGAAACCGGGCCAGCTAGCCGCTGGATGGATCGAGTCCGTCTGGGAATCTGGGCGGCCGATACTTCTGCGGCCACTGGGTACTACCGCACGCGCAACTATCTGGTGGGCGGCGGCATCTTCGCCTTGGCCGTATCCGTGGTTTTGGGTGGGCTTATGATCCTGCGGGACGCTGGGCGCGAGGTGCAGGTAGCCCGCCTGCGCTCCGAATTTGTCGCCAATGTATCGCACGAGTTGCGCACCCCGCTCACGTCCATTCGCATGTACGCCGAGACCCTGCTCATGGGCCGATACCGGTCGGACGAACAGAGGCAGGACTATCTGACCACCCTCTTGCACGAAAGCCAACGCCTGTCGCGCTTGGTCGATAATGTGCTCGATTTCGCCCGCATTGAGCGCGGCGACCGGACCTACCAGCGCCAACCCTGTGACCTAGGGGACACGGCTCGGGCCGCGCTGGAGACCTTTGGCGGAGTATTTGCCGCGGAGGGCTTTGAGGTGGAGGAAGCTATTGCTGAGGAACTACCTCCGGTACTAGCCGACCAGGAAGCGGTGGAAGGTGCCGTGGCCAATATCCTAGGCAACGCAGTCAAGTACTCTTCCGAGCACAAGGCCATCCGCCTAGCCGTGGAACAACGCGGAGCTGAGGTCGTCGTCGAGGTAGCCGACCGGGGCATCGGCCTCCCCGCAGGTGAAGAAGAGCGCATCTTTGAACAATTTCGCCGAGGAGCCAACGCGGCCAGCACGGCGGGGACCGGATTGGGATTGTCTCTAGTCAAAAGTGTGGTCGAGGCGCATGAAGGCCGGGTGGAGGCCATCAACCGACCGGATGGAGGCAGTGTATTCCGTCTGTACTTCCCGGTGCATACCGAGGACAAAGCTCATGCCTAAAATTTTGGTCGTCGAAGACGAAGCAGCCATCGCCCGAGTGCTGGTCGATAATCTGCTCTTTGAAGGCCATGAAGCCGAGGCGGTCGCCGATGGAGCCGAGGGGCTGGAGCGGGCTTTGGCTTGGCAGCCGGACCTAATTCTGCTGGATGTGGTGCTGCCCACGATGGATGGGTACGAAGTGTGCCGTCGTCTGCGGGCGCAGGGGGCGGCCACACCCATCATCATGCTCACGGCGCGCGGCGAAGAGGTCGATAAAGTCTTGGGCTTGGAGTTGGGAGCCGACGACTACGTCACCAAACCCGTGGGCGTCCGCGAACTCATGGCTCGGATCAAAGCAGTGTTGCGCCGGGGCGCGTCGGCACCCGCTACAGATTCGGTGTTGGAATTCGGACAAGCGCGGATCGACTTCGACCGCTACGAGGCGGCTATGGATGGCCAAGCCGTGCATCTGTCCCCCAAGGCTTATGGCGTGCTGCGTCTCCTATGGGAGAGCAAGGGCCGTGCCCTGACCCGAGCGCAAATCTTAGAGCAGGTGTGGGGTTACGAAGTGTACCCCACTACGCGCACCGTAGATAACCACATCGCCGAATTGCGCCACCGCTTGGAGGCCGACCCGGCCCAGCCGCGCCACATCCTCACGGTCCACGGAGTCGGATACCGCTTTGTGGAATAACATCACTTATGGATATTAAAGAAATCAGGGCCAAGATCCGCCGCTCTCAATACGTCTATACGCACCACGCTGAGATTGAGCGCCGCGAAGATGACTTGACCTTTGTGCAGATCGAACAAGCTCTATTAAATGGAGGAATCCTCGAGCACTATCCCGATACCGGGCGCGGAGAGAGTTGCTTGATCGTAGGTTTTGCCGGAGAATTGCCTATTCACATCGTCTGTGGCTGGCGCGGAGAGAAGGTCTCCCTGATCACAGTTTACATTCCCCGTCCACCAAAGTTTATCGATCCCTGGACACGAGGAGCGCAAGACCATGAAGAAAATTAAGTGCAACTTCTGCGCAAGCGAACGCTGCGAAGATCGGCGCATCGACTACCTCTACAGCCACCAAGGCCAATACCTGTTGGTGCCGAACACCCCGGTCGAAGTCTGCCTCCACTGTGGCATGGTGTATTACGATGCGGCTGTGCTCAAGGAGATCGAACGGCGCTTTTTTGCCATTCAAGAACAAAAAGAAGAACCCGATCAGTATATCGAAATGCCGACCAAAGCATATACCTGAGATGCCCTTTGAAAGTCCGGTCAGGCGGCGTCGAGGCTCTCGCACCCCCAGCACCAACGCTGCGACGCAGAAAGTACAACCTTTTTGCACCTCCATGACAAAACCATGACAACTCCGGCAACGCCAGCGTTTAGGTTCAAAAGTGAGCGCACAATCCACCTAAACGAGGAGGCCCATCATGGAGCGCGTTACCGCGATTTTTCTCAGTTGCGTCTTGCTGACCACTGGCAGCGTACAGGCCAGCAGTGTCGAGGAGACCTATCAGGCAGCCCTCGCGCAGGAGAAAGGCGAGGGCAACTTGGAGGAGGCCATTCGCCTCTACCAGCAAGTAGTTGAGGCGCACGAGCAAGGTGAGGGCAGCGAACAGCTAGCGGCCCGGGCGCAGCTACGCATCGGCGTGTGCCAAGAGAAGATCGGGCTGGCACAGGCGCGTCAGACCTACGAAGCCGTCCGCGACCAGTACCCCGACCAGCCACAGGTAGCAGTGGAAGCGACTCAGCGCCTCGGCTCAACTCACCAGCGCGAGGCAACAATCGAGCGGCCGTCCGCCCGCACGGCAGTTGAATGGGCGATCCCCGCCTTCTCGCCCCGGCTTCGCGTGATGCACTTAGACTCTATAGGGCAACAGTACACAGCGCGGGCCGCACTGGTTGACTCGGCCTACTTGGATTCTATCCGGCAGCAGCACGAGGAGTGGGCTGAACTGCTCGGCTCAGCTTCTATCAGTGAGCAGATGCGTGGACGGCTGCATGAGCTAATGGAACAGCGCAAGTGGCAGCAGGAAAAAGCCGAACGGCAGCTAGCGGCTATCCAAAGGCAAATCGCCGAGCAGACCAAGCGGCGGGCCAATGCCGACTCGGCATTTAGCGACGCGCAGATGCGCCAACAGTTAGAGGGTGCCCAACGGCAGATACAACGAGTCGAGCGGGCGATGAAGGCCCTTCAGCGGCGGCTAAAGGCCATCCAGCGGCAAGGCTCCCGCTCCGAGCGGATCATACGTCGCTCAGAGCAACGGTATTATCACTACGCCAACACACCTCCGGTGATCCCCTACGCATACAAAGAGGTGGCCGCGGTGCCCATGCAGTGGAAATTCCGCCTCGACGAGAGCGAGCATCCGCAGCGGCACCGCGCCTATGCCACGCTAGACTTCGACGATGCGGATTGGGCTACAATCAACATCGGCCAAGCGTACGAAGATCAGGGCTACGCTGGCTATGACGGATGGGCTTGGTATCGGGCCACCTTCGCGGTAGCGGCGGATTCGGCGCGGCCAGTGCTGATGGCTTTCGGCGGATTCGGGGCTAAGGACGCCTTTGTGTATGTCAACGGCCACTTGGTCGGACGACGCTACGACCAGTGGAACCGGCCGTTCATCTTCGATATAAGCGACCACGTCGTGCGCGATGGCGAAAATGTGGTAGCGTTGTATTTGTATGACGACTTCGGCATGGGCGGCGTGTATGGCCTGATTAATGTCCATCAGCCCACGGACGAGGTGGATACCGACGCCTTCGCTTCCAATCGGGGCGGGCATTTGGAGATGGTGGAATGGAACGGCTGGCCGGTTTTTAAGAACCATCTCTCCAGCGGCCAGCCTTATAGCCGCTACGCTCGTCGGCCTCCGCGCATTCCCTACGCCTATACCAAGGTCGCCGCGGTGCCCGGGCAGTGGAAATTCAGCCTGCACGCCGAAAAGTATCAAGATCACCAAGATCCCATCTTTAGCCGCGCCGATTTCGACGATTCAGACTGGGTCGATATCGACATTGGGCAGGCTTGGGAGGATCAGGGCTACATCGGCTACGACGAGGGGGCTTGGTACCGCGCCCGGATTGAGGTGGACGCCGAGGAAGGCCAGCCGGTGCATCTGGCCTTCGGCGGCGTGGATAACGACGCCTCGGTGTACGTCAACGGCACCTTGGTCGGGGAACACCACGGCTGGAATACCCCTTTCATCCTCGACATAAGTGAAGCAGTCAATTACAAGGGCCAGAACGCGATAGCCGTGCGGGTGTACGACGGAATGGAAATGGGCGGCATCTTCGGCACCATAGAAGTGATCCAACCCACCGGCAAGGAAAACCTCGACCGCTACTTGGCCAATCGCGGTGCCTCGGCGCAGCACAAGCAGACCGACCACGACGCGCAAAAGCGAAGTTTCTGGAGCCGATTTTTCTAGCGCCGGGTAGAGTTCCGGCGATCCCTGTTGTCAACGACGACTTGCTAGCCCTGCAAAGTCGCGATGGGATGCTAGTCCATCTTAAACGATGTGGAATTTTTCCTAACTCCAGAGGAGGCGCAAAATGATCAAACAGAAGCCTAACGGCGGTAGTTCAAAACAGAAAGCTTCGCTATGGGATTCGCGTAGGATCGGAAGTCCACTTTGAATATACCGATGGCGAGGAAGTAAAAGAGAAAATCATACCCGTCGAGGTGTTCAAATTCAAGCAGTACTCAAGCAGAAGAAGTCCCGACAATCCTAAGTTCGAAGGACAAGTATTCGACCGTGGAAGTTTCCCCCAAGCGCGAGATAACGAAAGGCGAACCCGCGCCCGAATTTACGGTTGTGGACGTTCACGGCGATACGCTCCGCCTCGCTGACTTTAGGGGACGCCACGTACTGCTCAACTTCTGGTTCAGTTTTGACGCGACCATGTTCAGTGACTTTTAAGTCGTGATGTTGCGCACTATTGAGACTTTTCCTTAGCGTATTCCGATAAGAAGGAGGTCAAAATGAATTATTTTGAATTGGATCAAGCACAGCAACGGCTACCTGAACTCGTTGAGCGAGCCAGACGTGGTGAGGATGTCACTATTACTGAGCGCAATCAACCCGTGGTCAAATTTGTGGCTGTCGAGCGGTGTACAGTTCTAACGCAGCGACGCCGACCTGGAAGTGCCAAAGGGCTTATTCAGCTAAGCGATGATTTCGGCGAACCGCTCGAAGATTTCCGGGAATATATGTGATGCGCCTTTTACTTGATACCCATAGTTTCTTGTGGTACATAGAAGACGATGACAGACTCAGCCAGACCGCCGAGCAAACCATCTCTGATATAGATAATGAGGTGCTACTGAGCATAGGAAGTCTATGGGAGATAGCCATTAAGTATGGTATCGGAAAGCTGAGTCTGCCGTGTGCCTTCGGCGAGTTCATTTCAGAGCAACTTCTGGTAAACAAGATGGAGGTACTACATATCTCATTGCCTCATCTTACAACATATACCGAACTTCCATTTCATCACCGCGACCCATTCGACCGTCTGCTCATTGCCCAAGCTATGGTAGAGAACATACCTGTGGTTAGCAGAGATAGCCCCCTTCAAGAGTATTCAATCGATGTGATATGGTAATCAGCTTTGCCCATTGTGAGGGACACAGTACGCTCACAGGAGGGAGACAATGGACAAGGCGGCAGCAGCTTTAGCGCACATGAAGGGTGCGGGGCCTGACCACTGCCCCCTAACTCTCCGGGGCGTCGAACACCGCACCCACATCCATACTAAGGCCATCGAGCAACCGCGAGGTAGCTGCATCGCCGCGAGCAAACACTCCGTGTTCGACATACGTCTCGCTTTCGAGCGCGAGCACCCGGATCGTCGCGTTGCGGGGATCGGCGATCCAGTACTCAGGAATGCCGGCTTCCGCGTAGTCGGTGCGCTTGGCGACCAAATCCCGCTGCGGACAGTCCGCGCTAACTACTTCGACGACCAGATCCGCGCCCAGCCAGAAGCGATCTTGGCGACGAGGGTCCGAGCGGTCGCGCAGCAGCAGCAGGTCCGGCTCGCGGAATTTGCCTTCGCGGATGCACAACCGCAGGGACGCGAACCTCACGACACCCCGCGGCCGGATATAGTCGCAGAACAAGTCATATAAAAATGCAAGGATCGCTTGGTGGGTATCGGTCGGCATGGGCAACTCTTCGATATGGCCGTCGGTGAATTCAATCAGGCGATTGGTGTGGTCTGTCAGCCACAGGTATTCCTCGTCGCTCCAGCAGCCCTGACGCGGCAGTAGGTCGCACAGCAGCGCGTCGAGCGCAGCCTGCGGAGTCGCCTTCGTGATCGTCTCGGTCATAATCGTCGTCCCTTGGTCAATCAGCTATCAAGAAAAAGCTAAAAAATTTAGGTCGCTTCAATTACAGACGCTTGAGTAACTGGTCATAGTCCGCGTGCGATCCTATCCAAAACCAAAAAATATGATCTCCTTCTCGCAAACCCAGCGCCCGATGGCCCATCCCAATGCGAACAGCAAAGATGGGCTGACGCGGGCTGACTTGCTTGAATTGGAGACTAGCGTGATAGGGATCGGAACGCCAAAGTCTGTAAGCTTGGGTAGCTTGCCGTTGGGCTTGGGGAGAAAGTCGGCCGAGCTGTCGTCGAAAGGCTCTCGTAATACTGGACGTCATTGCTGAGATGGGTCAACGGCAAAAACATCATCAAATGGTACCGTATCATCCGCAGCAATTTCCCTTCTTGCTGATTCAGCCAAACGATTCCACTGCTCATCCGTTGTGGCCGCAAAACGTTCTGTCCAGGCCTGCTCATCTTTTAAGTCAGTTAGAATCCGGGCGGCAATGGCATCCCGCTGGTCTGCTGGCAGTTTCTGTATCTCTGAGAATACCTGTTGAAGTAAGTCAGCCATTTCTGTGGCTCCTTAAATTATGAACGCGCTTTGGATGTAGTGCCTCGGGTCGCAGCGACCCGCTCAGGACGCAATAGAATATATCCGATTTAGATGCGTAAACAAAGGCGGTCAGCACTTGACTTCGCGGCAGCAAGACAAGCCGGTAGCCAATCTGTGTGGCTTCACCGCTCCTCTGGTGCGTGCCCTGCTAGTTCCGCTACTCAGGCCATCTTAACGGCAATGAGGTGCGACTTTTCCAGCGGCAGAATGTAGGTCAGCCAAGCAGGCCGGCGACAAGGGCTTGTTGCGCTGGCGTGAAGAGATCCTCGATCTGCATTTAGTCGGCTTCAGCAAAAGGCGGCACCACCCCATCGTCTAGCGGAAAAATGGGGCGCACACAGTGCTGGTAGGGCAAGGTTTTGAGGTTGGCGCTAGTGGACCCAGGCACATCGACAGCCACAATGCGGGCGGCGATGGCCTCGTAGTGGGTGCGGAAGCCATTGGGCGATTTGCACACGACCAAGTCGTAGTCAGCCGGATCGTGCCCTTGGCTCTGATATACCTTGCGGCCGACGATGGGGGCGGCTTCTTGGGTCACTAGCAATGTAAGATTGCCACTGGTCAAAATGGCCGTGCGGCTAGGTGGTACTACATACCCGAATTCAGTGGTAAAGGCTCCGTCGGACAGGCTCTTGACGTACAGGGGCAATTCCACCGGCTCAAAACGCTCCGAATCGAGAGCGCCGCCCAAGGGCCAAGTGAACTGCCCCCCTACTCCAGTCCGATAAGCAGCTTCCACCGCAGGTGCATCCACTATGGGAATGAGCCCGCGCTTGCTGTAATTGTATTGGAGCAGCCCCTTGAGAATGGCGTTGCTGTCGCCACTGGCACCCGAGGCCGTGGAATCCGCAGCGTCCGAGAACACCGTGAGCCCCTCGGTCTCTTCGGCCAAACGCACGGCTTGTTCAAGTGAGGTGAGTTTGGGGATCCAGTGGGGGCGGTTTTCCCACATGAAGCGGGCCAATTCCAGCGCCCATTCCTCGGCTTGGGCTGGATCGTCGTCAGTAGTGACGATTGCATTGGACTGCAAATCGGGCACATCAGTAAAGGGATTGCCGATGATGACGCCCGCGGCCAGACCACCTAAAGACGCCTCAATTTCACGGCAGCGGCGGATGGCTTCGCCGAAGCGGCCGCTAGCGGTGATGAGTTCGTCGCCGCGAGCTAATAACGGGATAGACACGCGGGCCGTGGTGGGCTTGACGTCCCCGTCCAATTGGCGCAACAACAAACGGGCCGCGCGCTGGCCGGTGTCGCGCATATCCGTGTGCGGATAGGTGTGGAGGAAGACCAAGACATCGGCTGCATCAACCAGCCGTTGCGAGATAACCGCGTGCAGGTCCATGGCCGCGACAATGGGCACGTCCCCGACGATCTGCCGAATGCCGGACGCGACGCGGCCTTCGGGATCGATTTCGGTTTCGCCGGCCATGGCCCCGTGCAGCGACAGACAGACCGCATCAACTGGGGCGTGAGCCTCGACAGCGGCCAACAATTCGCCGATGAGACGCTCCATATCGGGACCGGCGACCAAGCCGCCAGTGGTATTGCACCAAGCCCCGTACGTGGGAACCAGTTCGATGTCTGGACGGGCCTCGAGAATGTCGATATTACCAGCCAGCGTGGAATTGGACGAGCGGGTAGCTTCTAGCAGGTCTGGCCCCCGGTGGATCGTGAAGTCGTCGTAATAGGTGCGCTGGGGGTTAAAGCTGCCGACTTCGTGGTTGAATTTGGCCAGAAGAATGCGTTTCATAAGGAACCTTCCGCAGAGGCGATGTTGGATGGGTTGCAAGGACACAAAGCTAGCGTGAAACTTAGTAAGACGAAGAGTCCGCGCCAAAATGTACGAATACTACTTGCGAGAGGAGACCCCTTATGAACGTCCCCCCGACCGACGGCCTCCGCGTCGCCGTCACCGACCTTGAGGCATTAGTCGTCGATATTTTCAAGGCCGTCCCGCTACCGGCAGATCACGCTCAGCTCATCGCCAGTAAACTGATCGAATGTGACCTGCGCGGCGTCGTCAGCCACGGCACCCTCCAAGTCAATCGCTATGTCCGCTCATTCCAAGACGGCACCATCAACCCGAACCCGCAAATCCGCGTACTCAAGGAAGGCCCGACCACCGCCGCGCTCTCCGGCGACGGCGGCTTGGGCTACCTCGTCGCCACCAAGGCCATGGAAATGGCCATCGCCAAGGCCCAAGAAGCCGGAATCGGCGCTGCCACCTCCACCTACCACGGTCATCTTGGCAGCACCGGCAACTACGCCCGCATGGCCATGCGCACAGACCTGATCGGCATCTCCACCTCCGGTCGCAATGCCTCCGACCACTACAATCGCGATTCGACGATCCGAGGCTCCATCCAAGGCAGCCCGCCTTTGGCCTTCGGCATGCCGGCCGGAGAGGGCAAACCGACCTTCCTACTCGACTTCGCCAGCCACTACGCAATCGACGACGAGACCTTCCTGAAATACCCACCGGTTTTCATCAAGGCCATCGGCATTTCGCACGTGGGCAATATCCTATCGGGTACTTTGGGAGGGCAGATGCTGACGGAGTTTTCGCGGGGCAATATCGAGTTCACAGGCGCCGATCAATCGGGCTTCTTCCTCGCTATCGACGTAAACTGCTTTTCCGATCTCGACGCTTTCAAGGCCGACATGGATCACCTGATGGACGAGGCCAGTCGCATGAAGCCACTGCCCAGTTTCGACGAGTCCTTCCTGCCCGGCGGCAAGGAGCTAGAACGAGAGACCGAGTACCGCAGAGATGGCGTGCCGATTTCGGCGGAAGCGGTCGAAGGGCTTGAGGAAGTAGCGAAAGAATTTTCCATCGAGACTCCGTGGTAATCCTTCCACAGCATGCGACACGACCCAGAAACCATTGACGCGAAACGGAGCTTAAAAAATGAATATCGCGCTCATCGTGATTGACACCCTCCGCTACGATTATATCGGCGCAAACGGCAATACTTGGATCGAAACGCCAAATATCGACCGTTTTGCAGCAAAAGCATGGGCATTTGACCGCGCCTTCTGCGCTAGCTTCCCAACGATCCCGTACCGAACTGATGTCATAACCGGTCAGTACGGAGGTCCCTTCCATCCGTGGCAGCCGCTGCGACACGAGCGACAGACCCTCCCCTCGACGCTTGCCGAATGCGGCTATGCCACGCAACTTATCCACGACACCCCACATCTGGTCAACGGCGGCCACAACTTCGATTGGCCGTTTCACGCGTGGACGTTCATCCGTGGGGCTGAAGTTGATCGCGACTGGATCGACGATTCCGCGGCTTGGCCGGACAACTGGTGCCACCAGCCGATGTTTGCCTGCCTCGGCGAAAACGCCGCGCGAAGCGGGCCTCTCCAGACCTACGCCCGGGCGAACCGCAACCGCAAAAAACCAGAGGATTGGAACTGCGCAAAATTGTTCAGGAGCGCGGCCCAATTCCTCCAAGACAATGCGCAGCGCGAGAATTTCTTCCTCTGGGTGGATTGTTTCGATCCCCACGAACCGTGGGATGCACCGCCCGAGTTTATGCAAAAGTACGACGCACGACCGGACTACGATGGGCGCGTTGACCCGCGCAGCCTCTTCGGCGGGCGGAACGACAAAGACCTCCCCGATGAGGCCAAGGAACACATCAAAGCACAATACCCGGCGAAACTGACCTGGATGGATCACTGTTTTGGGCAATTCTTGGACGCGCTCGAATCCACCGGGCTCGACCGGAACACGGCCGTCATCTTAACCGGCGACCACGGCACCAACGTCGGTGAGCGCGGCACTTTTGGCAAAGGGCAACCAGTGCGCGAGGCCGAAGCGCATGTCCCGCTCTTCATCCGAATGCCGGATGGCGATACCGGACGGAGCGATGTTATTGTGCAACCACAAGACTTCTTCTCCACGATCCTCGCAATCCTCGGCCAAACGGAACCGGCAGGTATTGAAGGCTATAATATTTTAACCCCCGCTCGGCGCGGTGCAGCCGGCCAACGGCAGCTCGCATTGGCAGGTGGGAGCCTCGAACGCTGGAATCAAGCCGGACAGCATCCGAACTTCGTCCTCTTCACCGCCTTTGACAAAACCTATAGCCTCGAAGTCGCCGCCAAGCCGGAACACTCGCGCTTGGCGCGGCTTGGCTCGTTGGACTACGTTGAGCAGACGCATCCAGAGGTCGTCACTGCAATGCACGCCGCGGCAATTGATGAACTCGAACGCCGCGGCACAGACCCCGGATTAATCGCTTGGCTCCGCAACGGCGGCGAAGGCGAATTGCCCGCCAATGTCCAATACTGGGACGGGTACCCCGGCCCAGCCGGTTTTAGGCCCTACTTTTCCAAACTCTACACCGGCAGTTGACAAAGGAGAACATTATGCCGCGCACCTACAGAGCCTGCTTGATCGGATGTGGACGGATGGGCGCGACCATTGACGACGAAGTCGAAGGCCGTCCAGATCGCTTTCTGTGGCAACCGTTCTCGCACGCCGCAGCCGCGGTCGCCTGCGACAGAACCGACCTCGTCGCAGTCTCGGACGTGGTTGCCGAGAAAGCGGAATCCATCCGGCAACGCTACGGTGCCGAACGCGCCTACACCGATTATCGCCAGATGATTGAAAAGGAGCAGCCGGACATCGTCTGCATCGCCACCCGACCCGGGCCGCACGCGGACATCACGGTCTTTGCCGCTGAAAACAACGTCAAGGGCATCTACTGCGAAAAGCCACTCTGCTGTTCAATGGAGGAAGCGGATGCCATGGTCGACATCGTCCAAAAGTACGGGGTCAAATTCAACTACGGTACGCAACGCCGCTATATGCCGGTCTATCGCAAGGTGCGCGAATTGGTGGATGCCGGCGAAATCGGCAATATCCAGTGCACGATCGCCCAATACGGCGCAAGTTCGGCACTCTGGGGTTTGACGCACGCCGCCGATATGCTGCTCTTCCTCGCCAGCGACCCGGAAGTCGATTTCGTCCAGGGAACCATCGTCTGTAGCGATGCGGATTGGGATGGCAATCGGCTGGACGTCGATCCGGTGATTACCAGTGGCTACGTCCGTTTTGCCAATGGCGTCCACGGCTATAACACCGCGGGCACCGGTCCTGAATTCGAGGTCTGCGGCAGCGAGGGGAAGATCCGCATCCTCAACAACAGCCGAGAATGCCAATTCCGCAAAAAGAGCCAAACCTTCTTTGAAGAGGTCCCGTTCCCACACGTACCCCGCACCACCGGAACAGTGATGGGCATTGCAGACATCGCAGAGGCGATTGATACAGACCGCGAGACCAAGGGGCCGGTTCACCTCGCTCGCCGGAGCCAAGAGATGTTGATGGGCATGATCGAGTCACACCGATTGGGCGGGCAACGCGTCGCGCTCCCAATGACCAATCGGAGCCTATACGTCGGCCGCCGAGATTGGTAATTCCCACACCCGCTCCTCCAGCATCCCTCCACACTCTCGCCCATCCTCAAAGACCACCCGCACCTCGACCTGCTGCCGGTCAAAATCGGCTGGCAACTCCCACAGGTGCGTCGCCAGATCGCGCGACGATTCAGCCAGCGGATCGATCCGCGCTAATGGCCCCAAGTCCCCCACCTCGACCTGCGTGCGCGGCGAACCATCGAACACATTGACAAAGCGGCGACCCGAAGCCTGGTGCCGGCACAATTCCATCGCCTCGTCTTGGTGTGGCTGGAAAGCGTGGTACTGGCTCCTGAAACCCCCTTCCGCATCGACCTCAACCACCCGATACCCCTGCGGTTCGCGTCCCTGTGGGCCGCGGCTTTCCAGTCCAGTCTTCCACCAATTGCCCGACACCGCCGCGGTCGTCATAACCTCCATAGCGCCGACAAAGTGGCGATCGTTTTCATGGTGGTGGCCGTGCAAGGTGATCACCCGTTCAAAGGGCTGCAATAGCGTCAGCAAGCGCCGCACTCCGGCAATCTCATTGGTGGGAAAGGCCATATCCGGTGCCTGACCCGAGCGCTGTGGAAAAGTCGTCGATACCGGCACATGGCTAGCCACCACCAGTGGAGCGGCCCGGTCCAGCCCGGCCAAATCCGCAGCCAGCCACTCCAACAGCCCCTCGTCGGCCAAGACGTGCCAGTTGGACGGGTGGTCCTCGGTCGGCTCGAAATAGCGCACCACGTCCAACAGCACAAAATGTACGCCGCCAATATCGGCGCTGGCGTGCGCCGTCCCCCCTTGCTCCCGAGGCAGATAGCCGCTGCACATCTCGTGGTTACCGTGGCTCAATAGCACCGGCACAGATACCCTCTCCATGGTCTGGGCGTATTGCGCTAGCGCCTCGGGCGTGAGGCCCACGTCGCCGCCGTTGATCAGGACTTCAGGCTGATGCTCCAGCATAGATTCCACACACAACTCAAATCCCCGGAAGGCGTCTATCCCAGAGTCGAGGTGAATGTCAGTGAAGTAGATGAATTTCATCAGATTATTCCTTAAGGGATGGTTTGTAAAAGCTCTTCCTTTTTCTTGCTCACTTTAGCTTAACCAATGTAAACTTACCCTACAAACGCCATTGCTTCCGGCCGGTGCATGACAGCCACTGCTGGAACGAGTTCTCCGAACGACAACCTTTACCTGTGGAAGTGAGGATTGTATGGCCTTCGCCCGCGTCTCCCATCCCGCTCTTTTCCAAGCCCCTTTGGGTCGAGGTATCGCCACCGTCCTCGGGCCCCAGGGCTTGCGTCTGACCGGCCTGACCAGCTTTCACCTCGACGAAGGACCCGACTTTGCTTGGCTCAATATCTACCGCACCTTGGCCGACGGCCGCCAACTCGAAATCACGCGCGAGCGCACTCCAGACCAAGTGGCCCAAGAAGGCGATGGCGTCGCGGTGCGCTGGGCGGCTTGCCCTGCGGTAGAAGCCGAATTGCAAGCGCACTACCGCATCGCGGGACCCGATAGCCTCGACGCCACCTTCAGCGCCCGCCTAGCAGCCGATTACCGACGTTTTGAATTCTTTATCGCCAATTATTTTACTCCCCACTACACGCCGTACTTCCCCGTGCAGGACGACCGCACCCACCCCGAAGGCATCACTTGGTACCAAAAGCAGTGGTACGGCCACAACGAGGCCGAATCGTGGGCGCGCGATGAAGACGCCGAAGCCGTGTTCCGCGACGGCCGCTGGCTCGACGGCTATCCTCTCAACTGGCGTCGGGGGCCGTATTACGCCCATGCCCTAACTCTGCAAGAGCACCGCTACGGCCACGCCATTCTGCTCATGGCTCGACCCGCCGATTGCCTGGGCCTGTCGGGTTACAACAGCTACCACAACGCCCAGTACTTCCACTTGGGCGGCGAAGATGTCCAAGCCGACCAACACCTGACGTTCACCATTCGCTTGGTGCTATTGACCGAGTGGGACGATCTGCAGGCAGAGGCCCTAGCGCGCTATCATCAATGGCTGGAGGAATAGAGAAAATGGAACTGCTCAAACTCGGCGTCGTCGGCTGCGGCTGGGCTGGCCAACAGGCCATCAAAGCGGCTCAGGCCAGCTCTCTAGTCGATGCCGTCGCCTTAGCCGATTTAGACGAACCGCGCCGCAATAGCGTCGCCAGCGAAGAAGGCGTGCTGCTCCAATACGGCCCCTACCAAGACCTGCTGGCCGACGACCAAGTCCAAGCCGTGCTCCTAGCCGTCAATCCGCCCGCCCGCTATCCCATGGTCTTGGACGCTTTTGCCGCTGACAAACACGTCTTGGTGCAAAAGCCGCACGCGGTGCGGGCTGCGCACATCTTGGAATTTGAAGCGGCGGCCGAGCGCGCTGGCACCACGCTGCAATTCTGCTACTTCATGCGCCACTTTCCCGACAACCGCAAATTGCGCGTCGCAGTACAAGAGGGCTGCATCGGCGAGCCGTATCACGCCCGTATTTTCCTCAAATTCAATTCGCGCCCACCGGCCGACAGCTTTGAAAGCTGGACCAATGTGTATGGTCACAAGGGCGGTGCCCTAGGCCAGCACGCCTCGCACGAACTCGACTTAGCTTGGTGGTGGATGGGCTGTCCCAAGCCGCAGTGGGCCTTTGCCGCCAAGCATACCCTTGAGCCGCTATATCACGGCCCCGAGGGAGCGGCCGAGGATTACTTTTCCGGCTTGGTCGGTCTAGAAGGCGACAAGACCATCCAGATAGACTGCTCGCGCTGGCTGCACTGCGACACCCCCACCACCGTGGAGTTGTACGGAAGTGAGGGTGCTCTATCTCAGGGAGTTATATGGCACTGGGAAGACGGGCAGTTCGCCGCACAGGAATCCGCCGCAAAGTCGGACATGCCCCACACCCAACCGCCCTCGGAGGGATTGTCTTTCTACCACGAAATCGAACACTTCGCCCGCGCCGTAGCCGGTCAAGTCAAAGCCGATGTCGATGCCCAAGACGCCTATCACTTCATGAAAATACTCGACGCCTTGTACGACAGCGCCCAACGCCGCGAAAAAGTAATGATCGACTGAAGAAGAAGCTCACCGACGCCAAGCCGCTTTCAGGGCACCCCAGCTAGTTGGGGCAACCGCGCTGGCGACATCAATGCGGTGGAGTTCCACGGTTTCGACCCCACCCTCCTCCGTAGTAGTGATGAACAAAGTATCCCCTTCAATGGCATAGGTGCTATTTATCTTCTCGAATTCACCAAGTCCTAATTCAGCGAGGAACTCGTCCTCATCGAGTTCGGCGAGGAACTCATCGACGAACGCCTGTTCAAATGCCGGGTAGTCTTCGTCGGAGACCCCCTCTAGGTCTGCGGCTAAACGGGCGAAGCCACGGGCGAAGCCAATGAAGAATTCCTCCAGGAACTCGCGGAACTCGGCGGAGTTCATCTTCTCATCGTCGACGATATAGTGCAATTCGGCTATATCAACCCAGAGGCTGTCGCCCGCGACTCGATAGGTGCCGGTGAACTGGACAGAGAGCGTCTCTATGGGAGATTCGACATCGCCTTCTCCCCCCTCGATGTTTTGGTCGAGCGCAAAGGTTCCATCCGCCTCAAAGGTCAGGCGCGTGGTAATCTTGTTGCTTTCCTCATCGACATAAGTCCCCTCCCAAGTGCCGTGGAGAGCCTCTTCTTGGGCGGCGAGCGGCAGGGCAAGCAGACAGAGAAACGCGACAGACGACAGAAGTTGGTGCATAACGACCTCCTTTGAAGGACAATACTACAACGATTGGCTAGACAGATCGTCTTAAAAATACTATTCTGCGTCTATCTGCGCCCATCTGCGGATCAGAGCGTGAATAATTGAGGACAGCTATACCTCAGTTGACGGGGTAAAACTCAGACGCTACTATCCGTCTTTCGTTCCACTTCCTCACAGCAGAAAGCATACACCATGACCGAATCCATCCCCATCAGCAAGAACATCACCCAAGGCCCGTCCCGGGCCGGGGCCCGCGCCATGTACCGGGCTGCCGGCTTCGACGCCGAGGCCCTGCGCAAACCCCTCATCGGCATCGCCAATACCTGGACCGAACTCGGCCCCTGCAACTTTGGCCTGCGCGGCCTAGCCGAGCACGTCAAGGCCGGCATCCGTCAAGCTGGCGGCACCCCCCTTGAATTCAATACGGTGGTGATCTCCGACGGCATCACCATGGGTACCGAAGGCATGAAGACCTCGCTCATCTCGCGCGAAGTCATCGCCGACTCCATGGAACTGGTGGTGCGCGGGCACATGCTCGACGGCTTTGTCGCCCTCACTGGCTGCGACAAGACCACCCCAGGGGCCATTATGGCCATGTGCCGCTTGGACATCCCCTCAGTGCTGCTCTACGGCGGCTCGATTATGCCCGGCCGCCACGACCAAGCCGACATCACCATCCAAGACGTGTACGAAGCCATCGGTGCCCACGCCACCGGCCGCATCGACGACGATCAATTGCGCCTCATCGAAGAAAACGCCTGCCCCGGAGCCGGGTCCTGCGGCGGTCAATTCACCGCCAATACCATGGCCACCGCAGCCGAGATCCTCGGCGTAGCCCTCATGGGCTCTGGCTCGGTGCCGGCCACCGATCCGCGCAAGGAAGCCGTCGGCACCCAAGTCGGGAGCCTAGCCGTCGAGTTAGTGAGTCAAAATCGCAAACCCTCGCAAATCATCACCCGCCCCGCCCTCGACAACGCCATCCGCTCCATTGCCACCACCGGCGGCTCGACCAACGGCGTGCTGCATTTTCTGGCCATCGCCCGGGAAGCCGGATTGGAACTGGACATCGAGGACTTCCAGACCTTGAGCAGTTCCACCCCGCTCATGGTCGATCTCAAACCGGGCGGCCGCTTTGTCGCCCCCGACTTGGACAAAGCCGGCGGCATCGCCTTGGTGGCCCGCCGCCTCAAAGAAGCCGGCCTGCTGCACGAGGACGCCCTCACAGTATCAGGCCGCACCGTTGGTCAAGAAGCCGATCGCGCCGTGGAAACCCCCGGCCAGCAGGTCGTGGTGCCGGTCGATAAACCGCTGAAAAAATCGGGGGGGCTAGTCATACTCAAGGGCAATCTCGCCCCCGAAGGCGCGGTGGTGAAATTAGCCGGCCACGAACGCGCCCAGCACCAAGGCCCGGCCCGCGTCTTCAACAGCGAGGACGAAGTCATGCCGGCCATTGAGCAGGGGCGTATCCAGCCCGGCGACGTGGTGGTCATCCGCTACGAAGGCCCCAAGGGTGGGCCGGGTATGCGCGAGATGCTAGCCGTCACCGGTGCCATCGTGGGGGCAGGTCTGGGCGACTCCGTGGCGCTAGTCACCGATGGTCGCTTTTCGGGTGCCACCCGCGGCCTGATGATCGGCCACGCCGCGCCCGAAGCCGCAGTGGGCGGCCCCTTGGCCGTCCTGCACGACGGCGACACCATCACCATCGACACCACGGCTGGCCGGTTGGACGTAGCGCTAGACGAAGCCGAGTTGCAGGCCCGCCTAGCCGCTTGGGAGGCCCCACCGCCGCGCTATACCTCCGGCGTAATGGCCAAATACGCCCGCTCGGTGTCGTCGGCAGCTCAGGGCGCGGTGACTAGCTAAACCACGTCGCGACACATACCTGACGTTACGCATCGTCACCGAACGGGCGTCCCTTGCGGGTGCCCAAGTAGGGGCGACCGATCGGTCGCCCCGACAACAATGGCTATGGCAATCCGCGCTACGAATCATCTGCGTCCATCTGCGGATCAGCTACGACCCCTCCCACCGACTGACCACCTGCTGCTCCTTTTGCACGCGCTCGTACAGGGTCTGCCATTCTTGCGAGCCATCGTCCTCCAGAATCTCGGTACGCACGCCCTCTACGTAGGTTCCCGGCGCGTTGGGGTAGTCCATGTGTATGCAAGTGCCGTCAGGATAGACGATGGTGTTGATCAGCCGCGGTTTCGGATGGATGTAGAGTTGGCCTTGACGTGCGTGTTCGTCGAGTTTCTCCTGTGGCACACGGTATTTCTCAACCGCCGCCTCATCAACCTCGACGCCGAGGCCAGGCCCATCGGGAACCCGCTGGTGCCCGTTGATCACCCGAACAGGCTCAGTCAGCAGATGATGGCTGTACATATTGATACAGCTAATCGCCGGCCACCGGGCGTGCGTTAGCACCGAGCCTAAATGGGCGTCCCATGTGGTCGTCAATCCATTGCCGACGATTTGCAACCAGAACGGCATGGAAACTTCCGCGGCGCATTGCCCTTGGTGCATGGTCATTGATTTCCCGCCCCCAATCACAAAGCCGTCGCAAACTTCCTCGCGCACCGCCGTGAGAAACGGCGGCGAACCAAAGTGCATGGCCACCGGCCTGTTCACGGCCTGGCGGATCTGGCGATTGCCGAGAATGTCATCCTGCGGAATGGGCGTTTCAAACATGGCCACGTTTTCGTAGCGCTCGAGCTTCTTGATGATCGGAATGGCATTGGCCGCGTTCTCCCAAGAGCCGTTGGGATCGAGATCGAGATGGAAATGAGGGGGCACCACCTTGGATATGGCATCGACCTGCGCGACGATGTCGTTCCAGGGTCTCGGTTTGTTCTTGAGATTCGTGTACCCTTGCGCCACGGCCTCGGCCGCTTCCGCGGCCCAGTTTTCCGGTGAGGAGTGACTGCACCACCAAGAAATCGGCGTCCAGTCGCGCACTTTGGTGCCCAGCAGTCGGTGCACCGGTACTTCGAGTATCTTGCCGACCACGTCGAACAGCGCCATCTGCAAACCAGCGCCCAAGCTGTCTTCGTTCATCAGTTCGGCCGGACTTTGGCCGATTGTGCGCACAACCGCATCATCGGTCACGCGGCCGTAGGTGTAGTGAATGACGGTCTCGCCCCAGCCTACGTGGCCCGTGTCAGTGGTGACCTTACACAGCTCGAGGATGGACCAGTTGTAAACCGACTGGCGGGTTATCTCCTGCTGTCTAGGCGTGAACGGGACATCGACGATAATGCGTTCGACATTAGTGACTTTCATGGGATTTTCCTTTCAGCAGAAATATCAAATAGACGCCTGAATTCCTCAAAACTCAACGCCTATATCGCCATGCGATGTAACATAGGCGGGCTAGCCGAACAGCTTTAAGGCCCCGATGAGGCCCCACGTCGCCGCTTGCAGGGCAATGAACCACCGCAACAGACTCTCAAACTTCTTGTCGATTTTGTCTTCCAGCGCCACCCGGGTCGCGGCGATCTGGGCTTCGAGCGCCTCGCGGTTGGCGTCAACTTTGGTCTCGATACGACCTAGGCGGACGTCGATTTGCTCGATGATGCCCTCCAGCCGGGCAATGCGCCCCTCGTGCTCTAACAGATGGGGACGCTCCGGCGACGGATGGGATTCACTCATTATCAAACCTCCGGCTTATTAAACAACAGTATAATACAGCGCGAAAAACCTCTACACCGGATAGTTGCAAAATTTATGCCACGGCGACCATGCAGGCGAGAAGACGGGGCCGTGCAGGGTGAAACTGTATCGGATACGACCCATCCATGAGACCTTTTAGGGGAAGAAGCATTTGGCAAATTAGGTGCCCATGCGTAACGTCAGTAAGATAATTTCACCGCAACCAGCGAGCCAGTATTCAGAGTCCACTAACTGCCACTATCACCGAAAGACTGCCGCAATGACTGACCACAAAGCTCCCAGACGCCGCCCGCCCCGCATTCGCCTAAACTCGGGTGCCTGGAGTCCCCTAGTTGACATGATCGACGTCTTTCCTGGACACCGTGGCTCCAGTCGGCACAACGAGCTAGAGCTCTACGACGCCCCCATTGGCATCCGCTTTGAAATCGAGGAGGCCGTCAAGTCCGAGCCGGTTCTGCAGGCGTCAATGGAGTGGGAAGGCACCCATGTCTCGCCGCTCTACATCTGGCAGCGGGACGGGCGCTATCACTTGCTCTACGACAGCGGAGGCGGCCAGTGCTACGCGGTCAGCGACGATGCGTACAACTGGACGCGGCCCGTCCTGAACGAGGTCGAATTCAACGGCTCGTCCAACAACAACCTGCTCGCCAACTCGTGCAAAGGGGCTACCGGAATCTTCGAAGACCCCAACGCACCTCCCGAGGCGCGCTTCAAGGCAATGGGCGGCCGCATGTACTGGTGCGATCCAGACACCGGCGAAGAGCTGTCTGGAGAAGAGCCGTCCCAGCGCATCAAGGCGGAACAGGAGCAAGAAAACTACACCGGTCCCCGAGCCGAAATCACCGGCCACATGCTCGCCTGGACATCACCCGACGGCCTCCACTGGACGCCCCTCGCAGAGCCGCTGGCGTACCGGCCGGTCAACGGCGGCATATCGGCCCGCTACGACGAACACCGCGGCAACTACTTCGCTTACATCCAGCTAATGGGCTTCCCCGCCGAACTACTCAAAGGCATTGGCGTCAACAGACTCGAACAGGGCATGCAGATCCGCACGATCGGCTTTTCGCGCACCTCCGACTTTGCCAATTGGCCCGCTCCAAAGCTGATCCATCACCCCGATACCGAAGACCCGCCCGACATCAGCTTCTACGGTGCCAACTACTTCCCGTACCCAGGCCGCGACGACCTACACGGCATGTTCATCCCCGTGTACCACCAGATCGCCAGCACCATTGACGGGCAAATCGCCTTCAGCCGCGACGGCCTCTACTGGTCCCGTCCCGAGCGCCGGCCAATCCTGCCGCTAGGCTCCGAGGGAGACGGCGACGAGTGCATGGCCCACTTCTGGCGCAGCGGCCTCGTCGAACTGCCCGATGGCTACTGGGCCTGTCCATACGCGGCCTTCTCAGTCATTCACGATTGCCCAGCCGACAAGGTACCCGAGCTCTTTCCTTTGCGGCAGCCGCAGCAGATCCGCTGGGCGCGCTGGCGTCCACACCGGTTCTGCGGAATACGCGCCGACGCCGAGGGGTGCTTCTCCCTGCCCTCCCTCTTCCGCGTCCACGACGAGCTGCGCCTCAACTATCGCTGCGAACCGGGCGGCTGGGTCCAGATTGAACTGCTGGAAAAGCTGCCCTCGCTGATGCTCCCTGACGCCGACCCGCTGCCGGGGTTCACCTTTGACGAGTGCGACCGTCTAACGGGCGATAGCGAAGACCGTGTAGTAACCTGGCAAGGCCGCTCCAACATCTCCGCTGCCGGCGAAGCCGTCGGCATCCGGGTGCGCATGCTCGGTGCCAAACTGTTTGCCTATCGCGTCTAGGTTTCACCCATGCCCCTCACCTTCCACTGCTCCGCCTGCCAGACCCCCTATCCCCAAGCCCCGGCCCCCTACCGCTGCCTCGCTTGCGACGCACCCCTCGAATGCCGGTCCCCCACCCCAACCTTCCCCCTCGACCAGATCGCCTCCCGCCCCGCCGACATGTGGCGCTTCCGCGAAGCCCTACCCCCGGTGGACGACCCCGTTTCTCTAGGCGAAGCCCGGACTCCTCTAATTCCCTTCGACCTAGAGGGTCTCACGGTCCTGGCCAAATGCGACCACACCCTGCCCACCGGCTCGTACAAGGATCGCGGAGCCGCCCTGCTCATGAGCTATCTACGCGCCTTGGGCATAGAGGAAGCAGTAGAGGATTCCTCGGGCAACGCCGGGGCCGCCCTAGCCGCGTACGCAGCCCGCGCCAAGGTGCGCCTCAAAGTCTTTTGTCCAGCTTCGGCCTCGGCGGGCAAACTGGTGCAGATCCGCCTGTACGGTGCCGAACTAGTCCCGGTGGAAGGCCCACGCCCTCGGGCCACCGAAGCTCTGCTCGAGTACATCGACCGCACTGGGGCCGTGTACGCCTCGCACCTGTGGCACCCCCTCTTTATAGAAGGCCTCAAAACCTTGGCTTTTGAACTAGCCGAGCAACTCGACTGGACCGTCCCCGACGCAGTAATCTGTCCGGTGGGAGCCGGCAGCATCTTGCTGGGCCTGTACCGCGGCTTCCTCGACTTGCAACAGGCCGGGCTAGTCAACCGCCTGCCGCGCCTCATTGCCGTCCAAGCCGAACACGTCTCGCCGCTGTACCAGGCCTTCCACGCCGGTTTGGACGTGGTTCCCCCCGCCGCTTCTCCACGCCCCACCCAGGCCGAGGGCATTGCCTTACCCCGTCCGGTTAGAGACCGCGAAGTCATCACCGCCTTGCGCCAGTCAGAAGGTTCCGTAGTCGCCGTCTCCGAAGAGGCCATAGTCCGGGGCCTGCGCCAGTTGGGCCGGGCCGGTTTCTGCGTGGAGCCTACTTCGGCTGTGATCTGGGACGGCCTGCGCCAAGCCCAGACTGCCGGGCTGGTGGAGCCGGGTCAGCGGATTGTAGCCGTGCTTTCGGGGCACGGCCTGAAGGCGGCCCAATCCATCGGCGCGTTGTTGACTGACTCAAGTCCATTAAATAACTGACGTTACGCACCTTTATGTAGCGTCTAGTGTCTGCGGTCCCACCCGGTGCCATTCCCGTGCAAGCGGGAATCCAGCCTTGCACCCAGTGCAGACTTCAGCGCGACAGCCCGTAGGGGCGGTTCGCGCTCCGCACCGCCCCTACGCCGATTTCCTTCCGTCCCTAAAAAAATACTTGATTTATCTATTTAAATAGTGTATTATGTAAATAGAACACTATTACAACAGGACAAAATCCCACCAGAAAGGAGTGAGACAATGCCGCTCGATTTTGATCCCACTCGCCCCATCTATCTGCAGATCATTGAGGCGGTGAAAAAACGCACCGTCCAAGGCGTCTATCAGGCCGGAGGCCCTTTGCCGTCGGTGCGGGAAATGGCCAAGGAGATGGGCGTCAATCCCAATACCATGTCCAGAGCCTACATGGAATTGGAGCGCGAAGGATTCATAACCACCCGACGCGGCGAGGGATCGTCGATAACCGAGAGCGCCAAACGCATCGACAGCGAGCGCCGCGCCCTAGCCGAAGCGGCGCGCGACCGCTTTGTCGCCGAGATCCGCGACTTGGCCCTCTCACAGGAACAAATCGACGACCTGCTGCGCGAAATTTCAGAGGAGGTGACGCTATGATAGAAGTAAAGAACCTGTGGAAGCGATACGCCGGCGTGACGGCCTTGGGAGGCATCTCCCTAACCGTCGAAAAAGGCCGGGTAATGGGCATTCTCGGCGAAAATGGAAGCGGCAAAAGCACGCTGTTCAAAATCCTCGCCGGCGTCGCCCACGCCAGCGAAGGCAGCGCGAGCGTCTCGGGCCAGCCGGTCGGCATCCAAACGCGCCGCATCACTTCGTACCTGCCCGAGGTCAGCCCGTTTTACGACTGGATGCACGTCAGCGAGCAACTCGAATTCCTAGCCGCATTCTATCCCGGCTGGGACATGGACAAATCCCACGAGTTGCTCGGCCTGATGAACGTCGATAGCCACCGGAAAGTCGGCACCCTATCCGATGGTCAGCGGGCGCGGCTAAAAGTAGTAGCCGCCTTCTCGCGGCCGAGCGAGCTGGTGCTCATGGACGAGCCGCTGGGACGGATTGACCCGCCGTCGCGTCGGCGCATTCTAGAAATTTTGCTGAGTGAGTTTCGCGTCGGCGAGCAGACGATTCTGATATCGACTCATCTCGTCAGCGAGGTGGAAGAGCTGATAGAAGAAGTGGCCTTCTTGCGCCACGGCGAGATCGCAGTCAGCGGCAACATCGAAGAATTGAGACAAAATCGCGGTATGTCGCTCAGCGACATTTTCGAGGAGGTGGTATCGTGAATACTTGGAAGACGCTGTACATAAAGGAAATAAAGGACAACCGCACCCTGTTCGTCTTGCTGCCGCTGCTGACGGTCTTTCTCGAACTCGTTGCGGTACAGTCTTTCGACGACGGGCAGGTCGCCCCCTCGCCCCACTTCCTGTGGAGCTTGGTTCCCTATGCGTTTTTACTGATCCTGCCCTTTGTACTCAGCCACTCGTTCGCCCAAGAAGTTAAAGGGCAGACCCATTATCTGCTTCTCTCCTTGCCGGTGTCGCGCACGCAAATTTTTGCGGCCAAAGCTGCGGCCGTGGCGACGCTCGGCATCGTCTTATTCGCATTGAGCAGCGCCGGTCTCATCGCCGTCCTTGGTAAATTGCATGCACTCGCAGTCCAGCATGACCACCCACAGTTTAGGCTCCCCCCGTTTAGCGGCATCGCAGTGGATATCCTAGTTGTCAGCGGCGTGGTTTATCTGTCGGCTATGGTGGTGATGATGGGCATTGCTGGTGGTGCTGCCGGTCTGAAGCTAGTGGTGCGGCGTTTTGCTGGCCTTGCTTCTACCGCATTCATCTTAGGCGTGTTGTACTTCTACCTTAGTACCATACCCGATGTGCTCGACTTACCTGAGATCTTCGGCACGTACGAAATTACAATCTGGAGCGACTACGACGGGCCTGACGAGCCAATAGGAATAGATCCGGACTCCTTTGAGGTCAATTTCATGTTCCTCGCGTACTCGATCTTCGTCGGCCTGGCGTCCATGGGGATCGGGATGTGGCTGTTTGAAAAGCGGGCCGAAGCCTGAAATTCAGTGGTCGGTAGTCAAACTAGCCACCGGCCACTCGACAGCCTCTACGCCGATCGCTTGCGTTCGGCCCACGTGCGGCGCTTGCGGCGGTGCAATGCCACATCATCGCGGTAGGCTTCGGGGTCGCGGTCTAAGCCGGTCTCGCGGTCGAGGAAGAGCGGGAAGTCGGAGGCCGGGGGTTTGGCGTTGTGATAGGCGTTGGTGTAGGAACGCATGATGATGCGCTGCTCGCGGTTGAGCGTCTCAAGCCAAGCGGGATCGGACTGGAGGCGGTCGGCTGGGGTGACCCAAGCCGGGCAGTAGGCGTAGAAGATATTCTTGCGCACCACATCGCTCTCGTTGGGCTCGACGCGATGCCAGATGCTCGAGTGCATGAAGGTCATGGTGCCCTTGCGCGGGCAGACCACCCGTTCGCCCGGGATCGGCTCGTGGCTGTCGTACTCATCGACGTATTGCTTGCGGTGGCTACCGGGCAGGACCACTAGGTTGCCCATTTTGGCCCGTGGCAGGTCGGTCAGCCAGAAGCCGATCTTGATTTGCAGCGGCAAATCGGGCGAGAAGGTGCCGTACGGCACGGCGCGAGCACCGTCGGGATGCCAGATATTGTAGCGACTGCCGCCGGGCGGACGAATGAAAAACTGGCTCTGGTGCAGCTTGAGCAATTCGCCGAAGAGGTCGTAGGCGTAGCCGATGTGCCGGGGGTGATCAATCAGCGCGGCAAAGGCGGGATCGCGCTCGACGATATTTTGGCAGCCAAAGGTCTCCCCCGCCCGGTATTTGGGGCTGGATTGGCAAACGCGATCGACCGCGGCTGTGAGTTCGTCGACGGCCGCTTGGTCGAGAGCGTCTTCAAAGAAGAGGATCCCCTCGCGATTGAAGGTTTCCCACTCGTCGTCGGTAAAGCCGGGCGGGGCGATGCGGTAGGCGGAATCGGTCATGGTGGAGGCTCCTGTGTAAGGTTAATAGGTGTGGGCTAGTAAAGGTCGGCCCGGTACCAGCCCTTGCAAAAATTCGCCGCAGGGCAGGCAGCGTATTCCCTGTATCTCGATCCGCTCATCGCCCCTATACAGCAAGCATACCTCGGCTTCGGGATAGTCTTGTTTGAAAGCGCGCAGGCTGTTGAGATCGCTCGGGCGAATGGTGCGGGTGTTTTTGACTTCTATGGCCCAAAAGCCTTCCGGCCCGTAGAGGACAAAATCGACTTCTCTGCCCGACTTGGTGCGCCAAAAGAACAGGGTGTAGTGCTCGCCGCCGTACGCGTTCCAAGCCCGCAGATGCTGAGCCGCTAGCCCCTCTAGAGCGCTGCCGTGTATTTCCTCGGGGCGATCTAGCGGGCCGGAAGGCCGCAGCGATTTGAAGACGCCGACATCGAAAAAGTAGAATTTAGGATGGGTGCTTAGGTGTCTTTTGGCCCGCTTAGTAAACACCGGCACCCGAAAACATAGCAACAGATCCTCCAAAATGTCGATGTACCCCTCGACGGTTTTCCGCTCGACTTGGCACTCCCTAGCGACCGCGGAAATGCTCAGGACCGATCCATGCGAAAAGCTGATGGCTTCCAAAAAGCGCGAGAAGTTGCCGACGTTGCGCACCAAGCCTTCCATCTGGACTTCTTCTCGCAGGTAAAGAGCGGCATACGCGCCGAGTGCCTCTGCGGGAGATGCTGAGTCCACGACCAAGGGCACAAGACCAAAGCGTAGGGCGCGCGCTAGGTCAAAAGTAGCCCCGAGTTCAGCGGCCATAAAGGGATGCATGGTCTTGAGCACAGCTCGTCCAGCCAGTAGATCAACCCCGGTACGCTTCAGTTTTCTCGCACTAGAGCCGGTGAGGACGAACCTGAGTGATCGGTGCTGCTCAATGAGTTGGTGGACTACATCCAATAACTCGGGAAGCTTTTGCACCTCGTCGATTATGACAGTGTCCTTGGCGGGATTGCCGGCGATAAGCTCCCGCAGGCGTTCGGGCCGGGCCGCGTAGAGACGATACGTCTCTGGAGCAAGCAGATCCACGAGCAAGGCGTCCTGCAAATGGGCATGGAGCCAGGTCGATTTGCCTGTGCCGCGAGGACCAAAAAGAAAAAAACTGGTCTCCGATGCTTGGAAAAATCGCCTCTTTATTTCCATTTTTACTTCTTTTTTGGAATTATTAACTCCAAAATACCACTTAATGCCCGTCTGTCAAGCAAACTGCTATGCCGCTGGGCATGTTGGATGCGCCGCTGGGTTGGCGGCGGAGTATTGAAGCACGGACACTCAGCCGTAGAAGTGGTCTGATTCGAGGAAAGATGCGTGCCGCGTCAAATGCTACGCGCGGCGCTGGTACGCAATGGCGTAAAAAGCCTGCGACTGGCCGCTGCGGTTCGGCTCGCTGCGGTGCCAAGTGTAATTGCTGAAGAACAGCCCGTCCCCCGGCTTGGTGGCAATTAGCTTCTCCTCGGCAAAATCTACCTGCTCCAGAGGCACCCGATGGCGTTTGAAGGGCCGGAACCCGTCGTCGCTCACGTGGCCCATGGGCGGATCGTCGTAGTAGGATTCGTGCTCGATGAGCTGCCATCCTTGGTGGCTGGCCGGCATCACGGCCAAGGCGCTGGCTTCTACCCCGACTTCCGTCAAGGGAATCCAACAGTTGCACCCCAACTCTGGCGCTATTTTCCAGTAGAACGAATCCTGATGGAAATAGCTACAGCCCCCCTGCTCTTCGACGATCGCGGCGTGCTTGACCCCTATCTGATCGGTAAACCGTTCCACTGGCCCTTCCAGCAGACCCGCCATGACTTCGGCCAAGCGCGGATGGTCGGCGACCTGTGCGAACACCTCCTCCTGGCTGGCCGGCTGCTGAATACCGCCCGGCAGCGGACTGCCCCCGGCGGCTTTATAACGACTTGGATCGAGCACTTGGAAATGCCTCTCCGACCAGTCGGGTAAGACCCCGGCTATTTCCATAGTGCGCTGGCGAGCGGCCTTGATCAGATCGTTCGGGATCAATTCTTCGACTAGGCAATAGCCTTCTTCGCGGTATTGCCGTAGGTGTGTCTCTGTCGCTAAAACCATAATTCTCCTCCCGCGAATTATGCGTCTGGCCCTACCCTGCCTCAACATCAGAGCGGTACGGTACGCGCCCATGCAACAACGCATCGCAGGCCGCCCCCACCGCCGGATTGCCGCCGGTCAAACGCCCCATGGCCCGCGCTTGAGCCACGGTCAAGCCGCCGGCAAACAATTGCGTAAAAGTGTTAATATCGCAACACAGCGCGTCTTTATCTGCCTTTTCCGAAACTTGCACCTGACCTCCTTCAACCTGCACTGTCGTGGCCAGCGGCTTGTCGGCATTCACCACCCAATCGGCCACCTCAAACGAGACCGTCGCCTGCAAATTTTCAGGCGGCTTGAGATGCGCTAGCGCTTGGGCTACGTCCAGTACGCGCAACGCCAAGTCGAACTCAACGGATGCGTTAAAGCGCTCTGGGAATGCGCCGAGCAGCAAGCTGTCGGGCGGCAGATCGAGGTTCAAGGCCGCTACCCCGTCCATATCAGCCACGGACCGCACGAACTTCAATTGAGCGGCAAAAGAGGCCCCGTGCAGCTCTCGCACGGTAATGCGTTTACCTTGGCCGCGCCCCAAGTCCCCTATTAACATCAGAGCCGAGCAATCCACTGCGCCACCGTCCCCCTCCAGCACCCAAAGCTCGCGCCGTATATCCTCCTTTTGCCAAAACGCTTCTGAACGCACCGACTGCCCATTCCGCAACTGCGCCCCCTCGGTATGCAGCCGATGCACGGCACTCGCGTCCTCCGCAGTCGCCCGCCGCACCGTCCCAGTCTCCTCCGTGGCCTGACGCACCAAATCCGGCCATACTTTCAGTTCCAATCTCGGCGCTGGACAAGCCCAGCCGAACTTGCCGTACCACCTAAAGGAAAAAGGCCACAGCGGACTAACGCAGCAACCGCGTTCCCGCAGGATGTGAATGGCCCGCACCATAAGCCCACCCGCGTGCCCGCGCCGCTTGTGCTTGGGGTCGGTAGCCACCCCGCCAATGGCCCCGGCCGGAATCTGCGCCGCGCCCCACCACAGCGATTCGGGCTGATAGCCCAAGACACACACCATAGTCCCCTCCCCATCAAAGCCAGCTAGCGCCGTCTCATCCTCCCCATACCAATCTTCGGCGTGTTCCATAAAGGCGCGTCCGGCCACTAGGCGGGCATGGGGTAAATCCTCTGATCCTAGCTGGCGGATATTTAGGTCTTTATTGTAATGGGGTTGCTGCATCGCCGTTCTCCTTTTCATGGCGATTGGTGTCGCACCTCGGCTCCACCGAAGTTCATCTAATTTCGCAAGGAATAGCGACTTGGAGGGACCAAAATGAGCACTAAGACGAACAATTATCGATAAATATCGCGCCGATGACCTATTTCCACTACAAGTAGTGTATCATCTCGAATTTCGTAAATAATGCGATACACACCAACGCGGATCCTGTAGCGATCAGAAAACCCTTTGAGTTTAACACACCTAGGGGGACGGGGCTCTGTTCTCAAGGCATCAATATGGGGTTGAATTCGACGTTGGATCTGGGCGGGTAATGTTAAAAATTGTCTGCGTGAACGGGGTGTGAAACCGATTGAGTGAGCTACAATCCCGCTTCTTTTTTCACTTTTTCCCATGAAACGGGTTGTTCTCCTGTTCGTTCCATTTCTTTCAAGGCTTGATCGGCAGCTCGGTTGTCAATGACATCTTCCAAAAATTGACAAATTTCTTCTTCGGGAATGCCCTGCTTTTGAGCTTTAACGACGGCATTCTCGAATGCTTCCCAAAGCTCTCTTTGTATATTTTCAGGCTGCTTGGCTATCGTTGGACAAGATAGCGGTACGTCAATGTGAATCGAAGTGGTCATTAAGATACTCCTTCAAGAATGTAAACATCTAAACTATCCCCATCCCTTCCTATTGCACTCGTGATTTTCGCCGGAGGCTGGCGGCCTCTTTTCCAAGTGTTCGGCAAGAATTCGCGCTTGCCGCTTGGTAGGCCGCAGCCGATATTTGAAAGCCTTAAGCATAACAAAAAACATTGGCTTAGAATACAACCCTGTCAAGGGACTTCCCGGGCTATCGTTCTGGTGGTCATCTGACCAACATAAACGGGTATTGAGATGAAAATCAGCGATCAAGGCATCATCAACCGCGGCGAACCCAATACGCCGCACGCCTTTTCGACCTTTCCCGCACTCATCCCACTGGCCGACGGCTCGCTGCTGGCCACCTACCGCGTCGGCAGCAGCAAGGATTCAGCGGACGGCACGATCGAACTGAAACGTTCGGACGATGGCGGGCAGTCTTGGAGCGCACCCGCACCCCCTTTTGCCACGACCTTAAACGGGCTGAACGGCTCGCTCCGGGTCGGCTATATCACCGACTTAGGCAACGGCCACCTATTGCTCGCCGCCATGTGGGTGGACCGCCAGACCTATCCGGGCCAACCCCTCTTTAACGAAGAGACCGAAGGCTGTCTGCCGATGGAAATCGTCTTGGCCGATTCCCACGACCTAGGGCGCACCTGGTCCGACTGGCGCGTCGTGTCCGTCCCCCCGGACGTCGGCCCACCCAGCCTGACCAACCCCGTACTCATCCTACCTAGCGGTCGGCTGGCCTTGAGCATCGAGACCAATAAAACCTATTTGGACCGGGGCCAGTGGCTGCAGCGAGTGGTGTATTTGCACTCTGAAGATCAGGGCCAGACCTGGAGCGATCCCGTCACCACCTGCCAAGACCCCACCGGCCGCATCTTCAACTGGGACCAACGCGCCGGAGTCTCCCCCGATGGCCGCGTGGTCACCTTCACCTGGACCTACGACCGGCAGACGACTCAATACCTCAATATCCAGCGTCACCTCAGTTCAGACGAAGGCGCGACTTGGTCTGCCCCCGACGATCTCGGCTTCCCCGACCAAGCCGCGCATCCAGCCATTTTGCCCGATGGCCGCGTGGTCTTGGCCTGGGTCGATCGCTTCCAGTCTCACTCGATCCGTGCCCGCCTAGCCCCGGCGGCAGACGCCCCCTTTGACGCGAACACCGAAGTGGAGCTGTACTGCCAAACCACCGACTCCCCGCAATCCGCTGCCGGCCAAGGCGACACCGGCGACCTGCTGGCCGAAATGGGCCTGTGGAGTTTTGGCCTACCCTTTTCAGCAGCCCTGCCCGACGGCGACGTCATGGTCGTCTATTACGCCGGCGACGACGCCTGCATGGAAGTGCGCTGGGCCCGTTTGTCTCTATAGGAGGACAATTTGGCAACGCCGCCGCTAGTCGTTCTCGATACAAATGTGCTTGTCGCTGGACTATGTCGCCGCGCAGACTCTCCTAGTTTCAAAATGCTTCAGCATATCCAACAGGCAACCATTCCCTTAGTTTTGACACAAAAGCTGTATCTTGAATATGAATCGGTCTTAACAAGAAGAAGCATTCTCAAATTAATAGGTGCTAGTAAAGAAGAAATTGGGTTTATCTTAGACGCATTGCTGGCACTTGCCTATCAATCTGAAGTATTTTATTTATGGCGTCCAAACCTACCTGATGAAGAAGACAATTTTGTATTAGAAGCGGCTGTTGCAACCAACGCTTTGGTGGTGACTAAAAATACTACTGACTTTCAGAGGGGTGAGTTGAAATTTCCAGACCTTGTGATTTTGACCCCTCAACAGTTCTGCGATCTGTATCTATAGCCAATGGAGAAAGACCATGAGCGAGATTTCTGTACGATTGCCAGATGAGCTAAAAGACAAAGCGATGCGGCTGGCTAAAAAGAAAAACATGTCTTTTAACAGTCTGGTAAACTATTGGCTTCAAGCGGCTGTCCAACAGGATGAAACTATCGAGTGGATGAAAAGTCGTCTGAGTGGAAAAAATCCCGATCTCGCGATCGCTAAGTTCGGAGCTTTCCTAAAAAAAACGCAGCCTGGAGATGAGCCAACTCTGGCTGAAATTCAGCAGGCGATGAAAGAATAGCCAAGAACGAGACTCTGCCGCAGGACTGGACGAGGCGTGGCAGACTCCGCCCGAACTGTGAACAGGAGGACGCCTCCCATGCCCCAACAGCGCCCCAATCTACTCTACATCCACTCCGACCAGCACAATCCCTACGTCATGGGCTGCGCTGGCGATCCGGTGGTGGAAACGCCGCACTTAGATCGCCTCGCCGCCGAGGGCGTGCAATGCACCCAAGTGTACTGCCCATCGCCAGTGTGCGTGGCCTCGCGCATGGCCATGCTTGCGGGACGCTACCCCAGCGACATCGAAGTGTGGACCAACAATCAAATCCTCGATTCGGGGGTGCCGACAATGGCCCACGCCATGGGAGCGGCCGGGTATCGACCCGTGCTGATCGGTCGCATGCACTCAATAGGCCCCGACCAATTGCACGGCTATGTCGCAAGGCCGGTGGGCGACCACTCCTCCAATTGGCCCGGCGGGGGACAAGCCCCGGCCATGAGTCGCAGCAGTCTGGAGAAAGCCGGACCGGGACAGAGCTCGTACCAGGTACACGACGAGGACGTGACCGCAGCAGCCGTGTACTTTCTAAATCAACTGGGAGTGCAGAAGCGCGCCGGTCAAGCCGAAGGCCCCTTCAGCCTCAGCATCGGCTTTATGCTGCCGCATTCTCCCTATTTGGCGCGGCGGCCCCTGTACGATTACTACCGAGCGAGAATTCGCCCACCCACAGTGCGCGAGCCTTTCGGCGATCACCTCCACCCGGCGATTCACTGGTGGCGGGCCCACGGCGGTTTACAGGAAGTTCCTGAAGAATGGGTGCTCAACGCCCGGGCTGCTTATTGGGCCTTGGTCGCCGCAATGGACGACATGATCGGCCGCATTTTAACAGCCCTGCGAGAAAACGACTTGGCCGACAACACCTTGGTGGTGTACAGCTCAGATCACGGCGAGTTGGTCGGCGAGCACGACTTGTGGATGAAGCGAACTTTTTACGAAGAGTCCGCCAAAGTGCCAGCCATTGTCTCCTATCCCGGCGTATTGCCAGCAGGGACGCAATGCGACCGGGTCATGAGCGCCTTGGACCTCAACGCCACCATGCTCCAAGCCCTAGGTGCCCCGCCCTTACCCAATTCGCCGGGCCGGTCAGCGCTGGAATTGTTGCGCACGGGCCGTGGCGATTGGGAGGACGTAGCCTTCTCGGAATACGCCCTGCGCGAAGGCCAAGTGCAGCGCATGGTGCGCCGCGGGCCGTGGAAGCTGATCTACCACTGGCGAGAGCGCCCCCAGTTGTTCAATCTAGCAGAAGATCCCCACGAGCAGGTGGATCGAGCCGCCGACCCAGAACGCCAAGAGTTGATAGCCGAGTTGACCGACTTAGTCTTAGACGGGTGGGACCCAGCCCATGTCGCGGCGCGGCTAGAGGCGCGGCAGGCGGATATCGACTTAATCCGCGACTGGGCCGAACAAACCAACGCACCCGACCAGTTCCGCTGGGATCAGCGGCCGGACATGACCTATCGGGAGCCTCCATCTGGTTGATCCCCCACCTTCAGACGCCTATATTGCCCCGCGCCAGGAGCATCCCCATGAGCACAGAACTTTTCGACTTGACCGGCCAAGTTGCCGTGGTGATCGGCGGAGCCCGCGATTTGGGCCGCGACATGGCCGAGAGCCTAGCCGACGCCGGTTGCCATCTGGCCATTACGTCGCGCCAAGAAGCCAATGCCCAAGCCACTGCCGAGCACCTCAAAGAGACCTACGGCTGTGAGGTGTACAGCGCCGCCCTCGACATCTGCGACCACGCCGCCCTCAGCCAATTCGCCCAAGACGTGTGCCAGTGGCAAGGCCGCGTCGATGTGGTGGTCAACAACGCCGGCGGCGGCTTGAGGCTTTCTACCACCGACCCGTTCGAGCGCAAGCCCGAAGACGCCCGCCTGCTCATCGACACCAATCTGACCGGCCCCCTCTTCTCCTGTCAGATCTTCGGCCGCATCATGGCCGCACAAGGCTCGGGCTCCATTATCAACATCGCCTCCATCGCCGGTCTAGTCGGCCGTGATCGCCGCATGTACGAGCGCACTGGCTTGGGCCAGCAACCGCTCGACTACGCCGCAGCCAAAGCCGGCGTCATCGGTCTGACGATGGACGCGGCCGCCTATTTAGCCCCTATGGGAGTGCGGGTCAACGCCATCTCGCCCGGCGGCTTTGAGCGCGGCCAACCCCAGGCCTTTATCGACGCGTACAGCGACGCCACCGCCTTGGGCCGCATGGGCCGCGACGGCCTAGACCTGAAGGGAGCGGTGCGCTTTTTGGCCTCGCCCGCCGCCGACTATATCACTGGGCACAACTTGGTGGTAGATGGCGGCTTTTGCATGTGGAAGTAGCGTCTTAGAGGATAAGCCATGGCGACGATCCCTTGGTGCTGCCAGTGTCGCGCTATTGGCGACCCCAAGACGAGGATATCCCGCTCAAAGCGTGGGCGGAGAATTATCGGTGATGCACTCCAAATGACGTCCCCCATCTCTGCGTTCATCTGCGTCCATCTGAGGATACTCTGCCCCCGTGCGACACCGCCGAGGGTTTGAGCACCTAAAACAGGAGACCATCCCGTGACCCAACAAACCCTGCGCCACCTCACCCCCGATCAAGTTGAACGCTTCTACCTCGACGGCTGCCTGACCGTCGAAGACGTGCTAACCCCCGACGAGGTCGCTTCTTTAGCGGCCCATACCGACCGCATCGCCACCGGCGAGCTAAACCACATTCCCGATACCAGCATCCAGCTCGAACCCGTCTTCCGCCGCGGCGAAAAAGCCGTCACCGACCAAGTGCTATCTGTGCGCAAATTGTACAACATAGCGGTGTACGACGACGTAATGTGGGCCCACGTCACCCACCCCAAAATCGCCGACATCATCGCCGACCTGCTCGGCACCTCCGACATCAAGATGTACGGCGACCAGCTCTTTATGAAAGCTCCGCGCACGGGTTCGGCGCAGGGCTGGCATCAAGACTCGGCCTCTTGGCGCGACATTTTCCCCATGGACTTGGTCTCCGCTTGGACCGCCATTGACGCGGCCACCCTCGACAACGGCTGCCTCAACTTTGCCCCGGGCACTCATCGCTGGGGCATGTTGCGGGGCGAGCGCTTGGCTCCTTTTGTCGCCGATCTGGAAAGCGGCGGCTGGCCCATCCGACCCGCTCCCCTGCGCGCCGGCAGCATCAGCTTCCACCACAGCCTGACGCTGCACCAGAGCAACGCCAATCTGACCGGCACGCGGCGCCGGGGCTATGCCGTGCACTACATGCGCGCGACTTCCTGGCGCGACGAGGCCGTCACCGACGCGCCCAAGATGCCGCCCTTTAAGCAGGTGCGAGGACGGTCTTTTCCTGGGAGGGTTTAACCACCCCATTCGGCACCTCAGCCAACGTCGCCCGCGAACTGGCCACTAACCACTCACTATGGTACCTTTGGGATAGCATAGATAGCGGCTAGAGGTCTCAATGGCAAAAGCAAACATCCTCAACACTCGCACGATCAACTACATGGAGTTGATCGGCAACGGCAAGTTATACCGCGTACCCCCGTACCAGCGCGATTACTCTTGGTCGCAAGAGCAGTGGGAGGATCTCTGGAACGACATCGTCGAACTACGGCCTCGTTCGGAAGACCGCCATTATCTGGGTGCCTTGGTCGTCGAAGGAAGGAGCGACCGCGAATTTTTGGTTATCGACGGCCAGCAGCGCCTAGCCACATTGAGCCTGTTTGCCCTCGCTGTGATCGACAGGTTGCAGGCGATGGCCGCCCAAGGCATTGAGGCCGAGGCCAACAGGGAACGTGGGCGAGAGCTTCGCAATCGCTTCATCGGAGAAAAGGATCCGGCATCGCTCACCGAGAGCACGCGGCTGTACCTGAACGAGACGGATAACCCCTTTTATCAAGACTACCTGGTTCAACTCAGGCAGCCACTCAACCCGAGGGGACTGCCCAAATCGAACCGGCTACTCTGGGAATGTTTCCTTTACTTTAGGGGCTGCCTCGAAGAGGACAAATTACAAGACGACGGAAGAGGCATAGCGGGCCTCCTTTCCGAAACTCTGGCCCGCCAATTCCTGTTCATTCTGATCACGGTAGATGACGAACTAAACGCCTATACCGTTTTTGAGACACTCAACGCGCGCGGCCTAGAATTGACGACCACGGACCTGCTCAAGAACTATTTGTTCTCGCTAGTGCGCGTCCCCGCCGACCTAGAAGCACTCCAGCGCCGCTGGCAAGCACTCATTGAAACCGTAGAACAAGCGCGTTTTCCAGAATTCCTCCGCTATCACATGCTTTGCGAGCTACCGCAGGTTCGAAGCCAACGCCTTTTCAAATTAGTGCGCGAGCGGACGAAGACGACGCAAGATGTCTTTATGCTCCTCGACGAGTTGGAGACGCGAGCGGAGCTGTTTGCGGCGGCTTCGGACCCGAATCACAGCTACTGGATGGAATTGCCTGCAGCAAAGGCATTCATCCGTGAGCTAAACCTTTTTCAAGTACGCCAAGCGATGCCGCTGCTGTTCGCCGCATGGGAATCTTTCTCAAGCGAAGACTTCGTCCGCATTCTGAAACTCGTCAGCGTGATTTCGTTCCGTTACATCGCAATCAGCCGCCTCAACACGAATGACCTCGAACCTGTGTATCACCATGCTGCCAAGGCGGTGATTGATGGCGGAGCTGCCAGCCCGGCGGAAGTATTAGAACGCTTGAAGCCGATCTACGTGGACGACGAGAAGACGCGCCAAGATTTTGCCCTCTTCAGCGTACCTACTCGCGGCCCGAGGAAGAAATTGGCGAAATACATCCTCGCGCGACTCGAAGGCGATGCTGCCGACCGCTATTGTGACCCAGACACAGACCCCGGCACAATCGAGCACATCTTGCCGGAGAACCCGGCCGAGACTTGGAGCGAGATCTTTGCATCCGAACAGTGGGACGCGTCGGCGTACCGCCTCGGCAATCTTACTCTTCTCGAAGCCGCGGCTAATCGAACCGTTGGCAATGCCGCGTACGCCGACAAATGTGCTGCGTACAACAAAAGTTCGTATGTCCTCACCAAGAGGATCCCAGCAATAGCGCCCGAGCAATGGACGCCCGAATTGATAGATGAACGGCAACGGCAGCTTGCAGCAAGGGCCGTGCATTTGTGGAGAGCGGATTTCGCGTGAACCGCCAATCTCGGATCGGCGTAGATCCACCGCCAGCTAACTCCCGCAAAAAACGCCTTGAAGTCGCCCTACCGCTCGATGCCATTAACGAGGTCTGCACGGACGCGGTGAAAGACGGGCCGGACTATGGCCGGAACGGAGAATGAAGATATGGACGATCTAACCAAACAAGACGCACTTGAACTCGAAGTAGCCAATTTCGGGCCGATCGTCGAGGCCAAGATCGATCTGCGTCCGCTGACCGTATTTGTCGGGCCGAGCAACACCGGGAAATCCTACCTGGCGATCCTGATCTATGCGCTGCATCGGTTTTTTAGGGCAGGTCCCTACCCTATAATGCGGCCACTTACAAGCGGCTCACTTGATGATTTCGATCTGCCCGACGACGAATTTAACCGCCTGCCCGACGACGAATTTGACCGCATCCTACAAGCGTTACGAGCATGGGAAGTAGAAAACCACGAGCTCAATGTGGCTCTGTCGGCTCCAGTCGCAGACTTGGTGCTTCCGCTGCTCCGGGACGTCGATGGGCTTTTTAAGGAAGTACTCGCTGAGGAAATCACGAGATGTTTCGGTGTAGATGGCACAAAGGATCTGATTCGCCATCCGGGCAGCAATAATGCCGAGGTTGTCCTGCAAAGCAGCGGATTGGGAGAAGATGGCAATACGGCACCGTTTAAGTACGCACTTTCGATGACGCGAACGGGACCTCAGCTCATCACTGCGATACCCGAAGAGGCACCTTTGCGGATTGAAGGACCGCCGAGAAGGTATGGTTACTCTTCGAGACTCCTTCGCTGGCGCGATGATATAGATAGAGGAGAGGGCGTAGGAGAAGTGTCGGAGCACCTTGCCAATTCCGTCCTTTCCTTCATCCTCGGCCCAATGACGCGCCCCACTCATTATCTCCCCGCCGACCGCACAGGCGTGATGCACGCGCATCGCGTACTCATCGGTTCCTTGCTCAACCGCGCCTCGCAACCCGGGCTTCGCAGAGATGATCCGTTGCCAGATCTTTCCGGCGTTGTCGCTGATTTTCTGAATCAACTCATCGAGTTGGGAGATCTTGCAGGACGTCGGCGCGATAAAACGGACGCTCTAGCCAAGCGTATTGAGCAAGCGATCCTCACAGGCTCGGTTCAAATCAAAACGTCAGCAATGGGCTATCCGCTGTTTTTCTATAAACCCGACGGCTGGAAGAACACCCTGCCCCTGATGAACACCTCGTCCATGGTCTCGGAACTCGCGCCAGTGGTCTTGTATCTGCGCCATGTCGTTCAACCCGGCGAGACCCTAATCATCGAAGAGCCGGAAGCACACCTCCATCCGGCCATGCAGGTCGAATTCACCCGCCAAATCGCGGCGCTCGTTCAGGCAGGCGTCAGGGTGATCGTCACGACGCACAGTGAGTGGGTGCTGGAGGAACTCGGCAACATCGTGCGGTGCTCCGAACTGCCCGAGGCTCGCCGAAAGAAGATCCCCCAAGGTGATTTCGCGCTGCGTCCTGACCAAGTGGGGGCATGGCTGTTCAAGCCGAAGCTCCGCCCGAGGGGATCGGTAGTGCAGGAAATAAAGCTGGATGCAGAAACCGGCCTCTATCCGACCGATTACGATGATGTCAGTTTGGCGCTGTACAACGACAGCGTGGGTATTTTCAATCGCATTCAGGGCAGCAATGCCGAATGAGTGGTACAGTCGCGTCGATTGCCCGCATAATACCCGATAGCTGCCGTACCACTCACTGCAATAAAGATAAATGCCGGGTTGATTTGGCCGGGGCACCGCAGGTACGGGTCATTGTCGATATGGACTGCAAGGCACTGTCAATTCCGAAGAATTGGAAACGGTGTGACTATCTATTTGTCGGCGAAGAAAGCAATGAGACTTGGGTAGCACCGATTGAACTAAAGAGTGGCAGATTGAGCGTCAGTGCGGTATTGGAGCAACTTGCAGGAGGCACCCGAATGGCAAATATGTGGCTCCCCCAAGGTGTTGCCTTACAATTTGCTCCAGTCCTTGCTCATGGCAAAACAATCCATCGAAACGCTCTCAAAAGACTTCGCGCCGAGAAGCTACAATTGCGTGGACAACGAAAGGGGATAACGGTGATCAAATGCGGTGATCGATTGACGAAGGCGCTCGGCACATGACGTCTCCCCGCAAAAAGCTCATTGAAGTCGCCCTGCCGCTCGACGCGATCAATGCCGCGTCAGCGCGGGAGAAGTCTATTCGGCACGGGCATCCGAGCACGCTGCATTTGTGGTGGGCACGGCGGCCGTTGGCAGCGGCGCGGGCGGTGATTTTTGCGCAGATGGTCGATGATCCGTCGGCCAGCCCCGATCTGTTTCCTACGGAAGCCGACCAGGAAAAGGAGCGCGAGCGGCTGTTCCGCCTCATCGAAGAATTGGTGAAGTGGGAGAATACCACGAACGAGAAGGTGCTGGAACGGGCGCGGACGGAAATTCGCAAGAGCTGGCGGCGGACCTGCGCCGACCATGCCGACCACCCGCGTGCCGCCGAGCTGTTCGACCCGGACAAGCTGCCGGCCTTTCACGATCCGTTTGCTGGCGGCGGTGCGTTGCCGTTGGAAGCGCAGCGGTTGGGGCTTGAGGCTCATGCCAGCGACCTCAATCCGGTGGCGGTGCTCATCAACAAGGCCATGATCGAGATCCCGCCGAAGTTCGCCGGTCAGTCGCCGGTGAATCCGGAGTCCCGCGGGGAAAGGAGTCTGATCGAGCGCGAATGGAAGGGGGCGCAGGGGCTGGCCGAGGATGTGCGCTACTATGGTCAGTGGATGCGCGACGAAGCTGAGCGGCGCATTGGGCATCTGTATCCGCAGGTTGAGATTACCGAGGAGATGGTGCGGGAGCGGCCCGATCTTGAACGATACAAGGGGCGCAAGCTGACGGTGATTGCGTGGCTGTGGGCGCGGACGGTGAGAAGCCCGAATCCGGCGTTTGCCGATGTGGAGGTGCCGCTGGCCTCGACTTTTATGCTTTCGACGAAGAAGGGGAAGGAGGCGTATGTTGAGCCGGTGATTGAGGGGCGTGGGTATCGGTTTGTGGTGAAGGTGGGAACGCCCGAGGATGCGGAGGCGGCGAAGGCGGGGACGAAGTTGGCGCGGGGAGCGAACTTCCGCTGCGTGATGTCGGGGACGCCGATTGTGGGGAATTACATCAAGGCGGAGGGGCAGGCCGGTCGGATGGGAGCGCGGTTGATGGCGATTGTGGTGGAGGGAGACCGAGGGCGGGTGTACCTGACGCCGGCACCAGAGCACGAAGTGGTGGCACGAGAGCCGATGCCGGAATGGAGGCCGGATGGCGACGTGCCTGCGCGACTCACCGGCGGAACATGCGTGCCTTACGGCTTGACGACATGGGGAGACCTCTTCACTTCCCGCCAACTCGTCGCCTTGACCACCTTCTCCGACTTGGTGGCGGAAGCAATGGAACGCGTCAAACGTGATGCTGCTACCGCCGGGTTGCCCGACGACATTAATCCGCTGTACGATGGAGGTACCGGGGTTGCGGCGTATGCCGAGGCGATGGGGGTGTACTTAGCGTTTGCCATCGATAAGGGAGCGAACTATTGGTCGTCCATCTGTGCTTGGCATACAGGTGCCGCGAAACTGGTCTCCACATTTGGACGCCAAGCATTACCGATGGTTTGGGACTATACCGAGGCGAATCCTCTCAGTGACTCGTCTGGCAATGTCCTGCTTGGTGTAGAGCAAGCAGCGAAGATGATCGCGTTGCTTGGGGCAGGCACTAGTGGTTCGGCGTCTCAAAAAGATGCAGCCACTCAATCAATCAGTGTGGCCAAAGTTGTCTCTACCGATCCACCCTATTACGACAACATTGCTTACGCCGACCTATCCGACTTCTTCTACGTCTGGCTGCGCCGTGCGGTACGTTCGACCTATCCCGACCTTTTCGCTACGCTCGCCGTACCAAAGGCCGAAGAATTGGTCGCTGCTCCATACCGGCATGGGAACAAAGAAAAGGCAGAGACCTTTTTTCTTGCCGGGATGACGGACGCGATGTGTCGTCTCGCCAAGCAGACGCACCCGGCCTATCCAGTCACCATCTACTATGCCTTCAAGCAGTCCGAGACCAAAGGAGACACCGGAGACACCGGCACGGCCAGCACTGGCTGGGAGACTTTCCTAGCTGCGGTGATCGAGTCGGGCTTCTCCGTCACCGGCACTTGGCCGATACGCACTGAATACACTGGAAACCTGAAGAAAGGATTCAACGCCCTCGCCTCCTCCATCGTCCTCGTCTGCCGCCAGCGCCCTGCCAACGCACCAATGGCCACCCGCCGCGAATTCGTCGCCGCGTTGAGAGCCGAACTCCCCACGGCCCTTGCCCACCTGCAATCCGGCAACATCGCCCCAGTCGATCTCGCTCAAGCCGCCATCGGCCCCGGCATGGCCGTATTCACCCGCTACGCCAAAGTGCTTGACGCCGAGGGCAAGCCCGTCTCCGTGCGCGAGGCCCTAGCGCTCATCAACCAGATGCTCGACGAAGTGCTCGCCGAGCAGGAAGGCGACTTTGACTCCGACAGCCGTTGGGCTTTGGCGTGGTTCGAGCAGCAAGGCTTCGACGAAGGCGAATACGGCGTCGCCGAAACCCTGTCCAAAGCCAAAAACACCAGCATCGCCGGCATCGTCGAAGGCGGCATTCTCGCCTCCAGCGCCGGCAAGGTGCGCCTGCTGCGCCCCGACGAATTAGCCGACGACTGGGACCCAACGACTGATGCCCGGCTCACTGTGTGGGAGGCCGTCCACCACCTCATCCGCGCCTTGGAGACTGGCGGCGAAAAAGGTGCCGCTCAGGTCGTAGTCCGCCTCGGCGCATCCGCCGACATCGCCCGCGAACTAGCCTACCGCCTCTACACCATCTGCGAACGCAAACGCCGCGCCGCCGAAGCCCTCTCCTACAACAGCCTAGTACAGAGCTGGCCCGAAATCGCCGATCTAGCGCGGCAGGAGGTGCCGGACGAACAAGGTGGGCTGTTCGGCGATGGCAATACAGGAAGGGAAGGTTCTCTATGAACAACCCTGAACTCAAGGACAAATACGGCTCCTGGATGCTCTGTTGACAACGCCTTTACCCCTCCCTTATGCTTTCTGAAGAAGCCACCCACGCCGCCCGTCGGAGGACAAACTAGCAGGTGATTCCCGAATCCAAAAACAAAAAGGTATCTCATGGCCCAAACAACTGAACATCCCTACATCGTGACAGACGATCAGATTCTAGGTGGAGAGCCTATCGTCAAAGACACGCGTACACCGGTTCGTGCGATTGTCGAAATCTGGCGTTTGGGCACACAACCTGAAGATATTCCAAACCACCTTCCGCATTTGTCTTTGGGACAGGTTTTTGATGCCCTGAGTTATTACAGCGACCACCAAGAGGAAATCCAGAAATACATTGAAGAAAATCGCATTCCCGACAGCTTGATTGCCCCACTTGTACAGTCAACAAAATGAGTTTATTTGTCGAACTGTACCTCGATGAAGATGTTGATGTCTTGATTGCAGATTTACTCAAAGCGTATGGTTTTTCTGCACTGACAACGAGAGATGCAGACCAAATTCAGAATAGTGATGCAGATCAATTGGCTTACGCAGCCATGCGGCAGAAGACATTGCTGACTCATAATCGCGTTCACTTTGAGTCGCTTGCCAAGTTATATTTTGAACAAAATAAAACGCATTGGGGGATAATTATTGCTGTCCGTCGTTCATCGTATGAAATGGTGCAAAGGCTCTTGAATATCTTAAATCGAGTTACAGCAGATGAAATGAAGAATCAGATCCTATATCTCTAAGAAATTGGACCGTGGACGAGCGCAATCAGTCGCACGGCAACCAAGAGCAATCTATAAGGAAGTAAAATCATGGCCATTACCAACCAAGAACGCGTCGGCAAAGCACTCGAACTCCTCAAGGACGGGCTTGGCCCATTTGTCGAGCGCGAGGTGCAAAACAAAATCAAGGCCGGTGGCGTACACATGGACACCATCCGGCGCTTTGTCGATGCCCCACATCTCGCCGACAAGCCCATAGATCAGTGGGATGTAGCCGCCCTCCTCAAGCTAATGTGGGAAACGTGGAACGACGTGTTCCGCAATGTGCTGGGCCGTGCCGAGCGCAGCCTCGTCAACGAAATCCGCGACCAGCGCAACAGTTGGGCGCACCAAGACAGATTTTCTAGCGACGACACCGACCGCACCCTCGACTCGATCTCACGCCTGCTGACAGCCGTCTCCGCGCCGCAAGCAGACGAGGTCAATCGTATGAAAATGGAGCTGCGCCGTCTAGTCTTTGAGGAGCAGGCGCGCAGCGAGCGCCGGCGCGGAGCGGGAACCACCGTCGAAAGCCAAGCCACCGGCAGCCTGAAACCCTGGCGCGAAGTCGTAAATCCACATCAGGACGTAGCCAGCGGCGGCTACCAGCAGGCCGAGTTCGCCGCAGACCTGTGGCAGGTCCATCTCGGTGAAGGAACAGACGAGTACCGCAACCCAAGAGAATTCTTTCGCCGCACCTACCTGACAGAAAGCCTGAAGAGCCTGTTAAGCGGAGCAATGCAGCGGCTGAGCGGTCAGGGCGGCGATCCAGTGGTGGAACTACAGACCAACTTCGGCGGCGGCAAGACCCATTCCATGCTGGCTCTGTACCATCTATTCTCTGGAATGCCAACCGGCGAGTTGCTGGGCATCGACGACCTGATAGCATCAACCGAAGTCGCCGCCCGGCCCGACCATGTCAAACGGGTCGTGCTGGTCGGCAACAAAATCTCGCCCGGCAACCCGGCGGCAAAGGACGACGGCACTGTGGTCAAGACGCTGTGGGGCGAACTGGCTTGGCAACTCGGCGGCAAGGCAGCATTCGACAAAGTTCGCCAGGACGACGAGCGCGCCACCAACCCAGGCGACACCCTCCGCGAACTGATGAACGAATATGGACCATGCCTCATTCTGATCGACGAATGGGTCGCCTACGCCCGCCAGTTGCACGACGATGCCGACCTGCCAGCCGGTAGTTTTGAAACCCACTTTAGCTTTGCCCAGACCTTGACCGAATCCGCACGGGCGGCAAACAGTTGCCTGCTGGTGATTAGCCTGCCGTCCTCGGATACAGCGACCTCCCCCCATGCCCAAAGTGAAGACGAAGAAGTCGGTGGTCTCCGTGGCCGAGCGGCACTAGCGCGGCTCAAAAACGTCATTGGCCGCGTCGAATCTTCTTGGACGCCAGCGAGTACCGAAGAAGGCTTCGAGATCGTGCGCCGCCGTCTATTCGAACCTTTGAGCGAGCGCGAGCATTTCACGGCCCGCGACAATGTCTCGCGCACCTTCGCCGACTTCTATCGCACCCAGCAGCAGGAGTTCCCCGCCGAATGCCGGGACGCCGACTACGAGCGCCGCCTGCGCGCCGCCTATCCGATCCATCCAGAGGTCTTCGACCGGCTCTACACAGACTGGTCTGCGCTGGTGAAATTCCAGCGCACGCGTGGTGTCCTGCGTCTGATGGCCGCCGTCATCCACAGCCTGTGGGAACGCGGCGACCGCCACCCGCTGATCATGCCAGCGCACATCCCCATTGACGATCCCCACGTCCGCAATGAGTTGACTCGCTACCTGTCTGACAACTGGACGCCGATCATCGAAGCGGATGTGGATGGCCCGAACGCGTTGCCGCAGCACATTGACAACGAGGTGGCGAACTTGGGCAAATTCTCGGCGACTCGCCGGGTGGCACGCACCGTGTACCTCGGCTCCGCACCGACGACCTCGGTAGCCAATCGCGGCATTGAGGACCGCCGCATCAAGCTCGGCTCCGCCATGCCGGGTGAAACACCGGCGATTTTTGGCGATGCCCTGCGTCGTCTGAGTACGCAGGCGACCTTCCTCTATCAGGATGGCCCGCGCTATTGGTACTCGACGCAGCCGACCGTCACCAAGCTGGCAGAGGACCGGGCCGATCAGTTCCGACGCGATCCCTCGCCCGTAGTGGCCGAGATCGAGCAACGATTGCGCGCCGACCTGCGCGCCACAGGCGACTTCCAGCGCATCCATACGGTGCCGCAATCCGGCGCTGACATCCCCGACGACATGGACGCTCGTCTGGTAGTGCTGGGGACAGAGCACTCGCACAGCAGTGGATCGAACAGTAAGGCACAGGCCGCAGCTACCGCCGTACTCGAAAATCGCGGCAACACCCCGCGCCTCTTCCGCAACACGCTCGTCTTCCTCGCCGTGGACCAGACTCGCCTACAGGACCTAGACGAAGCGGTTCGTCGCTACTTGGCGTGGTCGTCCATCCTTCAAGACAAAGAAACCCTAAACCTCGACCCGCATCAGGTGAGACAGGCCGAAGCACAGTTGAAGTCGGAGGATGGTGCCGTGGTAGGACGGCTGCCGGAGACCTACCAGTGGCTCTTAGTGCCAGTGCAGTCCACGCCCGAGGCGACAGTCGAGTGGCAGGCTCTGAGGCTGACTGGGCAAGACCCTCTTGCTGTGCGCGCTAGCAAAAAACTGCGGTCGGAAGAGCTGTTAGTACCGGCGCTCGCGGGCACGCGCCTGCGAATGGAACTCGACCGGGTGCCCTTGTGGCGCGGCGACCATGTGGAAATCCGGCAGTTAGCAGACCACTTCGCCCGCTACCTATACCTCCCTCGCCTCGCTGGCCCAGAGGTCCTAGTTGCGGCCATTCAAGACGGGTTGGGACTCCTCCTCTGGACAGACGAATCGTTCGCCTACGCCGATGCCTTTGACGAAGCCACGAGCCGTTATCGCGGGCTCCGCTGTGGCCGTGAGGTCCCCCTGCTTAGTCCTGAGAGCGATGGGCTGCTGGTCAAGCCCGCAGCCGCGATTGCACAGCAGGAAACCGAGCCAGCGGCAGCGGCACCTGGGGCGGGCGTCGCTGAGCCGGTTGCCAGCGGGTCAGCCGGTTCTCAGCCGGTTGCCGGCATCAGCCCAGAGCCAACGCCTCCTCTACCTGAGCAGAAAGCGCGACGCTTTCACGGGGCCGTGACCCTCGATGCCACTCGCGTCGGCCGCGATGCAAGCCAGATCGCCGATGAAGTCATTGCTCATCTCTCCGGCTTGGTAGGCGCAAAAGTGACCGTGACCTTAGAGATAGAAGCCGAAATCCCCTCGGGTGCGCCCGATCACGTCGTGCGCACGGTCACCGAGAACAGCCGGACGCTCAAATTCTCCAGTCAGGGTTTTGAACGGGAATAAGTCGGGGTGACGCTCGAAGATCTCCAGCCTAACGCCGCAGTGAGCGGCATTCTCACCGATGGCCTCGTGATGGTCGTTAGCGTGCAGTGGTTTGGCTCGGAGGCCCTAGAACTGACCTACAAGACGCCAGACGGCAAGGTGGACAATGTGCTACTCTACCGCTCTGACGAGGCGCGGCTCGGAGTGGTAGAACAGGGGCAGCCGTGGAGCTTTGACGGCGACGGTGCCCTATTCCGGCTGGTGTCTGAGGCCCTGCGCATTCGCCTCGCGCATCTGTTTGATCCCGTACTGGCCGTCCACACTTCGGTCGTCGAGCCGTTGCCCCATCAGATCACGGCGGTGTACGAATCCATGCTACCGCGCCAGCCGCTGCGCTTCCTCCTCGCCGACGATCCGGGAGCCGGTAAGACTATCATGGCGGGCTTACTCATCAGGGAGTTGATTGCCCGCGGCGATCTCGAACGGTGCCTTATCGTCTGCCCCGGCAGCCTCGCCGAACAATGGCAGGACGAACTCTACCAGCGCTTCCAGTTGCCCTTTGAGATTATGACCAACGACAAGCTCGAAGCCACCCGCACCGGCAACTGGTTTTTGGAGGCCGACCTCGTCATCGCACGCCTCGATAAGCTAGCGCGGGACGAACAGGTCCAGCAGAAACTCCAAGCACCGGACGCAGGTTGGGATCTGGTCGTATGCGACGAGGCACACAAGATGTCGGCCAGTTTCTTCGGGGGCGAGACCCGCTACACAAAGCGCTATCGGCTGGGGCAACTATTGTCGGGGCTAACGCGCCACTTTTTGCTGATGACGGCGACGCCGCACAACGGCAAGGAAGAGGATTTCCAACTCTTCATGGCGCTGCTCGACAGCGACCGCTTTGAAGGTCGCTTCCGCGATGGCGTCCATGTGGCCGATGTCTCGGACTTGATGCGGCGCATGGTCAAGGAGCGGCTGCTCAAGTTCGATGGCAAGCCGCTGTTCCCCGAACGCATCGCCTACACGGTGCCGTACCAACTCTCAGAGGCAGAGTCCCAGCTCTACGAGGCGGTCACCGACTATGTGCGGGAGGAGTTCAATCGGGCAGACGCACTCGCCAACGCCAAGCGGGCCGGCACGGTCGGCTTCGCCCTAACGATCCTCCAGCGACGGCTCGCTTCGTCGCCCGAGGCGATATACCAGTCGCTACGCCGACGGCGCGAGCGTTTGGAGGGCCGTCTGGGCGAGTTGGAGGAGTCCCGCCGCTCTGGCCCGACCACAGCCCCGGAGTTAGATGCCGAAGACATTGAGGATCTCGACGACGCACCAGAGCAGGAGGTCGAAGCCACCGAAACGCGCATCCTCGACCAAGCGACCGCCGCCCGCTCCATCGCCGAACTGAAGGTGGAGATAGATACACTAGAGATCCTAGAAAATCGTGCGCTTGACGTCCGTCGGCACGGTGGCGATGCGAAGTGGCGGGAGCTTGCCAGCCTACTCAACGAGATCTTTACGGCATCTGGGGTGACTGGTAAGATCGGGGAGCCGACAACTCCCTACGGCAGTGGCGAGATTCCGCGTCCAGTGCCCTCCCCTACGCAGAAACTAGTTCTCTTCACGGAGCACCGCGACACGCTCCGTTATCTACAAGACCGCATCACCACGTTGCTTGGACGTGCGGAGTCGGTAGTCGTCATTCACGGGGGCATGGACCGCGAGGCTCGCCACCAAGCGCAGGAAGCCTTCCGCCACGACCCAGCGGTACAGGTGCTGTTGGCCACCGATGCCGCTGGCGAAGGAATCAACCTCCAGCGGGCGCATCTGATGGTCAACTACGACCTCCCCTGGAACCCCAACCGCCTAGAGCAGCGCTTCGGCCGCATCCACCGGATCGGCCAGACAGAAGTGTGCCATCTATGGAATCTAGTCGCAGACGAAACCCGCGAAGGCGATGTGTACCAGCGACTACTGACCAAACTAGAACAGGCGCGGCAGGCCCTGGGTGGTCAGGTGTTTGACGTGCTCGGCAAGCTCGAATTTGAGGGGCGGCCATTGCGCGACCTCCTGCTCGAAGCCATTCGCTATGGCGAGCAGCCAGAAGTTCGCGCACGCCTCGACACGGCGGTCGATCAGGCGCTCAACCATAGCTCACTACAGGACCTGCTAGAGGAGCGTCAACTCGTCCATGACGCGATGGACGCCAGCCGCGTACAGAGGGTACGCGAAGAGATGGAGCGGGCCGAGGCACGCCGCCTACAGCCGCATTACATTGAGGCATTTTTTTTAGAGGCATTCCAGCGAATCGGTGGATCAGCCCGGCAGCGCGCGTCGCGCCGCTACGAGGTTACGCGTGTCCCCGCGCTAGTCCGTAACCAAAGCACGTCGGTCCTCCCCCGCTACGAACGGATCGCCTTCGACAAGTCCCTAGTCGCGCTACCGGGCCAGCCAGCGGCGGCGTTCGTCTGCTCAGGACACCCCTTGCTGGACGCCGTCCTCGACCTGACGCTTGAGCAGCACCGCGACCTACTCAAGCGCGGAGCGGTGCTGGTTGACGAGCGAGATTCAGGGCAGACGCCGCGAGTGCTTTTCTATCTCGAACACGCCATTCAAGATGCAGGCCGGACGCGGGCGGGCGACCGCCGAGTGGTCTCCAAGCAGATGCTCTACGTCGAAATCGACGTCGCTGGCAACGCTCGCCATCTGCACTACGCCCCCTACTTGGACTATCGGCCGCTGGCCCAAGACGAGCCTAGCGTTGAGTCCATCTTGGCGCGGCCAGAATGCGCGTGGATCAACCGCGAAATGGAGCAGAAGGCGCAAGCCTATGCCGTGGCTCACGTCGTCCCCGAACATCTAGCCCAAGTCCGCGATCCCAAGCTGGCGTTGATCGCCAAGACCGAGGCCGCAGTCAAGGACCGTCTGACCAAGGAAATTTCCTACTGGGACCACCGCGCCGAACAGCTCAAGCTCCAAGAGAAGGCCGGCGCGAGCGGTGCTCGGCTCAACTCGGACGAAGCGCGCAAACGAGCCGATACGTTGCAGGCTCGGCTGCACAAGAGGCTACAGGAATTGCAACTCGAAGCACAACTCTCGCCGCTACCGCCAGTGGTGCTCGGGGGCTTGCTGGTGGTGCCGCAGGGACTAGTGGACGCTATGGCAGGACGCCGATCACCTGTGGATACGCAGGAGGTCGCCGCCCGGGCGCGGGCTATTGTCATGGAAGTAGAACGCGATCTCGGCTATGAGCCGACAGATAGGGAGTTTGACAAACTCGGCTACGATATCGAGTCGCGGGTACCCAGCACGGGACGGCTGCGCTTCATCGAGGTCAAGGGCCGCGGAAGTGGGGCGGCAACAATCACAGTAACCAAAAATGAAATTCTCTATAGCCTTAATAAACCCGACGACTTCATCCTTGCCCTAGTAGAGTTTTTGGACGACGGCAGGCACTGCGTTAGCTATCTGCGCGAACCCTTCCAGCGCGAACCCGACTTTGGCGTCACCAGCGTCAACTACGACTTCGCCAAGCTGCTAGCGCGGGCCGAGGCCCCAGCCTGAGCACTAAGCCTCGGAAGTCTTGGGCCGGATGCGATCCGGTGAGGCGTCAACTCTTGGGCGAGTTGAGCATTGGCAACACGGATAAAAAAGAAAAATATCGAGCCGAAGAGGCTATCTCCGACGGGATGTGGCCACAGTCTCTTTGAAAAAGTCCACCACCTCTTGTAGGCCTTTTTCTTTAGCTAATCTCAAGGGGGTTCTGCCACTATTATCTGGGGTGTTTACATCAGCCCCCTTGTTCACTAAAAAACGCACCGCCTCTAAACGGCCCCACTCAGTGGCTTCCATCAAGGCCGTCTCGCCGCTATTGTCTTGGGCATTTATATCGGCACCATTTTCTACCAAAAAGCGAACCATCTCCAAAGCACTTTTCCGATTCCGAACCGCTTGCACCAACGCGGTCCAGCCGCGTTCATCTTGGGCGTTTAGCGCGGCACCCGCACCCACCAAAAAGCGAACCATCTCTAAACGGCCCCACTTGACGGCCTCTATCAAGGCGGTCCAACCGCGTCCATCCTGAGTGTTTATCTCGGCCCCCGCACCTACCAAAAAGCGAACCATCTCCAAATCGCCGCCTAAAACAGCCCAGTACAAGGCCGTCTTGCCATCCTCAGTTCGGGCACTCGCTCCTGCTTTCGCCACCCAGCGCTCTACCAAAGAGCGCATAACCTCTACATGGGCAACCCCTATCTCTGGATCGCCGCCCCAGGAAGCCAAGTCCAAGGCTGTCCAGCCGTTTTTATCTTGGACGCTTATGTCAGCACCGTTATCCACCAAAAAACGTGCTACCTCTACATGACCTTCCCCGGCAGCCACCATCAAGGCGGTCCTGCCGCTGCCAGTTTGGGCGTTGATATCGGTACCGTTATCCATCAGCAACTGCACCATCTCTACATCGCCTTGCGCTCAAAGAAAGAAGACTGGGTATATTGAATCCCCCGCTCACTTAGCTCGCTGCGAGCCTGCTCTGGGGTTCGACGTTGGTAGGAGTCGCCCATCGAACTTAGCTCGACGACCTTTTTATCCCCTCTATCCTCACCATCCGCGACACTCGCTAGCAATAGGCCGACTAGGCCGATCACACCTGTCACACCTTGCCAACTTTTCATACCGCTGTCTCCTCACCTACGACTTCGCCACGCTGTTGGCAGCGGGCTGCGGCCCCAGCCTGAATAGCTTGGTATCTTGTCGTCCTGTGCAAAAAGATACTTAACAACTAGTTGGTTTGCTCCTTGCCAATCATGGTTCGAGGCTTGGACGAGGATAACTAGCTCGCTATCTTGATCCTTAGTCGCACGTAGACAGATTACTACAAAGGAGCAACGCCGTGGACAAATACCTCTACACGGTCTCAGAAGAAGAAAAATACTACTTCGACCTGCGCGGCTATCTCGTAGTTCGCAACGCCCTCACCGCAGAGGAAGTAGGCGAATGCAACGCCGCCATCGACCACTTCGCCGACCAGATCTCCGCCTACCCCGACTCCCTCGCCCGCGGCTCAAGCGCGCTGCAAGGCACAACCAGCCGCCAGCAACTCTCCGGCATGCTCGGTTGGCCGTCCCCCTACCGCGAACCCTTTCGTCGCCTGTTGGTCCATCCCACCGTCGTCTCTCGCCTCAACGAATTCAGCGGCCCGGGCTTTCGCCTCGATCACGGCCCCCTGCTCATCAGCGCCACCGAGGGAACCGAAGGGCACTACCTGCACGGCGCGGGCGAGCCTTTTAGCCCCGCCACTTGGTATCACCAGCAAAACGGCAAAATCTACTGCCGGGGCATCACCGTGGCTTGGCAACTGACCGACTGCAACCCCGGAGACGGCGGCTTTGCCGTGATCCCCGGCAGCCACAAAACCTGCGAGCCGACCCCGCCCGAGATCCGCTCGCTCGCAGAGTACGGCGAATTAGTAGTCCAACCCGCCATGCGCACCGGCGACGTCCTCTTCTTCGCCGAGACCGCCACCCACGGCACCCTGCCGTGGAAAGGCAAAAATCCACGGCGCTCCGTACTCTACAAATACGCTTCCCGGGGCGCGGCCCGAGCCACGGGCAAATACTTCACGCCACAGGTGCGCTACGGCGCTTGGACCGACGAACTCACGCCCGAACAACAAGCCGTTCTCTACGGGCCGGGCGTCCACCACAAAGGGCTGCCCCTGCTGGAATCCGACGGCCAAAAAACTTGGATTGCGGAGGGCTGAAATGGATGCACGCGAACGCTATTTCTGGGATCTGACCGGCTATCTGGTCGTCCGCAATGTCCTCACTACCGAGGAATTAAGCGCATGTAACGCCGCTGTCGATCACTGCATGGACCGAATGCTGCAAGGCCCCGACAACGGCGGCACCCAAGGCAGGTCGAACGCGCTCCAAGGCACCGGCCAACAGACCCTCCCCAACCTGCTCGAATTGCCCCATCCCCACTGCGAACCCTTCCGCCGCCTGCTGGTACACCCCCAAGTCGTCTGCCGCCTCAATGCAATGTGCGGCAAGGGTTTCCGCCACGACCACGGCCCCTGGGTCTCCTACAGTCCCAAAGGGACCGAGGGCCTCATCCTGCACGGAGCAGGCGAGCCCCACAGACCCTACGTGGCCTACCATCACCAGAACGGCCAGTTCCACTGCGCGGGCGTCACCGTGACCTATCAGTTGGCCGACTGCAAGGCCGGCGATGGCGGTTTCGCCTGCGTGCCGGGCAGCCACAAAGCCAAATTCCCCATGCCCGCTGGCGTGCGCTCCTGCGACGAGCCGCTGGACGTGGTCCACCAGCCCGCGCTCAAGGCCGGCGACGTCATTTTCTTTATGGACGGAGCCCAGACCCACGGCACTCTCCCTTGGCAAGGCGAGACACCGCGCCGCGCTGCCCTCTACAAGTACTCAAGCCGCACCGCCACCCGCGGTGGCGTCTCCATCGAGTTAGCCGAACCGGAAGTCTATTGGGACGAGGCTATCGTAGAGGGGATGACACCCGAACAACGCGCCGTCATGTACGGCCCCTGTTCCAGTATAGTCCAGAAGCTGCATTTGCAAGTGGACGCCGACGGCAACGTCGTACTCGGCAAGTAAATTGCCCAAAGGAGATTATGTACTGACGTTACGCATCTGCGCTGAAGCGATAGATGTAGGGGCGTCCCTTGTGGGCGCCCAGGCAACAGCCAGCCAGACCTACGAGGGCAACCACAAGGGTTGCCCCTACCATGCGTAACATCAGTTATGTAGTTAGACCTCGGCCTCACGGCGTTGCCGAATTTCCCGCCAAAGCCTCACTGCCAGCGCGAAATCGTCGTCTGCCAGCGCGACTAGTGCTCTCACTTTTAGGGAATCAGGGGATCGGTGGAGGGCGCAAGCGCGGCGGGCCCAGGCGCGGGCTTGAGTGCCACAACCGCGTTCAAGTGCCGCATGTGCCTGTCGCCGATGGCGGCCTGCGGCTCGTTCAACCGCTAGCACTTGGCGCAAATCGGTCTGACAGCGATGGCAGCAAAGGCCCCCTCGATACCGGGCCTTGCACGTCGGACAACGTTCCACGCGGGCTACTCCAAATAGAAGAGAATCTCGTCGAGTTCCCGCTTGAAATTGGCAGCCTCCTCGGCCCGCCCTTCCCGTAGGGCGTCGCGCAGATCCTCCATCAGATTGACGATCTCTTCGCGATCTTCGGCTGGAGCAGTATCGAGCGATTTTTCGGCCCGCGCTAGGGTATCTTGCATCTCCTCGGGCACCTCGACGGGACCGGCCTCCTCCACGGCCCCTCCTTCCTCTACGCCCCAGAGTGCCTCAACGCGCTCCCTCGACGCGCTGAGTTCTTCTTCGGTAGAACGCCCCATAGCATCTTCGATGGTGCCATGGATTTCCCGGCCGGTCGCCCGCTCCACGGCGTGAACTTTTAGCAGGCCATCGAGATCCAAGCTGTAGGTAAAGAGGATACCCTGCTCATAGGCGTCTTGCTGTCGATTTAAGTCGTTAAAGATAAAGGTGCCGATTTCCACGTTTTTCAAGGCGTCTGGATCTTCCCCCTGATAGACTTTGATCTCCACGGTCTCCTGGTCTTCAAACATCGTGAAAAACACCTCGGTCCGAGTGGCTGGGAGTTTGGCGTTGCGCCGGATGAGGGGAATGAATTGGTGGGCGTAGGGCATACCGTAGAGTTCCCCCATGGCACTGGTGCCAAAAGTATAGGGCGTGATATCGACCAGCACGGCCGGCACGGCCTGCCCCATTTCGATCCCCGCCTGTACCGCCGCCCCCAGTGCCACGCACAAATCCGGGTCCACGCCGCCGTGCGGCTCCTGTCCCAAGCGCTCCGCCAGGAGTTGGGCAATGCGCGGAATGCGGGTCGAACCGCCCACCAGTAGAATGCGGTCGAGCTGGCTAGGGCGCACATCGGCGTCGTTGAGTGCTCCAGTGACGGCCTGCATGGTGTGGGCGAGCGGCTCTTCTAGATCGCGCTCAAAGTCGGCGCGGCTCAGTTCGCAGGAAAGATGCATCGCCTCGCCATTGACCGAGGCGATGTGGTCCTCTTCCACGCGGGCGTATGGCTGATGCGAGAGTTCGATTTTGGCCCCTTCGGCTGCCCGGCTCAGCCGCGCCTGCAAAAGGCGGTTCTGGCGGCCGTCGGCGAGGCCCAACTCGGTTTCGAGGTGGACGTTGAGGCGCTCGATGAGGACCTGATCGAAATCGTCGCCCCCTAAGTGGTTGTCGCCCGTGGAAGCCAAGACCTCGACCACCCCGGCTTCCATGCTCACCACCGAGACGTCGAAGGTGCCCCCGCCTAGATCGTACACGAGGATTTTGCGGTGTCCCTCGCTGCTGCTTTCGTAACTGAGCGCCGCGGCCGTAGGCTCGTTGATGATCCGCACGACCTCTAGGCCGGCGAGATCGCCGGCTTCCCGGGTGGCCTGCCGCTGGGCATCGGTGAAATAGGCCGGTACCGTGATGACGGCCTTGGACACCGGCCGCCCTAGGGCGCGACTGGCCCGCTCTTTGAGCGCCTTGAGGATAAAGGCCGAAATCTCTTGCGGCGTGTATTCGTCCGCCCCCATCGGCACCTTGGTCTCAGACCCCATCAGGCGCTTGATAGAAAGCACGGTGCGCTCGGGGGCGACCGCGTACTGGTTGCGAGCTTGGTGCCCGACGATGACTTGCCCCATCTCATCGAGCCCCACACACGAAGGTACAATCGCTTCATCGCCCTCCCGGACGATCTGGGGCGTCCCCCCGGCAATGATCGCCACTTCCGAGTTGGTCGTGCCCAAGTCTATACCGATAACCGCTTCCATGACAATCACTCCTGTATGTCGAGGCGATTGACGGCTACCTCGGCCAAGCGCAGCACATCGCCGTCTCGCGTAAAACCACTGAGGAACTCCTCGACGACCACATGGTCTGCAAACCGCGCGACTCGGCGCGACTCCACCGCCCGCATCGTGCGCGCATCAAAGGGATGCCCGACAGTCTGCACAAGCTGGACGCCGAACTGGGCCAGCATCCGGTCAAAGCGTCTGAGGGCCAACTCATAGCCTTGCACCACGCCGGCGGTCCCCGGCGCGGGACGCCGGAACAGCCGCGGTGGTCGGTGCAGCTCGACTGCCGCGGCTTGGCCGCGCACCAAAGCGTCGCGCACCTCAAAAAAGGACTGTAGGCAGCGATCCTCGGCCACCCTAGCGACGCGCTTCTCAAAGGACGCTAGATCCTCTTGCCAGTGCTGTGCCCAGTCTGCGACCGTCTCGTATAGCGTCGCCGCCTTTTCCAGTTCCCGGCCGGCCTTGGCCTGTTCTCGGTTCTGCCGGCGGGTCTCCTGCCGCAGAGCGGCCATTTCGGCAAACAGGTCGCGCAGGTCGCACTCGGCGGTTTCCTCGCCATCGGCCTCTAAAGGATCCTCGTTGCACTCATCCAGCCACTGCCCAAAATCCGCGAGGGCCTGTCGCTTCCAGTCGTCGCCCTTGCTACCCATCTTTGCCGTCGCCTTTCATCGTCGCCTTGCCTTCTGCGGCGAGGAGCGTTTGTAATCCCGGCGTCTTGCGCTGCACGGCACGCGCCTGGACCAAAGCCGCGAGGGCCAATTCAAAGTCGCCGTATTGGGCCATCCCGAAAATGGCCGATTCCACGCGGGAACGCACATCTTTCAGGGCCTCGTAGGAGGCCGTAATTTGCTGGAAACGCTCGGGGTTGCGGCTAGGCGGATGCGTGCGGATTAGCTGCAAATAGCGCTGGCGAATCTCTTCTTGGGACGCGGTCAGGGAAAGGCCCAAGGCCCAATAATGAGCTAGCATGTCTGTACTCCTCTCAGCAGCCGGCGCAACAGGTTAAGTGCGCTCTTCACCTCTGCGTTTATCTGCGGATACGCTGTTGTCGGGTGCCTGCTTCTCAACGATGCTTTTTCTTTTTTTTGCGGGCGAAAAGTAGAAAGTACAGTTCGGGCGAGAGGGCGTCGCTTAGGTCCGCCGCTTCGCACTCGCGGCCAATCCGCTCCAGATCTCGCCGCGTCTGCTGGCTAGACTTGAGGAAGCCGGCAAATTCCTTCAATGCGGCCAGCGGGGCACCGCGTAAGCTGTTTTCGTCGATGAAGTCCTCCAGCTCGCTTAGTTCGTCCGCTAGATCTCCATCGCTCAGCTCCGGTGACTCAGCCGCATCGTCGAGCAGCACCTCTAAAGCCCCCTCTAACGACCCGCCTTCCCCGCCGAGGAGGTCGGCGGGTAGCGGCAGCCCACCCCCGAACAGGGGCACGGGCCAATCCAGCACGTCAAAACGGAACTGCTGTAGGGCCTGTCGCAAGGGGCCGTGCGCGTAGTTGGCCAGCCGCATCGCAGCCGCCCGCAGCCGCGTCTGGTCGGCTGCATCCGCTGCGTCGAGGACTTCGGCAAAGCGCCGCGAATCGTAGTCTTGGCCCTCTTGGTAGCGGATCACCGCCAAGTAGAACAGGAGCAACGGGTCGCGTTGGGCCTTTTGGCGGCCCCGCAGGCGGCGGTTTATTTCAGCGCGCACCGGAGCGTGCTGGTCGCAGGCCAGCAGGATATCGAAGAAGACGAGCAAGTGATCTCCTTCGAGGTGCTCCATGAGTGCGGTCCACCAGTCGGCGAGGACCGGAGCGATCTGGAGGCGGTCGTAGAGGATGCGGAAGTCAGCGGGCAAAGGGGCGATGAGCTCGAGCACGGCGTCCGGGCCGAGTTGCTCCAAGGCCGTTGCCTGGCGCTCGAGCAACGCCTTCAGGGCATTTCCCATCTCGGGCTTGACGTTCTTGATCTGGCTGTTTTCCGCCAAATCGTGCAGCAGCAAAGCCAAAGTTCTGAGTCGGGCACTCGGCGGCAGGCCCTCTAAGTGGGGAGCGACGATCGCGGCGGCGTCCCCGCCAGCGGATACCACCGCCAGCAAAAGACGCTTCACCCGCAAGACGAACGCCAGCCGCGGGCGTTCTAAGTCCTCAGCGCGCTGGAGATCTTGGGCCGCTAGCTTAAACCTTCCGCGCTTGCGGCTCTGATCGGCGGACTTGAGGAAGCCGACAGCCTGCATATCCAAGAGACGCTCGTCGTGGGGAGCGCACTTGCGGCCCTCAGCCAGCGACTTTTCGGCGCGGCGATACGCATTCTTGGCATAGTGGAGAGCCGCCAGCTCTAGGTGGGGGTCTGGATCGTCTGGGAAGCGGGCCGCCATAGCGCCCAAGGTCTTTTCAAACTGGGCTTGGTACTCGGGGTGGCCCCGCAGCAAATCGAGCAGAAAGCGATAGCCTGCGCGGTTGTCGGGATCGGCCGCGAGGCTAGCCGTCATCAATTGGGCCAATACCATCCCGGGATCGTCGAGCCGCTCGTCTAGCAGGGCAGCGAGCGACTCGATCATTTCGTAAGGCAGGAAGTCGGGCTGAAGACCGACCTTGTGGCCGGTCCGGGCCATGGCCTCCAGCACGCGGCCTCGGGCCACAGCCCGATCTGGCGCATGGGGAAACGCCACGGACAGCAGGTCGAGGTACACAGCCGCCGGACCGGGATCCCACCGGTCGGGAGCTAGCTGCTGGATGAGCAAGCCAATCTGGGCCGTGGTACTAGCCACCCGCTCAGTCGGCAGCAGACGCTGCACCAGCCCGGGAATGGCCTCAATGGGTACTTTGTTCCGAGGAACGGCTAGCCCAACCACCTGCAGCAGGGCCATTTGAGCTTGGAGGGGCTCTTCGGGGTAGAGGGCAACAGCCAAGCCGGGGATAAGTCGTTCGATATCGCGCAGACGCCCTTTGTGGATGGCCGCGCCCAGTTGGTCGGCCAAGGCCGCGCTGGCCGTCCCTAGGGCTTGCTGCACGGCCGCCGGCCCGGCCACTCCTTCGCCGGTACAAAGGCGTCGCCATTCGGCGACCGTGTGCGTCAGGGCAAAGTCGGCCGGCAGCAGGTCGAGAATCCGGCGCAACCCCTCGTCATCGCCGGCACCGAAACACACCATGGCCTTGCAAAACAAACGCCAAGCCGCAAACGGGGAGCGCCGACCGATTCCTCCGAGCAGGCCGACGGCCCGCTCCCAGTCCCCAGCATCCATAGCTTCGAGACTCGATTCGACCTGCCCGGCGTCGCGCCGCAAGGGATGATCCGTCGCAAAAACTTCGAGGCCCTGCCAGCACCGTTGGATCACGAGGAGGTCTGCCAGCATCCGCTCGACTTGGGGAATGGGCGGCCGTTGGGCCTGCAAATAGTCCGCATAATCCGCCAAGGCTTCGGCCCCATCTGCGTGGCGGACGTACTGCAGCCAATCCTCTTCGGTTAGCGGCTGGAAGGCAATGGAGACTCGGTGTTGTGCAGCCGAGGTGCGCATCGCAGCGGCTTCTTTGGCCAAGCCCTTTTCCGCCAACTGACGGGCGCGCTGCATGCAGGCACAAAACAGCAACAGCGGCAGTTCCTCCAGCGCGGGGTCGCCGTGTTGGGCCTGCCTGAGCAGGTCGAGTGCTCTGCGTCCATCCCCCTCCGTTAAACTCTGTCGGGCCTGCGCCAACAGATGCTTGGGCGGTACGCGCCGCTGTTTTAACCGTTTCTGCTTTCGCTCTCTGCGGCTGTGTTTGGGCATTATACTCCGTCTTCCGAGGTTGCAGGATTGTACGTTCTAACGTTATAAATAGTGAATTGCTCGCATCCGGCAAAGGGCATGTGCTCCCCCTCGACGTACTGCGGCCGCGGCGCGTATTTATTCCCCACTTCGGGCACCACTTCACCTCGGCACATAATGCAAGGACTGCGATCCACTGTGACCTTAGTACTGGTTGGAATGTAGCGCAGAGTAAGCCCAACCCGCCATTGGTCCGACGTGTTGGCATTGGACCCGTGGATGATGCTCGGGTGGTGGATGGAAATATCCCCCGCCTCCAGCTCCAGATCGACGGCGTCGGCATCGTCAATCTGGTCGGGGTGGATGCCGACACCAAGGACGTACTTATCCCTATCGAGATCGACCATCTCGCTGCGCTTGAGCAAGCGCTTGGTGTTCGTCCCCGGCAAAACCCGCATACAGCCATTGGCTACCGTCGAGTCCGTGCCAGCCACCCACAGCGTAGTGACCTCCATCGGCTCCAAGGGCCAGTACGAGCCGTCCTGATGCCACTGCACGGCTTGGCCGGTGCTGGGTTTTTTGGCGATATAGTGCGCCGCGAACATGGCCACATTAGGCCCGAGGAATTGCGCCGCAATATCAACCAGCCGGTCGTCGGTGACTAGGCGGTGCATAAAGGGATCATGCACCATTAGTTCGTGGTGCAATTGCTCGGGGCGCGTGCCCGGATTCTTTTTGACCAACCAGTGGACGTGCTCCACCGTCTCGGCGGCCAACTCCGCATCAATGGCCTTGCGGGCAATGCAAAAGCCCTGCTCGTCGTATGCTTGGCGCAGTGTCGTTTCCATCTGTTCCTTGTCCTCCTAGGCTCGCCACGCTGGATGGGTGACATGCAGCAAATAGGCCCGTTCCGGCACGGTGATGATCGTCTGCGTACCCTTTTCAATATAACCCAAATCACCTGCCTCGTATTGCACCGGCTCCTGATCCGCGACTTGAATCTCCAAATGCCCCTCCAACATGAAAAAGACCTCGTCGTAATCAAAGGTCCACACCAACCGGCTGGCCTCTAGATACTCGGTAAAACCGGCCGACAATTTGTTGCCGACGCCAACAATGGGATCGGAAACCTGCACCGTGGCACCGGGCACGTCAAAATCGGTTAAATTTCTCTGGTCCTTCTCTACTTTATAGATCATGGCGCACTCCTAGTTCTTTTTATCCAGCTTGAATTTCGCCATATTTCCTTCGCTCATGGCGCGTCGCTCTCCGAGCAGATATGATAGTGCTAACGTACGAGAATCCCGCAGTTGCACCAACAAGGGCACTCGCTGCAACATTGTTCGCCATAGCATTTTTCAATACCTTGCACGCTCCGTGCAGGCTGCTGACGCAACCCCCCATGCCGGAGCTTCACCGATGAAAGTCCTCTTACGCCAGCGCGATCTCTCCGACGGTCACCAAGGAGATCCGACGTGAAGGTGGCTAGCGTCGAACTCACCAACCTCGACGTGCCATTCGAGCGGTATGCTGGCCAGCACCTGCAGTACTGGATTGCGCCGTGGCGGATCGTTCAGGTGTGCAAGTTGACGCTGGACAACGGGATCGTCGGTTGGGGTGAGACCATCCCGAATGCCACCCATGCCCGGGTACCGGACGACATCGCAGAACGCATCGTTGGCGAAGAGGCAGCGGCTTTATTGTGGCGCGACGAGCTCGGTGCCGGGGTGCAGATCGCTCTGTTCGATGCCGTGGCGAAAAACGAAAACGTCCCGATCTGCGACCTGCTGGGGCCGCGGGTACGCAACGGGTGTCCGATCTCCTGGTGGACCTGCGACATGGGCCCGGAGGATTGGGCTCGCCAGTGCGAGATGGCGGTTGCGCAGGGGTATATGTCGGCCAAGCTCAAGACGAGGCCGTGGCAAGACCTGCACGCCTGCCTGCAGGCGGTGCTGCGCGTAGTTCCGCCGCAATTTAAACTCGACCTCGATTTCAACGGTCACTTAGTGAATGCCGCCAATGCAGTCCCGCTGCTAAAATCGCTTGAGCAGTACGAGCAACTGGCGATGATCGAGACCCCGATACCGCAGGAGGATATCGCCGGCAATCTCCAAGTTCGGTCGCGGATCAACCGGCCCATCGCCATGCACGTGGACAGACCTCCGCTCATGACGGTGCTGCGCGACGACATCGCGGACGGCCTGATTATCGGGGGCGGTGCCTCGCAGCTAATGCAACAGCAGGCCGTAGTCGCAGCCGCCAACAAACCGTTCTGGCTGCAACTAGTCGGTACCGGCATCACCACAGCTTGGGCGGCTCACGTGGGGGCGGTCTGCCCCGAGGCCCGGTGGCCGGCCATCACCTGCATGAACATCTATCAGAGTCAGCTACTGAAGAGACCAATCGAAGTGCAGGGCGGCTACTACCCGGTTCCCCAAGGGCCCGGTCTGGGTATCGAGATCGATGAGGCGGCGGTGCAGAAATACACAGTGGACTACTCGACGGTACACGAGATTCGCCACTTTTATCGCTATGTCCGCTCCGGCGGCCAGAGTGCGCACATCGCCGGCAACAGGAGCGCTTTCCACGGGCGCTACCGGCAAGCCGGACTGCCCCTTTTCGAGACCGGCTCAACGCTTGAGGTCATCGCCGACGACGGCAGCAGCGAATTCGCCGAGTTCTACAGCGACATCGAGCGGCGCGGCGTCCTCTTCGGGAAATAAGCGCCAGCGGCGTCCGAGTTGTGAACATCCTCAAAGGAGAATAGGTGAAGATCACCGACACCTGACCAATACCATGCCCAACTACTGCCCCACTTCCTACGATTGGGAATGCCGCAGCCCCGCCCAAGCCGGCTTCGACGCCGACGAACTAGCCGCGGCATTGGCCTTCGCCCAGACCCAAGAGATCCAAGCCTCCACCAATTTGGGCGACATGCTGCCCAAGGGCGACCGCCATCCCAACGACCGCCCTTTAGGCCCGCTCAAAAAACGCGGCCCCACAGCCGGCCTGATCGTGCGGCAAGGATATCTGGTCGCCACCTTCGGCCCGGTCGATAGCGTCGAAGTCACGTTCAGTTGCGCCAAGAGCTATATCTCGGCGCTGGCCGGGGTGGCCTTTGATCAAGGGCTAATCCGCGATCTCGACGAACCCGTCGGCCGCACGGTCTTGGACGGCGGCTTTGACGCACCGCAAAACCAGTCCATCACTTGGCGTCATTTGCTGCAACAAACCAGTGAATGGGAAGGCGAACTCTTCGGCATCCCCGACTGGATCGACCGCGGCCGCGAACTAGGCCAAGGTGCGGCCGAAGCCACGGTCGGAGGCACGGCCTCCAGCGCCGACAATTACCGCGCTCTCGAACCACCCGGCACCTTTTGGGAGTACAACGATGTGCGCGTCAACCGCACGGCCCTCAGCCTGTTGCGCCTTTTTCGCGGGCCCTTACCCCCCGTGCTCAAAGAGACCATCATGGACCCCATTGGGGCCTCTGCCACTTGGGAATGGCACGGATACGAAACCTCTTGGGTTGAAGAAAGTGGCCAGCGGGTCCAATCCGTCTCCGGCGGCACCCACTGGGGCGGCGGCCTGTGGATCACCTCCTACGACCACGCCCGCTTTGGCCTGCTCTTCCAGCGGCGAGGGCGCTGGAACGGCCGTCAACTCCTTTCCGAACAGTGGATTGACCACTCTCTCACCCCCTGCCCCATCAAGCCCGAATACGGCTTCCTGTGGTGGCTCAACCACCAGCACGACATGTCCGATTTGGCCTGCCTCGATAGCTTTGCGGCGCGCGGGGCCGGCGGCAACATCGTCTTCGTCGAGCCAGAGCGCAAGCTGGTCATCGTCCTGCGCTGGTGCGGCAACGCCAAGGCCGTGATTGACCGCATCCTCGCCAGTGAAGTTTGAGGCCGGACTGAGCCTTACTATTAACGAGCGCAAGCTCTAGTTCGCCCATCGCCCCCGATTCACAAGCCCGCAGTATGCCAGACCAATATCTGCGCACAATTCGCCATTTCAATCGCGACATACACCTGTATCTGTTCGCTTCGGGGCTAATTGGATTTTGTCTATTTAGCGGCATTTACTCGCTATTGTTCAATCTATATCTGCTGCGGCTGGGCTACGGTCCCGCATTCGTCGGTCAGGTCAACGCCATCGGCGGTTTGGCCTTTGCCCTATCCAGCCTACCGAGCAGTTTCCTCGGCAGCCGTTGGGGCAATCGCCGCACAATGATCCTCGGCCTTAGCTTGGCCGTCGTCGGCCATGCGCTGCTTTCCCAAGCTGAGTTCATCCCTTATATCCACCAGCAAAACTTCATTCTCAGCATGAACTCCCTCGGCTTACTCGGCATCTCGCTGTACATCGTCAACGGCTACCCCTACTTGATGAGGGTCTCCAGCGCCGCCCAGCGTCACCACGTATTCTCGCTCCAAGCCGCGCTCTTCCCCCTTGCGGGTTTCGCGGGCAGTTTGGTCGGGGGGTTCCTGCCGGGCGGCTTTGCCGGCCTTTTACAACTTTCCCTCGACCATCCCGCCCCCTATCGGCACACATTGCTCGTTGCTTCCCTGCTACTCACCCCAGGCGTGTTTGCCCTTGTGGCGACGGCTCAAGAGACTCGCCAACACCATGAGGACACCCCAACGGATGCCGCCCCCTTGCCGCTGAAGCTCATCCTGCTACTCTCTTGCATTGCGTTTCTTTATACCGCCAGTGAAGGGGCCGTCCGCACTTTCTTAAATGTCTATCTAGATGACGCATTAAATGCGAGTACCGCCCTAATTGGCACGCTAGCTGCCTCAGGACAATTACTCGCCATTCCCGCCGCCCTCATGATGCCCTTTCTAGTGCGACGTTTTGGTAGTATTCGCACATTCAATGGAGCGGTTTTGTGCTCCGCTCTGATATTGGTCCCCCTCGCTTTAATTCCCCACTGGGCCATTGCCGGTTTATGCCTTATGGGCACGATGTGCCTAGCGGGGATCCGCCGACCAGCCTTCACCGTTTTCCAACAGGAAATGATGCCACTGCGCTGGCGGACGGCGATGGCCGGGGCAGCGGCCACCATGACCGGCTTTGGTTACGCTGGCGTATCGCTAGGGGGAGGGTATGTGATTGAAGCGATGGGATATCGCGCTCTATTTCTTATGGCAGGTTGCTTAACTGCCTCTGGCGCGGCGATTTTTTGGCTCTGTTTTAGGCATCGCGACGATCGCGGTGAAGCAGGCTATGGCTAGGTCAAAAATAGAACAGCAGCAGCGGGATTTCTACCTCGTCTGGGGTCAGGCCCCCGTGGGCACCGTGCTTTGTCATCTCGAATTTGTCTTTTTCGTACCACCAGACCGACTCGCCGGCAAAGGGCAGGACGACCAAGTTGCCCACTCGGTCGAGAAAGCGCTGAGATAGCGGCAGTGGTCCAAAGAGGTCGGTTCAGGCGCGGCCGACGTCTTGGTCGCCATAGGCGTTCTGCTGGGCGATGCCCCTTTCATCGAGCCAAATCCTCAAGTCCAGAACATGCAGGCCCATTGCTTGGGCCAGCTTACCCAAGCTGATATAGCCGCCTTGGTACGCGGCTAAGGCCCGGACTTGCTGCAGCGGCAGTTCGGCCACAGAGATCTGATAACAGGCCGAAACGGCTTCGCACGCCAACTGCCTCTTGCTCTTGCGGCGACTCTGGGCCAATCGTTCGAGTTGGGCGTCCATCTCTCGGTCCAACTTGATACGTAGGGTCGTTTCTCGATTCATAATTCCTCATTGACGTTACGCAGTTTTGAGTTTTTGCAGTTCATCGCAGGCCTATCGAATGGCCTTGAGATAGAGTCGGGGCTTGCTTACAAAAAGCGCGTAATCCCAAAGCCCAAGCGCCAGTTGTCAGGGCCCGCGTCGTCGGGTGCTCCCACCAAGTACTGGGCTGGACTAAGGCGCGTATTGTTGGTGGCGAAGAGGTAGAAGGTATGCCCCCCCGTATCGATGGACAGGCCCCAAGCCAGCGAATTGTGCGAGCGGCCCGCTTCGCCCGGCAATAAAATGCCCTGGTACCCCGTCAGGGTCGGACTGTACTCCAACCACACGCCCCACGTATCGTCAAAGTAATACTGGACGTACGTTCCCAGCGTAAAGGTGTATTGCGTCTCGACGCTGAAAATGGCGCTGTTGTACAAATAGGAAGGCACCAACCCGATACCCAACTTTTCGTCCAGCAGCGCATTGAAAATCAACTGCCCATAGTACTGAAAATTGTCAGCCGCAGCCGCCTTGCGATCGACAATAGCCGGCATTTCCGTATTCCAAGCTACGCCGACGTTTAGGGCCAAGACCGCTGGCAAACGATCGTGGGGGAATTGCAGCCAATGGTACTGCAACTGCAAGTCCAAATTATCCAGCATATTACTCCGCCCCAAAGTCGCCATCAGCCGGTCGCTGAGGCCGTAACTAAGCGAGGTGCGGATATTGGCCGGTCCATCAAAACCGAAATTGGCCTTGTATCCCTCGTCAATGGCCGGGAGAAAGCGGTGCGAAATCTCGTAGTGGAAGTCACCTTGGGACAGCGTTTCCGCGGTGGGATAATTGGCCGTCCTAATAGCGCTGAACAGCTCCAGCCTAATCTCGGTCGGCACGGTCGCCTGCCACGACGGCTGAGCACCGGCCAAAGCCGGCAACAGCACTCCCAAGCACAAGACGCGCATGTTCACGGTCGATTCCTCCTGCCCTATTGGACGTGCTTTAAGTAAAACAAGACCTCGACGGCAATTTCTTGGCTCACCTTGACAAAGGCCGCCAAGGATGGTGCCTCAATGTTGTAGTCGGCCAGCTTAATGGTGAAAGCCGCCTCGACCTTGGAGCGCCCCTCTTCCACCACTACGGTACCGGGCACTTCTACGGCGCGATCTACCCCGTGTAGCGACAAAATCCCCTTGGTTTTGACGCGATAGGCGACCACGGTGGAATCGACCGCAGTGTGTTCGGCAATCTCCCCTTTGTACACGGCCTTGGGCCATTGGTCCGTGTCCAGCACTTGGCGCATATCGCGGTCTCGCTTGCCAATGCCCGTATCAAAGCTGGCTAAGTCCACTTCAAAATGCAGTTGGTCCTTGGCCGCAAAAAGCGAGTCGCCTTCCCAATAGATAAAGCCGTCGATTTTATCGGTCGTGCCGGTAAAAGTGAGGGCCACCACTTTGGAAGTGAACGCGACTTGGTTGCCCTCGGCCTTTTTATCGACGTGCCATTCGCCGCCGTGGACGGCCAAGGGCGAGCAGATCAGGAACGGGATGAACCAGCGCATACACGTCGCCCGGCAGTTTAGAGACAAATTAGTCGTTGGGAGCCCCATTTTCTATCCAAGCGCGCACCGTTTCGAGCGCGTCCGGCGTCAGGTACGGCCCGCCAGGGGGCATGCGGGCTCCATCGATATCGGCGTCTGCCAAAAGTTTGTGATACAGGTAGCTGTTGTCTGGACCGCCCGGCTCGACCAGGGCTATGCCACGGCTGCTCTCCACATTGACTATGTTGTCGTATGCTTGCCCTGCGGACAGGTTGGGCCACGCGCTGTCGCTGTGGCAGCCACTCAAAGCACAGGACACGTCGAATACCGTCTCTTGCACCTGCGCAAAGGTCGCTGGCCCTGCGGCGGGAGCGTCGAATACCATATCCGTGCTCGTGGTCGGCCCGGAACAAGACGCCCCCATCCATACCAACGCGACGAGCACGACGAGTGCTTTCATAACCTTCTCCTTGGGATGCACTACCTCCGCAAGCTAACCACGCCGGTCTGGCTCTGCAACACGCGGGAGAATGGACTTGACTACTCCCGAGGGCGTCCGTTGAGGCCGGCATAAGCTCTTCGTCGCTACGATCGCGTCTGTTCGGATGACGGGTACAGTGTTCGCCGTAGGCTCTACACTCTCTTATATTCTCAATGGTAAATCGACATTATCATATCTTGTAGATTCCATAAAACCGAGGATACTTTTCATGGGCACAACTGATTTGAGCGTCGAGCTTCCTTCAGGTCTTTCTGGAGATGAGGCAAAAACTTTTCTCGCCATCAAGCTCTATGAAGTTGGCAAAGTGTCGCTTGGTCAGGCCGCAAAAATGGCTGGACACTCCAAGCGGACCTTTATGGAGATTCTTGGACATTACCAAGTTCCTACCTTCGCTTATTCTCCTGAAGAGTTGCGTCAGGAGACTAGGCAGTGAGTGAGCGCATCGTAGCAGACAGCACATGCTTAATTGCGCTTGAACGAATCAGCTATCTCGATATTCTGCCAGCCCTTTTTGAGCCTGTATTAATACCACCAGCCGTGGAGCAAGAATTCGGAATATCCTTACCGTGGCTGAAGTTAGAGAGACTTTTTGACCAGACGTTGGTCGTTGCATTGAAAATGATGCTTGATGATGGAGAAGCAGAGGCTATTGCCTTGTCCCAAGAGCAGAAGTGTCGAATTATCCTAGATGACCGACAGGCGCGTAATGTGGGCAGACATATGGGACTTAGAGTTATCGGGACAGTAGGTACTTTGATTCTCGCCAAGCAAAGAGGAATCCTGCCCACCATCAAGCCTGTGCTTCAAAGTCTGGATGATACTGGATTCCACGTCAGCACTGCTTTGAAGGAAGAAGCTTTGCGTCTCGTAGAAGAATAATACGTAAAGCTGGTTTCAAAACACCGATAGGGATAGGGGTTGAATTTTTGAGCGGCTGGGGGCTATTTTTCGCCCCTCGAAAGGAGTATATCCGATGGTTGCGTATACCGGTGCAGTCACCGAGGCCCCATGGGCCCAAATCGAGCCTTTGTTGCCCTAACCGCCCCGTTGCCCCAAAGGGGGCCGTAGACGCATCCCCGATCGGGCGGTGTTTGCGGGCATTGTATGGGTCTTACGCCGTGGAGCGCGCTGGAAGGATTGGCCAGGTGAATACCCTTCCTTCAGCCCCGGTTGGCGTCGGTTGCAACAATGGCAAGAAGCCGAAGTAGGGCTGCGTGCTTGGCGGGCTTTTTTAGGCCCATTAGATGCCCAAGGCCAACTCGACGGGCAAGCAGTGTTTGCCGACGGCACCTTTGCTGGGGCTAAAAAAGGGGAATTATATCCCTGAGTGCCCAAATCTTAATCTCGAAGGAAAAAGAAGATGAAACACATACTGGTACTACTATTGGCTATTGGTTGTAGTCAAGTGGAAGAGGCTGAGAAGCAAGAAACGCAGACTGAGGCTAAGAATGATGTTAGGGAGTTAAATGTCGCCAAGGCAACCCCAGAAGAGAAGGCTGCAATAGAACGATACAAGAGAAAGGCGAAACAAGAGAAGTTGGACAAAGCCAAACAGCGCACGGCCGAAGCGGAATACTTCTCGCCCGAGGCCAAGCAAGAAAGGCGACGTAAAAAAGCTCAAGTGAGGGAGGCGATAGGCATTGAACTAAGCAAGAAATGCCACTCCGAAGTGGTATTTGAGAAATTCGCATCGACTTGGATTATGTATCTTCCAGGCGTTGGTTCAATCAACAGAAGGGAGGTTATGTCGAGAGAACAGCGCGACAATATGAATGCTGTGCTTGATAGAATGACCAACTACCAAGCCGCCACAGGAACCAAGGTAACGGCAGCCGACTTTTTCCGCTATGCGGGCAATGTGATTAAAACCATTTTGGGCACTCAGGGATATAATTCCCCTTTTAAAGGGATTCAAGTTTCAGGCATATCTCCTACAAAGCCAATCAACCCCCTTCCACCCCCTCCACTCCCCTGTGTGTTCTCTCGACGTATTTCCCTCCCCAAACTCCTTTATTTTCACGCATTTGCGTAAGTGGTGCTAGGTATGTCGTTCCCTCTCGGATCATACTTCCTGCGGGCTATCCTTTTTTGATCTACCGCAAAATTGAATAGACTACAAAAAAGACATTAAAAGCAGTAAGTACAGTAATTACTATGGTCAGACGATAAATGTGCCTGCTTATCCTATCAGCACTTCTTCTCCATATCTCACTTTTAATAAGTTCCAGCGTTATTGGAGAATGTCCCCTTGATGCTAAGTACTCCTGCACCAATTCTTCTACCGACATATTTAAATAAATAAAATCCCATTCTTCCTTCTTCGTGTCAGAGTCTTTGCTCATTATTGATCTTCCTTAAAAAAGGCGGCACTTCTGGTTGATGGATTTCGGGCATTTGCCTATTCTCCGTTAGGGTGGTGATGGCGGCATGGAGGGATTGGTCCCCTCTATGCCGTCGCTGGCAAATCCAGCGAGTCAGGTTTTTCACTACAAACTATTTCTTCTGCGTTCCAAATAATCGGACATACTGAAAGAGCCATGAGCTATTTCACGCCAATGGGTTGAATTTCCCTCTTGCTCTCTTATTTCTCTCATCCCACCTATCGCTTTAAGAAAATCATCTTTACTATTCCGTCTCTTGAATCGCCACCACAATTTCACAACCCGACGCTTAACTGGACCATAAAGAGTTACCATTGAAGCAAGCAGCCCAAAAAAGACCCCAACGGTTTCCATCTTTTCACTCCCTACTAAAAGCAATAAAAGCGACACAGGAATCCCTAGTCACCTTGCCCACAACTACGAATCTTCTTAACTTGACAGAGCCAGTTTTTCAACGCCGAGTCTCCGGGGCTGCAACCCCTCTTCGGCGTCATTTCAGTATAGCTCAAAGCCGCTCTTTGAGCAAGGTCCAAACCGGCCTTCTCGCACCTCGCAGGAGGCCGGTTTTTTCTCTCCACCCCTCACTATCTTGTGTAGTGGCAGCAAGTATATAATTCCCAGAAAAGCCCTCCTCCACGACCACGTGCAGACTGTCGCCGGGTTCGACGAAGAACATCGACCACACTTCATTGTAATAGGCCCTGACTAGGGTCCCTCGGACGACAGGAAGTTCGAAGAAGAAGTGATTCAGACTGTCGAGAACGACGCGCTGTTCGAAGTCTTCCAGCGCCGACGGCGACTCGTAGCCAAACTTGATTTCCCGCGCAGTTGGGGACTGGATTTCACCGGTGATAATCGCAACTGACGCTTGGCTCTGAGTGCTTTCGACAGCGAGACAAGCACTCGACGCCATGAGTACAGCAATTAGGATGCTACCGTATGTATTGCTCAAAGCTTTCTCCTTTCCGGCCTCCTGAATCAACGATGCAACGCTAGCAATGGTTCCTCGCTAGCCATACGCGCCGTGATCGAGGAAGCCGAGCAGCCGTTTCAACCGGGGGTTCGCATTTTCATACACATGCGGCGGCATTTGGTAGTTCATAAACGGATAGTACTTGTGCCCGACGATCCGGCGTGCATACGTCACCTGAGTGATGTAGCGCGTGCGGTCGCTGCGGTTCGGCCCCCCGCGATGCCACGCCTGATTGTTGAACATGACGACGCTCCCCGCCGGGGCGCTGTTGTGGACGATTTTCTCTTCCCACTCGGAGCCCTCGATCTCGACCGGCGATTTGCCGAGCAGGTGCGTTTTCGGAATCACTTCTGTCCCGCCGTGCGCCGGCGTATCCACATCGGTCAGATAGTAGTTGGCCGTAAAGAACAGCACCGGGAGGTGGACGTTCGTCGGCGGCTTGCCGTCTGTGACGACGTAGTGCGGGGCGTCGTCCTGATGCCACGTCGAGATGCCTCCACCCGGAAGCGTCTGGAACGAGTTGTTGTGAATCACGTGGCAATTCGGTGCCACCAACGCCTCGGCGAAGCTCACAATCGGCTCGAGATCGAACAGACGCAGGTTCGCCTCGCTCGTCTCAAATAGCCGATGCGCGAGCTTCGCGTACTCGCTGTAGTTGTTCAGTCCATTCGGATTGTCCGCCAGCGCCCGGTCCAAATCGGCCCGCAATTGCGCACACCAGTCGGGCGGCAGGACATTTTCAACGAGCAGATACCCATCGCGGTGGAATTTCTCGACCCACTGGGCGATTTGTTCGGCGGATTGTTGGACCCCGGCGAGAGGCAGTTTTTTCGACATAGTTGATCTATCCTCTGATGGAAACGTATCGGCGGGCAATCAAACGCAACCCGGCAACCGGCACAAGGCTTGCAGTCTGGTATATTGACGTAGCATGGATTCCGTGTTACAATGCTATTCATGATTCAATCGTTCCGACGTGCTGGCACCGAAGACATCTTCAATGGACGGGATACACGTGCCGCACGCGGAGTCTGTCCATCGTCATTGTGGACTGTAGCTGCACGAAAGCTTGAACAACTGGACTCAGCCGATGAACAACGCGACTTGCGCAGTCCACCTGGCAATCATTTCAAGGTGTTGCGGGGCACTCGGTCTGGACAATGCAGTATTCGGATCAATGACCAATACCGGATTTGTTTCGCGTGGTCGGATGCTGGTCCTCAGAATGTCGAAATCGTCGATTATCACTAATCACTGAACAAGAGGAGTCGATCATGGTGCGTATTCCAACAGATCGCGTTCCGACTCATCCGGGTGAGATGCTACTGGAGGAGTTTCTAAATCCCTTAGGTTTGACGCAGCGCGAATTGGCTGCCGCCATTCACGTTCCTTATCAGCGGGTCAACGAATTGGTGAACGGGCGACGTGGTATTACTCCGAGCACAGCCCTACGCCTAGCAAAATATTTCGATGTGTCGCCCGCGTTTTGGCTAAATCTCCAACTGCGCTGGGATCTGTATCACGCCACCCGGTCTGAAGCCCAGGAACTAGAGGCGATTGAGCCACGTGCCGTAGGGGTAGCCACTTAACCCAAAGGAGACGCCATGTACATCCAAGACCAACTTCCCCACGACCGCGTCACCGACGACAACCTAAGCTACTACAAAGCCATTGGCGTAGATTACCTAACCGTCAACTCCCTCCCCCCCGACCTGCACACCTACCCCGAGATGGTCGAGTACCTACGAGAAGTCCGCGCCCACGCCGAAAAAAACGGCCTCCGCTTGTACAACGCCGCCTTAACCGGCCCGGACGAAATCACGCTCGCGCAACAAGATCGAGATGCCAAAATCGAGGAGTGGTGCAACTGGATCCGGGCCATGGGCACCGTCGCGGTCCCGACCCTCGGCTACAATTTCAAACCCGTGGGCAACTTCCGCACTCCCTCGGACACCGGCCGCGGCGGTTCCCACTACAGCACCTTCACCTACTCAGAATACGAAAAAGAGAACCACGACTATCCAGCAAAGCACATCGACGAGGACGGAATGTGGGCCAATATCGCCTATTTCCACCAGCGCATCGTCCCCGTCGCCGAAGAGGCCGGCGTTACCTTGGCTCTGCACCCAGACGATCCCCCGCTACCCGAGCCAATGGGCGGTGCCGCGCGGATCGTCTCCACTCTGGATCAATACGAGCGCATCTTCGCCCTCAACCCCAGCCCCCAAAACGCCATGCTGTTTTGCCAAGGCTGCGTCACCGAAATGGGCATTGACGTGTACGAGGCCATCCGCCGCATGGGCCGCCAAGGCAAAATCGCTTACGTCCACTTCCGCAATGTGCGCGGGACGCCCAAGGATTTCAGGGAGGTCTTCGTCGACGAGGGCGACGTTGACATGTTCCGGGCGATGCAGACCTACAAGGAGGTGGGCTTTAACGGGCCGTTTATGATGGATCACACCCCATCCATCCCCGACGACGCAGGTGGACGCCAAGGCCACGCCTTTGCCACCGGCTTCATCCGCGCCATGATCCAAGCCGTCTATCGCTAACATGACAACAGCAACTCAAACTCAGATCACTACGCATGGCGAACATTGGCTAATCAACGGCCAAACCACGTATCACGGGCAACAATATCGCGGCTGGGATGTCGAGGGATTATTGATGAACAGCCGCATGACCAATGCGGTGTTCAACGACGAAAACCCTGTGACGCGGCCCCTTTGGGTATATCCAGACACCGGCGAATGGGACGCGGACCGCAACACAGATGAATTTATCGCCCAGCTTTCCACCTATCGGGCGCACGGGTTGTTGGCGGTGACGGTCAATCTGCAGGGTGGGAGCCCTACGGGCTACTACCGCGAGACAGGTTTCCGGGAAATTATGGCGGCGCGACGCATGGAGGCCAGCGACGACGTGATGTGGGCTGGCCTGCCGAGTCCGGCTTCGCAACCTTGGCACAACTCGGCATTTGCATCCGACGGGTCGCTAAAACCTGCATATATGGAACGGACCGCGCGCATCGCAGCGGCCTGCGACGAACTGGGGATGGTGGTGATCCTCGGGTATTTCTACTTCGGGCAGGATGAGCGTTTGACGGACGAGGCCGCGGTGTGCCGCGCGGTGGATGAGGCAGCGCAGTGGATTTTGCAATCGGGGTACGGCAATGTGCTGATCGAAATCAACAACGAAACGAACGTCCCGCGTTACGAGCACGAGATTCTGCAACCGCATCGCGTGGCTGAACTCATCGAACGGGCACAATCCCACAAATTGGCCGGTCGGCGGTTGTTGGTGGGCACTTCGTATGGCGGTGGTAGAGTGCCGGACGACGATGTAGTGGCAACGTCGGACTACATCATGCTGCACGGCAACGGCGTTGCAGAACCGGCGCGCATCGCTGAGATGGTCGAGCAAACCCGCGCCTTGCCCAGTTACACGGCAAAACCGATTCTCTTCACCGAGGACGATCACTTCGCATTTGACGAGCCAGACAACAACTTCCTGTCTGCGCTGTCGGCCTATGCGTCGTGGGGCTACTTCGATCCCGGGGACGCGGCTGGCGGTTCGGCAACCTTCGGCAACTACCGCGATGGCTATCAGAACATCCCGGTCAACTGGGGCATCAACACGGATCGCAAGCGCAGTTACTTCGAGCTGCTGGCGCAAGTCACTGGGGCGAGGTAAGTCGAGTGCTGGATGGGCGATCAATTAATCGATACGTGACAGATGCGGCAGGTGGTCAAAGTGCTGGTCGCGAGAAAAAAGATGAAGGCCGTGCTCAACCACCAAGGCGGCAATCCAGATATCGTTAGTAGGGATGGGCGTGCCCTGCTGCCGTAGCTGGTAAAAGAGTTGGGCATAGTGCCGCGTGGTGGCTTCGCTGGCATAGAGAACGGATGTCCGAGGCCGACTGAGAAAACGCAATAGAATGCGCTCATTTTTGCCGGCTTTGGTGCCGCACTGGAAACCAGCGCGCAATTCAGCTAGCGTGACGAAGGGTAGGAAAATCTGCTCGGCTAGCTGGAGGCGGTCCAAGACTACCGGATCGCCGAGGCAAAAATCGCGGTAGCGGTTGGTGTCTAGGGCAATTTTCACCGCCACAGCTCTGGATCTACTTGATCCAGAGCTTCGATGGCTTGGTCGAAGGCCGGATCGTCCACCCAAGTGCCCGCCAAGTCGTCTAGGTCGTGGTGCCGCACGGCCTGTTGCGACAAACCCAAGCCGCGCTCGAGCGCCCACAGAGCCATTTCATTCAGGCTCTTGTGTTCTTGGCGAGCCCTCCGCCTTAGTTCCCTGTCTAGCTGCGGAGGCACCTTTCGGATGGTGTATTGAGTCGCTTTCTCTGTCATGCCTGCAATATAGACGGCGTGTGCAGGCACGTCAATCTTCAGCCCGCGGCCGCTCGAATCGCTTCTCCCATCTTCCGCACCTTGACCTTGGTGTTGTTCGGATGCATAGGCACCAAGACGGCACGCGCCAAAACGTCGAGCGAGTCCTGGCACGTATCCAGCTTGTATTTGACCCGCGCCTTGCGGTTGGCTGGTAGCTTAAAGGGATTGAGCGCCGGATGGTGCGCACCTTGGTAGCGCAAAATAGGCTCCCAGCGCGTATAGACGTGGCGGCCGGTATCCATGGGCAAAAAGGAGGACACGTCTTTTGCGGCTAATCGGTTGCAAAAGGAGCGCGCCTCATCTTCGGTCGCAAACAAAAAGCCTACGTGCGTGCCGCACTCGTATTCCAAGCTGTTGTTCTTTATCGACTCCAACCCCGCCTCCAGCCCGACCTGTAGCAACTCCTGCTTGTGGGCGCGCATGGTCTTGAGCATCCCCCGAATCCGCCGCAATTGCACGTTGAGTATCGCCCCCTCGACCTCAGAGCCCCTGAAGTTGGGGCCGGCAAATTGCAGCTCTTCGCGCTCTTCGTCGGGGTTCCAGTAAAAAGAGCAGCAATCCACCGCCACCGAGCCGCGCTGATGCACGGCCTCGGCATTGGTTACAAACGCCCCGCCCTCGCCGCAGGTCATGTTCTTAAAGAAGTTGAAACTAAACGCGCCGGCGTGGCCCCAACTGCCCAGCATCCGGCCCTCGTACCCGCCGCCCACCGCCTGACAGGCGTCTTCGAGAACGAGCAATTTGCGTTTGCGAGCGATCTTGGTGATTCGCTTCATATCGCAGGGCAAGCCGACCATGTGGACCGGAATAATCGCCCTAGTGTACTTAGTAATTCGTCGCTTTAAATCCTTGGGGCACAGCGTCAAGGAGTCATCTACATCGGCGATCACCGGAATGGCCCCAGCCCCTAGCACCGCCAAGGCGGTCGCCATGTAGGTATAGGCGGGCACAATCACCTGATCCCCCGGCCCCACGCCCAATCCCACCAGCGCCGCGTACAGCGCCGAGGTTCCCGAGCGCGTCATCCGACAGTGCTCCACGCCCACGTAGCGCGCCCAATTCCGCTCAAAGCGGTCGCACTCTCCGCCCGATCCATAGCGGAAGATCGCGCCGCTGTCGAACAGCTGCTGTAGTTGCTTGATTTCTGCTTGGCCAATGCGATACATGATGCGCTCCCTTAGACGAGTTCCAGTTCGACCCAGCGCCGAACCGAATTAATAAGATAAAGAGCGTCGGCCCGCGCCAATTCGCCGCTGGGCAACGGGCGTTCGCAGAGTTGGCCCTGCGCCAACAGCTCGGCGCGGAAGGTGCCAGTCAACAGCCCGGATTCGACCGGAGGCGTGTAGCGGACGCCGTCGCGCTCCAGCACCAAGTTGCCAATGCAGCACTCGGTCAGCTCGCCACGCTCGTTGTACAGCACCACGTCGTCGCAATCCGGGCGCGCCGCCAACTGCCGGTCGTACATAGCCCGATGGGTCGTCTTGTGGTACAGCAAGGGGTCGGTGCTATCGACCGGCTCGGCAGCCAGCGCCACCCGCAGCCGTCGTGGCGGCGCGAGCGCCTGATGCTGCACGCGGACTTCGCCGTTGCGGGCCAGTAGCAAGCGCACCCTGCACTGGCCCTCCATAGTCTTGGTCGCGTCTTGCAACTGTGCCCGCACCCTGTCGTCCGCATAGTAAAATCCCCAGTACGCTGCCGACTGAGACAAACGCTCTAAATGACTCTCTAACAGGAAGTAATCCCCTTCTTCGTACAACAGCGTCTCCAACAGTTCAAAAGAGGGGTGCGGCCGGGCGCGCAAGACCTCGGCCTTGATGAGGCATTCGGCGTATTCTCCCGCAGCCGACGATTCCCAGACGATCCCACCGCCCACGCCAAATTCGAGTTGTCCGCTCTCTCGGTCGAGATGCGCCGTGCGAATCGCCACGTTGAAGCACGTCTCCGGCCCGGGCGACACATAGCCCATGCAGCCGGTGTACATGCCGCGCGGGGCGCGCTCCAGCTCGGCGATGATTTCCATGGTCCGCACCTTGGGCGCACCGGTCACCGAGCCGCAGGGAAAGAGCGCGGCAAAGATGTCGGGCAAGCTCACGCCGGATTTGAGTTGGCTTTCCACAGTAGAAGTTAGCTGCCACACCGTGGGATAGCGCTCGACCGACCACAGGGCCGGCACCGCCACGCTGCCGACTTGCGCAATACGCCCTAAGTCGTTGCGCAACATATCCGTGACCATCAGGTTCTCAGCGCGGTCTTTGGCGGAATTTTGCAGGTCATCGGCCCGCTGCTGATCCTCGGCTGCAAAGCGGCCCCGCGGCCGGGTCCCCTTCATGGGCCGCACTGTGCAACGCCCGTCTTGCAGGTGGAAGAACAACTCGGGCGACGCCGAGATCAGCACGTGCCGGCCCAAGTCGAAATACGCGCACAGCGCCGACTCCTGCACCTGCCCCAGATCGCGGTACAGTGCCAGCGGGTCGCCCCGGAAGCGGCTGCGCAAGCGCAAGGTGTAGTTGACTTGGTACGTGTCGCCGGCTGCAATATAGGCGCGGATGTGCTCGATGGCGGCCTCGTACTCCGCCCGCGACACCGACGGCCGCCACTCGTCCAACTCGTAAGTGCCCAAATCGGCGTTAGGCGCGGCCACCGGCATCCGTTCCGCAAAGAGGCCAAAGTAGGCCAAGGGAAGTGCACCGGCGGGGTGGGTAATAAAGGCCGGGTCTAGACCGGCTGCCGCCTCGTAGCAGACAAAGCCTGCCGCGTGCAGCCCTTGCTCCACCGCCCGCTCCACCGCACTGAGGGCCGGACGCACCTCGTCCGCTGCTGTAGCCACCACCTCGTCCACCGGCTGGGCAAACGCAAAGGAGCGCTCCTGCCCGCTGCGGGCATACGACGACAACAAGACCGGACCGGCTAGCATCTTCAAGGGTACGCGCCCTGCCAGCGCATTTCATCCGGTGTCGCCGAACGGGTCAATAGACTACCGTAACCCCGCGGCTTTCAAGGGCAGGAATATGATCGTTGATGGAGGAGTCGCTCAGGGGGTTTCCCCGAATATCTAGGGTTTTTAGGTTGGTCAACCCCCCTAGCGACGAGAGGTCTGTGATCTGGTTGGCACTAAGACTCAGCTCTGTCAGGTTGGTCAAATTCCCTAACACCGAGACATCCGTAATTTTGTTGCCGTCAAGCGTCAGCTCTGTCAGGTTGGCCAAACTCCCCAGCGCCGAGACGTCCGTGAGGTCGTTGTCCCTGAGACTCAGGCCTGTCAGGTGGGTTAAACCTCCTAACACCGAGACGTCTGTGAGGTCCTTGTTGCCGTCGAGATACAACCATCTCAGGTTGGTCAAGCCACCCAGCACCGAGAGGTCTGTGATCTGGTTGGAACCCTCAAGATACAGCCATCTCAGGTAGGTCAAGCTCCCCAGCGGCGAAAGGTCCGATATCTCGTTGGTGCCCCGAAGATGCAGGAATGTCAGGCTGGTCACGCTCCCCAGCGCCGAAAGGTCCGCGAGGTTGTTGACCCCGAGCGTCAGCCCTTCCAAGTAGGGCAAACCCCCGAGCGCCGAAAGGTCTGTGAGCTGGTTGGCACCGGTAATAAGCAGCCATGTCAGGTTGGTCAACCCCCCCAGCGCCGAAAGGTCTGTGAGCTGATTGGCGCCGATAAGCTGGAGCGTTCTTAGCTTGGTCAAACCGGACAGCGCCGAGACATCCGTAAGGTTGGTACCATCAAGCGATAGCACTGTCAGACGGGTCAAACCGGATAGCGCCGAGACGTCCGCGATCTCGTTGGTGCCCCAAAGCTGGATCGTTTCCAGCTTGGTCAAACCGGACAGCGCCGAGACGTCCGTGAGGTTGGTACCATCAAGCGTCAGCCATGTCAGATGGGTCAAACCGGACAGCGCCGAAACGTCCGTGATCTGATTGGTGCCCTCAAGATGCAGCGATGTCAGACGGGTCAACCCCCTCAGCGCCGAAACGTCCGTGATCTCGTTGGTGTCCCCAAGCAGTTTCAGACTTTCGAGGTTGGGGGCAAACTCCAGCCCGGTCAAATCGCTAATGCCGGCGTCTTGCACATCCAGACGGCGCAAAGCCTCCATGTCATAAGCGGTAATTGGCGCACCGCTGGCCTTGCCCAGCACCGCTTCAATCGCCCACCGCAGGTTGCCGTCGGGGATAGCCACCTCACCGAGCGCACCGATCCCCGGCGGCAGGGACGGATCCAACGGATCGGCCAAGTACAGGGCAATCAGATAGGCGTCGTGGAAAGTAACCTGACCATCGCGGTCCACATCTCCGAGAGCAATATCGCCGTTATTGGGGATGACGATGGAGGGATTTCCGCTGTACAACGCCACGATCAGCGCGTCGAAGAAATCGATCCGGTCGTTATTATCTACGTCCCCGAGAATCCCGCTCCCAGCCCTCTTCGCCCGCGGTACCCGCTCGAGCGTTTCGACCACTAGGGCCACCGGCTCCCGGTCCGCAGGGACGCGAAAGGCCGGATCCACATAGGGAACCAATCCGCTCCCCGAAACCGTCAACCCATATACTGGGGGGGCCTCGCCATTCGGACCGCCGCCAGCAGATGCACCCGGCCAAACAGCAGCGGCCCCCACCGCCGCCACGCCGGCTTGTCCGTCCATTAGCACCATCCGCCCGGTCTGGCTCGCCCCACCGACCGCCATCCGGTAGAGATAGACCCCGGCCCCCACGGCCCGGCCGGCCGCATCCGTAGCGTTCCAACTCGCCGTATGAAAACCGGCCGGCCGCTCCCCATCGACCAACACCGCAATGCGCTGCCCTAAGAGGTTGAATACCTCCAGCCGTACCGAGGCCGAAGCCGCCAACTGATAGGGAATGATCGTCGAGGGATTGAACGGATTGGGGTAGTTCTCCCCCAAGGTAAAGCCTGCTGGCACAACGCTTCCCCCCAGTGCCACTAACGGCAGCGAGAAATGCCCCGTGCCATCGGTCCGGGCGCGGGCCACCGCTCCCCGCCGTAGGTCGCTCAGATCGAACAGCCGCACCTGCGCGTCGGCGACTGGCTCTCCAGACGCTAGCCTCACCTGCCCCTCAAGCAACGGCTCCGCCGACACTGCGACGACGAAAACTAGGCCGATGAGGCATCCGCTTGCAGCTTTCATGACGTCAACTCCTTTGGGCGCAAAAGGGTTTAACGGCGGGTCGGTACATCTAGCCTGCGGCCTCGCCGGGCTGGTACTCAATGCGCCGCATAAACCGCTCGCCCACATCGTAGTTTGGCTGGTCGGAGACAAAGCGCCACAAGCGCACGCGCTGCATCAGTTCGTAGCGCTGCTCGTTGCCCTCCCAGCCGTGGTTGGTCGATAGGATGCGACCGATTTCAGGGGCGTCTAGGTCTGCGGTGTCAAAGTTGCAGACCTGCGGTCGCGTCGGGTTGAGCCGCAACTTGTACATGAAGCGATCCCGATCCGTGTAGTTGCTGCGCGCCCCGTGCCAGACGCGGGTGTTCCACACGTACATGGTCCCCGCCGGGCAGGTCGCCCAGATCTTGCCGCGCATGTGGTGGTAAATGGAGATCTCCCCAGTGCGCACATTGCGGAATTGCGTGCCCGGCACCAAGAAAGTACCGCCCATCTCGTCTGTGGTATCCGCGGGGAACAGCGAGAGTTGGATATCGAAGTAATGGTCGCGGAAGTCGATGACCGAGTCTTGGTGCATATTGGGGCCCTTGGTTTGTTCGGCCTTGGTCAAGTGCGCGGCGTGGTGGTCGTACAAAGGATCGGGGCCGACCAAGGAGTGGATGAGTCCCTGCACCTGCGGCAGGCGGAACGTATCGCCCAAAGCCGTGCCTTTGGGCCAAGTCTCCTCAAAGGGGGTTCCCACGGCGAGATAGCCCCGGTTGTGGTGCATTTCCTCAAGGCAGGCTTGGCACAGATCTTTGGGTATCATTTCTTCGAACTTCAAATACCCCGAGGCGACAAATTGCGCCATCTGCTTCGAGTTCAAAAGATGCTCTTTCACGATGTGGCTCCTTTCTCTTTTTGCAGTTCGTTGAATTTCGACAACACGACCTGGTAGGGCAGCGGCCCCAGTTCATAGCCCTCTTGGGGCGAGCGATGTTTGAGTTCCGACATCTGGATGACTTGCCAGCCGTCGCGCATGGCCGCCATGGCGTTGTGGTAGGGAGGATCGCTCTCCTCGACCAAGTCGCCTAGGCCCGTGCCCTTGGAAGCTTCGTAGCGCGCCCAAGCGACGACTTGGGCGTCGAGCGCGGGCGTGGTCTGAAAAAATACTAGAATGTCTTGCACTGCGGCCATAAAAAAGCCTTCCGGTGATATTGGGTTGAAATTGTCGAGTGGTATTCCATTTAAAGTATAGAAGCAACAAATTCACTGGCACGCAATTTGCGTAGGACCGAGAGACGCTATTTAATACCCCAACATCCTTTCTTCATATAAGGAGGCTCACAATGAAAAAGCTGCTCTTATCGTCGGCGCTTGGATGAAGTGTTGGGACCTATCGATGCTCGGACGTCGGGTGGCTCTATTCGCGCCCAACTCTCGCAGCAGCCTCACGGTCCCTGCCACCTCAAGACTTCGGGCGGCAATGTAGAGGTCTCCCTCGCTGCGGATATTGGTTTGCAGGTGGACGCCCGCACCTCGGGTGGGCACGTCTCCACCGACTTCCCGGTAGTAACGCAAGGCACGCTGGATAAAAACAGCCTCAAGGCCGCAATCAACGGCGGCGGTCCCCTCCTGACCCTGCGCACCTCGGGCGGGTCCATCCGCCTGCGCAAACTGTAGCGCTGCACAGTACCACTTGGTCGAAGGGGTGCGACGCGACGGCTTCGGGTCGTTGCGCCGCACCCCTTTTTGCGTTTTTAGCAGTCTGCCGTGCGTGCACTCTCGATAAGAAGTGCATCTCTGACACTTAGGGAGCCGATTTTCTTTTTGGTGAGGGACCAGCGGAAGTAGAACCTGTCGCTGAGCCGACCCAGCAGCTAATGCGTCCGCGCCAGCGGCGTCCACCGCGAGAGCGCATCTAGAGCCGCCAGTTCCTCATCCCCCAACTCCACCTCCAGCGCCCCAAAGACCTCCTCCACATGCTCGGGGCGATCTGGGCCGATGATCGGCGCGGTAACATCCTCGTTAGCCAATATCCAAGCGACGGCAACTTGCGCCGGGGTCTTGTCCTGTACCTGACCGATCTCGGTCAGCTTTTGCACGATGCGCTCGGCTTGCTCGTTCATGGCTGTAGCAAAGCGGTCGTCGTCCTGCCAAGCGCTATCCGCCGGCGGCTTTTGCCCGCGCTTAAAGCGACCGCTCAACAGGCCGACGGCCAGCGGACTGTAGGTCATCATGCCGAGGCCGTACTGCCGACACAAAGGCAACAGTTCTGGCTCTATCTGATAGCGGTGCAACAAGTTATACTGATTTTGTAAGGTAAATAATTGATCCAGCCCGCCGCGATCAGCCGTCCACAGCGCCTTCACCACTTGAGCAGCGGTAAAATTGCAGGCCCCCACGTAGCGCACCTTGCCCTGCCGCACCAAATCGTCAAACGCCCGCAGTGTCTCGTCGAGTTCAGTGTCTGGATCCCAGTTGTGCAGCAAGTAGATATCCACGTAATCCGTGTTCAAGCGCTTCAGCGACCGCTCGATCTCGCGCATGATAGCAAAGCGCGACAAGCCGCGATCGTTGGGGCCATCGCCTATCTGGCTCCAGACCTTGGTGGTAATCACCAGATCGTCGCGCTTGCCCTTGATCGCCTTGCCCAACAACTCCTCGCAACGGCCCTGAAAGTAGAAGTTGGCACAATCGAGGAAATTGCACCCTAGATCAATGGCCGTCTCGACCGTGCGCCTAGCGGTCGCCTCATCCGTGTGCCCATGCCAGTATCCCCGAAAGGCCGTGCCCAAGCACAGCCGCGAGACCTTGACCCCGGCCCGGCCCAATCGCACGTAATCCATATTCTCTCCTAATCTAAATGTCGGTTGGCAAGTCGTATGTCGAAATGTTCCATCCCGGTCATGCTGAGCGGAGCGCAGCGGAGTCGAAGCATCCCATGCCTAAACATCCGTCGATTATAGGTCTGTAGGTATCCGCGTCCTTACCAAGCCGTTGGCAAGTCGTATGTCGGCGCGTTCGCGTTCCGCTGTAAGTCAATTTCAAGGCGGATTTCAGTCCCCGGCGGCAAGGCCACCGCAAAGTGCGTGTCATCTACAGCAACGCGCTTGACTGTTTGCTCCACAGGCGGCGCAGCATAGCTTCCCACCGCGCCCGGGTACGCACTCTCCAAGGTGTTGTACGCGACCTCTCCAAACCGATGCTCGGCCAAAGTCCCGGCTTGCAGCAGTACCTTGCGAGCGTCTAGCGCACTGAGATTCACCAAGTGGACCACGAGGCGATCCCGCTCCACAGTCTCGACGAGTGCGGCCACATCCGCTGGCAGACCCGGGCGTTTGCGCTCAGCATCAAAGTAGCGCAATGGGGCCATTAAGATGCCGCCGTTGTACAGAAGCTGCGGTGCGCCCAAGGTCAATTGGATGAGCGCCTCAGTCGTCACCGGGTTTAGCTGCTGCCACCAGTGGATGTGGTTGTCGCGGGGGTCGCTCTCGTCGCGGCGGATGAGCTCCATTCGCCGATAGACTTGCGAGAGAGCAGCTTGGAGGATCTGCACCGGGTAGTCGGGGTTTTCGCCCTTGAGATAGCAAAACCACGGCGGCTCGTGGTACGCGTCCTCTTTATTGTGGAACGGCACCACCGTGCGCCAGTCGTAGCGCTCTTTGGCGCGCAGCGATTCGAGCATCTCCCAATCGACCGCCGCCCCGCTCGCGTTCCACAGCGCGGCCGGATACATGGCCGCCAGCGGCTGGAAGTCCGACCACCCCTTGGCCCCGTAGCAATAAGGCACCACAAAACTGACCTTGTCGTCGCCGAGCGCAGTTAGCTGGCCGATCCAGTGTACGCCCAAGCTCATCTCGATCTGTCCCAAGTCGGCCATCTTCCCCTGCTCTAGCACCTTTCTAAGCTGGGTACGAGGTAGTTCGAGATACTTCTCTTCGCCGGTCAGCAGATAGCAATGAGTCCCGGCCAAAATGGCCGCCATAGCGATGTTGTACAACCCGTGCGGCCACGTCCAGCCGTACATGCTCCCATACCAGCGCCCGTCCATGTATTCTCCAACCTGCCCGCTCAGCCCCACATTGTCGGGCAACAGGCCCCCATTAGCCACGGCCCGTTCGATCCACGCATCCACGTATTCGATCAGCCAAGCGCGGTATTTGTCGTCGCCGGTCAGGTAGAAAGCATTGGCGATCAGCGAGGTGACGTGCAGGTTGGTGGCGCAGTCGCCCCGAGTCATGCGCTCCTTCATGGCCTGCCCCATGCGCCGCGCCTTCTCCGGATCCTTGAGGTCGGCCGGCGTGTCAATCCCCTCTAAGTCCTCGTAGGGCAGGCCATAGCAGGCCATCCCCGGGCTGTACCCATACGACGGCTCCTCGTCCTCTTCGTACAGCCAGCGCGGCCCCTTGCTGCCGTTGTGGGCGCACTTGATGATCTTGTGCTCTGGGTCGTAGTTGAGCGCCTCTGGGGCTTCGTTGAGATAGAAACCAGCAAAGCGCCGCGCCCGCGCCACATTCTCGGCGTGGGTCGGATCGGCCATGCACAGCAGGTAGAAGTAGATATAGCTCTCGCTTTGGTGGAACTGGTCGTAGCCGATTTCGTATTCCTTGTCCACGTGGCCGTACTCTACCATCAGCTCGGTAGTGGCCTCCCACTGCCGCTGGCCCAAGGCGAGCAAATGATCGCCACCGCCGAGCAAGTACAGCAGCGGCCAGTTGTAGAAGCTCTCGTAGAAATCATCGGCCCCGTCGCGGGAGTGACGCAGGCCGTCGCGCCAGATCAAGCGGCCGTCGGGGTGGGTGTACTTTTGTAGGAATGGATGGACGGCGTCCTCCATTGCCTTGATTAACTGCCGCTCCAGCACGGCCCAAGCCGGGGTCTGTACTAGTGGCACAGTTGCTTCAATAACGGTCATAACTTCTTCTCTCCCTTCCTATTACCCTTTCCCACCCTTCACACTCCACACCGACCCTGTAGTGTACGTATTCCGCTCCGAGCACAAAAACTCAATCACCTCGGCCACCTCCTCCGCGTCTGAGTAGCGCCCAATCGGGTTGCCCGGATCGCGCAGGTGCTTCTCGTCAAAGCGCGGCACCACCATGTCGGTCAGCGCTCGGCCCGGCTCGACGCCATTGACGAACACCCCCTGCCGCGGCCAAGCATCGCCCAGCGCCTGAATAAACGACCACACCGCCCCCTTGGACACCGAGTACGGCACCTGATAGGGACTGCCGTGGCGCGCACTCGAAGAAATCGTCACGCAGCGCCCCCATCCCCGCTCCAGCATGTGCGGGACCGCCGCCTGATGCGCGTAGTAAACCCCGTGGACATTGATCTGCATAACCTTGGCAAACTGCGCGGCCGTCTGCTCGAAAAACGGCTTTTCCCACCCCAAGATACCGGCGCAGCACACGAGGATATCCAGCCGCCCAAAAGCCGCAACCGCTTGGGCTACTGCCTCATGCACCTGCCCCTCGTCGGTCACGTCCGTCTCAACAAAAAGGGCCTGCTGCCCCATAGTCTCAATCTCCCGCACCCGTTCTTGCGCCGGTTCCTCCAACACATCGACAAGGACAATGTGCCGCCCGGCCTCGGCCAAGCGCAGCGCGGTCGCACCGCCGATACCGCGCGCCCCCCCCGTAATCAGGGCTACCCGCTGCTCCACAGGTGCTGCAAATCGCAAATGTGCCATACTACCTCCCCTTGCTTGCGCGGTCGCGCGGTTTTTATAAAAATAAGCAGTCTAGCGCCACTAATAACCAACCCTGCCCCTTTACGATATATATGGAATATATGGAGCACACAAAATGAAAATCGAACAGATCGAATCCTTACTAATCGGCAACGGCTACGTCGTCCGCATTACCACCGACACCGGCCTGACCGGCATCGGCCAAACCGCCTGCTGGGGCTATCCCACGGCCGTGCAGAGCATCGTCGATGTCTTCAAGGAATACCTCATCGGCCAAAATCCCCTCCGCATCGAACACCACTGGCAGCATCTCTACCGCATGGCTCCCTTCCGGGGCACGGCCATCATGGGGGCTGTCTCAGCCGTGGATATCGCGCTGTGGGACATCAAGGGCAAGCACTTCGAGGTGCCGGTGTGGGAGCTGTTGGGTGGCAACGTCCGCGACAAAATTCGCCTGCACCTACTCTCTGGGGGCAGCACCCCAGAGGACAACTTCAACGCCGCGCAATCCGCTGTCGCCGAGGGCTTTACCGCCATCAAGTTCGACCCCATCAAAACGGACTGCCACGACAAGGGCCAAGCGCGGATGATCCAAACCGCCGTCGAACTGACCGCGGCCGCGCGCGAAGCCGGTGGTCCGGATTTGGACCTAATCATCGAACTCCATCGCAAGCTGACGCCGATGGTCTCCCTAGCCCTCGCCGAGGCCCTCAAGCCCTTCCACGTCTTCTTCCTCGAAGACCCGATCCAAATCGACAGCATCTCAGCCCAAGCCCACATCGCGCAAAAATCTACCGTGCCCTTTGGCAACGGCGAGCGCTTTGTGTCTATATGGGAGTTCCGCGAGTTGTTGGAACAGGGCGGCCCCCAGTACTTGCGGCCGGATGTGGCCTTGGCCGGCGGCATCTCGCACTGCAAAAAAATCGCCGCCATCGGCGAAGCCTACCACTGCGCAGTAGTAACCCACAACTTCCTAGGACCGCTGACTACCGCCGCCTCTCTACACCTCGACGCCTCGATTCCCAACTTCATTACCCAAGAGTACACCAAAGGCGACGAAGCCCCGCACAACGCGGTATATCGGTGCGCGTATAAGCGCGAGGGCGGCTACATCCCGATTCCCCAAACCCCGGGCCTCGGCGTGGAGTTAGACGATGAGTTAATCGAGCAAACGCCCTACAAACCCATTAACAACGCCTCTACTCCCCTGCGCGCCGACGGCTCGGTGTCCTATGCCGTATGAGAGGAGCCGCCGCCTGACCTCTTCAGCCAAGTAGAAATATGCCGACAACCACTACCCTAACACAGGAGGCCACATGAACGTCCTAATTTTATCCGGCTCAAACCATGGGTTTGCGGCCAGTGCCCCGGTCATCCACGAGTTCTTGAGCGCACACGACGATCTGTCCGTCGCGCTTGACGAAAACAAAGACGTGTTGGCGTCAGACGGTCTGCGCGATTTTGATGTGCTGATCCACGGCTCCGGATTTACGCGAGGCGAGCGATAGGAAGACGGCACCGTACAGCAAGTGCCCGAACTGACGCCCGCGCAAGAAGAGGGCGTGTTCGATTTTGTCGCCGGTGGCAAAGGATTGGTCGGCATCCACGGCACGGCGTGGTGTATTGGCGGCAAAGCCGTGGCTCTGCTCGGCGGTCACGCCAACTGGCATCCACCGGGATTGACCTTCACCGTCTCCATTGCCGACAGCGATCACCCCGTTACGCACGGCGTGCCCGACTTTGACGTGGAAGACGAGATTTACATGTCGGCGTGGGACCCGGCCATCCGCATCTTGGCCACAGCCGAGTGGAGTGGCAAGCAGCATCCCCTAGCGTGGGTCAAGCCCTATGGCGCGGGACGGGTGTTTTACACGGCGTTAGGACACGGCCCGGGAACATTTGAGCGTCTAGGCATGCAGCAGATGATGGTGCAAGGAGTGCGGTGGGCCGGAGGAAGTCTATAAAAACCCACCCTTCGCGTCCGACCACTGCCCACAGCGGATTTCCAAAGTCCGCGCCACCGGCGTCCGCAGGGCGATGAGCACCCGCAAACGCTCCTCGTCGATCTCGCTATTGCGCATCCGCCACATGGTGTGCTCCATCGCCCCTGGGCCAATGCGGATGGCGTCGTCGCCCACCCGGTAGAGCGCGTAGCCTGTCTTGAGAAAGACCGTGTGCCCGGCGCGGCCCTCGACGAGCGCGCTGTCCATCTCCAAGGTGCCGCCCGGCGCGAAAACCCCCTCAATCTGCAAGGGCACCCCATCGGTGCTCCCCGAGGTGCGGATGTGGAGGTCAAAACCACCGGCCACCTCCTCAGCGTGCAGCTCGACTTCCAGCGGCGGCAACTCATACGTCTCCCGCCGACCCCGCACCTCTCGCCAGTTGTCGGCATCAACTCGCTCGGCAATCGGCAGCCAGTAAATCCCCCCGACGTAATCCTTTTCCGGGTAGATGCGGTTGCGCCCCTTGTGCTGCATCCGCACCCCTTTACCCGCTTCAGCAAACTCCTCACCGATAAATTGCCCGGTAGCAAAGTAGGTCGATGATATTTTCACCGCCGCCAATTCGGCCTGCCCGCAAACCACGCTAAAGGGCGCGGTCAGACCAGCCGCAGCCGTAGCACTCACCGCGCCCCGACGCACTCGCCACAGGCCGGACGCGGGATAGACGCGGCTATAGTGCTCGGGCACAGGCGTCCGCGCTATACACGTCGCTCGCCACTCGGGATGCAGGACGTAGTTCGGCAGGCAAACCAAACCGCTGCCGCGCGAGACCAACAGGTCGGCCACAGCCGCGTAAAAGCCATTGCCGTCTAAATGGGCCAAGGCATGGTAGCCATCGGCCAAACCAGTCGGCACGGCTCGCGTATCGCGGTCTTGACGCGTGGAAATGCTCGTCACCGCAGTGGCGTCGGCGTGGAGGAGGTGGTAGGACAAATCCAAGTTGCGCCGCACAGGTTCCAGCAGGTCGGGCCGAGCAAGCACTTGTGCCGCACGGATTAAGGCGCGGTTGACCACCGCATTGTACACGCCCGTGCTCCGTTCGCTGTATTCGCCGTCGGCATTGATGTCAATGCCTTCGCCGAGGTACGCATCCACGGTCGCGCTCACTTCAAGTTCTGGATAGAGGGCTTGAGCTTGGGCCAGTGCGGCGACCAGCACCCAGCGGTGATTGGGCGTGTGGAAGCCGCCGGCGACCATGCCCGGCGCTCCAGTTTGTATCAGCTCGCCCAAGGCGTCCGCAATCTCGGCGGCTCCCGCGTCGTCGGCAGCCTGTTCCCGCGCCGCAAACACGACCGGCGCGATGGCCTGCACCACAAAGCCTGTGTCTGGAGCCGAGTCGAAGTTGGTGGTCAGTAAGTCGAAGCAACCCGACGGATTGCGATGCCGACGGGCAAACTCAGCGGCGAGAAGGATCCGCTGCAAAAGCTCTTCGCTGCGGTAGTGACGCGACTCGGCCAGCAGATAGGCGTAGCCAAGCGACGCGACCGCGCTGATACTTTGCGAACCCACCAGCCGGTCGCCGTCCATAAAGCCGCCGCGATAAGGGCTTTCCGCGTCCAGCACTTGGCGCGCCAGCACGCCCTCGACCTGCTGGTCTAGCTCGCCGACGAGCGGCGCGTACGCAATCACCGCCGCTTCTGCTCCAGCGACCGATACGCCGCCTCAGTAAATTTGGCTACTGCCACGGCGAAATCCGGCCGCTCATAGCCCTTGCCGCCATTGCGAATCCAGCGCAAAAAGGCCGCGTCCGGCGTATCTTCCTTCACCCGCTTGGGCACCGCCAACGGCTCCCCATTCAACAACACCTCCCGCACCTGCCACTGGTGCAGATGAAAAACCAAAGTTCCCTCGTCGCCGTGGATGGACAGCCGCTCGTCGTGCCGGCTCGCGCTGCCGATAAAGCTCAGCGACCCCAACGCGCCGCCGCGAAACCGCGCATTGACCACGGCATCCATATCCACCGGCTTGCCGCGCTTGTCCATGAAGGCGGTGACCTTCACCGGCGTCAAGCCAGTAATCCACAACACCACAGCCACCAAGTGACTGCCGGTGTCCATAAACATCCCCCCTCCGGCCAGTTCGGGCACCATCCGCCATCCCCTGCCGCCCCAATTTTGCGTCACGTACGCGACAACTCCTTTGAGCTCGCCGAGCGCCCCCTTCTGCACCAGTTCCCGCGCATAGGCATACGCCGGATAAAAATGGCGCTGATAGCTTACTACCAACAGGCGCTCCTGCTCGGCGGCCAGATTGACTAGCGCTTGGGCGTGGCGCGCTTTCGTCGTCAGGGGTTTCTCGATCAAAACGTGCAAATCCCGCTCTAGCGCATAGCGCGCCTGCGCGTAGTGGGTCGAATGCGGCGAGGAGATCAACACCCCGTCGAGCGCGTCTGCGCCTATCATCTGCCGGTAGTCGGCGTAATAGGCGGCGTCAGCACCCCACGCTTCCAGCAACTGCCGCGCCGAGGCCTCCTCCGGGTCGGCAACCGCCACCAGTTCTACGCTACCATCGGCTTTTAGCCGGGGAATGTGCGCACCGCGCATGTTGCCGCCACAGCCGATCAGGCCGAGGCGAATTTTCCTTTTTGCCATTGGATTCCTCTCAGTCCACTAGGTTAAAAAGCGGTGCGACCCCGCCGAACATGCCTGGAAAGCGGAACACGGCCTCGTCTTGGTCGCGGATGCGGTCGAGGACCGCTTCGTCGAGCAAGGCAAGTTGGCGGTCAAAGAGCACCTGCTCTTCTTCAACCGAGTACGACCCCTCGCGCCGCGCCTGCCCTTGCGCGGCGGCAATTTCAGGATCGGCGACGAGTTTGGCCGCCATGGTTCCCAAGAATCGTTCTAGCAGTGGCCGATGCTCGCCGTCGGACGCCTGCGCGGCCGCCGCGTCAAAGGCCGCGTGGCACTTCACCAGCCGCTCGCGCCAGTCGTCGGGCACCTCGCCGTCGAGAGTAAAGGGGGCGGCGTGACCCAACAGCGGTGTGCGATCCTCGGTCTGGAAGGCCACGAATACGCAACAATGCTCCAAGGGCCGGGCGCGGAACCGAACGACAGTACCCGGCTCAATATCGGCGATCTCCCCAGCGGCGAGCGGTTGCGTTTCTACCCCATCCATAGATAGCACGTCTAGATACGCCTCAACGCAGAAGTGGGCGATGAGATGCTCGCGGGGCCTTCCTTGTATGCCGCAACGCCCAAAAGGCAGCGAATACACCCAGTCGCCATCCGTCGTGCCCTCACCTTTCCCGTGCAACTGACGCAAGGCGCGGCAAAGGCGCTCGGCCTCGTCCGCCGCATCCGTAGGCCGCGGCACGACCGCCCCCGCTTCATCCACCTCCACCCGATAAGGCACCCCGTACCCAAACAGCCGCGCTCTCAACGGATCACCCATCTCGTCCATCCTCTAGCAGCTCTTCGGCGCACTCGGCCACTTTGCGGAAAGCCGTGGCGTATTGCTCGATGATTGTGGCGTCGTAGTGCTTAAACCACGGAATCGAATAGATGCGGCCGGTCATGCGCTCGGTCACTGGCAGACTACCCGGCCCCTGCCGCAGGTCGCGGTTGGAGTGGGCAATGCGCGTGGGTTGGCCGTGTCCGTAGATGTCGGCCTCGTTGAGCACCGGGTGCAAATGCATCAGCTCATTGGCACCCGGCATGATCCTGTACGACCCGGTCTCGGCCGTGACCGCCGCGCAGAATCGCTCGACCGGCAGGCCGCCTAATTCCTCGGGCGCGTACAATCCCTTGGCCGCGTACCAGCCGCCCATCGTCGAACCGCTGTCGGCCGGCGGCCGATGCGCCTTGATCCCCGGGACGCCTTCGAGCAGGTCCCAGAAGTAATTCATCGCCCGCTGAATTTCCTGCATCCGCTCGTCGTAGTGCTTTAGCTGCGTGCGGCCCACCGCCGAAGACAACTGATGCATCCGGTATTTGTATCCACCCAGCGGCATCCTAGCAAAAGGCTTCAACGCGGGATCTTCTATGGAGCGAGTTCGCTCATAGTGCCCAAAAGCCGCGGAGCGATCATACAGAGCTTGGTCGTCAGTAACCAAAAAGCCCCCCTCGCCGCAAGCCAGCGACTTGCCCGACATAATCGACATCGCCCCAATGTGGCCGATTGTGCCCAGCAACCGTCCCTTATAGCGACCGCCTTGGGCGTGGGAGACATCTTCAATCACCTTCAGCCCGTGCCGCTCGGCAATGTCCATGATCGGATCCATATCGGCTGGATAGGCGCAGTAATGCACGGGGACAATGGCCTTCGTCCGCTCGGTAATGCGATGCTCGATGTCGTCGGGGTCCATCGTCAGGGTGTCGGGGTCGATTTCGGAAAACACCACCGTCCCCCCTAGCGAGAACACTTGGAGTGACGTGCCCCAAAAGGTCATGCTCTGCGAGATAATCTCGTCGCCAACGCCAACGCCGCAGGCCCACAGCGCGGCTTGGATCGCCGACGTACCCGTGTTGTGGCAGAGGGCGTGCTGCAAGCCGAAATAGGACTTCAGATCCTCTTCAAAGTCCAAGGTTAGATCCCAGCCCGACATCGCCCCGCGACGCAGCACATCCAGCACGGCTGCCTCGTCTTCGGCGGTGATGATCGGCCAGCGGAAAATATCGCCTTCGTCAGCGGTGACGGCCTTGGGACCGCCGAAGAAGGCCAACTTGCTCATCGTCATGCTATTAAGTCCGCTCCTTCCATGCTCTAAGAACCCGTAATTTTGCGCAGCCGCGCTTGCGTCGGCATGTAGTTGCTCTCCCACACCTGCTGTACCACCCCGTCGGCGATATAGGCCAAGCGCGGATAGCCGTGGCCAAAGGTCAAACGACGAAAGTCCGTCTGCGATATGGTGGCAATGTCAAAGCGCGGTTGTAACTGCTTCTTGAAGTCGATCAATTGCGGTGCATCCTGCGCGAAACTCGTCAGGGCGATGAGCCGCGGCAACTGGGGGTCTTGGGCGAGGACGTTCATCTTGGGCACGGCGTTTTTGCAGTGGCTGCACGTGGGACTGAACAATTCGATCAGGTATTCGCCCTGCATCAAATCCACATCCACGCCTTTAAGTGCCAAGCCGGACAGCCGCACCCCACTCTTGAGATCCGACTGCGAGATGCGCTCTAGCTCGGGAAAAAACCGCACCCCGCCTACCGCCAATCCGACGACGAGCGAGCTTAACACCATCCGACTCGTCAGCGGCCAGACGGGCGCACCGCCCGCTCCCCACCAATTGGGCGGACCACTCGCGGGCGCGGCGTTTGCACTGCGGCGCATTCCCCACCACGCAAACAGCAGCACCACCACCATCACGCCATCTTCTATCGCCGCTTCCCCTGGCCCGCGCTCGACGAGGGCTCCAAAACAGCCACAGTCTATCGAGGCACCCATGTGCCAAGCCTTGGCCGTCAGCGCGGTAAACGCGGCCATCAGCACCGTCGCCACCGGCAAGCACAGCCGCGGCTGCCAGTTTAGCAGCAGCGCCCAGCCGAGGACGAATTCAATCGGCCCCAACACAAGGGCCGCCTTGGCGACGGCCGACGCTGTTTCCCATTCCACCACCCCGAGCAGTTGTGCATAGGGAATGGCTTCCCAATAAAAAAGCACCGGCTCCCATACTTTAACCGCTCCAGCAACTATGTACACAACTCCTATAACCATCTGGCCGACGCGTGCGGCCTTGCTTATACCGTCCATAATTAAGTCCTCCTCAATCGGTCAATTCGGCGAATACGGTCGAAAATATGCGCCGCGTCTGTCGCATCCATATCTCTACCTCGTCTTGGAAGGCCGCTACGTCTTTAGCGCCGAGGGCGCGGCTCAATATCTCCAACTCGCGGCCGGTCGGCAGGGCATCGCTGGCCCTTTCGCTGGCGAGTCGCATGCCCTTTTCCACCGCCCGCAGATACTCGTACGCGTCGAGCAGAAAGTGGCCCCGCTCCGAGTCTAAATGGCCCTGCTCGACGAGCAGTTGCAGCGCGCGTCTCGTGCTGCCCACGCGCAAGTCTCGGTCTCGATAGCCCCACTTGAGCACCAGTACCTGCGCCACGAATTCGATATCGACAATGCCGCCCGGACCGCGCTTGACGTTGATGCGCGTTTGGCGCTTGCCCTGCGGCTCCATCCGCTGGCGCATCTCCTGCATCTGCGCGACCAAGGCCGCTTCTACTTCCCGGCTGTACACGAAGCGCTCAATCGCCCGCAAGACCCGCGCACCGAACTCGGCATCGCCGGCCACTTGGCGGGCGCGACTCAGCGCCATCCGCTCCCAAGTGGCCGCCCGCTGCGCTAAGTAGCGGCGGTAGCCGACCAGCGAGATGGCCATGGGGGCGCTGGCTCCTTCGGGCCGCAGTCGCGCATCCACCGCATACAGCCCGCCCTCGGCTAACAGGGCGATCAGACGCTGGCTGAACTCAATGAAAAATACGCTATTCGGCACGCCGCGGCGCGTCTTGCCGTCGCTTTCGTACACGAAAAACAAATCCAAATCCGAACCAAAATCCACCTCGCGGCCCCCAAACTTGCCGGCGGCCAATACGGCGAACCGCACATCGCGGCCCTGCCGGTTGCGCGGCTTGCCCCACCGCCGCACCAACGGCCCCCAAGCCAGCCGATAGACCGCTTGCAACACGTCTTCGCCCAATTCCGTTAGCCGCAGGAAAGTCTCCTCCTCGGTCGCCAAGCCCATCAGGTCGTCGGCCCCAATGCGCAGGAGGGATTTGTGCTGCATCCGGGCAATGGCGCGCAAATCGCCACGCGCCGGGCCAGACTCCAAGCCCCAGTCAGCTTGGCTAACTAAGCTGTCGAGCAGGGCTGGATCGCGGCGCAAAAGATCGGCGAGAAAGCGGCTTGAGCCACAGATGGCAATGAGCAAGGTGCGAAAGCCGGTGTGCTCTTGCAACAAGGAGTACAAAGCACCCGGCGCACCATACGCCTCGACTATCTGGGTGAAGCGCAACAGCCCTTGGTCTGGATCGGGAGCGGCGGCCAGCGAATTGAGCAGTTCCGGCAATAGGGCCTCAAAGTGGGCACGTCCCCCGCTCAGCAACACGCCCATGGCCACCAGACGCTGCAAGCGGCGATGCGCGGCGGCCCCATCGACAAAGCCCCGCTCCACCAAGTCGGCTTTTGCGGCCGCGCTGCCGTTTTCGACCTCTAAAAGCCACGTCGGCGAGCGTGGAGCCGCCGTGTCGCCGTAAAACAACGCAGCAAACAAGCGGCGCACCCGCAGCCGGTGTCCGGCGAGCGCAGCGCTAAAGGCCCGCGCATCTTCATACCCCATGACCAAGGCCAAGGCCCGCAAGGCTTGTGCATCTTCTGGGACGGCGTAGTCGGGTCGGCCAGAGGCGATTTGCAACAGGTTTTCAACGCGGCGAAAAAACTCGTACGCGTTTTTTAAGGCGCTGGCTTCTGCCGCAGTCAGGGCCGCCTTCATCGCGCCTTTAGGCGAGACCACCTCGGCCAAGCGGTCAATAGCGGCCAGTGTGTTGTGGCTGCGCGCTTGGGGCTGGATGCCCCCGTAGAGCAGTTGTAGGCATTGGACGATGAATTCGATGTCGCGGATCCCGCCCGCTTGCAGCTTGATGTTGTTCTCGCCGCGGGGACGCTCGCGGATGCTCGCCTCAATCCGCTCCTTGATGCGGCGGATTTCCTCGTGCGGTGCCGAGTGGAAGTAGGCTGGATAGATAAAGGGCCGGAGCATGGCCGCGTATTGCTCCCCCAGCGTCTGCGACCCCGCCACGCGCCGGGCCTTGATCAGCATCTGCCGCTCCCACAGTTCGCCGCGCGTCTCGTAATACCTCCAACTGGCGCGCAACGAGTGGGTCAAGGTGCCGCTCGCGCCCTCGGGGCGCAGCCGCATATCGACGCGGTAGAAAAATCCTTCCTTGGTCGCCTCGGTCAGCACGTGGACTAGGCGCTGGCCCAAGCGGCGGAAAAACTCGCTGTTCTCCAGCGGCGTTCCCTCCCCTTCAGGCTGGGTCTCGCCCTCGCCATCCCACACGAAAATCAGGTCAATGTCCGAGCTGTAGTTTAACTCCTGCCCGCCGTATTTGCCCAAGCCGACGACGAGAAAGCGCGCCGGACGACCGCGCTCGTCCAGTGGGTGACCGTGCTCCTGCCACAAGTCGTGCTGGCATGTTTCAAGGGCCAACTCAACCACCACATCGGCTAAGTCGGCCAGCTCTTTTCCTATCTGTGCAACCGGCTTGGTGCCGAGAATTTCGGCGGCACCAATGCGCAAAAACTCGCGCCGATGCACCCGCCGCAACACCTCCAAACGCTCCTCAAACTCGGAGACATGACCGATATCAGTGCGCAAAATCTGCCGTAGGGTACTCCGCTCCAGTGGCTCGACTAAGTGCGGAGTCTCGACCAACAACCACAACAGGAACTCGAAATCGCGCACCAAAATGTCGGCGAGAAAGGTGCTGTGGCTTACGACCTGCACCAAGCGCTGACATAGAATGGGATCGGCCTCTAAATGAGAAAAAAGCCCTCGTGGACCGTATGCCACAGCCAAGCGCACCAACTGCCGCAGGCCCTCGTCCGGCCGGCCCGTCGCAGCCAGTTCGGCCAACGCAAGGGCTGGCAACGGCGCGGATTGCGGCGGGCCACCAATCCGGTCCAAGGTCTCTAGGGCTTGGACCGGATCGGCAAAACCCAATTGCGCTAGGGGATCAAGGGCTTTAGCCGCGTCCGCGGTGAGCGCGCGACGGGCCAGTTCCAATGCGGTGGGCACTACCGGGCTTCAGAGGGCGTTTTCGCCGGTTTCGCCGGTGCGGATGCGGATGGCATCGATCAGTTCGGAGACGAAGATCTTGCCGTCGCCGACCTCGCCGGTGGCAGCCGACTGCATAATGGCTTCCACCGCTTCGTCGAGTTGGCCATCGCCAACGGCCAATTCAATGCGAATTTTGGGCATGAAATCGAGCTGGTACTCGGCACCGCGATAGATTTCGCTGTGGCCGCGCTGGCGACCGCAGCCGCGCACCTCGCTAACGGACATGCCGACGAGGCCAATCGCGGCTAGGGATTGTTTGACCTCGTCGAGTTTGAAGGGCTTGATAAAGGCCACGATGTTTTTCACGATATCCCTCTCAACGGGCCGAAAAGCGCGGCTTGCGGCCGTAGCTTATGCCGCCGGCCGCCGACATCGGAGCAACGTCGAGGGGCTTTTGTTGACTGCCGTGGATGGGGCCGATGCAACCGGCTGGGATTTCTTCGGTCAGCACGACCGTGCCGCGAGGAAAAAAGCGACAGCCCTCCTCGTGGGCCTTGGCCGCGAGAATTTCTACTACGCAGGGGGTGTCGCGTTGGTGGCTGTGCGACTCGGCCGCCTCGCGCGTCAGCGACAGATGCACGTAGTAGCGATCACCGGGGGAAATGCCCTCGCGGGTGAAGCGCTGGGCGGCGCTGCGAGTCGTGCCCATGTAGAGTCGATCGGGCGGCGGGTCCATAGGCTCGCCGTCCATATCGACGAAAAAACTGTGTCCGTACAGCGCGCGAATGCCAAACTCGTTCAGTTCAAAACGATACTGCCCTGGGGCGTTGACGAGGTTGACGACATCGGCTTCGGCTATCTCTGCGTAGCGTTCTTGTACTCCTTGTACTACCTGATCCAACGGCGCGTAGCCGTAAGCATCAATCTCCAGTCCAAATTCGTCGGGCCGATGCCTGAGCATCAGCGAAAGCAATTTGGAAATACGACTTGTATTGGCCACTGCTCATCGCGTCCTTTCAGCATTTGTAGGGACGACCAACCGGTCGCCCCTACGGTCTTAGGGGTTCCACTGTGCGCGATAAGTTTCAATGGCCTGGGCAACCGCCTCGTCGGACAAGGCGATGATCTGGGCCGCCAGCATCGCCGCATTGCGGGCATTGTCAATGCCGACGGTCGCCACCGGAATACCCGGCGGCATCTGCACGATGGAGTAGAGCGAATCGACTCCATTGAGCGCACCCGAGGCAATGGGGACTCCGATGACCGGCAAGGTCGTATGTGCCGCCACCACGCCGGGTAGGGCCGCAGCTAAGCCAGCACCGGCGATGATCACTTTGAGGCCGCGGCCAGCCGCCTCGCTGGCCCAAGTAGCAGTGCGCTCGGGGTTGCGGTGGGCCGAAGATACGATCATTTCGTAGCCGAGTCTTAGCTCTTCGAGCACCGCCGCCCCCTTGCGCATGGTGTCCTCGTCCGAGGTACTGCCCATGATTACGCCAACGCGAATATCTGCCATGTAAAAACATCCTCCCTGTGAATTCTATCGCGCACAGATGTTAAAATAAACCAAATCGCCCGTGCGCGACAACTGCCCTAAGAAGCGTTCATTTTGCGGCGCAGGAAGGTGGGTATGTCCAAATCGCCAACCGCCGGGCGCACTGGTTCCTGATGCTCCTGAGGAATGCTGTGGCCGTTGCGCAGATACGTGGGCACTTCCAAGGAGGTGCCCCCATTGCCGTTGCCGAGGAGGACCGGGCTGCCGATGGTCAAAGGATCCGCCTCCACGTCCTGTTGCGTCGGCTCCTCTTGGGCACGGGCCGGCGGCTCGGCTTCGCTGCTCTTGTTTATGTTGAAGCCCGTGGCGATGACCGTCACGCGGATGTTGTCGGTCAAGCTATCGTCGATTACGGTACCGAAGATGATCTCGGCGTCCGAGCCAGATTCCTCGTTGATCAGCGACATGACCTCGTTGACCTCGTAGAGCGTGAGATTGGAGTCGCCGGCGATATTGATCAACACGCCCTTGGCACCGGTGATCGACACATCCTCCAAAAGCGGGCTGTTGATCGCCTTGCGAGCGGCCTCCACAGCCCGCTCTTCGCCGCTGTGCTCCCCAAGGCCCATAATCGCATCCCCGCCCTTGGAAATTACCGTGCGTACATCGTTGAAGTCGAGATTGACCATGCCCGGAATCGTAATCAGGTCGGAGATGCCACGCGTGGCTTGCATCAGCACTTCGTCGGCCTTGAGAAACGCATCTTGGAGCGTAGTGTCGCGGCCGCAGACTTCTAACAGGCGCTGGTTTTTGATGGTGATCAGGGTGTCAACTTGGTCCTTTAGCTCGGCAATCCCGCTCCTGGCGTTCTTCATCCGCGGAGAGCCTTCCATTAGAAAAGGCTCGGTGACAATGCCGACCGTTAGGGCCCCTTGATCGCGGGAAATTTCCGCAACAGTGGGCGCGACTCCCGTACCTGTACCGCCACCCATACCGGCCGTGATGAAGATCAGATCCGAGTCCTGTAGCTGCTTGGAAACCTTGTCGCGGTCTTCTTCGATGGCTTGTCGTCCCACCTCGGGGTCTGCACCAGCACCCAAACCCCGCGTGACGCTGCTGCCGATGCAAATGGGAAAGTCAGCCCGCGAGGTCTCCAGCGCCTGAGCATCCGTGTTGACGGCGACGAATTCGACGCCGTGCATCCCTGACTCGATCATGCGGTTGATGGCATTGCCGCCGCTGCCACCAACGCCGACGACCTTAATTCGCGCTCGATGCTCGTTATCGATCAACCTAATTGCCATACTTACTCCTCCTTAATTTTGGGACCAGCACCGCCGCTAGTCCCGTGGTTGTAACCATCTTTTTACGCGCCCGAACACCGAATCGAAGCGATCTTCGACCAGACCCGGCGCTTCTGTTTGGTTTTTTCCTTCCTGTTTCTCCATTCCGTACAGGAGCAGACCCAGCACCGTAGCATACGCTGGGCTGGCTAGCTCTACGGCTCCCTCAAACCCGCTCGGCTCCCCCAAGCGCACCGGCATGTTAAAAACCCGCTCGGCCAAGGCCACGGCTCCAGTGATTTGCGCTCCCCCACCCGTGAGGACAATACCCGCGCCTAGCGCAGCATGGGGCAACGCGGTATAGACCTGCTTGCGGGCTAGGGCCAATATCTCCTCCATGCGCGCCGCGGCGATAAGGGCTACTGTCTCGCTAGGTGCGCCCGCGCACTTGGCCTGCTCGGCCTCAACCCGCGTGGTGCGCAGCCCAACGCCGATGTCGTTGGTCACGTTATGCCCACCCAATCCGACGTTGCCCGAGTGGCTCATCCCTTTGCCAACAAAGACGGCCACATCGGTCGTGCCGCCGCCGATGTCGAGTAGGCAGACTCCCATCTGCCGCTCGTCCTCACTGAGGACCGCATAGCTCGAAGCAAGTGCGCCGAGCACGACACCGCGCACATCGACGCCCGCACGGAGGATGCTGTGGCAGATGTTCCGCACGGCGGCAACCGAGCTGGTGACTACGTGTACACTGGCCTCTAAGCGCACTCCGTACATACCCACGGGATCGAGAATGCCCCGCTGGCCATTGACGGCAAATTCTTGGGGCAAAACGTGTAGTACCTCGCGGTCAAATGGCACTTTGACCACGCCGGCCGCAGCGAGCACGCGGGCGCGGTCCTGTACTCCGATCCATCCGCCTTCGCCGCCGACAGCCACCATGCCCGTACTGTTGAGGCTGGCGATGTATTGGCCAGAAATGCCAGCGTACACCGAGTCGATTTCGACCCCAGCCATCAGCTCCGCTTGACGCACGGCCTCGCCAATGGCGCGCACAGTCTTCTCGGCATCCACAATCGCCCCGCGCTGGAGCCCCTCTGAGGGGTGCTGACCTATGCCAATAATCCGCAGAGGCCGCTCGGCGACCTGCTCGGCAATGACGGCGCAGACCTTAGTGGTGCCCAAGTCCAGCCCGGCGATAATGGTGCTGTGCTCCTCGCTCCAGTTCATCCCGATTTTGCTTTCTTTTTGCCTACTACCATCTGGCCGGCATAGCGCAAGTCGATATAGGCCGGATCGGGATGGCTTTGATGGACGCGCGGCATCAGATCGCGGATGGTGCGGAGCCGGTGGGCGGCTTCGTTGGCCGGCAAGCGCACTTCGAGTCCGTCACCGGCCATCTGCAAGCGAATGCTCGCCCCGGACATCGGCTGGATGCCGGCTACGTTGAGGCAAAATTCCGCATCGGCAACCGTGGCTTCCTCCCACCAGCGCAATATCGCCAATAGCGCGGAGTCCGATACGGCCATGCCCGGCTGCAGCGAGTCGCTGCGGACCGACAGCCCGGATATGACGGGCAAATTGCGGGACGGGACATCCGTACTGCCTGCCGGCAGCAGGACGCCATCGGGCGTTATCCCGTAGGTCTGGCCCAAATCGATCCAAGCTACTTGACGATGCTCGACGATATCGACGGCAATCCGGTTGGGTGGCTTGCGCACCACGAGAGCTTGCTTGATCCAATACATGGCTTCCAGTCGCTCCGCGACCTCGTCCAAGTCGATGGCGAAAATGTTGCTGCCAGCCACAAGGCCACTGGCAACGCGTATGTCCTCCCCACTGAGCCGCCGCAACCCATCCACCTCAATAACCTTGAGGCCAAAGTAGGAGGCTTGGCCAAAGTAGGTAGCCGCCTGATAGGCCGCTAAGGTGCTGCCTGTGGCCAAGATCAAGAGCGCAATCCAAAGCCCGCGGACCTTGGATTGACCTCGCTCCCCCATAGTTGGCGGCTTCTTGCGCGCCTTGGTCTTCTGGCGGTTCACGAGTGCTCTCCAGCGGCCAAGGCCGCGATCAACTCCCCAGCCGCCTCGCCAATGTCGCCAGCTCCCATGACCAGCACCAAGTCGCCCCGACGACAGATACCCACCAAATGGGCCACGAGTTGCTCTCGGTCCGGCAGGTATGCCACGGTTTTGTACCCGTTGGCGCGCATGGCTTCCGCGATGATCGCGGAAGCCACGCCGGGCAAGGGGGCCTCCCGCGCGGCATAGACCGCCGCCAGCACCACGTAGTCAGCCACCGCTAGCTCGCGGGCAAAGGCCCCTGCCAAGTCGCGGGTGCGCGAGTACAGGTGGGGTTGGAAGACAGCGACCACTCGGCGACCGCTCTGCCGCGCAGCGGCCAAGGCCACCGCTAATTCAGCCGGATGATGGGCATAGTCGTCCACGACCAGCACGCCAGCGAATTCCCCCTTGCGCTGAAAGCGCCGGTCGGCTCCGCCAAATTGCTCCAAAGCGTCGGCGATCACGGCAAATTCCACCTGTAGCGCACAAGTCAGCGCGGCGGCTCCAGCGGCATTGCGGACATTGTGGACGCCGTGGACCTGCAATTCGATCTCACCTAGCTTTTGCCCGTCAAAACACAGGGCAAACCGGCTGCCCCAAGCCCGCTCTTCGAGCTCGGCGATCCGGTAGTCGTTGTCACCGGCCATGCCATAGGTCTGATGAGGGCGCTGCAAGTCGGCCAGCACCCGCTCCCCGACCAACCCATCCCCGGCCAGCACACTGCAACCGCAAAAGGGCAGGCGCGCGAGAAATTGGCCGAAAGCCCGTTCGAGGGCCTCCAAGCTCCCGTAGTAATCGAGGTGTTCGGCGTCTATACTTGTCACGAGGGCCAAACTCGGATACAGGTGCAAGAAGCCGCCAGCAAACTCGTCGGCCTCCACTACAAAGACCTCGCCACTTCCCACCTCGGCCTGCGGTCGCCCGTTGATCCAACCCCCGATCAAGACCTGGGGATCGAGGCCAGCGCGGCGCAAGATCGCCGCCGCCATCGAAGCAGTCGTCGTCTTACCGTGCGTACCGGCTACGGCGAGGGTCAACGGCGCGCGGGACAATTCCCCCAGCACCTCGGCCCGGCTCGCCGTGGGAATGCCCTCGTGCGCGGCCGCCTGCCGCTCGGGATTGTCAGCCGGGACGGCGGCCGAATACACCACTAGATCCACACCTTGGACGAACTGGCCGTCGTGCCCCACCGCGACGGCGAATCCCTCCTGGCGCAGCAGCGCGACGCTGGGCGAGTCGGCCTGATCCGAGCCGCTTACCACGCAGCCTTTGGCAGCGAGCAGCCGGGCCAAGCCCTCCATGCCCGCTCCACCGATGCCGACGAGGTGGACGCGGCGATATTGGTCCAAGAGCGTCTTCATCATTGCCAATGCACCAAACCCCCTTGCTGTTCGGGTGCCGTGCGGGCGACCCCCAGCAAGATGCCCACTCCTGCCATGTTTCCCATCAGCGACGAGCCTCCATAGCTGACAAAGGGCAGCGGCAAGCCGGTGGTGGGTAGTACCCCGACGACCACGCCGATGTTGAGCAGGGCGTATATCGAGATCATCGCCGTAATACCGATGGCAACCAAGAAGCCGTACGTATCACCAGCGCGGCTCCCAATGCGCACTCCGTAAAACGAGAAAGCCGCGAAGAGTCCCAAGACGACCAAGGTGCCCACAAGCCCCATTTCCTCGCCGATGACCGAGAACACAAAATCCGTGTGTGGCTCGGGCAGGTACTGCTCTTTTTGCATGCTGTTGCCCAAACCCACTCCAAAAAGGCCGCCATTGCCCATGCCGTAGAGCGACTGCAAAACTTGATAGGAGCCAGCCGGGTCGCGCTCTGGGTCGATAAAGCTGACCAAGCGCCGCATCTGATAGCTCGAATGCTTCAGGGAAAACCCAATGCCCAACAGCGCGAGCAACCCAGCCCCGGCCAAGTGGTACCAGCGCATTCCGCCGACCCACAGCATGATCAGGGCAATCAGCCCCAGCGCAATAGCCGTCCCTAAGTCGGGCTGCAGTACGATGAGCAAGAGAGCGAAGCCGACGATCAACAAACGGGGCACAAACCCGCGACTAAAGTCGTGTAGCTCGTCGCGCTTGCGCACCAAGACATCCGCCAAGTAGAGCACCAGCGCCAGCTTGGCAAACTCGGCTGGCTGAAAGGCCAAGGCCCCGCCCCAAGCCGGAATGCTCAACCAGCGCTGAGCTGCGCCGTGGCCCCACGCCAAGACCAGCAAGAGCGACAAGAGGGCCAACAACATGATCGAACGCGAAAGCCGCGCCCACCAATGTAAAGGCATCCGCGAAAACGCGAGCATGAGCACCAAGCCGATGAAGACGCGGATGGATTGCTTTTTGAGGAAGAGACCCGAGTCGCCAAAGCGCACGTTGGCCAAAACCGAGCTAGAGCTATAGACCATGACCAGCCCCAAGCCTACTAGCGTCAGGCAAATCAGCAACACCAACATGCTGTCGCGCTGCACAGCTATCATCAGTGAGGCACTCTAGGTTGCTAGGGAATGAGAGGGTGCTCGGTGGGAGCGAGCTAGCTCAACTGCTGCAGAATGCGCTCTACTACTCGGTCAAAGGCCATGGCCCGAGAGGCCTTGACCAAGACTACGTCGCCGTGGTGCAATTGCGCCGCCGCGAATTCGCCGAGTTGCTCGGGCTGCTCAAAGTGGCGCACCGCGTCTTGGGCCATGCCAGCCGCACGGGCTGCGGCCACTAAGTGCGCACTTTCGCAGCCGGCAGCCAAGACCATATCGGCGCACTCAGCGGCCTTCTCACCGACAACCGCATGCAACCGGCCGCTCTCCGCGCCCAGTTCCAGCATGTCGCCGAGTATGGCGATTTTCCGCGCACCGGGCACATCGACGAGGAGGTCGAGTGCAGCCGACACCGAGCCGGGACTGGCGTTGTAGCAATCGTCGATTACTGCGATCCCATTCCTGCGCACGATCTCGCCGCGCTGGCTCACCGCCTCAAACTCGGCGAGAGCGCGCTGGATCCCTTCCCAAGGTACGCCGAGGATGCGACCGACCGCGGCCGCGGCCAAGGCATTGTACGCATTGTGTCGCCCTGGAACCTTGAGATCAATGGGAACATTATGTAGAAGGAAGTGGCCGCAGCCCTTCTGGTCGAGTACGAGCCTCTCCCCACGAAACTCGCTCTCACGCGCAAAACCGAAGGTCAGGAGTCTCCCCTTTGTCCTCTTTACCTCCTGAACCACGACACGGTCATCGGCGTTGACGAGAGCCGTTAAAGACTCGTCCAAATAATCCAGAAGCTCCCCTTTGGCCTTGGCCACTCCTTCTACAGACCCAAAAAATTCTATGTGTGCAGTCCCGATGTTGAGCAAAACCCCAATGGTAGGTTCGGCAACCGAACACAGGTAGCGAATGTCCCCTATCCGCCGCGCTGCCAGTTCCAAGACCACCGCCTCGTGGTTCGGCGACAGTTGCAGCAGAGTGCAGGGCACCCCTATCTCGTTGTTTTCACTGCCAATCGTTTTTAAAACGCGGTACCGCTGCCCCAACACAGCGGCGATCATTTCCTTGGTCGTCGTCTTGCCTGCACTGCCGACGACGGCCACCACCGGCACCTCCCAGCGCCGCCGATACGCTCGCGCCATGTCGCCCAGCGCTTGCAGCGTCGAGTCAACGGCCAACAGCGGCCCGGAGGCCGTCCGGTCCAACCCAGGCCAACGGCGTTCCACTAAGGCTGCGCACGCGCCGCGGGCAAAGGCGGCCTCGACGAAGTCGTGCCCGTCAAAGCGCTCGCCTCGCAGCGCGACGAACAGCTCCCCTTCGTCAATGGACCGGCTATCGGTCGCCACCGCTTGCAGGGCGCAATCCGGCTGGAGGTTGCCGACTGGGTCGGCAGCCGTCCACTGCACCATCTCGCTCAGAGTCACGGCGCGCATAGCGGCTGCCCTTCCCCGGCGCACAAACCCCGCAGCACGCGCCGCGCAACTTCGCGGTCGTCGAAAGCTACGACGCGGTCGGCTAGTTCCTGCTGCTGTTCGTGGCCCTTGCCGGCAATGACCACGACATCGCCGCTGTGCGCAGCGGCCAGAGCCGTAGCAATCGCTTGTGCGCGGTCAACTTCGCTATGAACCGCGCTGCTGTCGGGCACGCCAGCGGCCATATCGTCGATGATGCGTTGCGGATCCTCGCTGCGCGGGTTGTCCGAAGTCAAGACCGTCCAATCGGCCAACTCGCCAGCAACGCGACCCATCAGGGGTCGCTTGCCGCGGTCTCGATCTCCGCCACAGCCGCAGACGCAGATCAAACGACCGCTGCCCAAATCTCGGGCGGCGTGCAAAACCCTTTCTAGCGCATCCGGGGTGTGGGCGTAATCCACGATGACCGCGAAATCCTGCCCTTCGGCGATTTGCTCGCAGCGGCCTGGGACGCTCTCTAGGGCAGCCAAGCCGCGGCACAAAGCTGCGGCATCCAAATCCAAGGCCAGCCCGGTGGCCACGACGGCCATAGCGTTGTAGTAGTTGAAACGACCGATTAAATGCGTCTGCACCTCAATAGGACCAACTGGAGTATCCAAGCACAGATGCACTCTCTGGGGGCCAACGTCGGCGCTTTGCAACCGCACTTCGGCCTCCGGGCCACAGCCATACGTCACGACGCGCACCTCGGTCCTGCGGGCCAATTCGTCGGCGCGGTCGTCGTCGGCGTTAATCACCGCAATCGCGCCTTCTTGCAGGCTTTCGAAAAGCCGGGCCTTGGCCGCAAAGTAGGCATCCCAAGTCCCGTGGAAATCCAAGTGATCGCGCGTCAGATTGGTAAAAACCGCCGCCCGGAAGGGAATGCCATCCACCCTTTTTAATGCCAGTCCATGAGAAGACACTTCTAGCACGGCCGCTTGCTTGCCGGCATCGACGAGCCGGCGCAGTGAGCCGTGTAGCTCGACGGCCTCGGGCGTAGTATTGCCCATCTTCTCCAATCCGCCATTGCCCCAAAATCCCAAGGTTCCCAAGTACCCGCACGGCAGGCCAGCGGCTTCGAGGGCACTCCTGAGCAGGAAGGCCGTGGTGGTCTTGCCATTGGTGCCGGTGACGCCGACGTTGAGCAGCGCTTGTCCGGGAAAGGCGTAAAAGCGCGCCGCCATTCGAGCCAGTGCGGCTCGGCAGTCTGCCACCTGCACCCGCGTCGCACCGGCACAATCGATCCGCTCTTCCACCATCACGGCACGAGCTCCGCGGGCGATGGCATGATCGACAAAGCGGTGTCGGTCCTGCTCCTGTCCCCCGCGTATAGCCACGAAAAAGTCGCCTTCTTCCACGCAGCGCGAATCGCAGCGGATCTGCCCTAGTTCAATATTTTGGTCGCCCTCCACGCAAGCGTCGGGCAGCTCTTCGAGTAGGTATTTTAGTTCCATATTAAATACCTCTCGAACCTTGGGCTGGCATGTTTCCAACGAGGAGGGCCTGCCGCATTTTCCACGGGCTGTAGGCGGCTTCTGCGCCCAGCATACAGTTGATCTGCCCTACGCGTCCGGCCCGACCCGGCAAGGGCGACTGACTGACGACCACGGTACCCACGCCGGAAAAGGCCACCGGCAACCCCCGCATCTGCGCTTGGAAGCGGGCCATGTCTGGGGTCATACCGCGCAGATCGGGCACGGCCGGACCCTCCTTCTGCGGACGCTTGGCTGCTGGCTCGACCAACAGGCCACCAGGCAGGCTGATGATCCGCTTCATCACCCGGCGGAAGGTCGGGGCTGCCACAGATCCTCCCCACCCATTCACGCTGGGGTTTTCGACCATAATCACGCACGCGTATTGGGGATTGTTGGCAGGCAGAAAGCCGACGAATGAGGCTATGCTGGCGTTGGGATCGTAGCCGCTGCCATCGGCTAAGGCGCGCTGAGCTGTGCCCGTTTTTCCGGCTACAGCCACGCCCTCGATACGGGCCTTTTGCCCGGTGCCCCTTTCCACGACTCCAGTCAACACCTCGCTTAGGGTCGCCGCCGTCTTCCGGCTCACGACCCGGCGGATCGGCTGGGGGCCGCCGCGATCGTCGAGCCGACCGTCCGAATCAATCGTTCCGGCGACGACCCGCGGTGCCATCAACACACCACCGTTGGCAATGGCTCCGTACGCCATGGCGAGTTGCAGGGCCGTCGCGCCGATTTCCTGCCCGATGGCAATAGTCGCCAGCGACCGCCTAGACCACTGATTGACCTCCTGCAATAAACCGGGCGTTTCCGCTGGCAAGTCAATGCCCGTGCGAATCGCGAAGCCAAAGTTGCGGATGTGTTCGTAAAAGCGATGCCGCGCCAGCCGCTGCGCCAGCTTGATCGTGCCAATGTTGCTCGATTTTTCCAAGACCTGAGCAAAGAGCAAATCGCCGTGGGGCTGGATATCGCGGATTGTGTCGCCATTGGCCAACCTAAACGTCCCGTGCCCGCAAAAGATGCGATCGTGCAGGCTGGCCAGCCCGTCTTCAAGGACGGCGGCAGCCGCGATGACTTTGAAGGTCGAACCGGGTTCGTACACGTCGGTTATCGCGCGATTGCGCCTGAGTTCCGGCGACGAGCGAGACGCTTTATTGGGATCAAAAAGCGGCAGGTTGGCCATGGCCAGTACCTCACCACTGCGCGGGGCGATAATGACGCCCAATGCACCTTGGGCCTTTGAACCGTCGATGGCCCGTTGCAACTCTTCCTCTAGAATGCTCTGATAGACTCCATCAATGGTCAGCATCAGGTTGCGGCCGTGCTCCGGCTCTTTACGCTGCTGCTGACGCCCGGGTACTTGCTTGCCGCGCGCATCGACGAATCCCACTATCGAGCCGTCCTTTTCGCGCAATATATCGTCGAAGGCTCGCTCAATCCCCTCGCGGCCGCTGTTGTCGATGTTGGTGTGCCCGATGAGTTGGCCGGCCAGCGGCCCCAAGGGATACTGGCGACGAGTCTCTGGGTGTTGGAACACGCCGGCGAACGCGACCGCGCCTACATCCGCGTCAACCACCTGACGAGCCAGATAGATAAATTGCTTATCTCCGCGCAATTGGCGCTCAATGAACTCGGTCCGTTTATCGCTCAGGGACGCGAAGTGGGCGGCTACGCGCTTGGGGTCTTCCACCTGATCGGGATAGGCGTAAAACGACGTGGCTTGGACATCTACGGCCAAATTGTTGCCGCGCCGATCGACGACCCGACCCCGGCTCGCTTTTAGCGTGCGGCGCTCAAGATACTGCGCATGGGCTTCGGCGCTGTACGCCTCATGCCTGAAGATCTGGATTTGGATGAGGCGTGCAGATAGCCCCAACCACGCCACCGCACCCAGAATCACTATCCAGCGCAGCCGACTAATGCCCGTATGTTGTACCCGTGGCCCCATCAATCTCCTTCCCAATGAGCCAATGCACCATTATTCATGCCATCTATAGTCTGCGAGGGATAGACCATGCCGAGCTGACCGAAGGCCACTTTCTCGACAAAGCCGGAGTTTTTCCGCACTACGATAGCCGCCAATAGCTGAGCACGCTCTCTGTCGAGCTCGGCTATTTGCGTCTCAGTCGTGCTTATGCCGCCGACCACCCGGGCCATTTCGACCTTTTGCCAGACGTGGAAGAGAGCCGCCCCAGCCAGCATCCCTATGAGAAGCACGTACTTCACACAGGAAATTCCGCCTTTGCTCATATTAGCCTGCCTCGATTTTTTCGTAAATTCTCAAAATGGCGCTGCGCGCTCGAGTATTTTGTTTGACCTCGGCCTCGCTCGCCCTCTGCAATTTGCGACCTACTCGCTTGAACGACGGTCTCCTCCCGCAGGTGCAAATGGGTACGCGCGGCGGACAAATGCAGCCGCGCACTAGCGCCGCGAAATGCTGCTTGACCAACCGATCCTCCAAGGAGTGATAGGCCAAGACGGCCAGTCGGCCACCGGGTTTCAGTCCGATTTCTGCAGCCGTCAACCCCACCTGCAACTGCCCCAACTCGTCGTTGACGGCAATGCGCAGCGCTTGGAATACGCGCGCCAGCGTCTTGTTGAGCATCTGGGGCCGCGTGGCCGCTACGGCCTCCCGCAAAGCCTGCGTAGTGGTCAAGGGCGCGAGGCGCTGCTGCCGATAGATCGAGCGCGCGATCCGCCGCGCTGCGCGCTCTTCCCCGTAGCGCGCAATCAACTCGGCCAGTTCGCGCTCGCTGCACGCCGCGATCAATTCGGCGGCTGTTGGGCCAACTTCCGCATCCATTCGCATGTCGAGAGGCCCGTCGGCTCGATAGCTGAATCCCCGAGCCGATGCGTCGATTTGATGCGAGGAAACCCCTAAGTCGAACAGGACGCCGCTCAACGGCCCGATCCCCTCTTGCGCCAGCAACTCGCTCAATTCGGCAAAACAGCCTCGACGCACGACGGCCCGCGCATCGGCTGCTAACCGCACGCGCGCGGCCGCTACGGCCTCCCGATCCCGATCTACTGCCAGCAGCCGCCCCTTGGGGCCGAGGGCCTGAAGCAATGCCCAACTGTGGCCACCACCGCCGGCTGTCGCGTCCACGTATGCTCCGTCCGGATCGGCGACCAGTCCCGCAACCACTTCCTCGACCATGACCGGGATGTGGTACACCATGTCGTTTCCTGTTCAACATTTTTATAGCTTTATACCAAAACTGTCGAGGCCATCCGCCACCTCTTCCATAGGCGGAAACTCCTCGCAGTCCGCTGGATTCCAAAACTCCAACTTGTTCAAAACGCCAATAATCACCATCTGGTCGGTGATATTGGCGAGCCTCAAGAGGTCGCGCCGAATACCGATGCGCCCCTGCCGGTCCATTTTGACTTCAGTTGCGCGCGAGAGCATCGAACGAATGAAGGCTCGCGCTTCGGGATTAGTCTGGGGCAACTCCAACAGTTGTTGCGCAGTCTCTTCCCAAACTTGCTGGGGATAGGCCGTCAGGCAGCGGTCGAAACCCCGCACTACCACGAGCGTGTCGTCGGCTTCTGGCGGTAGTTTCTTGCGGAACTCCGCAGGCACAAAAATCCGCCCTTTGTCATCGACGGGAACCTCGTGTCTGCCTGTGAAAAACTGTGCCATTTGATTCCCACACCAAGTTAGAATTCCTGCTCCACCACTTTCCACCACTTTCCACCACTTTCCAAAATACACCTATATCAATAGGACTGTCAAGCACATTTTTTCTATCAATAATCTATATTTTTCAGGTAGATACGCTATTTCCAAAGAATGAATACACATTTTTGTGTATATATAAACACTATTTTGTGTGCAATCTAACTACTACTCGCTCTCTTTAATCGCCGCCTTTGCTATCATATTGACATAGAAAAGGGGTTGGCCATCGCGTGGTCCAACCCTCCTTTTCCGCGTTCAACAGTGCCTTTACGCCGATATCTTCTCCATAACCTGACGGTAGATCGGCTTGCCCTGTGCGAGGAACTTGTCTTCGTAATTGGTCCGCGCGCCCAGCCACTCCGCATCCACCTCCACTAAACACGAGCTGGTTTCCAGCGCCGCGAGCATGACGTCGAAATAGTCGGCGTAATCCGTAGCTAGCCACAACTGACCGCCCACGCATAACGTGCGCTCGACTTCTCGCAGAAATGCCTCGTTAAAAAGCCGCCGCTTGTGATGCCGCTTCTTGGGCCAAGGATCGGGAAAGTAGATATGATAGGCTCGCACCGATGCTGCGGCCACGAAAAACTCGACGAATTCCCGCGCATCCATGTGCGCGAACCGCACATTGCCGAGGTTGCGGCGCACGGCGCGCTGGCGAGCAATGCGCAAGTATTTGACCGCCCATTCGACCCCGACGAAATTCACGGCGGGCTGGCGACTGGCCGCGTCAATGATAAAGCGCCCTTTGCCAATGCCGATTTCGACCTCCACCGGCTGATCGTTGCCAAAAACTTCCCGCCAATCCAACGTCGGATCCTGGTCTGGGTTATCCGGCAACGCCAAAAAACCCGCCTCGGTCTGCTCCATCAAATTCTCCCCAAAGAAAAGGCGCTCCCCTAAGTAGCGGGGAGCGCCGTACAAACAACACTGCGAGTCGAGCTTAACCTGCGGCCTCGCTGTGCGAGGGCAAGCCGCAAAACTGCTCGTAGTCAATCAGCTCAGTGACGGTCGGGTTGTCTCCGCACACCGGGCACTCGCTGTCGCGTCGGAGCTTGAGTTCGCGGAATTTCATCTCCAGCGCGTCGTAGAGTATTACCCTCCCCACCAAGGAGGTACCCTGTCCCAATAGTAGCTTGACGACCTCGGTGGCCTGTACCAACCCGATGATGCCGGGCAAGACTCCTAAGACCCCACCTTCGGCGCAACTCGGCACCTCCCCGGGTGGCGGCGGTTCGGGATAGAGGCAGCGATAGCACGGACCGTCCCCGGGCACGTACACGGTGGCTTGGCCCTCAAAGCGAAAGATACTGCCGTCAACCACGGGCTTTTTCTGCATCACAGCCGCGTCATTGACTAAATAGCGAGTCGGGAAGTTGTCACAGCCATTGACCACGATGTCGTAGCCGTCCATGATCTCGAAAATATTGTGTGACGTCAGCAACTCATAGTGCGGGTGTATCTCGATGCCGGGGTTGATGTCGAGCAACCGGTCGCGGGCGGCCTCGACCTTGGGCCGACCGAGATCGGACTCGCCGAACAGCACTTGCCGCTGCAAGTTGCTCTTATCGACGACATCGGCATCTACCAAGCCGATCTTGCCGACGCCGGCCGCGGCCAGATACAGGGCCGTCGGGCAACCCAAGCCACCTGCTCCCACCAGCAACACCCGGCCCTTGAGCAACTGCTGCTGTCCCTTCTCCCCGACTTCGGGCAGGATGAGATGCCGGGCGTAGCGCTGCGAGTCTTCTTCGGAGAGTAGGCCGCCCTGCTCGATTTCATAGCCGGCGTCCTTCCAGCCCTTGATACCGCCGATCATGGACTTGGCATTGGCGTAGCCCATAAAGGTCAAATCGCGCGCTGCCAAGGCCGAGCGGTTACCCCCGGCGCAATAGAGCACGATTTCCGCGTCGCGATCTACGGTCACGTCTTCTTCGATGTTGAGTTCCAAAAAACCGCGTGGGATCAACTCAGCCCCGGGGATATAGCCGTCCATGACTTCTTCCCGCTCGCGCACATCTATGACGTGAACCGGCCGGCCGGCTTGGAGGGCCGCTTGGACCTCAGCCGGAGTTACTTCGGCGATTTCGGCCTTTACGCTCTCTAGTAGTTGATTGGATGTAACAGTCATATTCTCTCCTCGATTGCTAACGCACCGTCGCGCAAGCGCTCGACCTGAGCAACGGTGCGGTCAATGGCAAATTCTACTTCTGTCATCGTATTAAAACGTCCCAACCCAAAGCGCAGGGAAGCCCGCGCCAAATCGTCGCTTGCGCCGATGGCTTTGAGGACGTGCGAGGGCGCACTCGTCCGCGATGAACAGGCCGCACCCGAAGACAGCGCAATCTCCCGCAATCCCAAGAGTAGTTCGGTTCCGTTCACCCCGGGAAAGCTCACGTTGAGATTGCCCGGCAGGCGCTCTTCCGCATGGCCGTTGACGACTAAGGGGCCAAGTGCGGCCTCCAACCCGGCGCATAGCCGCTGCCGCATCTGCACCAGTCGCGCCGCTTCCGCGGGCATCTCCTCGCGCCCCAACTGACAGGCACGCCCTAAACCGACGATGCCCGGCACATTGAGGGTGCCGCCGCGTAGGCCGCGCTCCTGCCCGCCGCCCTCGACTTGGGCCTGCAAACGCACGCGCGGCTTACGCGAACGCACGTAGAGGAAGCCGACGCCCTTGGGGGCGTAGAGCTTGTGGCCAGAGGCCGAGAGCAGGTCGATGCCGAGCGCTTCCACATCGAGCGGTACCTTGCCGACGGCTTGGGCTGCGTCGCAGTGCCACAAGACGCCGCGCTCGCGGGCCAGCCTCCCGATCGCCGCCAGCGGCTGCAAGACCCCAATCTCGTTGTTGGCGGCCATGAGCGAGATAAGGGCCGTCCGCGGCGTGATGGCCGCCGCGAGCTGGTCGAGGTCGATCTGACCATAGCGGTCCACAGGCAAATAAGTTACCTCCACCCCTTGCTTTTCCAAGGTGTGGCAACACTCTAAGACGGCCTTGTGCTCAGTGGCACAGGTGACGATGTGCGCTCCAGGGGGTACCATCTGGACTGCGCCTTTGATGGCCAAATTGTTGGCCTCCGTAGCTCCGGCCGTAAAGACGATCTCCTGAGCGCGCGCGCCGATTAATCCGGCGACCTCTTCCCGCGCCTTTTCGACGGCATCGGCGGCTGCCAAACCAAAGGCGTGGGTCTTGCTAGACGCATTGCCGAAGTGCGTGCCAAAGTACGGCAACATGTCCGCCAAGACGCGCGGGTCCACCGGCGTGGTGGCCATGTTGTCCATATAGACTGGAATTTGCACGGCTCGTCGCTCAGGCGCTAAAGGACTCACCGCATCCGCAGGTGGTGCGGGCGTTGGGATTTTCGATCTTAAAGCCCGCTCCCATCAACCCATCGTGGTAGTCGAGGATCACGCCGTTGAGATAAAGGCTGCTCTTCATGTCGATAAATACTTTGACGCCGTCTATCTCAAAGACGTGGTCCATGTCGCCGGCGCTTTCCTCGAAGTCCAGCTTGTACTGAAATCCCGAACACCCTCCACCCATCACACCCATGCGCAGCCCATGCCCCTCGTTGCCCTGTTCGCCGAGCAAGACCTTGATCTTTTCGGCTGCGGCTTCCGTTATAATTACCATATTATATCCCCTCAAGATTCGTAAATGGCGCATTCGATGAGGTCAGGAACCTCGTCGTGCCTCCGATAGACCTCGCAGTGGTGGCAATCCCGTTCGATGACCTTGACCTTACAACAAAAACAACCACTGAGAATTTCAATGGCTCGCCGATTTCGCTCCTTCATCAGCGAATACTGGCGAATGCGCTCGTCGATCCGGCGCTCTTGCTCGGTTAGGTGCTCGACGAGCACGCGCGCCAAGCTGCCCCCCGATCCGTTACCGTGTTTCAGGTTGAAGAACGCGCTGATGTGTTCTAGCCCGAACCCCAAATCCTTGAGGCTCTGGACGATTTGCAAGCGGCGCAATTGCGCTTCCGAATACAGGCGAAACCCGCCTGCGGTGCGCTCCTCTGGCTCGACGATTCCCAATTCTTCATAGTAGCGAATCGTGCGCGGCGTGACCCCGGCCTTGGCGGCCAAATCCCCTATTTGCATGGAGGCATCCTTCGCTGCGAAGTTTTGGCAAGCAATGTAGCAATGTACTTGACGTGAACGTAAGTGTCAACGAATCGACAACGGACCTTATTTCTATGATATTTTAAACCAACATCTCCGAAAGAGCGAGTATCCCAAGTCTCCTAGGCAACTTTAACCGTTTCCTAGCGTCTGAGTGGATATTGATTCTACTGCACAGAAAGTGAGTATCCCTGAGGAGATAAGCGCAATGATCGTTCGCACTGCATTCTTCTGCCTAGTCTGGCTAGCCACTCCACTTGCGGCTACTACAGTCCAGCGCTTCGATTTGGCGACTCTAACCGCCAGCGCCGAACGCATCGTCGTCGGAGTCTGTAGCCAAGCCCAGCCCCAATGGGTGCGCGGGCAAATCTATACCCACTATGTGTTTTCCGTCTCCCAAACCATCAAAGGGCCGGAGACCTCGCAACTGGAATTGCATCTGCCCGGCGGACACCTACAAGGTGCTGTTACTCGCATCGTCGGCATGCCTGTCTTCGCCCCCGGTGACGAGGCTGTACTCTTTCTCACCGCGGCGAACGCATTGGGACACTCCTGGCCAGTTGGGCTGGCCCAAGGACGCTTTGCCATCAAGCGCAGAACCGCCAACAGACCACGCGTCTTCCAAGAGCTAGACGGCCTCACGCTGCACCCCGAGCCGCACAGTGCGCCCAAAAAGGCGCAACCCGACGAACCGGTTCAAGGCATGCCACTCGACCAGTTTTTGGCGCAAGTGCGCTCTCTGACCGAAGATCAAAGCCCGGAGACACGAGATGCGCACTAGCGGCCTGCTGCTTGGCGGCCTGCTCGTCGCTATGCCCAGCCACGGCTTTCTCATCCAGACCGTTGAATCCCGATTTGGGAACCAAGTCCAACAGACCTGGCACCACCCCGACCGCATCTCCTTCGCGCTCCACGCCGCTGGTTCCGACGATCTATCCCCTGCTCAGACCCATGCGCTGATCCGCGAGAGCTTTCAGGTCTGGGGCGACGTAGCTACGGCGCGGGTGGAATTTGTCGATCAGGGCACCACCCAAAGCAGCGTCCCAACCCAAAGAGATAGGCGCAACCTGATCTACTTCGACGAGACCGGACGCTACCTAGACGCCCCGCCCGAAACCGGCGTTATCGCCATAACCCGCATCCAGTCCCATTCTGCAACCGGCCAAATCACCGACGCGGACATCATTTTTAACGGGCGCGACTTCCGATTTTCCGCTGGTCTATTTGTTCAGCCCGGCAATTGGATAAATCTCAAAGACGTAGCCGTCCACGAAATCGGCCACCTGCTCGGGCTTGAACACACTCCCCTCGACGGCCCCCCGCATATCCGCCCGACCATGAACCCCTTCAACCACAGCGACGAGGCCGGCGAAGCGCAAAGCCTCGAACCCGACGACATCGCTGGCGTTAGCTTCCTCTATCCGGCCATTGGCTACCAAGCCACGGTCGGCAGCATCGCCGGCCAAATCTGCGACTTCGACCAACAGCCGCTCTTCGGCACGCATATCAAGGCCGAAAACCTCGACACCGGTGAGCTGTTCAGCACGGTCTCGGGTGCCGAACCAAGTGCCGCCACGGTCGGGCACTACCGGCTGCACGGCTTGACGCCGGGGCGCTATCGCTTGAGTCTCGCGCCCATTGCAGGGGCGATTAACGAAGAGAACTTCGGCGGTGTTTTCACTGATTTTGTCACTGGATTCCCCTCAGAGTTCTACGACAACGCCCACGACGACGCCTACGCCCGCGTTCTCGACTTGGCCGCTGCCCAGCACATCGACGCTGTCGATTTCATCACCGATTTTGCCGTGCCCGGCTATCCCTTCGTCCTCCCCATAGCGCTGATCAACAACACCCCCGATACCCAAGGCCCTTATCCAGTGCGCGTCGCAGCCCGCGATGCCGCCAGCGTGTGGCTCCTCTATCAGATTGACGGCGGGAGTGTCGAGCACTTGCAAATGCAGCAGCAAGACAGCCTCTTCGTCGCCCAAATTCCCGGCCAGCGCGTTGGCACGCGCATCGCCTATCAAATCGAAGCGCACGGTGCCGACGGCAAGGTCTCGTACTTTCCCTATGCGGACGCTTGGCTCGACTTCAGCGTCGTCGAACTGACCGGAGCTCCACTAGCTTTTACTGCCTTGCGCGGCGACGACGCCATCGGCGTCGTCGATACGGGCACCCGCCGCGAGTTAGCGCGCATCCCCGTCGGCGACGAGCCGATCCAAATGATCCTAGCCGGTGACCAACTCTTCGTATCCAATCTCTCGTCGAACGACCTCCGCGTCATCGACACCGCGACCTTCCAAGTCCAAGCGCACATCGAGACCGCGGTCCAGCCCCTCGACCTAGCCCTCTCCCCCGACGGCAAAACGCTCTACGCAACCAACTCGGGCACCAATGCGCTGACCATCGTCGATGTTGAGTCAGGCCAAGCGCGCACCATCGAGATCACCGACACGCGTGAAGGGCTGTACGGCATTGCCGCTACGACCGACAAGATATTCACCACCGACATCGCTGGTAGCCAAGTCCTCGCCCTCTCGCTGCAAGGCCGCATAACCGACCGCATCCCAGTGCCACCGAAACCGCGCTCGCTCGCTCTTGCACCCAACGGCGAGACGCTGTACGTAACTAGCATGGACACGGGCCGCTTGACCGTCATCGACGCCGACGGCGCAACGGTGTCGCGCACCATCGACTTAGGCGTCAGCGGCACCTTTGCCATCGCGCCCAGCCCCGATGGCCGCAAGCTCTATTTGACCGCGTATAGCGAAGGCTCCCTGCTAGTTGTCGATGTTGCCAGCGGCACCCTACGCAAAAAGCTCGCCATCGGCCGCAATCCACGGGCCATTGCTTTCTCGCCCGACGGCACGCAGGCGTACGTCACCAGTTCCTTTTCCAACGAGATCCACATCGTTGATGCCGTGCGCGACTCGGTTGTCGGCCACTACGCAACCGGCCAGAATCCACGCGGCATCGCGCTGACACAGCCGGTTTGGCCCCCGATCGAGTCCCAACACCCGACCCACTTCGCCCTAGCGCCGGCCTTCCCCAACCCCTTCAACGGCTCGACGCAAATCACCTACACACTCGCCGCCGAGTCCCCGGTCGAACTGCGCGTGTACAACGCCCTCGGCCAAGCCGTGCGCACTCTTTTGCACCAGTATCGGGAAGCGGGGACGCATCAGATTCATTGGGATGGAAAGGATGATCAAGGACGAGTGCTGGCCAGCGGCACTTACTTGCTCATCATGCGCGCCGGCCCGGTTCGCCAAGCGACGAAGATGTTACTCCTGCGCTGATTCTACTGACTCGATAAACCCATCGACGCTAAAATAGCGGAATCCAGTATCGCAAAGCATGGTCACCAGACGGGCTTCTGGGCCTAGGGCACTGGCCACCTGCAAGCTAGCCGCCACATTGGCCCCGGACGACGGCCCCAACAGCAATCCTTCCTCGCGGGCCAAGCGGCGGGTGTAGTGAAAGGCCTCGTCGTCGTCTATCTGCACGATCTGGTCGATCAGTTCCCGGTCGAGGACTTCAGGGACAAAACCCGCGCCAATCCCCTGAATGCCGTGCAGATCGGCCGCGCCCCCCGACAGTACAGCCGAGCGCTTAGGCTCGACTGCTACTATGCGCACATCTGGCACGGCCTGCTTGAGTACCTCCCCAACGCCAGTTATAGTGCCACCAGTTCCCACTCCGGCGACAAAGGCGTCTAGTTCTCCTCCAGTAGCCGCGAGAATCTCCTCGGCCGTGGTGCGGCGATGGGCCTCCGGGTTGGCCGGGTTAGAAAATTGCTGGGGAATAAACACGCCCTCGGGATCGTCCGCCTTGAGCTCTTCGGCCTTGCGGATGGCCCCGGGCATATCTTCGGCCGCGGGCGTCAACGCGATCTCCGCGCCGTAACTGGCCATGACTTGCCGCCGCTCCAAGCTCATGCTCTCTGGCATGGTCAACACCAACCGGTAGCCCAGTACGGCCGCGGTCAGCGCCAGCGCGATCCCAGTATTGCCGCTGGTAGGTTCGACGATGGTCATGCCCTTTTTGAGCCGGCCGGCCGCCTCGGCGGCGCGGATCATGCTAACGCCGATGCGGTCTTTAACGCTACCAGTGGGGTTGCGCGCTTCGAGTTTGCCGTAGAGCTGACTGCCGTTGGCCGGCGCGACGCGGTAGAGGCGCACGAGCGGCGTGTCCCCCACTAACTCCAACATGTCGTCTGCGGTCTTGCGCTTGCTCATCCCTCGGCCTTCAGTTGCTCCACCAAGTCTGCGGCCGTAGCTAGCGGCCGTGAGCAAGTCGCGTCGCGACACACGTACGCCCTGCCGCCAACCGCCAACTTCCCCTCCAACAGCGGCAACACAGCCTCGGCTTCACCTGCCCCAACGCCAGCAGCTAACACGACCTTATTGGGCACAAAGCACCGGTGCAGTGCGGCGGCAAAAGTGCGGCACTCATCTTGGTCCCCCACCAAGGCAACCTCCGTGGGCCTAGCCAAGTAGAAGTCGAGTGCGCAGAGCATTTGCGCTCCAGCGGCAGGAGCGCGGCGCAATAACTGCTCAAAGAGGACGAGCGTCTGCTCGCCCCGCTGCCACAACGCCTGATCGCCCTTCATCGCCCCCAAGCGCAAAAGCGCCAACGCACCCAGTGAGTTACCCGAGGGCGTGGCATTGTCAAACGGGTTCTTAGTGCGCACGATCAAGTCGGTCGCCTCGGCCCCGGCATAGAAAAACCCCCCGTGCTCCTCATCCCAAAACCGCGCAACCATCTCGCCGGCCCAGTGCTCGGCTGCGGCAAAGAAGCGCAACTCGAAACTCGCCTCATACAGGTCGAGCAGGCCATTGATCAAACAGGCGTGATCGTCCTGATAGGCCGAAATCCGCGCCCGACCATCCTTATAGGTATGCAGGAGACGGCCGTCGCAGACCATGCGTTGTAAAATAAAGTCGGCCGCCTCGACAGCCGCTCTCAAATAGCGATCTTCCCCGATAACCTGATAGGCGCGGGCCATCGCGCTGATCATCAGTCCGTTCCAAGCCGTCAGAATTTTGTCGTCGCGTCCGGGGGCCACGCGCTCCTGCCGCGCCGCCAGCAGCACCTCGCACCCGCGCTTTACGACTTGCGCTAGCCGCTCCGGCTCTACCTTGAGGAAGCGCGCAACGCCCTCTAGCTCGTTTTCCACGTGCAAGATATTGCGCCCGTACTCAAAATTGCCCTCGGGCACAACGCCGTAATAGCGGGCAAATAGCGCGGCATCTTCTTCGCCTAACAGATCCTCTATCTCCTCTAAGAGCCAAGTAAAAAACAGACCTTCCTCGCCCTCGCTGTCCGCGTCCTGCGCCGCGTAGAAGCCGCCTTCGGGCTGCGTCATCTCGCGCAGCACATAGCCAAGGGTGTGCTCGACGACCTCGCGGTAGAATTCGTCTTGAGTCGCCTGATAGGCTTCGAGATAGGTCCACACCAGTAAGGCGTTGTCGTAGAGCATTTTCTCGAAGTGCGGTACTAGCCAGCGCTCATCCACTGAGTAGCGGTGAAAACCTCCGCCAAGTTGGTCGTACATCCCTCCCCTAGCCATGCGCTTGAGCGTGTGCTCAGCGATTTCTAGGGCGCACTGGTCGCCTCGTCTAACATAGCGCCGCAGCAGCAGGGATAAGCTCATACTCGGCGGAAATTTGGGCGCGCCGCCAAATCCGCCAAATCTAGCGTCATACGTGGATTTGAGCTGCGCACAGGCCCCGTCGAGGACCTCTTCTCCGGGGATGCCGCCCGGCGTCAAAAACTCGGCGTGCTGCTGGAGCGCGCGCATCAGTTCGGCGGTTTTTTCGGCGACTCCGGCGCGGTTTTCCCGGTAGTAATCCGCTATCGCTTGCAGCACCCTCGGAAAGCCCGGCCGCCCGTGCCGGTCTTCGGGCGGGAAGTACGTCCCGCCGTAAAAAGGCTGCAAATCCGGTGTCAGAAACACCGTCATCGGCCAGCCCCCTTGGCCGGTCATGGCCTGCACGGCCGTCATGTAAATCTCATCGACATCGGGCCGTTCCTCGCGATCGACCTTGATGTTGATAAAGTGCTCGTTCATGCGCTGGGCGATCTGTTCGCTTTCAAAGGATTCGCGCTCCATGACGTGGCACCAATGACAGGCCGAATACCCCACTGAGAGCAAGATGGGCCGGTCGGCGGCCCGGGCCGCAGCCAGCGCCTCCTCACCCCAGGGATACCAATCGACGGGATTGTGGGCGTGCTGGCGCAAGTACGGGCTGGATTCGGCGGCGAGGCGGTTGGTGTGCTTGGGATCAGACATAGTTGATAAAATACGATTCGATGGGCGTTGGCGATAGAGCTACGCAGAGGTCCGCGTCTGTAGGTAGTCTTCTAGGTCTCCGACGATGGCGCGGAAGCGCCGCTCGGCCTCGGCGCGAATGTCCGCCCGCTCGCGGCGGCAGTGCAGGGGCCACACTTGCTCCCGATAGCGCCTTTCGAGCCCGTCCTGATAGGTTGAGGGCAAGGCCGCAATCTGCAACGCACGAATTTCGCCAAAGCTGATATTCGGCGTGCCCACTCCGTTGGCGTAAGCGGCGATCTGCTCGCGGCCTAACCGAGTTTTTAAAAAAAACCAAGCGTAAAACGGATTGAGCCCTTCTAAGCGAATCAAATCGACAAAACAACCCACATTCGCCGGCTTGCTCCCCAAATACACCGCGAGGCGATTCCGGCCCAAGGCCCCGGCCCCAGACCGCGACAATAGCAGGTCTCCGGGGCGCACGCGACTGCGCGGAGGATCGTGCGCACCGGCGGGCACAACGCACAAAAGCGGGCGCTCGTCGAGCCCGGTTTCGGCAATGTTGCCTTGCCGGATGACTGGCACTCCGGCCTCTACGTGCTGAGGACGGCTGCCCGTAACAATCGGCCCATACGTCAAATGGCAGATGTACTCCCCCAACGGGACCAGTCGCAAGCGACCCGCCAAGCGGCGCACGGCAGCGCGCCCCTGCCAGAACCGCGGATCCCAACGCTGGGCGCACAACGCGCGCTGCCCTACGCTCAGCAGCGCGGCCTCCGGCGCACGGCGAGCCGACGAGCCGAGTAAGAGCCGGACGTGCTGTGCGTACTGCTCGCTCGGCCTCTTCCCGACTGGTGCGATCAGCCGCGCCTTGGGCCGGGTCAGCGGCTTGCTGCGGCGTAAGACGACCAAGGCCGTCTGCACCTTGTTGAAAGCTCCAGGCAGGGCGACGACGGCCCGCACCTCAGCACGCGCTAACAGCCAGTCGCGCACGTCCTGCCGCCGGGCATTGGCGAGAAATCCCTCGGGCAATATCAGGGCCATCCAACCAGCGGGCCGAGTCAGTTGCAGTGCGCGCTCGACAAAAAGCGACTCCACCGGGAAGGAACGCATCTGCTTTTGTCCATCGAGCAGTTCAAAGCGCTGGGCGAGCCGACTAGAAACATCGGCCCCCAACAAGGGCAACATCGGCCCCAACTTGCCAAAAGGCGGATTGGCCAACACGCAATCGAACGTCTCATCTGCCACCTCGGGCAAGGTGCCGAGCAAGCCGTCTCCGGTGTAAAAGCGATCCGCTTGGCTGCGTCCCTGCTCGGCTAGCCCCGCGTCGATCTCAATGCCTGTGGTCTGATAGGCTCGTCCGACAACGCCCAACAACGCTCCTGCACCCGCTGCTGGATCAATCACGCGCGCTCCAGCTCCCAATTCTTTTCCCGCCAGTGTACGCACTGCGTCCCAAACCAACTGCGCGACGGCTGGAGGCGTAAAGTGCTGCGCTAGAATTTTCGCGTTTCCTCCGTTACTCATTAGTGTATCCCATTTGGGGCAATGGCCACTTATGGCGGCTCATCAAATAACCTACATAACAAATTGTCGAACAAGCTATTGGGCACTCAAGCGGCTCGCTGGCACACTTTCTGCTAACACCCTAGCCACGCGGGCCGCCAACGGCCTCACTCATTCATCCACGCTCATCTTCAGGAGGAACCCCATGCCGACCTTACGGATGCCCAACATCAACCAAGTCGCCCTCAGCGGCCGCTTGGTACAAGACCCCGACTTCCGCTTCATGGACAACGGGGCCGCCCGCTTGCGAGGGCGGATCGCCGTCAACCGCTCCTACCGCGACCGCAATCACGAATGGCAAGAGGAGACCTCCTTCTTCGACATCGTCCTCTGGCAGAAAGCCGCCGAGACCTTGGCCAAACGCCTGCACAAGGGCACGCCGGTCTTTATCACCGGCCGCCTGCAAAGCCACTCTTGGCGCGATAGCGACAACCAGCCCCGCTTCCGCGTCCAAGTGCAGGTGCGCAACCTGCAAGTTCTGGAAAGAGATGCAGAAGACATGCAGGAGGAAAACGCGCAGAGAGAAACTGCCCTCCAAGCGGCTTGAGCAAGGCTTCGACGGCTCGGCTGAGCTCACCGAACGCCTGAGCTCAGCCGAAGGGAATGTGCGCGGGCGCAGGCGGGTGCAGGCGGCGGACGAACGAGACGCGCCGCGCCTAGCCCGCGCTTATTCCGCTCGCTCAAAGAGCGTGGCAATGCCCATCCCCCCACCAATGCACAGCGCAGCTATACCCAGCCTGACGCTGTGCTGCTGCATCTGGTGTAAAAGCGTGGTGGCAATGCGCGCGCCGCTGGCACCGACAGCGTGGCCAAGAGCAATGGCCCCGCCTTGGACATTGACCTTGTCCCAGTCCCAATCCAGCTCCCGGCCCACAGCTAGGCTCTGGGCAGCAAACGCTTCGTTGAGTTCGATCCGATCCACGTCTGCGAGCCGGGTCCCGGTCTGGGCCAACAGCTTGCGGATCGCTGGGGCCGGGCCGATGCCCATAATGCGGGGATCGACGCCAGCACTGGCTGTGCCCCGGAGATAAGCCAGCGGCACTAGCCCGCGCGCCTTGGCCCCTTCTTCAGTCATCAACAGCAGCGCGGCGGCTCCATCGTTGATTCCCGAAGCATTGCCCGCGGTCACGGTCCCATCTTTCTTGAACGCCGGTTTAAGTTGACTTAGCTGCTCGACCGTAGTCCCAGGGCGCGGATGCTCATCTGTTGCAAAGACGGTCTCCCCACCTTTTTGCGCGATGGATACGGGCACAATCTGGCCTGCAAACGCCTCTTGCTCTTGGGCACTGGTCCACCGCTGTTGACTCCGCGCGGCGAATTGGTCCTGCTCGGCGCGGGTAATCTCGTATTCTGCGGCCAAGTTTTCGGCTGTAACCCCCATGTGGCAGTCGTAAAAACAATCCCACAGCCCATCGAGCAGCAGCATGTCCTCGACTTGGCCGTGCCCTAGTCGCTGACCCCATCGCCCGCCGTGCAGGACGTAGGGTGCCTGGCTCATGTTCTCCATGCCTCCCGCCAGCACTACCTCGGCCTCACCGGCTCGTAGGCTCTGGGCGGCCAGCGCAACCGCCTTCAGCCCCGAGCCGCAGAGCTTGTTGACCGTCATCGACGGCACCTCGTACGGCAGCCCGGCAGCGATGGTCGCTTGGCGCGCCGGATTGGCCCCGGCCCCGCCCTGATACACCATGCCCATCAACACCTCATCCACTTCGCTCGCTTCCACTTGGCACTCCTCCAATGCCGCGGCGAGCACCTGGCCACCCAACTCCATCGCCGTCACGTCTTGTAGCGCACCGCCAAAGCGGCCCGTGGCCGTGCGCCGGGCACTGACTACAACTGGATCTGCCATGGTTTCACCTCTATTTCGTTGACGCAGCTAGTCGCGCTACGTATTTTTTTAACCTCATAACGTAAGCTCGGAACCGAGTTTACAGAAAGGACGCTGCCGTTATGACCGAACCTACCGAGCGCGTCATCACCCACGCCGAACGCATCGCCAGACTAGAAGGGATTTCCGAACAACTAAGTCAACTCCTCATAGAGCTTCGCCGAGATTTTCGTTGGATGGTCGGCATTCAGGTGACCGGCTTCCTCGTCATCATCGGAATCAAGGTTTCTTTGTTTGTGGCTCTAAAAGGGGGAGTGGGCTAAAAATATGGGGCTGTAGCTCAGCTGGGAGAGCGCGGGCTTTGCAAGCCTGAGGTCGTCGGTTCGATCCCGATCAGCTCCACCATTTAAGTGTAACAGAGAAGCGGATCTAGAACAAGCACACAGCTTGCGTCTGAGATTCGCTTCTATTTTTGTACTCGCCCTGGCACTCAACTCAAAGCTCTACATGGAGGACAAGATGCCGCACGACAAATGGAGACTCATCTACGTCAGCGACCCCTCGGGCAATGCCAACTACGATTTTGACCCGGGCATGGCGCGTCCCCTCATAACCTCACACCCCGCCAAGCCAGAGGAGCTGCAGCGCATAATCGACAACGTCGCCGCCAACAGGCCCGATACCTTTATCCAAGAGGTCTATAACGCCGGCTGGACCTTGTACTTTCGCTCCCCGCGCTTCGAGTACGACGCCCGTCCCCAGCACCGGCGCTTTATTCCCATGATGGACGACGGGATCATGCCGCTACAGGTGATGCTCGACCAAGCCCGCAAGCACGGGCTGAACTTCCTCGCTGGTTTTCGCATGAACGATAGTCACGGTGCACCCGACCAAGGGGGGATGTTTCTCCACAAGAACCCGCAGTGGAAAATTGCGGAGATGCCGCAGGGCGTGGCCTTCGTCCCCGGCAACAGGATGGATTTCACCTTTGCCGAGGTGCGCGATTATCTCTTTTCAGTGATGGCGGAAGTCGTCGATCAATTCGACGTCGATGGGCTTGAGTTGGTCTTCCGCGAAGGTCTCTACTTTCCGGCACCCCAAGGCGATAGAAGCCTGGCGCGCGAGCGCCAACCGCTTATGACTGAATTGATCCAGCGGGTGCGGGACATGCTGGACCAAGCCGGAAACAGCCGGGGCCGCGACCTGCAGTTGGGGGTCCGCGTCCCAGAGACGTTAGAGGAGTGCCACAACTGCGGTCTCGACGTGCCCACTTGGATAGCGGAAGCGCTCATCGACTACGTCGCTCCCCAAGACGCCATGTATTCGGATTGCAACGCTCCACACCAAGAATTTAGCCAGCTCACCAAGGACACCAAGTGCGAACTCATCCCCGGCCTCCTTCCCTACTGCGCCAATCTCGACCGCACAGGTCCGCCGTTGACGCTCGAAAATTACCGCGCCTTGGCCCACTCGTTTGCCCGCCAAGGTGCCGACGGGGTCTCCATGTACAATTTTCAGATGCACTGGGATGCCTTCTGGAAAGCGAGCCGCGATCCAGGCCCAGAGGCTATGTATCCCTTGGCCCTTAGCTACCTGCGAGAACTGCGGGATCCGGCCAAAATTGCCGCTGGCGCTCGGCACTATCTCTTTCACCCCATGTGGGGCGGCTCTACGGCCTTTGGATCCCCGGGCAAAACCGCGGGTGGAATTGTCAGAGACGCTAAGATCCACCTTGAGCGGACGGAGCAACAACCTTATGGGCAGTATCATTTTCGCCTGTACGAAAACTTCGACGAGATCGTCTTCGCCAAACTGTTCTTCCGCGCTACGGGCTTGGGGCCTTACGACCAGATTGAGGTCGATATCAACGGCACGACCATCCCTGCCGACAAGGTGCGCCACATCTGGCACAGCAACGGCCGGCACCCAAATCAGGGGCGACCGCTCCCCGCGCATACGACCTGTATTATCGATCTGTCGTCGCCACCCATACTCGACGGCGACAATGCCCTCGGCATCCGCTTGCTGTTCTCCGGCCTCCCCGAAGGGGCTGTCGTCATCGACGAAGTGGAAGTAACCGTGCTGCCGCGCTAGTTGTCGCTTTTCAGCTAAGGAGGAATCTTGCCGAGGAGCGATCCCGAGTTCTGGAACCGACGTGTGAGTGCGGCGGCCCTATGGACCAACTTGCGCTGGACTCTCGCCCACGTCTGCGCACACGGCCGGGGGCCAGCCTTGGGCATCGTCGCCGTGCAAATACTTCTGGGCTTCCAGCCCGCGCTGCTCATCTACATCACCCAGCATCTCGTCGACACCGTTGTCGCCTCCGCGGGTGCGGGGGGCGCTGGTTTTGAACAGACTCTGCCGTGGCTTATAGCATTTGGGCTCGTGCTCCTGCTCACAAGCGACGTGCAGTGGCAGATCCGGGACGCGCTCCACCTGCGGCTCGAACAGAACCTCGAACACGCGCTGGGCCGTCGCCTTCTAGCCAAGGCATCCCGGCTGCCACTCGTCTTCTTTGAGGTAAGCACGTTTTACGACCGCTTGGAACGCGCCAAGAGTCCGGGGCGCACGGTTGATCGATTCTTCTTCGAGGCCATGCACACATTTCAGGCCGGCATCCGAGTCATCTCCATCGCGGCCATGTTCGCCCCAGTCTCTCTGTGGATCTCACTAACTCTTCTAATTGTACTGGTACCGCAGATCCGAATGTCCATCGAACAAAGCCGACGATTCATGAGCTTCACCTACGGCCAGACCGAGGAAATGCGCCGAGCTGACTACGTTGATCGGATTCTCACCGGGCGGGGCGAACAGAAAGAGATGCGCCTCTTTGCCCTCTATCAGACGCTGAGCCAACGGTGGCGGGCCATGCGCCGGGCATTGCGAGAGCAACTCTGGCGACAACAAAAGCAACTGGTCCGACGAGAGCTTCCCGTCGCCGGCTTGCGCACCGGCGTCTCGGCCGGCGTCGCCGTTGCACTGGCCTATTTTCTCGGCGACCGGCTCCTCACGCCCGGCCGCTTTGTCGCCCTATTCCGAGGAGTGGACGATATGCTGGGAGCCGGTTCCAGCCTAGGCTACCATTCGATGACACTGCAAAACCAAAACGCCGAAATCAGCTATGTGCGCGAGTTTCTCGACCTGCCCGAGGACGACGGCGCTTGGCTGCAACGACCACCAGCCGACCGCGAACCAACCCGGCCCTTTCCCAAACCGCTGCGCGAGGGGTTTGCCGTCGAAGACATCTGGTTTGCCTATCCCGCTGAGACCGAGAACTCCCGCCCCGTCCTGCGAGGAGTGAGCCTGCGCCTCAAGCCCGGAGAACGGGTGGCCCTCGTCGGTGAGAACGGCGCGGGAAAATCGACCCTCGCCAAGCTCCTGTTGGGTCTGTACCAACCAACATCGGGCGAGATCGCGGTGGACGGCATCCGCTACGACGAGATCGACCGGACGAGCTTGGCAGGTGCGGTCAGCGCTGCGTTCCAAGACTTCTTCAACTTTGAACTCACGGCCTCCCAGTCAATCGGAATCGGTGCCCTCGGAACCGGCGGTAGCAACCAGGAGAATGACCTGTGGCCGGCGTGGCTGCCACCCGATCCAGCGGTAGTAGAAAACGCGGCGCGGCGAGCCGGAGTCGATGCCATCTCCGCGCACCTGCCCCAAGGCTACAACACCCCGGTGGGACATGTCCTCGACGGCGGGCAAGGGCTTTCCCGGGGCGAGTGGCAGCGCATGGCCATTGCCCGCGCATTCATCCGCCAGCCCGAGTTGCTGATCCTCGACGAGCCAACCGCAGCTTTAGACCCCATGGCCGAGGCCGAGGTGTACCGGCAGTTCGGCGACCTGCTCGTCGGCCGTACCGCTCTATTGATCAGCCATCGGCTGGGCTCGGCCCGCATGGCCGACCGCATTCTCGTTCTCAAGGGTGGGCGCATCGCCGAGGAAGGACATCACGACGACCTAGTGGCAAAGGGCGGCGTGTACGCTGCCATGTGGGAGGAACAAGCCTCGTGGTACCGGTAGCCCTACAGGACGCAAAGGCGACCCGCCCGCCTACCATGCGCACACTGTTGCGATTTCTATGGTGGATGATCCAGACGGATCCCCGCCACGCCAGCGTCTTATTGGTGCTCCAGTTCGCCATCGGTCTGCTGCCGGCCGCGTTGGTGTGGGTCGTGCGGGCACTCTTCGATCGCAGCCTCGAGGTGTACGAGGGCCGCCTGCCCGTGGCGGACATGCTGTTGTGGGTCGCACTGTGGGCCGTGCTGACCTTGGCCAATATAGGAATCCTCATCTGGACCCGTACCCTGCTCCGCGAGCGGCTAAAACAAGAGATGGAGGACCAGCTACTCGCCCAACTCCAGCGCAAAGCAAGCGTCCTGCGGCTCGAGACCTTCGAACGCGCCGATTTTCACGACGTGCTGCGCCGGGCACAGGAGGCGGCCACGCCCGGCTTCTTTCTCAACCTCATCGGCGAGATCAACACAATAATCACCGGAACGCTGACGGCCGTCTCCGTCGCCTTGGTCGTCGGGCTGTGGAATCCGCTGCTCCTAGTCGCCATCGCCTTGGTCTCGGTGCCGCCGCCGCTGGCGCGGGTGCTCCAAGAGAAGAATACCTTTCTCCTCAAGCGCGAGCAGACCCAGCGCGAGCGTCTGCGGTCTTACTTAGAGCGCATTCTCACCGAGCGCGCCGCCGCCAAGGAGGTGCGAGTCTTCAACCTTGGAGCGTCCCTGCTCGGTTGGTGGGAGCATCTCTACTGGCAGGTGGCCGACCAGCTCTTTCAGCAGCGTCGCTCGCAGTCTCTGGTCAATATCTTGCTATCGACTTTTAGTCTGACCGGTCTGGCCGCAGGCATCGGCTGGTCGGCTTGGGCCGTGGCCAACGGCGGCCTCTCCCCCGGACAGTTCGCCGCCATGATGGTGGCGCTGCAGCAAGTCAGCACGCACGTCGATTTGGTCTTCTGGCGGTTTGGTTATCTCGCCAATCGCCTCCTGTACATCGCCGATCTCTTCACCTACCTCGACTTGGGACCGGAAGACCCAAAGGATGGCGAGCCAATCGACAGCGTCGGAGAGGTCCCGATTGCAGCCACCGGCATCTCCTTCCGCTATCCACAGGCAGAACGACCGGCAATCGACGACATCTCGTTCACCATCCAGCCCGGCGAGCGCGTGGCCCTCGTCGGTGCCAACGGCTCAGGCAAGACCACGCTAGTCAAAGTGCTGTTGGGCTTGTTCCACCCCACGCAGGGAAAGGTGCTCTACGGCGATGTCGATCTGAACCGGATGGATCGGAACGGCCTTTGGAACCAATCGGCCGCAGTGTTCCAAGACTACACCCGTTTCGCCTTTTCTCTAGGCGAGAACATCGGCTTGGGACGCACCGAGCGCATGGGCGACCAAGCGGCCGTCGAGCACGCCGCTTACCAAGGCGGAGCCGCCCCCATCGCTGAGCAACTGCCGGAGCACTACAACACCCTTCTCACCAAGGAATTTGCCGGCGGCACCGAACTGTCCGGCGGCGAGTGGCAGCGCATCGCCATCTCAAGGGGATTCATGCGCAACGCCTCTCTGATCGTACTCGACGAGCCAACCGCGTCGCTCGATCCCCAAGCCGAGGCCGACGTGTTCCGGCGCTTCCTCGCCATGTCCGGCGAGCGAACCACCATCGTGGTTTCCCACCGCTTGGGCTCCGCCCGGCTATGCGACCGGATCTTGGTGCTAAAAGAGGGACGCCTGCTCGAAAACGGGACGCACGGCGAATTGCTGTCTCAAGAGGGAGAATACGCCCGCTTATGGGCTTTGCAGGCGCAGTGGTACGGCGAGGGGTAAGCGAAATTGCGGGATACAGGAGAATGAGCAAGGACTGCGATATGCTTCTAAAGCAAGAGGGAGCCGCCTCCGAGGAGATCAAAAATGGCTGAACGGAACATCGCCGCAGAGGTCCTTAAGGGTCTGTGCGAAATTCGAGAGCACCGAGCCGGCAAGCGCACATTGCGGATCACTCGGGTCGAGGCGAAGCCCCTGCCCAGACTCACGCCCGATATGATTAAGAGGATCCGCGAGGAGCTCGACGTTTCAAGAGCGGTATTCGCCCACCTACTGCGCGTACCGGTACGCACCGTTGAGGGCTGGGAACAGGGCAGGTCCAGTCCACCGGATGCGGCGGCGGCCCTCATCCTCATGGCCCAGAAATACCCAGATACCTTTGAGCGGCTGGCATCACTGTGAGCTGCTCTGATTTGGATCGCGCTCGCGACAACGCCGGTACGGCATAGCGCAACACTGCCCTGATCGTACTCGACGAGACAACCGCGTCGCTCGATCCCCAAGCCGAGGCCGACGTACCCCGGCGAGAATGAGCACGTGGAAGTGAGGCTCAGTTCTAGCTCCGACCTGAAGCACTACAGGAAGCTCAATAATGGAATGGGGACGGGTTGGCGTGGGATGCGAGTGCGATCAGCTTTCTGCCATGCTGAAGGCTTGGCGGACCATCTGCATCACCGCTGCTATCTGCTGCTTCTCCTGAATATCAATTAATACGCCGCAATCACGATGCGTCACATTTGGCAAAAAATGCCAAGTAGTGGCATCATCTGACAATCCTTCTGGGTCGTGTATCTCATCGAAATCAAGGGGAATGAGAAGCCTGACGTAGTAAGCCATAGGCAGTATTTCTGCAAAGAACTTAGCGGAATTATTGTAATAGCATACAGATTTGTTTTCGATAATTGCGATAGCGTCGCCCATCTCACGGATAGAATCTCGGATAGCATGCAGTAATTCCCGAACCGAATCACTCATCTCTAAGCTGTCTGAATTCCGTTCATCTGCACGAGCACGTAACTCTTGAATCTCTTCATCCAAAATAAGCTTTTCGTCAGCTTGGTGATGCGGCCAGATTTCAACCGCACGTTTTGCTAGAATACGTCCTCTCTCTTCCATTTCTGATTCAGTCCATTGCGTTTGATTCCTAACATACTCATTCAAGCGTACAGCACTCTGATTGAATCCGCCTTCGATAGTTTTCTTCTCATTGAATGACCTGTTCGAGTACGCGGAATTGTAGGCAGTGAGAGTCAAGTTACCTAGTCGGTGAAGCCACGCCTGGTGAACATTTTCCCACTTATCGCCGAGCATCTCCTGCCATTCCGGCACATCGTCAATACTATCCGGCATAATGTGCTCAATCGAATACTCATGAGTTGGACTTGGCTCACCCTGACCGGCATTTTCAAGTTGTGTAAGAATGTACCAACAGATACGAAGACCGTATAGATCACGATCTCGAATCTCCTGCATGAAGCTCTCATCAGATGGGAAGTTTTGTCGAGCCAGCGCAACTTGGAAGGATTCAAAAGAGGATTCATCGCTTATAGAGTGCGCTATACGAGCAAAGACTGACCAATAACTTCGAGTCTGCAGGCCGAGTACTGTACGCCGGACAAGATAGCTTGCGATGAGATTCAGCGACCGAATGAAGTCATCGTAGGAAAGTACACTTTTCTCATAACATTCATAGAGGCGCATAATGAGCAACACATGAGTAGAAGAACCGCCGAGATGTACTTGCTGCATTGCAGTGACAAGTGGCTTGGAGTCGATTCGCTCAGGTCTTAAAAAAAATACATAGTAGCGAGCAAACCGAACCATGTCTTCAAGAAGTGTATCGAGGTGTTTCACCTCCGATGATGATCGCCAGAAGTCCTTGAATTCCACGTATATGTTGTCTGCACGAGTCTGGATTGTCGTTTTCTTTTTGAGTGCTATATAGTCGCGTAGGAATGAGTCGGGAGCACTTCCAGCCTCCAAAAAGAGCATCTCCAGTTTACTCCAGTAGTTGTTGTATAAACGGGTCTGTTCTTCTTCCGGCAGTCCCATGAGAAGATAGTTGCGTATCAAGTCACTCTGACTGAGATCAACGCCTGTAGAGTTCAAGCTTTAAAAAACAAGCTGTGGATTATCAATACGGCGTTCCAGTTTAACATCAACGATGTTCAAGCGTCCGATACCTCGATAAACTTTATCAGGATCAACTTCAGGGGAATTCAACAATTCCTTGAAATAGTGGTAGGCCTCAACAACCAATTCTGAGTTCTTCTCCACTTTGGACAGATCGTTGCCGTCAACCAAAGTCCGTAGTGTTTCGTCGTCGTGGCGTCTCAGGGCTAACTTGTAACTCCGATCACCTGTCTCGTACACATTTTTGAGGAAGTAAGCATCGATTCGTTCAGGTGTTGGATCTTCCCCATCCCAGTCGATCTCTCGAATGTGGTCGCGAAGTGCTATCAGGAGCAGAGTCAGGGTCGCCAGCCGCTGCTGGCCATCAATCACCAGCCAATTACTGAATGCCGCTCCTGTATCCCCTTCTACATATACGAATGAACCCAGAAAATGCCCATCGACATCTCCGCTGCCGGTGCCCATAATGTCATCCCACATCTGATGGCACTGCTCTGTCGTCCAACTATAGTCCCGTTGAAAGACGGGAATGATAAACTGCTTGTTCCCATTGATTATCTCTGTAAATCGTCGATCGATCGCTTTCATAATTTCTTTCTATGGATGTTTCCTCAAAAGCTGTTTGAAAATTCCAGAGGATGTCCCTTGCATGTAAAACATCTTGGAAGCGAAGGACATCCTGCCCTCGAAAAACGTCCATCCGAGGACTACTTGACCGATGCTCAGTGTCGCTCAACGGGGGATTTTCAGACAGTTTCTCACAAGTGAACAGCTTCCTATACCTATCGAATAAAAAATAAAGGGCCTGATCTGCAGTCGGTCAAAGGACAGGATATGGGACACGCTCGCCGTGGCCACTTGACCTGCACCGAGGCTTCCGTCATGGGCCGCATGTAAATTACTGAACCTAGACGAATACTGCCGGTGAAACGCCGAATCGTTCGGACAAAGCACGTATCTGCCGGACATTCAACACCCGCTTCCCACCCAGAATCTCCGAAACAACCCCTTGCGAACCCACCTCTGGCAAATCCGACTGAGTCAAACCATGCTCCTCCATGAGCGATCGAAGTGCATCCGCACCCTCCAACTTGGGCATGGGATAGTGTTTTTCCTCCCAAGCATGGACAACAGTGCCTAGCGTATCGAGTAGAGAATACAGCGGATGCCCCTCATCAGTGCCCACTTCATCAATCAGGCCGTTGAGGCGCTCTAACACCAAATCATAGTCCTGCTCATTTTGAATGTTGAGCAAGGCACTCACTTGCGTCCAAGATTGCTGAAGCTGTGGGGTAATGACACTCAATCAGCACACCCGTGCGATGCGGTGATTCTGAACTTGGTGTTCTATGACGAGTGAGGAAACACCGAACTCGTCCGCCAGCTCGTCTATTTGGTCACCATCTACAGTTTGACCAGATATTCTCTTCTGCAAACCGGACGAGGGTGCTAGGAACTCGGCTGCGAAGGTGCGATTGCGCTGTTGTCGCTCGGAGTTCGCTCTCGTGAGCAGCGTATTCGTGTTAGGTGACACCAATACTTCGGCCAAGGCACGGCAGAAGTGGAAGCGCCTGCTGTGCTCGCCAAGCTGACGAAACCCAAAGGCGGGGCTTTGGTCGTCTTTCCAAGCGATCACGCCATCAACCAGCGTCGCCCCGCGCAGACCTATCGGCTTGGTTACTCTGTCGAGCAGTTCCGGAGTTTCGCCAATGACTTCCGCAAGTTGAGGCATAGTGGCCAGCGGGGTACCGTCGAGTTCCAAGGCGAGCCGTAGTTGTCGCGCCAAGTCGTAGCCCTCCTCCCAGGGCTGGAGTCCTGCCGAGCTTTTGTCCGGACAAACGATCGACTCAAATCGTTCTAGGCGAAGGCCGTTAGACTTAGCTCCGGCAATTGCACCCGTGATGGCAGAGCAGCCCACGCGCAGGGCCTGGGGGTCAAGAGCGGCTACCGCTTCTTCGAGTACCGCTCCACTCAACTCCTCAGCGAGTTCAAGCACGAGTTCACGCTTCGCTTCATCTAGGTCATACGGATCCAAACCAAGCCCAGCCGCGATTTCGCAGAACTCGGACTCGTCTTTATCCGCGGCCTGAATTGCGGCCCATTCTTCTTGTAGAAACGTCTCTTCGATATCGAAAGATACGAGCCGCCGAATCACTTGATCGACGACGTCGACACAGGTATCGCGGAACTCGCTACTGTCAATCTGGATTTCTCCCTGGTTCAAGAATTCGACCTTGGTCCATGGAGGTATACCTTGTTTCCAAGCAAGGCGCGTCCAACCACCGGCGGAGAACACCTCAAGGTTGGGAAACGCATACCCCTCTCGGCTAGCACTTAGTGCATGTCGGCGATGAAAGTTGGGATCGTCTTCCTTGTACGGATTGTTAATTTCTTGCGTCAAGAACCACCAGTTCGTCGCCAACCACTCCGCGAGTGGATACAGCGGGACATACACGAAGTCACGCACTGTCTTTGCCCGTTCATCCAGCACGCGGGTGATCACCGAATCCCCGGCGCAGATTCGTAAAGACGCCCAAGTCGCGTACAGTTCCGGACCGTTGATCCGTTCCGCATCAACCCACTCAATCTCGAACTTAAGCTTCTGCATATATCTCCTCGATGCCGTCCGGCCACTCCTCAATAATTACAGGAATACAGGAGAATGAGCAAGGACTGCGATATTCTTCTTTAGCGGGAACGGAACGGGCAGCGCGTCGCCATCTCATTGCTACGGTAGCGGTCGATACCTAGGCGTGCATTAAAGTTGAGTGATCTTGCCCGGGGCCGCGGTAAGAGGTACTTTCAGCGCACATTTCTAGCGCTCGCTCCATCCAGTGAATCTACAATCAAGAGATCGTCTATGAGTGCATTACACACGCCCACGCTCAGCACCGCCGTTTCGTGAGCCGTGGCCGCCTCTTACCCCATCGTCAACGGTGCCGAGCACGCCTGGGTGCTCCACGACCCCCGTTTTAAGCCCGACCCGCGTCTGTCCAACTGCCCCGGTGCCAAGCCCGACTATGAGCAGTCGGCCGAAGACCTCATAGAACACATGCGGACCTATGGAGTCGATAAGGTCGTCATCAGCCAAGTGTGCTACTACGGCCGCGACAACCGCTATGCCAGCCACTGCGTACAGCGCTATCCCGACCGCTTTGCCGCCATCGGCCTTTTAGTCGGGTACCGGCTGCACCATCCGGCCGATCCGGAGAATCCAGCGCGTTTAGAACGGGCCATGCGAGAGGAGGGCTTGGCAGGGCTACGCTTGAGTCCCATCTACGACCGCGACGTGGTCTGGCTCAGTGATGAGGTCAGCTATCCGCTGTGGCACCGGGCCGAGGAGTTGGACGCGGTGTTCAACATCTTCCTAGCGCCGCACCAAGTCGGGCAGGTGGCGACCATGGCCGAGCGCTTCCCCGGAGTCAAAGTGGTCATTGACCATCTGGCGATGATCGACATCAGCACCCCCGATAGCGAGGGCTTTGGGCCACTGCTCGATCTAGCCCGCTGGCCCAATGTGTACATCCGCACCTCGCTACACAATCCTTCCAAGGAACGACCCCCCTTCCGCGATGTGTGGCCCTTTTTGGAGCAGGTGTACGACCGCTTTGGGCCGCGGCGGATGGTATGGGCCAACTTTTACGAACTGCTCATTATGCAGGAGTTGATCCCCTTTTTCAGCGCTGAAGACAAGACATGGATTTTAGGGAAGAATGCTCTAGATATCTACTTTAAAGGTCAGGGCTGACAGCCCGTTCTGCGGCCGGGTTCAGGATACTTCCCCGATGAATTGCCGCAGGTCGCGTTGGAAAATTCCCGATCCAGATATGCACATATCCCCTACGGATCTACCTGCTGATAGAACTTCTTCGCGCCGTCCTCAATGGTCATAATGACCGCGCTCTTGGTCGGATGGCGATTTTCGTTGTACCCGGCAATGCGCGTCGCCCCAGAGTACTGTTCGGTAGCCAACAGTTGCTGCCGTATCGCATCTGCGTCGAGGCTACCCGCTCGCTCTGCGGCTTCCAAGAGCAAGCGCACCGCATCGTAGCTCACTGCATCGCCGCCGGTGGGCGCAATCCCGTACAGGGCTTGGTATGTGTCGATGAATGCGCGTGCACTTGGCTCGTCCGTGTCCGGCGAAAAGTGGCTGCTGAAGAAGCTGCCATCCACCGCGGCTTCCTCATTGTCCAACAGCGTCGGATTGTCCCAAGCATCGGCCCCGAGAAAAAGCGTCGGTTCCCCAGCCGCGTTGTGCAGCGGCAGGGCACGCGCCTGCTTGGTCACCAGCGCGACTTCTGGCGGCAGTCCCGATAGGAAGATCGCCTCGGGAGCCGCCGCCGCGATGGCGGTCAATTGCTCAGCGAAATCCGTCGCACCGCTCTCGTAGAACTCTTCGGCGACGACCTCTCCCCCAAAGCCACTAAAATGGGCAATGAAAAACTCGGCAATCCCCTCGGTATAAACTTCCCCGCGCTGCGTCAAAACAGCGGCTGCATTCACCCCGAGCGTCTCTTTGGCAAACTGCGCCATGACGCGCCCTTGAAACTGATCGGTGAAAGCGGCCATAAAGACAAAATCGCCAGCCGCTGTCACGGCAGGATTGGTGGCCGCCGTGGTAATCATCGGCACGCCGTGGCGCTGGGCTACGGCCCCGACCTCAATGGCGTGCGAGGAGCGATTGGGGCCAACGAGGGCTACTACTTCGTCGGTGAGGATCATGGTCTCCGCAGTCTGCACGGCAACCGCCGCTTCCTGTATGTCTATCCGCGTAACCAATTCAACGGATCGGCCCAACAGCCCCCCGCGCTCGTTGACTTCGTCCACCGCAATTTTAGCTCCATTCGGATAGGTGATGCGGTCGCCCGAGACGAGGAACCCAATTTTAACAGGGGCACCATCGCCGTCCGCAGTAGAAGATAGGGAACTCTTATCCTCACAAGCGACGAACGCGATGGCCGCAACGCAGGCGACGTAGAACAGTTTCATGGCAGATTCTTTTTTAAAGGTGTGGATGGATTCTGATTTTATCAGATTGACTATGGTTAAATTTACTGAAATCCAAGAAAGAGACCATGCTCTCGGGGCGCGGGCGCTGTCGGTGAACCTTTGCCCGCTGCCGTCCGCCTTGTAAGGTAAAAGGCAGATGACGTATGACCAGTCCAAGCGATCAGCTTTTAGCCGAGCAGGTGCGGCGGGGCAACGAGCAAGCTTTCGTCCGCCTGATTCGGCGCTACGAGCGCACCTTAGCGAGGTTGATCCACCTCCGAGTCGGCTCCGGTGATCACGTGCAGGATGTACTGCAGGAAACCCTAGTACACGCCTGGAGCGGCCTGCGCCGAGATACTCCCCGCGATGTGCGGGCCTGGTTGCTGCAGGTGGCCCGCAACCGCTGCCGCGACTACTTCCGCTCGACCCAGCGCCGTGAGTTGTTCGTCGAGACAGAGGCTTTGGCACCTATGGTCAATCGCTTCGGGGTGGCTGAGGCCCGACAGCGGGAAGCCGCTGCGGCCATCGTCGAGGCCATGGAGGAAGTACCCGACCGCGAGCGAGCTGCTCTGCAGGCCTTTTACTTGGACGGTCTAAGCATTGCCGAAATAGCCGCCCGCCACCGCTGTCCCGACGGCACAGTCAAGCGCCGCCTGTCGCACGGGCGCGACCGAATCCGCACAGTGTTGGGCGTCACCCCTAAGAAGAGGAGCAAAACCATGAGTGCTAGCCAACAACGGACCTTCCCCCAGTACCGGCCCGAAATACGCATTGAGGCGAGCCAAGAGGAACCTTTCCGCATTGATTTCAAAGAGATGGCTTGGTGGTTCATCGTGCCAGAAGTAGGCGACCGCGTCCGCTGGGCCATCTATGAACCCCTCAAAGAAAGCAACGCGCCTTGGAGGCTGGGCGAAACCCTCTCACTAGCGGCCCAACGATCCGCAGTCATCCACGACCGTTCTTGTGTCGAAATCGAGGTGGAGAACCAGTATTTCGACCAAGACGGCAAAATCCACGAACGCGAAGAGGATCGCCATGTCAAAGTATGGGGCCATCTGGCCGAGAACGAGGTGGAATGGATCGCCGTGGAATCGCTGCGCCCCGACGGCACGTGCGAACTGACAACTTTCCTCGACGAAGGATTCTACGACGATTGGGCCCCTTCGCCGCGCCTAATCGAGGATTGTGGCTACCTGCACCCCCAGACCGACGGCTCGTTCACAAGACAGGCCGACGCCGCCCAAATCACCGGGGCCGGAGTGTTCGACGTGCAGATCGGCGAGCAGCATTTTACCTGCCTGCGTGTCTTTGAAGTCGAGAAGGAAGCCACCGAGCGCGATGTCATGATCGAAGCCTATATCACCCGCGCCGGACGCACAGTACTGGACCGCCGCTACAACGGCAACCGCTGGGCTAAAAGAGACGCCCCGCCGCACAATTGGGGTGAGGAGATGACTTGGGAAGAGGACCTACCCCACACTGACCGCATAGTTATCGACGGCGTAACCTACGTACACTATTACGACAATCTGACGGACGTGGCCTGCGGCATCGCCGATTGATGATCAATGGCGAGTGGTGGGACGGTCCGCCGGCGGTTTTTAGGGACGCGACGATCCATTTATCCAATCGCGCGTTCTTTAGGAGATGCCCTCTGCTCAAGGCGTTCCGCCGTGCCCCTGCGCCAAGTAGTTTTTCAGCAGTTGCGCGATTTTTGCTGCCGCGTCTTGACACAGCAGGGCCATAGGCTCCTTGCCGCCCGGAGTAGATTTCCGAATCGACACAATCAGAGGGGGATTCTGTTCAAAAAGAATTCTTCTTTCCGATAGGAGAATCAACTGCACGCCGATTTCGGCGGTGCCGAAGGCGCGCCTTTCGGAATCATGCCAGAAATTGAGCCTCATAATATCAAAAGCCAACTTGTAGTCGCCCTTCCAAGGAAAATACTGCATGGGCGACTCGCCAATCTGCTCGACCAAGGCGGCCACCAGCGACTGATGGAGATCGGCCGCCTGCTCTTTTATATAGGATACATCAATCGTGCCGAAATAAGTGTAAAGGGGGCTGCCAGCCAGATTCTCTCCTTCGGCGATAAACTGCTCCAGTCCTTGCTCGAATGTATGAGTACTACGCCCCGCAATAAGCAACCCCGACTCCGAGTCCGCCGGCACCTTCGCGATGACTTCGTTATTTCCCGCAGACGGCGGGGACATAATGCTGACTGCCCGATAGGCCGTCGCGGTCACATCGTCGGGAGCGACCGAGTGCAAGATCGCCCGGTGTTCATCCTCCAATAAGGTCTGCGCTAGAACGGGCACCTTCATCTTATCCTCGGGGAACGACGCGGCACTAAACGAATACCATTTCGCTACGATCTCGCCGCTCCTGCGGTCCTTTAGCTCGTAGCGCACCATAAGACCGCGCTGGGTTATGATTTCCCGCTCACTCGTTTCCGCTACCCATGCGGGAACCGGCACATCGACAAATTCTTTGGCCATTACGCTCTCCTTCTCATGGCGCGCAAACCAAGCCCCGTACAAACTCAACTCGTACGCCGGCTTTAGGTTGTAGGTTAAGGGATTTTCGTAGCGCGTGACGTGTTCAAATAGCCCTAAACCCTCCATTTCCTGCAACAGTTTCCACTCCAAACCATCAGCTTCCCGATTCGTGAGTGGGGTAAAAGCCCTCTCGGCTCCACGCCATGAGTACGGATCGAAATCTCTTGCCAGGACCAAAACTGCTATGTTCCTTTCGTTCAGATCCTTGGGCGTTTTAGCGCCGCCACTAACGGCGCAGCCGTACAGACAACAAAATGTAACAATAAAGAGAACGATCAAATGGCTGTATCCTACATGGTTCTGGTGCCACGAAAACAAAGGTCTCATAGTTCGCATCTCCGATAAGGGGAGTAAGACGCTTGAACATACCACGTCTATGGGCGATTCTCCACGGTCATAGACGTGGTATGTAAGTACATATTGCAATCTGCGATGTCTTGCAAACAGCATCTCCGTCAATTCCTACCAATCAGCTATATATCCTCGTTTTCCTGTTGACTCTGAAACACCCATGAATATTTTAGAATACAGTCTAAAATAATGACACCACGATCAGAAAGGTCAGCAGAGATGGAACCACGCTATATCAAAGATAGTATTGACGCGGATCTTGCGAACAGGATGGTATTCATCGGCGGGCCACGCCAAGTTGGCAAAACGACTCTTGCCCTATCTCTACTGGACCGCGGCCAAGACGAGTCGTCGCCGGCTTATCTGAACTGGGATGTGTTGGCCGATCGCGAAGATATTCTGGCCGAACGACTCCCCGCAGATCAGACCCGCGTCATTTTTGACGAGATCCACAAGTACGCACGCTGGCGCAACTTGATGAAGGGATTGTTCGACAAGAACAAGACTGCCGTTTCCTTCATCGTCACCGGCTCGGCGCGTCTGGATTACTATCGCAAAGGCGGCGACTCCTTGCAGGGCCGGTATCACTACTATCGGCTTCATCCGTTCACGGCAATGGAATACGGGCAGGTACCCAATGACGCGCTCGTGAAGCAATTACTCAGGTTTGGCGGTTTCCCCGAGCCTTTTCTCAGGGGTGAGGAGCGCTTTCAGCGCCGCTGGTTGCGCGAGCATTCCGCAAGAGTCCTCTATGAAGATCTCCGCGATCTAGAGCATGTCCGCGAGGTATCCATGCTAGAACTGCTGCTGTCGCATTTGCCGGCGTGCGTAGGCTCCCCTCTTTCGGTCAACAGTCTCAGCAAACTGCTGCAAGTGGCGTACGAAACCGTCGAGCGCTGGCTGACGATCTTTGAGCGGCTGTACCTGTGCTATCGCATTCCGCCGTTTGGAGCCAAGCGGATTCGGGCTGTCCGCAAGGAGAAAAAGCTGTACTTCTGGGACTGGTCACGCGTGGCCGACCGAGGTGCCCGGTTCGAAAACATGGTAGCTAGTCACCTGCTGAAGTACTGCCACTATGTCGAGGACACCGAAGGGCATGAGATGGAATTGCGCTTCATTCGTGATACGGACAAACGCGAGGTGGACTTCGTCGTCTTACGCGATGGCCGAGCGGAATTTGCCGTAGAGTGCAAAAGCGGCGAGCAAAGCGCTGCGCCCGCCTGCCGCTACTTCAGGGAGCGGACAGACATTCCACGGTTCTACCAGGTACACCTCGGCACAAAAGATTTTGGCAATGCCACCGCCAACACGCGCGTCCTGCCATTTTCTACCTTCTGCCGCGAAGTAGGGCTGCCCTAATCCAGTGCCCTGCCCACCTAAAATAAGCCCGCTGCCGCCGACTTATTGACTTTTTCCAAGCATCCACGTTCTTTGATTTAGTCCCCCTTTACCAACAGGAAAATTTCCTACTATGACGACGACTAAAACTAAAAAACGCAAACTCTTCAAACTTTTAGCCCCGCAGGCGGAAAGCGTTTATTTAGCCGCCTCTTTCAACGATTGGGACCCGCAGGCCCGCCCGCTCAAAAAAGACGCCCAGGGCCTGTGGAAAACTTCGGTCACTTTGCCTTTGGGCAAGCACGAATACCGCTTTGTGGTCGATGGCGAATGGCGCGATGATCCGCAGTGCGAGGAGCGCCGTCCCAATTCTTTCGGCACCACCAACTGCATTTTGCATGCCTGATTCACCGCGCCTTTAGGCATCGCCTCACGACATAAACGACACGGAAACCCCCTCGCCGTGCCACGCAAAACCTGAGCCTTATTCCCCGTCCCGAGGCCGGTATTCGCTGCGGGCGTTCCATCCAGGATACTGCGCTTCCAAGGCGGCGAGCGTCTGACGGGTGTAGTATGAATGGTCAGGCGGCGGGAAGCGGAAGAACTGGCGGTCGGCAGCGGAGAGGCCGGCGATAAACTCGCAAAAGTGCGGGTTGCGCCCCACGTGGGTGTAGTGCTCAACTCCTTCCCAATAGTGGTCGGCACGACCATAGGCAAATTTCCAGATATAGCGCTGCCCGTCGGCGCGCCGATAGTCACTGGCGGCGTGCCAAGAGTAGTTGTGGAAGATGGCTACCGAGCCGCCAGGCGCGACCATTGGCTCCGCTCTATCCGCATCCTGGTGCTGGCCGTCCCCGTCGGCGACGAAAAGGGTCGGAGCCTGATCCTCTTCGACATCTTCGAGGCAGAACCAGAAGTTGAGTTGGCTGTGGCGACGGTCGGATTCGGTGGGCGGCAGCAGCGAGTTGTTGCCATTGTCGATGTGGAACGGCCCACCCTTGCGGCCCGGATAGGAGATCAGCCCCAATCCGGGCCGGTAGTGTATTTGGTCGGTGTCGAGCCAGCGGCGGGCAAAGGCGATGCCCTCGCGATCGACGATGGCGCGGTTGAGGCATTGTTCGGGATAGGGAAAATAGTAGGAGCCGATGCGGTCGTCGGGTGGGTTGTCCGCGATTTCGTCCCAAGGTTTGAGGATGCGGCGGAGAGCAGCAGCCATTTCCGCGCGTTGGGCTTCGGGAAGGTAGTTGTGGACGATGACGTAGCCGCGCGTAGCAAGCGCTTCGAATACTTCGTCGTTTAGTCTTTGCTCCTGCATGATGAGTTCCTTCAGGAAACATATCTCTGGATGCCGACGATGAGTGCGATGCTCAGGGCTGAGATCAGCGCGACACCGACGAGCACGATAGTCAAGGTCTCGCCTATGAACAGATATACCCCCAAGCCCATCAGGATGGTCACCACTCCCATAAGGAAGGTCATCAGCCCCACCCAGCGAGCCAACGCGTCCTTGTCGGCGACCCGGTCCGGGTTGAGACCGGAGATCAGACCGATGCGTTTCTTAACCCCGATCAGATAGGCGATGACATAGAGCGGCACGGCGGCGAGCAGCATGACGATGAAGATAAATAGGCCAGAATCCATCTGGATGTCCTTTCATGGGTTGAGAAGCTTCACGACGGAAACGGCACGGGAATCCCATCGCCATGCCACGGGAAGGCATAGCTTGGCGTATTGCAGAAGCGGTCTAGCCCAGCTTCGATGCGGATCGCTGTTGAAGGCGGCAGCTCTACCGAGAAGTACTTCCCTTCTACAGTAGCCGCCACCTCCCCATCCCTCCCCGCAACGCGGTATTTGAGCTGCGTGAAGCGGTGCTCGCCAAAGGCACCAGCCTGTATGATGAGGCGGCGCGTCTCGTGCCGCGACGTGTTGACGAGTTGGATTCCAACTACGTCCGGCCCCAGTTCATCCACCAAGGCGGCCACGTCTAAGGGCAACCCCGGACGCAGGCGGTCGGCGTCGAAATAGCGCACCGTAGCGCGCAGCAGGCCGCCGTTATAGACCGACTGCGGTGCCCCCAGCGTCACTTGGGTCAACCCCTTGGTCAACACCGGCTGCGATGGAAGTCGGTTAGTCGCAATGATTTCTATGGGACTGCGCTCGTCGGCGCGCATGGCCTCGTAGGTCTCTAGAGCCTGCTGATACTCCGCCTGCAGGATCTGCTCCGGCCAGCCCGGATTCTTGCCGTCGTAGTACTGAAAGCGGGCGAATTCAGTATTGCCCCAGTTCTTCTCTCCTAGGGCTGTCCCCACGTCGTTCCAGTCGCGCTCCACATCGCCGTCGCGCACCAAGGTAATCAGCTCGTAGTCCTTCCGGGCCATAGAAGCGTGATACAGGTGCATGATGTCCTGGCCCCGCAGCGGAGTGGGTTCCAACCAGTAGCCCCGCATCTCAATGCCGTCGCTTACGTGCAGCCCCGGCGCAGGGTTCCAGTCCCAGCCATCCGGCCCGTAGCGCACTGGCACGAGGAACTGCCCGTCCTCCCGTTTCCTGCCGTTATCGATTTGCAGCTTGATTTGCGAGCGCAAAAAGTCGAGGTATCCGCTGTCGCCCGTGAGCAGTTGGGCGCATTCGACTGCGATATTGATGCCGTGGTACATGATGTTGTAGCCCTGGTAGTGGTTCCAGCCGTACTGACCGCCCCACCACACACCTTCGCGTCCCCCACCGATGACGCCTTTGGCATCGACGTTGTCCGGGCAGATGCCGCCGTTTTTCTCTGTGCGCTCCATCCACGCCTCAGTGTAGTCGAGAACCCACTGTTTGTACTTGTCGTCGCCGGTGTACAAATAGGCATTGGTCACCAGCGCAGTAGCCGCCAAGCTGTTGGGCGTGTCGCACTGCAAGACGAGCCGGTCGAACAGATCGACGATCTGCTTGCGCCGCGCTGGATTTTCAAACCACCGAGTCTCCAAGTTTTTGACGATGGGATACAGACTGGCGCGCACGCCGTAGTAGTTGGCCTGCCCGCCTAGGCCGCGCCCGGCCAGCAGCATGGTGTTGGCGTATTCCGCGTCCGCGTGGAGCTTGGGTCCCTGGCTCGAATGGAAGGGCGAGCGCAGGATGCGGTATTCGGGGTCCCAGTTGGGGGCTTGGGGGTCCTCGCCGATGAACATGGCCGCAAAGCTCCGCGCCCGCCGCATGTTTTCCGATACCGTGGGGTCGGCCACTCCAAAGTCGTAAAAGGCCATATTGCCCTCGCCCAAGTGGTGCCACTCCATGGCTTGTTCGAGGTTCCAAAACTCGTTGTGGATAGACGGCCGGAAGACCTTCTTGTGGTCGTTGTAGCGCGTGCGGTGATTGATGCGGTCGTCGCTGATGCGAGTGACGGCGTTCCAGTTGCGGAAGTGGAGGTCGAGCAAATCGTCGGCCGCACCAATCGCGTAGAACAGGCCAAAGTTGTACACCTGTTCGTAGAGATCATCCACATCCTCAGCCAACAAGGTGCCGCCGCCTCGCTCAAAGTACTGTCGGGCAAACAAGCGGCCCGACTCCTCCATCAGCGCGATCAAGTTCCGCTCCATCAAAGCCCACGCCGGCGGGGCCGCGACCTCGGTCGCCTCGATCTTGGTCATACTATTTGCCACCATAGCCTACTGTCTCCTGTGCGAGAAAGGGTAGGACGTAATTCTAGGCGGCGGTACATACGCAGGCAAGCGGCCCGCTTCTAGCCGCTCCGTTTGGCCGCTCCAGATGCATCCATTACTTTAAAATTCCATGAACAGTAAAGACTATCTACACGACCTTTTTGGCTGCCAGGGTCGCAAAGCCATCGTCACGGGAGCCTCCAGCGGCTTAGGAGCCGAACTAGCCCGCGTCCTCGTCTCGGCAGGAGCTGATGTCCTCGCCGTCGCCCGCCGCCGCGAGCGCCTCAAAGCACTCGCCCACGAATTGCAAGACCGCGCTGGCACCATCCACGCCCACGCGGCTGATCTCAGTGACAACGCCGCCATCGCCGCCCTGCCCGAGCAAGCGCACGAGCGACTCGGCGGGTGCGATATTTTGGTCGCCAATGCCGGTACAGCCACTCGCGTCCGCCTCGAAGATATGGCCGAGCAAGACTTTGCCGCGGTCGTCGATCTCAACCTCAAAGCCCAGTGGCTGCTCGCCAAAGCCTGCTTCCCCTTGCTCCGTGAATCTGATGCCGGCCGCATCGTCAATATCGCCTCGATCTACGGCTTGGGGGCCTCAGTAATCAACGGCCTGAGCGCCTACACGATCAGCAAGCACGGACTCGTAGGACTGACGCGCTCGCAAGCGGTGGAATGGAGCAGGCACGGCATCACCGCAAACGCTATCGCCCCCAGCTATTTCCCAACTGAAATGACCGAGACCGCCCTCGACAACGAGAAGATGAGCACCCGCCTGCGCACCTTTACACCGCAGGGCCGCTTTGGTCAGCCCGCAGAGCTGGCCACCACCCTACTCTTCTTGTGCTCAAAGGCCAGTGGCTACGTCAACGGAACCGTCGTACCGGTGGACGGCGGCTGGACGGCGTGGTGAGCGGAATTCGCATGACGCCTGAGCAAATCATAGCTCTAGTCGCAACCGGTGAATCCGAGACACTGGAGTTCAAGGAGACCACCGGAAGACGCCGCGAAGCTGTCCAAACGATGTGCGCCATGCTTAACCATCGCGGTGGGCGCGTCCTTTTCGGCGTCACGCCGGAAGGATCTGCAATCGGCCAGCAAGTGAGCGACCACACGCTAGAAGAAGTGAGTGCAGAGATCCAAGAGATCGAACCACCGGTATTTCCGGTAGTAGAGCGGGTTCCCGTGGAGGACGGCCGAGAAGTGGTCGTGGTAAGCGTCAATCAAGGTCCTATGAAGCCTTATAACTACAGGGGAATCGCCTACCGCCGGGTTGGAAATACCAACTTGAAGATGTCGTCCGACGAGTACAATCAGATGCTGTTTGAACGGATGCATAGTGAGCAACGCTGGGAAAATCAGCCCGCTACCGGATGGTCGGTCAGCGACCTCGACGTAACTGAGATTGGGCGCACGATTGAGGAGGCGATTCGTCGGGGGCGTGTCAAGGATCCGGGCACTCGTGAACCCGAGGCATTATTGCAGGGCCTCAGTTTGATCAAAGATGGCGAATTGTTGCGGGCCGCGGTCGTGTTGTTCGGAAGCACCGACCGGATCGAAGCTGAGATGCCTCAGTGCCTGCTCCGAGTCGCCCGTTTCCGTGGAACCGCCCGCACGGAATTTCTCGACAATCGACAGTTTCGCGGCAACGCTTTCGTGCTGCTCGCAAGGGCAGAGCGTTTTATGCTCGAAAACCTGCCAGTAGCCGGCCGCATTGTCCCGGATCTCTTTGAGCGGATCGATGACCCGCTCTATCCACCTGCGGCACTACGCGAGGCACTAGCGAATGCGTTCTGCCACCGGGATTATGCAATCGGCGGCGGCTCGGTAGCTACTGCAATATACGACGACTGCTTGGAGGTAACCTCAACGGGCTCGTTGCATTTTGGACTGACCGCGGAGAAGTTGTTTGCTCCACACGAATCGCTGCCTTGGAATCCTCTGATCGCTGATGTGTTTTACCGACGCGGCATCATTGAGCGATGGGGAATCGGCACGATCAATATGGTAAAGTGGACGACGGCTGCCGGCCTGCCACAACCCGAGATCGAGGATACCTCTGGTTGCGTGACAGTGCGCTTTCGGCCCAACCGAAATGTGCTGCCTCAGCGCGTTGAGAGAGACCTGACAGAGCGGCAACAAGCGACGCTAGCCCTGCTGGATCAGGCTGGTCGAGGGCTAGCACTGCGCGAGATATACGCACAACTAAAGCCGCTGGCCAGCGAGCGGCAGGTGCGAGAAGACTTGGCTATTCTGAGGACGCTTGGGCTGGTCGCGCCCACCGGACATGGGCGGGGAGCACGGTGGAACCGCCTGTAGATCAAAATTATGGCTTATTCACCGGCCAAGTGGAAGGAGTAACTCCCGAAGCGCGAAGGCGACGAGGACGAAGATAAGCCTGCCGAGCGCGTCTATCTGCTAGACGAAGAGTTGCAGACAGTAATTCTGTCCTGCGAAGGTGTTTCTATCGCCTGCGTTGGCGACGATGAGAGAAAAGTAGACGAAGTAGCGAACTTTATCGGCGACAACGTGCCCGGCACCGATCTCGTTGAGGACACCGCTTCAACCTACGTAAGCATCTGGAAGGACTAAACCGCAGTTTGGTTATCCTCTAACTGGATGGGGAGCTACTCGAAGAGAGTAGCCAGCTACATTCCATCATCAGAGTAGAGCAGTATTCTGATTGGACGCGTTACACCCTTATGCGTTTAGAGGGTGGACAGGATACGCTCGAAAGTGTAGGTGTGGAGATTCTGTCAGACGGTGCGCTTATGCTCGGAACTGAACGCTTTGAGAGACATAAGTAATAGAATACTCGCATTAGTTAAATTTTAACTTTTCACTGAATAGGAGCATCAATACGATGCAACTACTTGAAAATAAAGGTGTTGGCTTATTATGGCTTATTCACAGGCCAATACGATGCAACTACTTGAAAATGCCATTCACCACTGAAAGTTGACACTATGAAAAAGCGAATCCTCGGCCGCACGGGCCTAGCCGTGAGCGAGCTGTCGCTCGGCGGGCTTTTCGTCTCGTCCCATGGCGCGGCCTTCGCGCAGAGCAAGCAGGCCGTGCTGCGAGCGCTCGAATTAGGGGTCAATTACATCGACACCGCGCCGACCTATTTCGATAGCGAAGAGGTCTTGGGCAAGGCATTGGAAGGCGTGGAAACGCCCTTTTACCTTTCGACCAAGATCGGGGGACGCCTTACCCCCTTCCTGCCGCAGGATCCTGCCTGCTTGCGGCGCTCGGTGGAGGAAAGCCTAGCGCGTCTCAAGCGCGACCGCGTCGATATCCTAATGGTCCACGAGCCAGACCGGCCAAGAATGTATGATTGGTGGGCCGACGAGGAATACAACGGCCCAGTGTTAGAGGTTCTAGACGAACTCAAGCAGGAAGGTCTCGTCGATTACATCGGCCTAGGATCGACCACGGCCTACCACATCGAACCTATTATCCGCACAGGCCGCTTCGACATCCTGCTCACCGCTCTCAACTACAGCTTGCTCTGGCGCGAAGCTGCGTACTGCGCCTTGCCAGCGGCGCACGAACACAACATAGGCATCGTCATCGGCTCGCCGCTGCAAATGGGCGCGCTCTCCCCGGCCCACGAGGAAGAAATACGGCGAGGAGTGCTGTGGCTGGGCCAGCCGCGCCAGCAGCAGTTTTGCGCCCTTTACGACTTTGCCCGCGAAATCGGCATCTCCCTGCCTGAGCTAAGCCTGCGCTTTGTGCTCTCCGACCCGCGCGTCTCCTGCGCCCTGATGGGAGCTCGCTCGCAGGCGGAGGTCGAAGAAAACGCCGCTGCGGTCGCCAACGGTCCCTTGAGCAGCAACGTACTCGACCGACTCGACCAAATCGCCGCCATGGTGCCCTTCCGACCTTGCGAAGAACCCTTCGTCCTGCCGCTAGGCCGGGCGTACGCTGGGCTGGGACAGGCCCGATAGATATCTCTCAGACCGGCGGCGCTTCGAGAAAAACGCGCACCCCCATATCGGCGTAGCGCGACCGACTCTCGGCTGTGCCATTGCGGAAACAGACTGCGGTATCCGTGCCCTGCAAGGCCTCGACCACGTGGCGCACGCAATCATCGACGCTTTTGAGATGGGGATGCCCCCGGTGATTTAGGTCCATTTGCAGGTCCGTAGGGCCAAAGGAGAGGCAATCGACCCCGGGCCGCGCCAAGCTGAAGGCACTGGTCGCGGCCGCCACCGATTCAACCTGCAGCCACAATACCCCGTATTGGTTCCACCAATCCGCATACGCCTGGGGACCGTTGCTCGTGTCGCCGACGCGGGCACCGCCGCCGTGGCTGCGCACCCCTTGCGGCAAGTAATAGAAATTGGCCACGGCTTCTTCAGCGGTCGCCACGGTCGCCACTTGGGGCACCTCGATCCCTGAAGGCCCCAAGTCCAAGTAGTTGCCGATCAGGTAGGTGTTGCGGGTGTGCTTGATGCGAAAGTGCAGCGGTAAGTCGAACTCCCCAACCATGCCCGCCAACCCGACTAAGCGGTCTTCGCTGTAGGGCGAGTGCTGGCTGTCGGTAAAGACAAAATCGCACGCATCCAATTCGGCGATGCGCTTGAAGGCGTCGCGCCCAATGTCGCCGCGGATGCCAAACCCCACCACCTGTTCGCCCCGCTTGATCTTCTGCTTCAAATTCGCTGCCATGCTCGCGTCTCCTTTAAGAGTTAGCGTACAGCCCGAATAGGCTAGCCACCAACCAGAGCAGGGTGTTGATCTGCAAAGGCTGATCACTCCAGACGACTGCCGTCGGATCGGCCCCCTGCCCCCGGTGGTACACTAGATAGAGATAGCGCAACACGCCGTAGAGCACAAAAGGAATCGTCCACTGCAGTCGCGCATCTTCTGCGCCACCCACCCCCATCGCGTACAGCGCGTAGCAAACCACGGTCACAGCCGCGAGGACGGCGATCATTTGATCGAGAAAAGCCACGCTGTACTCTTCGAGGATAGCGCGGTGATTCGCGGCATCATCCGCCAGTTGCACGATCTCCTGCCGGCGCTTGACCGCCGCCATAAAGAGCACCAGCGCGAAGATACAGACGATAAACCACGTGGAAATAGATACCTCGATGACCACGCCACCGCCGACGGCGCGCAGCAGGTAACACGCAGCCACGATCAGTACATCCACCAATACCACGTGTTTGAGCCGGAGCGAGTACGCCACGTTGAGCGCCGCGTAGAGTGCGGCCACCCAACCCAAATGGGGATGCAGCCAAAACGCGCAAGCCAACGCAAGGACCAACGCGACCAAAGCCGCCCCCCAAGCCAACGCGACCGACAGGTGGCCGGCGGCAATCGGCCGATGGCACTTTTGGGGATGCAGGCGGTCGTACTGGCGGTCAAAGATGTCGTTAAACAAATAGACGCCGCCGCTCAGCAGAACGAAGCAGAGGGCCGCGCCTAAGCTGTGTATTAGGTAGGAAAGTTCAAAGAGATGTTCGGAAAATACGAGGGCGGGAAAGACGAAGATATTCTTGATCCACTGCCGGGGGCGCATGGACCACAGGATGTAGTAGAGCGACAAAACAGGGCTATGCTTCTGCACAACCGGAGAGCAGAGGCCGTTCAGACCTCCATGATCTCCTTTTCCTTGTTTTCGATAATCTCGTCGATGGAGGCTACGTATTCAGCGGTCAGCTCCTGCACCTTTTTCTGCGCGCTGCGCGACTCGTCTTCGGAGATATCCCCGTCCTTTTGCGCTTCCTGGAGCAGATCAATCCCGTCGCGTCGCGCATGGCGCACGGCAACTCGCCCCTCCTCGGCGCGATGCCGGGCGACTTTGGTGATTTCTACCCGCCGCTCCTCAGTCAGTTCGGGAATGGGCAGCCGGATGATAGTGCCGTCGTTGGCCGGGTTAAGGCCCAAGCTCTTGTCGGCGAGAATGGCCTTTTCAATCACGGGAATCAAGGCCGCCTCCCAAGGCTTGATCGCCAACAAGCGCGGCTCGGGGACGCTGATCGTCGCCACTTGGTTGAGCGGTGTTTGTTGACCGTAGTAATCCACCCGCACGTTGTCGAGCATGGCGACCGAGGCCCGCCCCGTGCGGATAGAGGCTAAGTCGCGGCGCAGGGACTCGATGGCCTTATCCATAGCCTCTTTTACTGTTTCGATTATCTCTTCCAACATGGCGGCCTCAATGCTCAGACGTCTTCTCCCAAGACGAATCGCTCAAAGCGACGCACGGTAATTTTTTCGCCGATTTTGGCGGTTAGCTCGGTGACCAATTCGCCGACGGTCTGGTCGGGATTTTTGACGAAGACCTGTTCCATTAGGCAGTTTTCCTGATAGAACTTCTCCATGCGGCCCTCGACGATTTTCTCGGCAATGTGCTCGGGCTTACCTTCATTTTTGGCCTGTTCGAGAAAGATGGCTCGCTCCTTTTCCACTGCGTCGGCGGAAATGCCCTCCCGCTCGACCGCCAAAGGCTGGGAGGCGGCAATGTGCATGGCCACATCCTTGGCGAACTCTTGGAAGTCGTCGGTGCGGGCGACGAAGTCGGTTTCGCAGTTGACCTCTAGCAGCACACCGAGGCGGCTACCTTGGTGAATATACGCTTGGATCAGGCCCTCACTGGCGTCGCGACCGGCCCGCTTCTCCACCGCGGACAGGCCCTGCTTGCGCAAGTACTCAATGGCCTTTTCGCTGTCGCCGCCGGTTTCTTGCAGGGCTTTCTTGCAATCCATCATGCCCAAGCCCGTTTTCTCCCGGAGCATTCGTACGCTTTGTGCGGTAATCTGAGTCATCGTCGTTTGCTTTCAAAAGTAGTTGATCTAGCTATGCGGTGGCCTCGGCTACATCCGCCGGGGCCTCTTCGGCTTGTTCGGCTTCTTGCTTGTCGTCGCGTGCCGCTTTCTCGGCCTCGGCCTCGGTCCTACCCTCAATCACCGCGTCGGCGATGAGGCGCGTGATGAGAGCGATCGAGCGGATGGCATCGTCGTTGCCCGGAATCGGATAGGTCACCAGGTCGGGATCGCAATTGGTATCGACGATGGCCACGGAGGGGATACCCAACTTGGCCGCTTCGCGCACAGCGATGTGCTCCTTCTTGATGTCTATGATAAAGACCAAGCCGGGCAAGCCACCCATGTTGCGGATGCCGGCCAAGGTCCGCTGGAGTCGGGCACGCGCTTTTTCGAGCAGCAGAACTTCTTTTTTCTTGAGGTTCTCGTAGGTGCCGTCAGCCGAGATGCGGTCGAGATGCTCTAGGTGCCGGATGCTTTGGCGGATAGTCTGCCAGTTGGTCAGCATCCCGCCGAGCCAGCGCTCGGTGACGTGAAACATGCCACAGCGCTCGGCTTCCTGCCGCACGAGTTCGGCGGCCTGTTTTTTCGTGCCGACAAAGAACACGGCGCGTCCGGCGCGCACCGTCTGACGCACGGCCTCGCAAGCGGCCTCGACCTTGCCGACTGTCTTTTGCAGGTCGATGATGTGGATGCCGTTGCGCTCGGTGAAAATGTAGGGCTGCATTTTGGGGTTCCAACGCCGGGTCTGGTGCCCGAAGTGGGTCCCCGCTTCCAGCAAGTCGCGGATAGTGAAGTCTGCCATGATCGCTCCTCAATGTTAGTTGGGCCTCCGCCTCCTTCATCTACACACAGAAGCCCCGCAGACGCCGAACGCCCACGGGACACTCTCTGCCGTGCATCGGGAAGCGTGTGTATTGGAATGGAACTAGCGCTTGGAGAATTGGAAGCGCTTGCGCGCGCCGGCCAATCCGTATTTCTTGCGCTCTTTCTCGCGGGCGTCGCGCGTCAAAAAGCCGCCTTTCTTCAACACTTCCCGCTTCTGCGGATCGTATTGCAACAAGGCGCGGGCAATGCCCAAGCAGGCGGCACCGGCTTGACCGCGCAGGCCGCCGCCACGGGTGGAAATGTGGATGTCGAACGCGTTTCGCGTCTCGGTCAGGTCCAGAGGCTGCACGAGGATCATCTCTAGGGAATCGCGACGCAGATATTCACTGACCGCGCGACCGTTCATGTAGATACTGCCATTGCCGAGTTGCATGCGGACTCGGGCGACCGAGGTCTTTCTGCGGCCGGTCGCTTCGTAGTTTTCTGCGGACATTGGCGCGTTGCCTTTGGCTTAAAGTTCGAGAGGCTGGGGGTTTTGCGCTTGGTGCCGGTGTTCGCCGTCGGCATAAATGCGGAGCTTCTTTAGCTGCATCCGGCCCAATTTGGTGTGCGGCAGCATACCCCGCACGGCTTTGCGGATGATGCGGTCGGGATGTCGTTCAGCCATGCGGCTGTAGGGCGTACTCCGCAAGCCACCGGGATAGCCGGTGTGGCGGTAATAGACCTTCTTTTCGGCCTTGTTGCCCGTGACTTTTACCTTGTCGGCATTAATCACGATAACGTGATCGCCCACATCGGCATGCGGAGCGTATTCGGGCTTGCTCTTGCCGCGCAGCACTTGGGCGATTTCCGAAGCCAGCCGCCCTAGCACCTTGTCAGTGGCATCGACCACGAACCACTGCCGCTTGATTTCGCCCGCTTTAGGGGCGTAGGTAATGTCATTCATCGTCTTTTCTTCAGATTAATATAGAAATTGTTTAACCTAAGCCCTCTATACGTGCTTGTCAAGGTTAGGCCACCCGCCGCTTGCGCCACCAGCGCCAGAGTAGCACCGCCCCCACCAAGCACAATATCCCCACCAACAATCTATTGTATTGCGCGAGTAGCTCGGTGACCTGCTCCCAGTTTTCCCCCACCAAAACCCCGGCGTAGAGCAGCAATCCGTTCCAAACCGCCATGCCGATCGAGCCACATAGCACGACGGTAGGCCAAGGCATGCGGCCTATACCAGCACCGATGGCAATGACCGACCGGATGCCGCTCAAAAATCGGTTGCCGAGAATAAACGCGACGCCGTAGCGACTGAGCCACCGCTCGGCTTGGGCCAGCTTCGCCGTGCCCCGACGGCCGGCGAAAAAGGCGCGACCCCGGCTATAGCCCAAATAGTACATGGCTAAGAAGCCAGCTATACCTCCAACGCAAGTAGCCAGAAAAACCGGCCATATATCCAAGAGGCCGCGCCCCACCAGATAGGCGCTAAACACCACCACCGTATCGCCTGGTATGGGTGGCACGATATTTTCCAAAAAGGCACTAAGCAATAAGAGACCGTACGCCCACAGCGGATCGACGCCCGACAGGGCCGCGAGCAGGGAATCCAAATAGGCCGCCATATTTTAGAGCACCAAAAGAGCCACGGCTTGAGCCTCCATACCCTCCTCGCGCCCGACGAACCCCAACCGCTCGGTCGTCGTGGCCTTGAGCGAAACCTGCCCTACTTCTAGACCCAAGGTCGCGGATAGCGTTTGGCGCATCGCTGCTATGTGCGGCGCTAGCTTGGGCTGCTGGGCCGCGACGACGGCGTCGATGTGTAGAACCCGCGCCCCTCGCTCCGCTATCAGGGTGCCGACCCGCTCGAGCAACACCAAGCTCGATATATCCTTGTACTGCTCGTCCGAGTCGGGAAAGAGTTGGCCGATATCCCCGGCCGACAGAGCGCCCAAAAGCGCGTCGATTATGGCGTGTGTCAACACATCTGCGTCCGAATGGCCCGCCAATCCCCGAGCAAAGGGCACGACGACCCCACCCAAAATTAGGGGCCGTCCTTCCTCCAAGCGATGCACGTCGTAGCCCTGTCCTATGCGCAAGCCCATAGCAGGCACCTCTTCCCTTTCGCGTACTCGCCACTCGGACCAAGCCAGATCTTCGGGCGTGGTGAGCTTGCGGTTGTCGGCCTCGCCAGGCACGACATAGACCGCGTGCCCCAATCGCTCAACCAGCGCGGCGTCGTCGGTGGCCACCACGTCGGTCCCAGCCGCGTGATATGCCCTCAGGAGCAGTTCGCGGTCAAAGCCCTGCGGGGTCTGCGCCTGCCATAGCCGCACGCGACGCGGCGTGCCGACAACCCAACCGTCTGCCACTTCCTTGATCGTCTCTACCACCGGCAAAGCAGGCAGCGCCGCTCCGTGCTCGCGGGTGGCGGCGACCACCCGCTCCAGTAGTCTCTCTGAAATAAACGGTCGCACGGCGTCGTGTACTAAGACCATATCGGCGCGGGTCTCCTGCAAGCCTCGATACACGGATGCACTGCGTTCAGCACCCCCAGAGACGAGGGCAGTGACTTTGCCAAAATCCCCGCTCTCGCTCAAGTGGCGGCGACAATAGTCCATGTCCTCGCGCCGCACGACCAAGACGATATCGGTCACCAGCGGGCTCGCTTCGAGACGCGCGAGTACGTGCCAGAGCACGGGTCGCCCTCCTAAAGGGAGGTACTGCTTGGGCCGATCCGCTCCCATGCGCTGTCCCCGGCCAGCGGCCGGGACGATGGCGGTTATGCGTTCCACAGCGTCACACGATCATCATGGCATCGCCATAGCTATAAAAGCGATAGCCCTGCTCTATAGCCTCGCGGTAGGCGGCCAAAAGTCGTTCCCGACCGACGAAGGCCGCCACGAGCAACAACAGACTCGAGCGCGGCAAGTGAAAGTTCGTCACCAACATATCGACCGCTTTGAATGCGTAGGGTGGATAAATAAAAGCATTTGCCAATCCTCCGCAGGCGCACACATTGCCCTCGGCATCGACGCTCGACTCCAAGGTCCGCACCACGGTAGTACCGACGGCGACGATGCGTCCACCGGCCGCGCGACAACGCCTGAGCGCGTCCGCCACCGACTCGTCGATCTCGCAGTATTCGGGCTCAAGCACATGCTGGCGTGGGTCGGCGCAGCGCACCGGCTCGAACGTGCCCGGCCCCACGTGCAAAAGCACTTTTAGGACCGCCACGCCCTTGGCAGCAATCTCAGCGATTAACTGAGGGGTAAAGTGCAAGCCAGCCGTGGGCGCAGCAACAGCCCCCGGACGCGCCGCATAGACGGTCTGATAGCGCTCCTGGTCCGCAGCCTCGGGAGGACGCCGAATATAAGGCGGCAGCGGTATCTCCCCGATCTCTTCCAGCCGCGTCAGCACGTCTTCAACGGCAAAGCGCACGCGAAACCGCCCCGGTGCAACCTGTTCGACGATATGCGCTTCCACCGCTCCATCGCCAAACTCCAACCGCGTCTTGGGTTTTAAACCCCGCCCAGGCCGCCCCATCGCCAGCCAATCGCCCGCAGTCAGCGGCCTGAGCAGTAGCAGTTCAACCCGCCCTCCAGTAGCAACTTTACGCCCCCTGAGCCGAGCCGGCACGACCTGTGTTTGATTCAATACTAGGGCGTCGCCGGGAGCAAGCTGATCGACAATAGCCCCAAAGTGCAGGTGCTGCAACGAGCCATCCGCCCGGTTCAAGAGCAACAGACGCGCTTGATCGCGCTCAAGCGTTGGGCGTTGGGCGATCAGGGCATCGGGCAGGTCAAAGTCGTAGTCCACTAGTTGCATCGAGCAGTGCCCACCTATCCCCGCGACTGCGTAGGACGCCATCGCACATAGCGGAAGATAGTCCAGAGAATTTTGTATCCGGCCCGCAGCGTGCCGGTGAGCGTGCCGGTGATCTTGGAGGTGCCGATGCGGCGGCGATAGCGCACGGGCACTTCGGCTGTGCGCAGGCCCAGCCGAGCGGCTTTGACCTGCATCTCTGCGGTCCAGCCAAAGTTTCGGTCCTGCATCTCTAGTCGCATGAGCGCGTCGTAGCGCAATGCGCGGAAAGGCCCCAAATCCGTAAAGGTAATGCCAAACAACAGGCGGATTAAGAAGGTGGCCAACCAGTTGCCAAAGCGGGCCTGCGGCAAAAGAGCACCTTTTTCTCGCTGGCCCAAAACCCGCGAGCCAATAACCATATCGGCACCGTCTGCGATGATCGGTCTTACTATAGTTAGCATGTCCTCGGGGTAATCGCTGTAATCGCCGTCGAGAAAGACGACGATATCCGGGCCATCGAGATGGGCCATGCCCGTTAGACAGGCCTGACCGTAGCCACGGCGCGGCTCGCCAACGACGCAGGCCCCCAAGCAGCGGGCCACCTCGGCGGTGCGGTCGGCCGAGCCATTATCGACGACAATAACCTGCTGTGCGATATCGGGTATGTCTTGCAGCACCTTGCCGATGGCTTCTTCTTCGTCGCAGGCGGGAATGACGACGGCAATGGCAGGAGGCGAGTCCATGCGCTGGCACCGCAGGTGAAGTGCTGTTTAGAGATTTTCCTCCAACCAGAGGAAGAACAGATCCTGCGCCTCGGGCACATTGTTGAGCAATGCCCAACCGTGGTCAGCCGAGTCTGTAAAAACGCGCAAATCCTTCGGCTCGGCTGTCCGGGCCTCTAGATTGCGAGCGAAATCGACATAGCTGAGAACGACTTCCCCGGCCTGAATTTGATCCTGATCGCCCACCATAAAGAGCATGGACCGCGGACCAAATGATTCGAGGCCGGTCCCGATGACTAACGGTTCTAGCGAAGTGGATCCCCACAGCCCCGGCGAGAGGGAGATGCTGGTTTTTATTAGCTCGGGGAAAACGCCCGAACATATATAGGCCACATTGCCTCCCGAGCCACTGCCCACGACCGCGATGCGGCTGACATCGATCTTGGACTGATTCTGCAGCCAGATTAGCGCAGCGTGGACATCGAGAAAGCTCCGTTCCAAATCAATCAATTCCAAGGTCAGTCGGTCGTCGGGCAGTGGAGTCTCACCGTGCCCGCGCATGTCGATGGCTAAGACCGCGTAGCCGCGCTCGAGCAAGGCCACGTACGTGTCGGTGTTGTTCAACCAGTCGGCTTTGTTCCCGCCTAGATCGTGCAGGAGGATCACCACTGGCAGCGATTCGCCGGCCTCGGTCGTGCCTAAAAGTGCGCTCACTTCGACACTGTCGATGGATGTGAAGCTAACGGCTGAAATGGGATAAACGCGACCCTCCCCTTCCGGTAAGTCGGGACCGACGATCTGCAACTCTTCTTCCGATTCGCTGCACCCCGCGATTCCAATGGCGAGCACCCAAATCCACCTACCCAGTACCTTGTTCATAAAAGCCATAATCCTCACCCAAAACGCGTTGCGAGCGCCCGCAATTGGCAACGCTCCTGATTTTCGTAAATCCTTGAATTTGAATAAACAATCTCCACCTCTAGCTGTCAACTTGATGCCTTGACGACAAAATTCTTTTGCCGTATGCTGCCGCCCTATGATCCGCGTCGAAAAACTCAGCCTTAGCTATCGCGGGGGCCTAGCCGCTTTGCGCTCCATTGATCTCCACATCAGCCCTCGGGAAGACATCGCCCTCATCGGTGCCAATGGTTCGGGCAAAACCACCCTCGCGCACTGCCTAAACGGACTACTACAGCCCCAAACGGGCCGGGTCCTCGTCGATGGCATGGACGCCAGCGACCCAACCCAACTCCGCGCCATCCGCCAGCTAGTCGGCATGGTCTCGCAAAACCCAGACGATCAGCTCGTCGCTACCACAGTCGCCGACGAATTGGCCTTTGGCTTAGAAAACTTAGCTCTAGCCAGCGATGCAATCCACCACCGCGTCGAAGAAACACTCGCCGCTTTCGACCTCGATGCCTATCGCCACTATCCGCCGCACAAGCTCTCCGGCGGCGAGAAACAGCGCGTGGCTATTGCCGCAGTAGTGGCGATGCGACCGCGCTATCTCGTCTTGGACGAATCCACAGCCCTGCTCGATCCCGGAGAAAGACAGCAAATAGCCGAGTTGCTTCAGCGACTGCGCACCGCATACGGCATCGCGACCATACTCATCACCCAGTCTCCAGAAGAAGCCGCTCGCGCCGACCGCGTCATCGTCCTCCACGCGGGTCGAGTCCATGCGGACGGCTCCCCTGCCGCCCTATTTGCCGACCCGCCCAAGCTCCGCGCTCTCGGCCTCGATCTGCCCTTTGCAAGCACCCTCGCCGCTCACTTGTCGCTGGCCGAAACCCCCTTGGAGCTAGGTACCTTGTCCGACGCGCTGACCGCGTTAAAACCCCAGACATCCCTACCCCCTTGGACTCCGCCCACTCCGCCGCCACCCACCCCAAGCAAACTAGCGACCGAAGGGCTTACCTACCTCTACGACGAGCATTTGCCCACCCAGCGACGCGGCATTCGCGACATCACCATGGACGTCCCCACCGGCTCCGTCCTAGCCCTCGTGGGCACCAACGGCGCGGGCAAGACCACCCTCGCCCAGCATTTCAACGCTCTGCTCAAACCCTCGCGCGGCCGCGTGCTCCTCGACGGCTGCGACATCGGCTCCCAACCCCCGGCTCGCGTGCGCCAGCGCCTTGGCTTGGCCTTCCAATTTCCCGAACTCCAGCTCTTCGCCGAAACCGTGGCTGAGGATGTGGCCTTTGGGCCGCGCAACCTCGGCTTTTCCCCAGAGCGCGTCGATGGCCTCGTGGCGCACGCGCTCGCCTTGGTAGATATGCCGCTGGCAGAATTCGGGCTGCGCCAGCCCCTCTCGTTGAGCGGAGGCGAAAGGCGTCGCGTCGCGCTTGCTGGCGTCCTCGCCATGGACCCAGAGGTCTTGGTGCTCGACGAACCGACCGCCGGCCTCGATCCCCGGACTACGGCCAGCTTGTGCAAGCTCTTCGCCGAGCTAAGCAACCAAGGCCACACTCTCGTGCTAATCAGCCACGATATGGAGCTAGTCAGTCGCCTAGCCACCCACGTAGTGGTTCTGCGCCAAGGCCGGATCGAATTGCAAGGGCCGACCCGCGCCGTGCTGGCCCATCCCGAATTCGAGTCTATCAGCGGGCTTGTGCCCCCGATGTCTGTGCAGTTGGCTCGCCGCCTGCGACAACGAGGCCTAACTCTAGCTGGCGATCCGTTGACTCTACGAGAAACCATCGACTGGCTCGCCCCACTCGTCGCCCTCTCCCATGTCTAAATTTTCTGCCGACTTGCTCGTCCGCCAAGGACGCCTCATCGACCCAGCCAACGGCACCGATGCCCTAGGAGATATCCTCATCCGCCAAGGGAAAATAGTCGAATCGGCCCCGATCCTCCCGACGCCTCCAGACGTGCCCATCCTGATGGCCACCGGCTTGGTCGTCGCCCCGGGTTTCATCGACATCCATACCCATCTCCGCGAACCGGGTTACGAACACAAGGAAACGATTCAGAGCGGCACCGCAGCGGCCGCGGCCGGCGGCATCTGCGCAGTGGCCGCCATGCCCAATACCAATCCTCCCCCGGACAGCAGCGACCATTTGCAGTTAGCGCTAGAACGAGCGCAGACGGCCAACGTGCGCTACTATCCAATCGCCTGTGTGACTGTGGCCCGCCGAGGGAGCGGGTCGCTCGCCCCTCTTGAAGAATTGGCGAAATTAGGCGCGGTGGCCTTTTCCGACGACGGCGATCCCGTCGAGGACGAGGCTTTGATGCGTCGCGCCCTCGAAATCGCCCGCGACCTCGACCGGCCCATCTTTCCGCACGAAGAGGTCAAGTCGCTTACGGCCGGCGGCTGTATGCACGCAGGTGAAGTAGCCGTGCGCCTCGGTGTCAAGGGGATGCCAGCCGCAGGTGAGGAGGAGATGGTCGCCCGCGATATAGAACTCGTCCGCCAGACCAGCGGCCCTTTGCACATCGCCCATATCAGCACGGTCGGCACCGCGCAATTGGTCCGGCGCGCCAAAGCCGACGGCCTACCCGTGACCTGCGAGGTGCTGCCCCATCACTTCGTACTCACCGACCGCGAGGTCGAGCGCCAAGGCACGGCCGCCAAGATGAGCCCGCCGCTGCGCGAGGCCGCCGATGTCGATGCCATGCTCACAGGACTAGCCGATGGCACCATAGAGGTCATTGCAACCGACCACGCGCCGCACACGGCCGCAGAAAAAGCCCAACCCCTAACCCAAGCTCCCATGGGCATTGTCGGCCTAGAGACGGCCGTCGGCCTCACTTTGACCTACTTGGTGGATCGCGTTTTGCCCCTACACGAGGCCATCGCTTGCTGGACCTGCCACCCAGCGCGCATCTTGCGCCTACCCGGAGGCGTGCTGACCCCGGGGATGCCTGGGGATCTAACCCTCCTCGACATAACGCGCGAATGGGAGGTCGTCCCCGAGCACTTCCGCTCCAAATCGCGCAACACTCCCTTTGCCGGTTGCCGCCTAAAGGGCAAGGCCGTGGCCACCATCGTCGGCGGCCAGATCGTCTATAGCGAGTTGACTGCTTAATCGAGAGGCTTGAACGCGTCCGGCCAATGCTCAATTTCTGCGCCGGTTGCGCGCAGCCACACGGCGATTACGTCGAAGCGGCAGACCGTATCGGCCGCGGCACCGTATTGAATATAGTGCCGGGCGGCCCGCGTTAGACGCTGACGCTTGGCGCGATTCACCCTTTGTTCGGGGCGAGACGCGCGCTGGCTGGCCTTTACCTCGACAAAAACCAACTCGCCCCGCTCTTCAACCACCAAGTCGATTTCGCCGCCAGCAGCGCGATAGCGACGCTCCTGTATCCGATAGCCCCGTTCTTCCAGATAGGTCGCGGCCGCCGCTTCACCCTGCCGCCCAATGTCCCCCAGCCTATCGCGCTGCTCCCGATAGGCCCCTCTCAGAGCCGTCAGTTCATCGACCGCCAAATCAGCGGCGGCCTCCTTTACCAACTGTCCCAACTGCTCTAGCTCGGCGAGGTTGGCGCAGTCGTATATGCCCTCCTCAAAAGAGAGAAAAAGCTCCGAGCGTGGCTCGGCGACTCGTGCGGCCACCGGACCGAAACTGCGGCGGTGCAGCGGGCAAGGGCCATGAACATCAAGCGCGGCTAAGTGCGCGGCACTGCCGTAGCCTTTGTGCGCGGCAAACCCGTATTCGGGATAGCGGACGTCGCATTCGCACATCAGGCGGTCGCGGTGTACTTTGGCCACGATTGAGGCCGCGGCAATCGACAGCGAACGAGCGTCTCCGTCGATGATGGCTTGCTCGGGATAGAGACTGCGCGCCGGCAGGTGCCCGTCGATCAGCACCCGGTCGGGCGGAATGGGCAAATTCTCCAGCGCCAAGCGCATGGCCTTGAGCGAGGCCTGCAGGATGTTCAACTGGTCGATCTCCTCGGCCTCTATCTGCCCGATTCCCACAGACAGGGCCTTGTCCGCAATTTCCTCGTACAGAGCCTCGCGCTGGGTGCGCGACAGCTTCTTGGAATCGTCGATCTTGGCGATGGCACAATCCGGCGACAAGACGACCGCGGCAGCCACCACAGGCCCCGCCAAGCAACCGCGCCCCGCCTCATCGACACCAGCTACTCGATGCACTCCCTGCGCCCAAAGGTGCCGTTCAAAGTGCAGAAGCCGCTCGCGCCGCTGGGACTCCGCCTGCTCCCGCGCATCGCGCCGCCGCCGCTCGACCACCAAGCGCCGGACGCCAACGCGGCGATCCTTTTCGAGCAAGGCCCAACTCGGATCGTCGCTTTCCCACTCCACCACTTGTGCGCGTATCTGGGCAATCGTCATTCCGGCGAGTTCGGTCGCGGCATCCCGTTCGCAGGAACGGCTCACGCTGGCAGGCGTCTCATCTATTGACATTAGGTATCGACCTAGTATATTTGCGAAAAGTTACCAAGAGGAGCCTTAACATGAAGCGCTACACGGCGTTAGTTGCCTGTTTTTGCCTCGTTTTGCAACCCGTCATGGCCCTCGCAGAGACGGAACCGGCGCCTATCGCCGGAGCAGATACCCGCCTCTATCTGGCCGATGGCAGCTTAGTGGAAGGCAATCTAATCGAAAAGGACCAAGATCTGGTCATCATGCGCGTCAACGACAAGATATTCACTTTTGATAAGACCGAAATCGACAAGATCATCACCCTCGAATCGCTGGGTGGGGGTGCCCAGACGGTCTCGGTGACCGAGTTTCCCTACATCAGTTTTCTCGGGGGAGCCCTTGCCTTCGGCCTGCTCTCTTGGCTGCAATTCGACCGGGCTTCCGACAACGAAGCCGAAGCGGCCCTCAACCGCGAACACGGCCAGGAATCCCGCGCCCAAAAGCTCGACGACAAAGCCGATCGCGCCCGCCTCTATGGCTGGTCCACCGCGGCGCTCGCCGTCGGCAGCTTCGGGGTGGCCCTGATCCCGCGCAAAACCACCCGCCGCATCTTTCCCGAGCTCAGTTTCCACCACGGCGAGCCGCGTGTCGGCGTATCCTACGTCTATTCGTTCTGAGCGCCTTCCACATCCCGCAAGTGCTGCACCAAAGCCTCTAGCCCGAGCACGTAGCTAAAACTGCCAAACCCAGCGACTTGCCCCAGACAGACGGGCGCGATAACTGAGTGCTGGCGAAACGATTCCCGGGCGTGGACATTGGACAGATGCACCTCGACGGCAGGCAATCCCTTGGCCGCCACGGCGTCGCGCAGGGCAAGGCTATAGTGGGTAAAGGCCCCTGGATTGAACACCAAACCCTGCTCTTCGGCTTGGTGCAAAGCGTCGATTAGTGCGCCCTCGCTATTGGATTGGCGGCAGCGCACCTGCACCCCGAGCCGCTGCGCGTGATCGGTGATCAACGCGTTGATAGAGGCCAAGGTCTCCCGACCATATACCTCGGGCTCGCGCGTTCCCAGCAAGTTGAGATTGGGTCCGTGTAGGACTAGGATGCTAGTCAAGTTGACCTCCGCTGTTTCGCGCTACCACGCAAATCCACGCCCCTTTTGCCAAAATTGTATCGACCTCTAATTTAGCTTCTGTGACCCAACGGCAAAAAGCCGCTTCTTCCCGCGCCAGCAAACCCGAAAACGCAATCCGTCCGTCCGCTGCCAATAAGCCGCGCAAAGGGGCTAACAGAGGTCGCAGCACGTGGCTTTGGATATTGGCCAAGACCATGTCAAAGGGTGTTTCCACGACGGCCTCCACCCCTCCCAGCCGAACCTTGACCTGCTCAGAGCCAATGCGGTTGTGCGCCAAGTTTTCCCGCGCATTGGCCACGGCCTGCTCGTCGATATCCACGGCGAGCACCGGTCCGGCCCCCAACAGCGCGGCGGCAATGCTGAGAATGCCGCTACCCGTCCCCAAGTCCAGACAGCGCATTCCGGGGCGCAGACAGCGCTCCAATGCCTGCAAGCAAAGCTGGGTCGATTCGTGCCCACCCGTGCCAAAGGCCATTTGGGGCTCTATGCGCACGGCGATCTGGCCTTCGGCTAGCTCGACCGGAATCCACGAAGGGTGGACGACGATCCGCTCGGTGGCCCACACTGGCGCAAAGAACCGCTTCCACTCGGCCTCCCAATCCTGTTCCTCCACGCATTCGGTACCTATCGGCGATGCCAAGCCGAGCGCGGCGAGCCTACGCGTCAACTCGCGCCGAATCCCAGCCAAGTCGCGCGCTGGCTCGGCTGCAAAGTACGCGCTCAACTGAGTCCGTTCCCCCACCTCCTCGGCCTGAAGGCCACAGCTACCCAATTCGTACGCCCACGCGCTCACATCCTCGGCGTAGGCCGCCGCTACCTCTAGCCGCAAGCAGTGCCAAGACCGCTTACTCACTGGCCTCCAAGCGGCGCAACTCGGCGACGAGCCCCTCGCCAATTGCGACGAACAGAGGGTCGGGCTCAGCCCGTCCTTCATCCCCGCTCTGGCGGATTGCAGCCGACAGGGGCAACGCACCCAAGAAGGGCAACCCCAACCGCTCCGCAGCTTCGGCTCCCCCTCCACACCCAAAAATCTCGTGGCGTTGGCCGCATTGGCTACAAAGGTAATAGCTCATGTTTTCGACGATCCCGAGGATATCTACCTCGACCTTGGAAAACATGGCAATGCCTCGCTCCACATCCTCCAGCGCCACGCTCTGCGGCGTAGTCACGATCAAGGCTCCGGACAGCGCCACGGCTTGGCTCAAGGTAAGCGGCACATCGCCAGTACCGGGCGGCAGATCAATCAATAAATAGTCGAGCGGCCCCCACTCTACTTGATGCAAAAACTGCTGCAACGCCCGGGCCAAAAGCGGCCCCCGCCAAACTACGGGCGCGTCCTCACCGGCGATAAAACCAATCGACATCAGGGCAACCCCGGCCTTGTACACCGGGCGCATGGTGCCCTCCTGCCCGGTTGCGGGCTGCTGCCTGATACCCATCATCAAGGGAATGCTCGGGCCGTAGATGTCGGCGTCGAGCAGGCCGACGCGAGCCCCTTGGGCCGCCAGACTCACGGCCAAGTTGATACTTACAGTCGATTTGCCCACGCCGCCCTTGGCACTGGCAATGGCGACGGTATGGCGCACTTGGGCTAAGGACTTCGGCGAGCTCAGTCGAGCCGGGTCGATTCGGGGAACGGACAAGTGAACCTACTCTTAGGAGCCGAAGGCCTTGCACACTTTGGCGAAGAAACTCTCGCCCTCTTGGGCCACGCGCTCATTTTCGAGCTCAGCTAGCTCGGTGAATAGTTCGCGCTCTCGTCGGCTGAGGCCCTCGGGAGTCCACAAGACGACCTCGACTAGCTGGTCGCCGACACCGCGGCCGTTGACGTCCGGGATGCCCCGGCCACCCATGCGGAAGACGCGCCCTGATTGGGTGCCAGCGGGGATTTTCAACAGGGCCTTGCCAGACAAGGTTGGGACCTCTACTTCCGCGCCTAGTGCAGCTTGGGCAAACCCCAAGGGCAATCGGTAGATCACGTGGTTGCCATCGCGGATAAAATAGTCGTGCTCTTTTTCTTCGATAAAAACCAAGCAATCTCCGGCCGGCCCCCCGCGCGGCCCAACCTCACCTTGGCCGCGCAATGGAATGTAGTTGCCTTCTTGGACGCCAGCGGGAATGCGCACCGTCAGAGTCGCTTGGCCGCGTTCGCGGCCCTCGCCTCGGCACTCTGGACAGGGATTGGACACAATATACCCCTCCCCTTCGCAGGTCGGACACGTCACCACGGTCATTGATGGGCCAAAGAGGGTACGCGCCATCTGTTGCACTTGGCCCTGCCCACCGCAAGTACCGCAGACCTTGCGGTCCGCTCCACTGGCCGCACCGGTTCCATCGCAGCTTTTGCAGCGCTGCAAGCGCGTCAAGGCAATGTTCTTTTCCACGCCCGTGGCGATCTCCTCTAGCGTCAAGGCCACTTTGATCTTCAAGTCGCGGCCCTTTGGCTTCGCCGACCCTCGCGACCGCCGCCCCCCGCCAAAGAAGCTCTCGAAAATATCGCCGAAAATGTCTTGAAAATCGCCCGCGTGCGTAAAATCCGACCACTGAAAGCCGCCGCGACCGAAATTGCCCTCAATACCGGCGTGCCCATAGCGATCGTACGCGGCCTTCTTCTCGGGGTCCGAAAGCACTTCGTATGCTTCGGATGCCTCCTTGAATTGCTCCTCGGCCGCCTCGTCTCCAGGATTGCGATCTGGATGGTACTTCAGTGCCTTCTTGCGGTACGCCCCTTTGATCGCGCTTTCGCTGGCGTCCCGCTCGAGGCCCAGTACTTCGTAATAATCCCTTTTGGACATTCAGTTCCTCAACTCTCCGCGCTCGCCTTACTGACGACGACGCGCGCGTAACGGACCACCTTGTCGTTGAGTTTGTAGCCCTTCTCCATCTCCTCAATGACCGTACCGGGAGCGTGCTCGTCGTCTGGGACTTCGGCTAGAGCCTCGTGGACTTCGGGGTCAAAAAGCTGGCCCAGCGCCTCGATCTCGGCTAGCCCGTAGCCTTTGAGAACGTCGTTGAACTGGCCACAGATCAATTCGACGCCCTGCTTGAGCAGCTCGGCTTCTTGGGTCTCCTGACGAAGGGCGCGACGCAAGTTGTCCAAGATGGGCGCGACTTGCAACAAGATATCGCGCAAGATCTCATCCCGCGTTTCCGCGCGCATCCGCACCGTGCGCTTGCGGTAGTTATCCAACTCGGCGACCGCCCGCACATAGCGGTCGTAATTAGCCGCCGCCTCAGCGCGAGCCGCCTCGAGTTCGACCAGCCCATCGGCCTCATCGACCGCTTCCTCCTGTGATTCCGCTACTTCTTTTTGCGCCTCGGTCGCTGCTTGTTCGCATGGCTCCACCGCTTCGTCCTGCGATTCGACGGAATCCTCCGCACTCGCCTCGTCCGCTGCGACGTGGTCCTGAGTTTCGCACTCGCTCATCGACACTCCTTACTCTTAACTTGTGAATAGATTGGGACAAAAATTCGTTAGCAGATCAGATTTGCCGCTCGGGAGGCCGCGCAATTGACCAAGTTCACTAACGATCTATAGGGCATGCGCGTCGGGCCAATTACGCCGATTACACCCATTACGCCTTTGGCTCCGGTAACCTCGTAGCTGGCCGTCACCATACTGCATCGCCCCATCGCCTGTGGCCGATGCTCGGAACCAATGGTGATGACCACGCCGTGCCGCTCGCTCATAAGCTGGGCTAGGATGTCCTTTTTCTCCACTAAATCGACCAAACCAGCCACGTGGCTTGGGTCGTCAAATTCGGGCTTTAGGCAGAGATTGCGGGTCCCCGAGACGTGGAGATCGGCACCGCGCGTGATAGCCAAACCTTCGATCTGCCCTATGACGGCCTCCACCACTGGCTGCGGGACTGGCCCTAACTCGACCATTCGCGCCTCAACCGCGTTTTGGATTTCAGCCATCGTCAACCCGTGCAAGCGCTCGTTAAAAAGCCGACTCAGGGCTTCTAAATCGCGCTGCGACACCGCGCAATCGACCTCGATCATCAAGCTCTTTGTCAGGCCTCCACGGATCGTGACGACGAGCAACAGGCGGCGCTGTCCCAAGTGCCAAAGCTCCAGCTTGTGAAAGATGCCCTGATTGAAGCGCGGGGCCAAAACCAATCCGAGTTGGTCCGACAGGTCGCCGATGGTCCTCGCCAGTTGATACAGGATCTCCTCGTAATCGCCCTCCTGTTGTGCGGCCTCTAGCTGCTGCCGCAGGGTGATCTCAGCCTCGTCCGAGCCAATGTCTGCCGTTGCCATGCAGCGCTGCACGTAGAATCGGTAGCCCTTTTCAGAGGGAATGCGGCCCGCTGAGACATGGGGCTGGGAGACATAGCCCTTTTCCTCTAAAGAGGCTAAGGAATTGCGTATGGTAGCCGAACTGACGCCTAGGGCCTCGCGCTGGTTCAACGTCTGTGAGCCAACCGGAGCACCGAGGGCAACGTGGGCTTTGACCAAGGCAAGCAGAACTTGGATTTCGCGTTTGGATAGTGGGCTAGTGGCCATGGCCGGAAAGCATCCCCAGCGGCATAAACGCCAGATAGATACTGAGGGTCTGAGATATAATAAAAGCCGCCGATTGCTTGTCAAGACTCGCTGCCCAGCTTGCTTGACAGCCGATTTACAGAATCGTACTATTGAATCTTTGTTTTTTCTAACCACCTTAAAGTTGTTCGACGCGAGAAAGGAACGCACTCTCATGGCCAAAGCCAAGGCAAAAGCCAAAGCCAAAAGCAAAAGCAAAGCCAAAACCAAAACGAAAACCAAAGCCAAAACCAAAGCCAAGGCGCCCAGCGCCATCGACGCCGCGCTGGCTTTAGCCCGCCAACACGACGCGCAGATGGTCGATTTCAAGTTCGTCGATCTGCCCGGCACCTGGCAG
>JAJEFJ010000068.1 GCA_022820485.1 Candidatus Latescibacterota bacterium
CGTGGTTGATGAACTTTCGCCGCCATGCCAGAGATTATGAGGTCTTGACCCGACATAGCGAAGCCTTAATTCAGATCGCCATGATCCACTTGCTACTCAAACGGATCAAATAGGAAAATGGGGTTTTCAGACAGCTTCTAAGTCTGAATTTGACGGGATTATGACTGGATTTCGCGGGATCGGTATTTGGGCCGGGTTTCAGGCGTGTGCCAGATTGGTGATTGAAACGACCAAGGAAGGCGATGGGAAACGCTACCGTCTCGCGATTGACTTCGAGGAAATCCTCGAACATGTGAATGAAGACATCAACATCAAGGTGTTACTTGACGATCGCTTTCGCATCGAAGCAGATGAAGCCCCGGAGACCAACCACTATACGAACGTCAAGCTTATTGGACTTCAGCGTGAATACCTCAAGTTGACTGATGTTGATGAGCTAAAGCGGATTGTAAGCCAGAATCTTCCCTGCAGGATTGACCCGCAGTTTGAACATGAGACAGATCTCAGCCGACGCCTACATGAGATTGAAGGCTATCAGGAGTTTCCGATCTTCGTTGAAGGCGGGGAAGTCTTCCAACAGTTTCCGGAGAACCTCAAAGCACCTCGCTTTGAGACGCTCAAGACAAATGACGAGGAGTATGCACTCTGCTGGTATTGTTCGGCCGATCGCTCGATTACGACTCGGCCCTTTCAATACCGTAGTTTCCGCCTTCGCGTTCGCAACTTTGCGGTTGGGCCGGTTGGAATATACGATGGTGAGGATGGGTCGGAATTCGGGATTGTAAACAAGCTGTCTAGCCGCGCACATCTCAATTGGCACGTTGGTGCGGTCCACATCACGAATCCCGACATCATACCAGACACTCCTCGTACAGCACTTGAGCTTGATGCGATGGCTCGCCGAGCCATCGTAGCGATTCGTGGCTTTTATGAGGACCGCATCGCGGACAGCCGAGCCCTGTCGCAGTTCAATACGAAGAAGAAAGAACTAGAATCCGCACAAGCAACCGTCGATGACTCAAATGATGTTCCCATCGATAAAATTTCGGCTCAACTGCAGACGCTCACGCAACAGCGGGGGTTGACGCAGGGCAGGGTTCCGCAAGACAAGGTGAAGCGTTGTCTTCGTAGACTGTTATCCGCGCGGGATATAAAAAACCGTCGAAATGGACTAATTATCGCACTCACGGAGCTGCTAGAAAAGAAAGCTAAAGACGAGGTTGAAGAGGACATCAACGAAAACATTGAAGACAATGAGCCAGATAAGGATAAAGGCAATGTGAAGGATGAAGGCAATGTGAAGGATGAAGGCAATGTGGGGGATGAAGGCAATGTGGAAGATGACGCCCAACCGAGTGATGAAGACCATTCCGAGTTCAATGCTGAAGTCCTGCTTTCTGACATCTTCCACGTGGTTAGAAACAAGCTAGCGGGTGATGACGAGGCTATCACTGAGGTCTGCGAAGAGATTGATAAGGTCTTTCGCCGATATAGATTGATTTAGTTAGTAATGTAATGCCATACAATCGGTTTCCAGACAGTCTAGCCAAGCGTGAGCTGCGTCGACGTGACGCCCGGGGTATTAGGGCATTTCGATCTTCGCAAAATATGGAACTGGGCCTAGCGTACTGCGGAATGCCAAGTGTTGAATTTTTGGATGTTGTGGAGTGGCAGGACGCATTGCGATCCGTGTGTGCAGTGGAAATGGAGAAAGACGTCCTGTCAGACATGGTCATCGAATGGGATTGTAGATCACTCGGTTTGGAAGTAAAATTCGTTCATGACAATATTCTAGAATTCTTGGTAAATTCTGACAATGTCTATGACCTTTACAATTTGGATTTCTACAGTGGATTCGTGTATCCAACCGCGAGCGGGAACTCTCGGTGTGTCAATTCAGTTCGCAGCCTTATTCACCGACAATCGCAACGAAGTCACTCATTCATCTTAATCGCAACGTTTAACGTCCGCGACCAGGGGGCCGAGGAGTACGGTCAGTTCATTGACAACGTTCCGCAGGTTTTGCGTAGCTGGATAGGTGTTGAGGAGTGCTGTGAAGCTCACCGCCGAAACCAAGCAATGCGAATCAAGTTGTGCTTTCCATTTCTATGCTTGCAAGTCGGAATGTCAAATGGTTTTGCTGTGCGCTTCGAACCGCCCACAGTTTATAGTAGCTCCACAACAGGCCCAAACGGTGAGAAAAGTGTCCATCAACTTGTTCATTTTTATAGCGAATTCCTGAAGCAACCGGGAGCTCTGCCCGATCCGACGCTAGCAGAACATCTCGCAAAGATAATCAACTACCCTCTGCGGCGATTGGACGGGATGATCCCACGGATCGAGACCTATCCGCCGCAGGTCGAATGACCAGCGGCTTGACGTAGCCAATCAGACGGATATCGGTTCCATCGCGTTGTACACTTCTCGGAACGCCCTCGCTACTCGGCCCTCGCCGCCGAGATTGAAACTCGCGTTGCGAACTTTCGCATTGAGTCTCCACATCAACCCTTCGATTGAGCTGTAGTCGTGTACCGATAGTGACTTGTACTTGCGGCGATTGTAATCGAGGAAAGGGAGCAGCTTCCCATTCAAGTGGTGTAAATCGAAACCTTTGTCTTCGATATACGGTCGGTACTGCTCGAACAATGGCGTGCTCGGCACTGGAGTGAACAGCATGGGAATCACGGAGCCGACACGGCTTGAGGCAAATGTGATTGTATCGTACACCGCTTGCAGGTCTTCGTCTGGCAAGCCGAAGAGAATGAAGCAGTTGATGTCTTGGCAACGCAACTTGAAGCCGGCCTTCTCCGCGTTGTTCAACGCGTAGAAAAACTTGTCCATGTTTGTGTGCGTCCGTTGCCACGATTTGGCCATGTTCGCATTGACGGTTTCGAGCGGCAGGTATAACCTCTTGAAGCCAGCGTCACGCATCAGTTGGACGGTGTCTTCGTGCAGCAGGCGGACTTCAATTCCCTCTGGTGCGTGTAACTCGATCCCTTTCAGATCGCGGTCGTCACGAATCAGTCGGCAAAGCTGCGTGAAATTATCTCTGCCGAGTAGCAGGTTGTCCTCGTAGAAACAGAATTCGCGAATTCCTTGCTCAAACCGCCGTTTGATCTCATCGTAGGCAACCTCGTATTCCCGAACCCAGATCTTTCGACCTTCGTTCAAAACGTTGGCCGAACAGTAAGCACACTTGAAAGGGCAGCCGCGACTCGTCGTCATGATGAGGTAATCGGGCAATCTCTCGCCTTTTGCGCCATCTTCGTCGTCGCCTGCACCGTCCTTGTCGTACAACTCAATGGCAAGTGGGAGTGGATTCGCATCGGGAATCGTCGCGGATACTACGATGTCATGTTTCTTCTGCTCGGCATTAAGCGGATCCAGCTCGCGACCCATTAAGTGCAGTGGATCATTTAACCCGAGGTTCTGCATCGCGTGTTCGGGAATGAGCGTCGGATAGATTCCACCAACACGGAACACGGCCTTCGGAAACACTTGTCGACAGACTTCGATCACGTCGCGAGTGCTTTCCCACCAGTACGTCATGATCGACGAAATCCAGATTTCATCTGGCTCTGGAAAAGCTACTTCGTCGAACAGCGATTCACGCACATACCTCGCACGTGCCTTGATCGCTTCAAGCCGTTTCCGCAGTTCCTTTAGCGGCATACCGAACACGTACTCGATCTTTTCGTCGGGCTGCGGTTCGTAGTCCGTCCACTTGTCCGGCGTGAAGGGTTTTTCCGCTGAGCCGAGTTTTCGTACACACCGCATCTGTTTGGGCACGGTTCGCCGCTTGTTGGCCTCCATGCAGTCGATCAGCTTCAGCATGTAGCCCTTGCCCTGAAGCCATGATGCGACACGCAACAAGCCATAGGGCATGCTCCAGTTCGCCCAATACTGTACGTCGTAGACAGGCGGGCTAATCAATAATGCTGAGGGGGGACGCTTCAAGATTCCAAACCTCGCGGTGTAAACTGTTTCGCAGCAACTCGGCACCCATACTGCCGTTCAACAAGTCGAACGACCGGTTCCGTACTTTCTCGTTGAGGAACGCCGCCATTCTGTAGAGGTCATGGTACTCGTTCCGGGTGATTCCGTTGTACTCAGCGAACGGAAATCTGTGTGGAGACAGATCAGCGTACGGAAGATCGTCCAGATACTCCTTGTGTTGTTCGTACAGCTCTGTTCCCGGCACGGCTGTGTACGGCTTGAGGATAACACTCCCAAACGTGCTGAGCACGGTGAAACTACGACGGACGATCCCTTCTAAGGCTTCGTCCGGACGTCCAATCCACACAAATCCGCAGGTTTTGTTTCCATCAGAAAGATCAATCTCCGCTTCCAGCAGGTAGGCCCGACACTGCTCGTATGCGGCCTCGTCTAACTCCAATTCCTCCTCGGATTGCTCAAAGTACAGCTCCGCGAACGTTCGTTCCGCGAACATCTTCGCTAAGTCTGGCGTGACCCGTTCGGGATGCAGTCCCGATACCCCATAAAATCTCAGGTGCTGGTGGAGGTTCTTCGTGCTCTCGACGATCTCCCGAAGTGGCTTTCCCTTGTCGCGGCAAATGTCGTCCTCGGCATCAAACACGGCAACGCGAAATACTCCGAGTTCGGTTGCTTCCTTGATCGCAGGGATGGCTGTAGCTGGGTTGAGAGGCACCGAAACAAATGGAGGTTTCTCGGCTGCGTAGAGCTTCAGTGATGATCCTTTGTCGGCATACTTTAGCGGCGTCCTGACGATCAGGTCGGCATCGCAGAAGTCCACTGCGTTGTCCAGCATAAATCGTGGGTAGTTGCCTAGCACCGCCAGTGTCGCGTCCGGCAACCAAAGGCGTAGCTTCGTGCATAATTGGTGAATGCTGGCGTACCAATAGCTGCACAGCGAAGTGATCCACACTTGGGTTGGCTCGCCTCGCTTGTTGCCGGCACGTCGCTCGACCAACCAGTCATTGAGTGCGTCGAATGGTTTTCCGAATCTCCACATCGGATATGTGTAGGCAAAGTCTCCGTCACCGACTTCTTTGTATCGCTCTTGCCCGATCAGCCCTTTCTTTTGAACGCGGCCTTTGGGGTCGGGTAGCATGAAGTCAAACAGCTCAACGCTGCATTTCTTGCTGCTCTTGAGGTACGCCCCGACCCTGAGTAGATCCAGTGGTTGATTCCACCGCAGCCAGCTATAGCGTGTCTCGAACACTGGTGGGTTTACCAGCAGTATCCGATCACCCTTTTGCACCTGCTTCAGCAGTGCTTGTCCTGTGACAGACTTAGTCATTGGGCTGCGTAGTGAAAGACAACAGCGTTATGGCCATTTCCATCATCTGATCGGCGTCGCCATCGGCTGCTGTTCGTGCCAGTACCCATGCTAGGGCAGTCCGCAGGAATCCCCGCTCGTCCATCTGCAACTTTGCAGCGTGGCCCCAATTGACGAGAATTCGGTCCTCCTTGAAGTCGATTTCAGCGATCGGTTGACTCGCCGTGCCCTTCTTGTGGATGACGTCAAACCGCCGTTTGAACAACACGAGTCCGTTGTCCCATTCAGGGCGAGATACGTCGATTGTCACCTGTGCTTTCTCATAGTCGATTGCTGCTGCTTCCGACCGGCGTCTCGCCTGATTGACCGCCATTCCGGCCACTTTGTTGGGAACGTCAAATCCTGCCGGCTTCGCGGATACCAACCCATTTGAGTGCGATTTGTTCGACTTGAGCATCTCACGTATCGCTCTCGCTTGTTTTCCTCCGTCTGTCATCAGGTGTGTTACCCCCGCCGACACATCGTCCATCGCGCGCCGGATGCACGCCGCACGACTCAAGGTGGTGTTGAGTGACGACCTCGCTTGGCTTCGTTTCAAGACGGCGTCGATCGTCCTGCCGAGATAGCCGCCAACCTTTTCACCGTCGCCACGGAAATACCGACGCAGGGTGAGAAAATCGCCACTCTCTTCGTAGAAATCCTCGCGACCTGGATTGAGTGCATCCACCGCGTCCAAGCCGCTCATCACATTTATCTCGCCAGTGATCTGGCTCAATGCGGCTTTATGTGCTCCCGTTAGGAGGAATTCTGCACCGAGAAACGTCGGATCTCCGATGGCGACACCGCGGACGCGTATCGAAACGCCTCGATACTCGGCTGGGAACACGACGCTTTCGTAGCCGAGAAGAAACCCCTTTGCGACAAGACCACCCTCGTTGATGTCTACCTCCGTGATCATATCTTTGTACAGCGTCGCTGCATCCGGCTCGAACGGATAGAGAGGACGAGTCAACTCGCGCTCCGTTTCGCCGTGTCGGAGAGTCAGTTTGTCCAGTGTAGGTGGCGACGCATCCTCCAAGAGGGCTTCAAGATGCCCAGCTTGATCTGATGCCGTTGCGTAGCCGATTGGCGTGCAACGAGACAAGTGCCACGCGACCTGTTCAAACCCGCTGCGACTCGCAACATTTCGAACGAAGCCCTTCCGGCGGTCTGCTCTGAGTTCGCGTTTGACAAACGACTTCAATCCTTCGATCGAGACCGTTGTCCCGCCCTTTGATTCCCGTGGTAGTTCGCGAACTTCAATCAACGTGAAATCGGACAGCTTTTCGAGATCGGCAGAATCCGCAAGTTTGAGCAAACGATCAAAATCCAGAGTCGCTTGGAAACCCAACCTTTTACAGTCGATCGTAATTGCAATGTCGACCGGACCAAAGTCCTTCTTGAAGTCAAGGCGACCAGTATTCGCGTTCAATTTGTAGTTGGTAGCAGCAACCTTTGGCCGTTTTCCAGGGCGCGTCACCTCGAATCTGCACACTTTATTGAGTAATTGCGGGTCAATTGGTACTCCGAGAACGCTGACGATGTCGATGGACGGCGACGTCTCCTCGACCGGATATGTTTGTTTGAACTGACGAGGACTGCTCGAAGTAACGACCATCCGATCGCAGTAGCGAGCAAGTGCAAGGAAGCCTATGCCCTTATTCCCAATGCGGCTCCGCTTTTTCTTCGGCGTCGTTCCCTTTGACCATTTGCGACTGCTGCCACCGATCCGCGTGAAGTCGGATCGAAACTCAAACGGACTCATCCCGTTGCCGTCATCCGAAATGGTCGCAGACGTGAAGTTGTCCGCAAACTCGATTGAAACATCGGCCGCGTCGGCGTCGTACGCGTTGCTGACGAGTTCTTTGAATGCTTTGATGAACGGCTTGTAGACGCCGGACAGCTCTCGAAGAATCGACGGATCAACGCCGCCGACGCTCATTCCCTGCTTCGATGGTTCTCTCACTCTACTTTGCTTGCTTCTTGACTGTGGACGAGGGGATGGGAAGAATAAACGGCATTTTCTCGTTCTCAGGCAAGGGGAATCTGGCTCGGGAAATAGCGCGGGTGCGGGCATCCACCCTCCGCAGTAGCGCTGCTACCGAGTGTTCTTCGGGCGACAGAGGAAACGCCGTTCTCCCTTTGGTTTTTACGGGTTGACAAGGTTTCCCATACGGACTGTATTGGTTTTTATGAAGCGAGTTATTCAAATCCAACTGCTCCCCTCTGCCGATCAGGCCACGGCGCTCTTAGCGACCATGCAGCGTTTTAATGCCGCGTGTGATTGGGTCGCCGAGCGAGCCTTTGAGCGCAAGCTGGCCAACCGTTATGCCCTGCATAAGCTATACTATTATAAAGTGCGCCAGCAGTTTGACCTGCTTGGGCAAATGGCCTGTCTGACCTTTGCCCAAGTGGCGGCGGCCTACAAGCGCGACAGGCGCAAAAAGGTGTCGTTTCGCCCGCTGGCGTCGATGCCGTATGACCGGCATCTGCTCCACTACAGAGACTTCAAAGAAGTCTCCCTTTCTACGCTCCAAGGTCGCATCGTCGTGTCGATGGTCATGGGCGACTACCAAGCCAGCCAGCTCGGCCACGTCAAGCGGTATGCCGAGTTGGTGCGTCGGCGCGATGGCAAGTGGTTCTTGATGGCTACGGTCGAATGCGACGACGCTCCGCCGGTTGATCCTGACGACTTCCTCGGCATCGACTTGGGCATAGCCAACCTAGCCACGGACTCGGACGGTCAACGGCACTCGGGTGCCGACGTGGAGCGGGTGCGCGTAAAGTGTCAGACGTTGCGTCAGCGCCTTCAATCGGTGGCTGACCTGGCCAAAAACCATCGGGCGCGCAAGCGCATCCGCAAGAAGCTGCACCGGCGCGCGCGCAAAGAAGCCAACTTCCGTAGAAATACCAATCACGTCCTCTCCAAGCGACTCGTTGAGCAGGCTAAAGACACTATCCGGGGTATTGCCCTCGAAGACCTCAAGGGCATCCGGGATAGCATCCGGTTTCGCAAGCCTCAACGCGCCCGCATGGCGGGATGGGCTTTTGACCAACTGCGGCAGTTCATCGCCTACAAGGCGCAAGCGGCTGGCGTGTTGGTCAAGAGGGTCGATCCCAAGCATACTAGTCAAAGGTGTGCCGAGTGTGGCCATGTCGAGCGGGCCAATCGCTTATCTCAATCTGAGTTTTGTTGTCGTCGATGTGGGCACCAAGCTCATGCCGATGTCAACGCGGCTCGGAACATCCGAGCCAGGGCTCTGTGTCAACGAGCCTATAGTTTCGGCCTGCCTACCGCTGCGGCGGCCGGGTAAGCCAGGGACAAGCCAACTCCTTCAGGGGGAGGTAATAGCGGACGGTGGCGCGCAACAGCCCTCCGGTGTACACCGATTGCGGCGCGCCCATCGTCACCTGCGTCAACCCCTTAGTGTAAACCGTAGTGGGGGGAGAGGGGTTGTCCGCGATTAAGGTCTTGGCATCGCGGGTTTCGTTCAGTATCGACTGGAAGTCAGTTTGGGCATTCTCATACTCTGCCTGCAGGATTTTCTCGGGCCAGTTCGGGTTTTTGCCGTCGTAGTACTGGAAGCGCGCCAGTTCGGTGTCGGCGTAGCTCTTCTCTCCGAGGACGGGCGCGTGGTTCCAGTCGCGCATTTTGTCGGTGTCCCGAATGCGGACGATGAGGTCGTAGTCCTCTTGGGACATTGAGGCGTGATAGAGGTGGGCCAACTCCTGCATGCGGTAGGGCACGAACCTGCCTCTTTCGTAGTCGTAGTCGTCCCTCGCGTACTCCCAGCCGCCCGGACCGTAGCGAGCCGGCAACAGAAGCTGGCCGTCTTCGCGGGTGATGGCGTTGTCCATGAGAAGCTGGATCTGCGAGCGCAGCAGTTCGAGATAGCCGAAGTCGCCAGTGAGCAGGAGGGCGCACTCGGCGGCGATGGTGAGGGCGCTGAACATGATGTAGTGGCCGACGAAGGTGTTCCAGCCGTAGAGCCCGCCCCACCAGAGGCCGTTGCGGTTTTCGCCGATTTGGCCGGTCGGCCCGACGTTGTCGGGCAGGATGCCGCCGTTGCGCTCGATGCGCTCCATCCATCCCTCGGTGTAGTCGAGCACCCACTGCTTGTACTTGTCCTCGCCGGTATAGAGGAAGGCGTTGGTAATGAGGCCAGTGGCACCGAGGCTGTGGGGGACATCGCCGTTGAGGACGATGTGGTCGAACAGCTTCAGGATCTCCTCCCGGCGCGCGGGATTCTCGAACCAGTTCCCCTCGAGGTCTGTCACCACCGGATCGAGGGTGGCCCGCACCCTGTAGGGGCGATATCCCTTCTCGTAACCCGTTTCCCCTCCCTGCAGCCACATGATCACATTGTCCACCGTGGCATGGCGCATGGGGCCGACGCTGGTCTGAATGGGGCTGCGGAAGATCCTGTGCCGGGGATCGTAGTTGGGGGCCTCGGGATCCTCGTCCATGAACATGGCCGCGAACCGTCTGGCGCGGCGCACGTTTTCCGAAATGGTGGGATCAGCCAGGCCGAAATGGTAGAAGGCCATGTTGCCCTCGCCTTGGTGGTACCACTCGTTGGCACCGGCGGCGGCTTGGTTGTAGTACTCGTTGTGGATCTGGGGTTGAAAGCGGGGGTGGACGCGGCTGACGATGTCGTCGGCGAAGAACCGGGTGGTTGCGTGCCATTGCTGCAACCCGAGGTCGAGCACCTTGCGATCGGCCCCCATCGCGTAGAACAGGCCCCAGTTATACACCCTTTCGTACAAGTCGTCGAGATCATCGGCGTAGTAGAATGCTCCGCCCTTTTCCGCGTACTTGTCGACCATTGGCTCGATCGCGTCCTCCATCAGCTTCATCAAGCGGCGTTCCAGCAGCGCCCATCCGGGGGGCGGCGAGACTTGCGTCGCCCTGACTTCGACCAACTTAGGGACCGCGCCCGTCTGATTACCTGTCATGCGATCAGCCTCCTAGCAACCTAAACGCGGTACGCGAAGATTTTTGCCTGAAACATCCGGATCCGAATCGCCAACATCTCACCCACCTCGGACAAGTCGCTGTTGCCGTTCCAGGTGACCGTCTGGTCGAGCGAATCTCCTTGCAGCAGATCGCTTTCTGCAAAGGTCAGGCCGGCGACCGGATCGACGTCGGGGTGAATCCGCGAGGGAATGTTGCGCAGAATCTCGACCTTGATCCAGCCACCCGGACGACAGCGGTAGTTGAGCCTCAGCTGACTGGCGGTCCTCACTACGGTCGGCACGGTAAACCGACCCTCCACATCCGTTTCGATGCCGCAGAATCTGTGGGGCTGCCACCGGGCCCACTGTAACACCGCCTCTCCTCTCTGCAGTGCGTTGTGTAGCGACGTGTGCCCTCCGTAGAGAGACCCCCAAGTGCCATCCGGCAATTCTGCGATGCCGCTGCCCCAGGAATAGACCATGGCCGCGTCGGGCGCACCCGGAGCGCCCACCGGAATAATCGGCTTGCGCTCCGGCCGCTGCCAAATCAAACCATCGCGACTGATGGCGAGCTGGCTGTCCACGTGGTCGGTGGCGTGGTGGTAAGCCTGTACCAACATGCAGTGCAGATCGTCTCTACCCGGATAGGGAAAGTAGTCGCCGCCGTAGAACGAGAGGTCGGGCTCGTCCTGACCGTCTGGAAAGAGGAGGAGCTTGGGAGCGGGCCAGTGATTGAAGTCCTTGGTCCGGGTCAGCCCGATCGCCCGGTGGAAAATGCCATCCTCTGGAACGCCGCTGCCAATTAGGTCGAACTGTTCCTGGGGGACGCCTTGGATGCGACAGTAGGCGTAGTAGTAACCGGATTGCTCGTCGTATCTGACGGAGAGGCCTCCGTCCATGGGAAAATCGGCGAGAATCTTGTCGGTCCGCTTCCAGTGAATGCGGTCGGGGGAGACCCACCCCATTACCCGACCCTTGAGAATCAGCTTGGGCCCTTTGTAGGCTGGACCTAGGTATTCCTGATCGGCCCACCATTTTTGTATGTATTCATCGTCGACCTCCTCACCCTCGTTGGCGAGCTCTCCGGTCTCCGAATTGATCATAGCTCCCTCACAACCCATGCCCTTAAACCGCTCTTCAGGTGGCGCGGTTGGATCCTCGAATACCGCTTTGAGCAGGTCGCCCCCCACATCGGTAACCAAGTTGTTTTCTTTCGAGCCGTTCCGTTCGATGATGCCCAAGGTGGGACGGGTCCAGCGGTAAGCGTCTTCACTTACCGCATAAGCGACGCATCTGCCTTGGTAGTAGAGCAGGTGGTATCGGTCATCCGCCTGCCACACCCGCACGGAATTGCCTACGCCATCGACGGCACCATCCGCTTGGCCATCGAACTCGAGCGGAGCCGATTTGTCCGCCTCCTCGACTGTCAAGCGGACGCCAATGGGGGCATCGTAGAGTTCGAACGCGCCCGTTCGATCAACGGAGCGATGGCCCGGAAAAACCTCCGTCCAATCGACCAATGGACGCCAATGTCCCGCGTTCTGCCTGGGCCTGACCCAATCTCCAGGATAATAACCGCGCAAATCCTGCCATCCGTTACTCATCGCAATCCTCCAATATCATATCTCGACACAAAATCCCAGATTAAACGACTGGTATTAGAGCCGTCGTAGCTAACATCAAACCAGACATGTCCTCCGTCGATAACCTTATAATGTTCTACAGCAGTATTGTTGTCTCCGTCTGTATAGGAATAATGTTCTATTGTCATTCCACTATCATCCATACTATTTACTATCGGAGTAGTACTGGTATTGTTAAAACTTGTCCAATAAGCAAGCACCTCATCAATTGATGACAATCCCTCAAACTCCCCATCATAAGGGACAGACTTGTCTTCTGTACCGTGAATATTAATCATAGCCGTGGGGTGTGATGGGTTACAGTTGTTATGTGTTTCCTCCATCATTGTTCCAGCAACAGAACCTATGGCCGCTATTTTATCGCTATGGTAGCAAGCAAGTGCATAAGTAAAGAAAGCGCCGTTTGAGTAACCACAGGAATATACTCTTGCTAAATCAATGTTATAATTGGAAGAAATTTCATCAATTAATGCTTCCACGAAGCCGAAGTCATCCGCATCACTTTTATTTTCATCTGATTCTAAACCAGCATTCCAGTGCGGATCTCTATCCAGCAAGGTACCTTGGGGATAGACCAGAATAAAATTTTCCATGTCTGCCAAAGGCCGCATATCTGCATATTTTAAGTATTGGCTTGCAATCCCCCCGTATCCGTGAAAGTTAAGCATTAGTGGAACTGCTGAAGTTCCGTCATAAGAATCAGGCACATAGATAACATACTCTCTTGTTATACCATCGTGGGAAAGCGTTTGTGTAAATAAACCTGTTGTATTTGTAGTGGGTGTATCAAGTGGCCTATCATCGTTTTCTGAACAAGAGAATAAGCTTGAAAACGCTATAATGGTGACAATAAAAAGTCTTTTCATTGTATTATCCTTTTCACGTCGGATTGACTGGCGATTACCACGGCAGCGAGAACGTCTTTACGTTGGTCATGAACTTCATGGCCTCGATCACGCCTTCCTTGACCCCTAAGCCAGAGTCTTTTACGCCGCCAAACGGAGAGCATTCAATGCGATAGCCGGGAACTTGATTGATGTTGACCGTCCCCGTCCGAATGCGGCGGACGCATTCCAGTGCGCTAGGCAGGTGATTGGTTACTACGCCCGAGGAGAGTCCAAACTTGGAATCGTTGGCGACCGCGATGGCGTCGTCGATGTCGGAGATCTCGATGATGGGGGCCAGCGGACCGAACGATTCCTCCCGAATCATTTCCGCGTCGCGCGGGACATCGTCGATTACCGTTGGTTCTACTAGCGCGCCACGGCGTCCTCCACCTAGTAGCACCTTGGCACCCTGAGCCACGGCTTTATGGACGCGTTGCTCAAGCAGTTTCGCCGCCGCGTCGTCAATCACCGTACCCACGATGGTATCTGGGTCCGCCGGATCACCGGCTCGATACGTGGCCGCTCGTTCGAGGAACTTATCCACAAATACATTCTTAATTTTCCGATGGATGAGCAATCGCTTCACAGCCGTGCAACGTTGGCCCGAATTGCGAAAACATCCTTCTGCCGCCAGCGTCGCCGCCAGATCGAGGTCCGCATCGTCCAGAATGATCAACGGACTATTACCACCCAATTCCAAGCACAATTTCTTGTAGCCCGCTAGCTGAGCAATGCGTTTCCCGGTAGCTGTTCCGCCGGTGAACGTGACCAATTCGATCCGCTCATCCGCGATTAATGGCTCAACAACGGTGTCGATGTCCCCGACGAAGACGCTGAGCATCTGCTTGGGCAGGCCGGCATCGTAGAGCAACTCGCAAAGCCGAATGGCGGTCAGCGGGGTTTTTTCCGATGGCTTGACGAGCATGGGCACACCCGCCGCGATTGCCGGTGCAACCTTGTGCGCAACTTGGTTCAGGGGGTGATTGAAGGGTGTAATGGCAAGTGCCAACCGCACCGGTTCGCGAACCGTAAAGATCTTCCGCTGTTCACCTTTAGGCGACACATCGCCGGAGAATATTTCTCCGTCATCCTTTAATGCCTCGACCTCGGCGAATTGAAAAACGTCACAGGCGCGCCCCACCTCGTACTTGGTCTCCCGCATGCACAGCCCGGACTCCATGCGGATCAGGTTGGCAAACTCGCCCGCCCGCTCAAGCAGAAGCTCGCGAGCCCTAGTCAGCACTTGCGACCGATCAAAGCGCGACGGTTGTCCGTCACAGGACCGTGTGCGGTCGATCACGGAGTCGAGGTGATCGCCGTTGACTTTGCTAACCGTACCGACAATCGAACCATCGTAGGGATAATGGACGGTCAAAGTGTCCACCGAATCGATTGCTTCTCCGCCTAAGTACGAAGGCAACTGCAGTGTTTCAACGTTTGCGGTGCTCATGTTTTATTCTGTGCGTAGTCCGGATACTAAGGATGCGTTTAGCGATTTATCAACTAATTAGCATAATAAGTATTGTTGAGGCGATGCGAAATTTGCGCGGTAGTGCTAAGCGAGTCAGCTTTCAGAATAATCATTCTATCTCAATTTATTACAATGAGTTACGTAGAATGTTACAACCTCGCGGGATTGGTTGCGATTATCTACACAAACTCTTTGATTCTAACGGTGGCCCAATCCGCTACTCTGACGAAAGGCAAGATTGACGATGATGACCGAAGAACAACGCTATCTTTTTGATCTATGCGGTTTTCTGCACCTGAAGAACGTCCTGACCCCGGAGGAACTGGACGCGGCTTCGGATGCCGCCAATCGCTATATCAACAGCGCACCGGAAGACCTGCCGCCGCATTTCGGACGATCGGAAAACCTCAAGGGCTTTGCCCACGGCTTCGCCTTCGACCGGGCGCTGGAAAAGCTGGTTTTTCTGCCGGCAGTCTGGCCCATCGTGCTGGAGCTGACCAACGGCAAACCCATGCTCGCCAGCGGTACCATGATGCTCGACTCTCCTGACGGACACACCGAGGCGGTGCAACTGCACTGCGCCCGCGACGACTACGGCTTTGAGAGCGCCCGTTACGAGGTGCGCCAAGGCCGTATCTACTGCGACGACTTTGTGGTATTTCCCTATCTGGACGATGTGCTTCCCGGTGATGGCGGGCTACTCGTGGTGCCGGGGTCGCACAAAAGCGAGTTCGACCGGCCGCCGCAGCTTTTTAATCAGGGTCGCATCGAAGGGGAGGTACCGCCGGGGGTCGTCAATATCACGCCCGCGGCCGGGGATGTGGTGGTCATGCCCGAATGTGTAACCCACGGGGTCCTGCCTTGGCGAGCCGCCGACCGCCAGCGCCGAGTGCTGACGCTGCGCTACCGGCCACACCATCGCCAAGCCGGCCCCATTCCAGAGGCGGTCCAGGAGCGGCTGGCACCCGAAACTCGCGAGTTGGTCGAATCGGCGCACTATACCCATGAAAAGAAAATCGCCACTCGGCAACGGGTGTGCCTCAGCCGAGATGAGCAGTAAGCCCAAGTGCATTATCGTCACAGGCCGGCCGGGATCGGGGAAGACGAGTTTAGCCAAGAGGCTCGCTGAGCGATTGTGGATGCCGGTCATCAGTCGCGACGAGATCAAGGAAGGCTATGTCAATACCCATGGCGTCAAGCACGATCAGCTTCCGCCGGATACCAACAACGTAGTCTCCAATTTTTTCTTCGAGATAGTAAATCAGTATCTAGCCAGTAATATCTCTGTCGTTATTGAGGCGGCCTTTCAGCACCGGGTTTGGGAACCAAGAATGCCCAAGATCCTTGAATTGTGCACTCCTTTCATTGTCGTCTGCTCCGTTGACGGGATGGTGGCGGCTAAGCGCCATCTCCAGCGGGGTCTGGATGCTCCGAATCGGGAGTTCTACCACGGCGATAAGCGAGTTGAAATCTACCGGGAAACAGGTGAGATGTCGCCTCCTGGCGACTATACAGCTCCGAATTTCAACGTGCCCACAGTTCATGTCTCAACAGAGGGGCAATACTCACCCAGCATAGATGACATTGTGCAGCGAATCCGACTATTGAATGCTTAGAAGCGAAGTCAATAAGTACGTTTTTCCTTCACTAACTGGGAAACAGGCTATTGCCGATTCGGACCTATCAATCATGGCAGAACCTATCCGACAGAAAATCATGGAGATATCGAAGATTGAAGATCGTCCAACTTTCGAAAGCTAATCTGAGCAATGACCTACTTTCTTTTCACGTTATGAGGATGGTCTTGTTGCCATCCTGAGAATTCGCCATAAGGAGTCATTTAGCCCATAGGAGACGCCAAGATGGAGAATATCACCCTGTCGTTGTGGATTATCGCTATGGCCCTGCAAATTACTTTTCTAGTCGCTTTGACAGCGATCGCTCAGACTCTTCGACGATCAAATGGAATTTGCAGCCCATTTTGGCTTGTTATCTTCTTCTATCTGTATTCCTTGGGGCAATATGCTAATCCGTTTCTGCTAGGACTCCTGACCGAGTCTAGCACAGCGTTCATAGCCCCAGACTCGTCGATCAGCTTAGCTCAGCTATTTTCCTTTCTCAGTTCCGTTCGCCTGATATTCATACTGCTGGCTGCCTTTTGTCTCCTCGCCCTAGTCTTGGCGGATCTATCCCACTTTTGGCGGGGCGCAGGCGATACACGACCATCTCGTTGGTTTCAACGCTTCGAGTTGTTTGGCCATCACCGTTTTGGAATCGGGTTGACCATGGTGCTGTTGGTGATAGCGCACCCCACCCTTCTAGCGGGCCTTCTGTTGAGTAGCAATTGAGACCGGCAGACCACAGCCGATAAGAAAGATGAGGAGATCTTGACGTGACAGCACCAAACATCACTTCGGCAGCACGCGTGTCCATCCACGGTGGACACAGCAAAGAATTCGGCGATGCAAATGATTCCACGCTTGAGGAGGTCGTGCGCGCCTACATTGACAAGGGCTTCAAATGGGTGGGCATTACCGAGCATATCCCGCCAGCTTCAGCCGACTTCCTATTCCCTTGGGAGATTGAAGAGGGCCAGACGCTTGAGTCGAGGATGGAACGGTTCACAGAATACTTCTCGGTCGCGCGCAGGCTCCAGAGGGAATATCGAGATTCCATTCGCATCTTAGTCGGATTCGAAACAGAGAGTTACACGGGCTACGTAGCGCACGTCAACAGTCTGCGGAATCAATTTCAACCAGACTACATCGTTGGCTCGGTCCATCACGTGAGGGATATATGTATAGATGGTCCGCCAGAGTGGTATGCCCAAGCCATAGAAGAGGCCGGAGGAATCGATGAGCTATTCTGTGAATACTTCGACCAACAATACGAGCTCATAGAGGAATTAGAACCCGAAGTGGTCGGACACTTTGACCTCATCCGAATGCACGACAGGGACTATCGTCAGCGCTTAGAGATCCCCAAAATCAAAGAGAGAATCTGGAGGAACCTCGAGAAGATCAAGGACCTTGGGTCGATTCTCGATTTCAATCTCAGGGCCTTTGAAAAGGGCGGATCGGAACCTTACGTATCCAGATCTATATTGGAAATGGCACTGGACCTTGGCGTTCCTTGCGTCCCGGGAGACGATTCACATGGGGTCGCGGGAGTTGGATTACATATCGAAAAAGGGATCGAAATACTAACGCAGACTGGATTTAGCACGGATTGGCAACTCCCAAGGGGCTGCGGCACATAACGAGTAACAGAGGAATATCGATGACCGAAAGCAGAGATAAACTCAGAGAAGCGATAGAAAATGGCGACTTGACCACAGTCAAACAAATCGGCGAGACAGAACCTAACCTTCTCCATGAGCCCCTCCTTCCTAGCGCGGGACGCAGCGGCTATCCGATGACACAAGCCGCCGTGAGCGGTCATGCGGAGATCCTCGCTTATCTAATCGCCAAAGGGGGCGACGTTATGGAAAATCACAACTTCCCCCTTTGCCGAGCAGCAACGCGCGGTGGCTGTGTTGCGACTATGGAGCTACTGGTTCAACATGGCGCGGACGTGAATCGAGTCACTCAAGACTACGGCCCGCCTTTGATATTTGCTATCGAAGGTAGTTCCCTAGACAGTATGAAATTTTTACTGGAGAACGGTGCACTGATCGCTGGCAGTGGTCCAAGCGAAACGCAAACCGTGTCTTGGGATGCGCTCAAACACGCAACTGCCTTTAACCGCAAGTGTCCAGGTATGCTTGCCCTGCTTCTCGATTATGGAGCCGATGTTAATAGCCCTATCGTTGATCAACGCGGAGGCCGTAAAAATAATACTGCACTGCATGGAGCTGCGGAAAAGGGGGATATTGAGGGAGTGAAACTTCTGCTAGCGCAAGGGGCTGACCCAAATGCAAAAAATAATCAGGGACAACGACCCGTCGAAGTAACCCGCAACCAAAAGGTCCGGGAGCTATTGGAGAAAATCTAACTGGTTCGTCGCTTCCGAACGGGTAGGTTTGCAAACTGGCATAACCATATCTGAAATGAAAAAAGAAGAATCCATCGACGCAGACTATCTGGCCCCAGCCAAGTACGACCAGTATTATGGCGCGTATGCTACGCTGCCAGATTGGTTCCTAACTGAGCTCGCCTCCCGCGAAAAGGTACTTGAACTGGCCTGTGGAACAGGCCGGATAGCGATCCCCTTGGCAGAGCACGGCCTTGAGGTCACGGGGATCGACTATTCGGAGCCGATGCTTAGCCTTGCTAAGGCAAAGGCCGAGGGCAAACAGGTGAAGGTCGCCTGGATCTGTGACGATATACGCCGCTTTGACACCGGTAGGCAGTATGGGTCGGTCTTACTACTAAGCAACGCACTATGGCATCTGCACGACCTAGCGGATTTCGAGGAGTGCATTCGCTGCGTTAAGCGTCATCTCGCGCCGAGTGGTTACTTCATTTTGGACGTCTTTGTCCCCGGACTGGAGATCCTCAATCGCGACCCAAGCAGACGGTATCCGTTCGCTCGCTACACAGACGATAAAACTGGACAAGAGGTGCAAGTGACGCAGTCATATAGGTATGAAGCAGATACCCAGATCGCACGCATGGTGCACTATAGAGGGGATTCTGATGAGATCGTCGGCGGTCTGAATCTTCGGATGTATTTCCCGCAGGAACTGGATGCCCTGCTAAAGTACAATGGAATAAGGATCAAGGAGAAGTTCGGGAACTGGGACCGAGACGCCTTTGGGCCGGACTCTAGGCATCAGCTTTGCTTCTGCACCACGGAGACCGGCTAAGCTTTGCAAGTGACGTTTCTCGGAACAGCAGCCGCGCCGTCAATGCCAATACCTTTCTGCGTGTGTCAGGCGTGTTCAGACGCGAGGCGGGCCGCTGGCAAGAACCTGCGCAGGCGGTCGTCCATCGCAATCAACGATGATCTGCTCGTGGATATTGGTCCAGACATAGCGACCGCGTCATTCGCTCACGACGTTTCTCTGACGGACATCAGTGTCTGCCTATTGACACACGCCCACGCGGATCACTTTGACCCCGAGTTCCTCATGTCGAGACATGGGGAATACGCAACGGTCGTCGCCCAGGAAATGCTGCTAGCAGGTTCAAGCGATACGCTGAGGTCTATTGATGAGGTCTTGGACGGAAGATGCGGGTACGGAAGTATTTTCAATCAAGACACACAGCGCGCCCTAAAAATCAACCTGCTGACCGTCGAGCCGTTCAAGACTCAAGTCGTCAGTGATTACCGCTTCACAGGGTATCCCGCGAACCACGGCACCGAAAAGGGATGCCTACTTTACGCAATCGAGCAAGGCCAGCACGCCATATTTTACGGCACTGATACCTCGGTTCTATCAGAGCAGGTATGGGAGCACCTTCTGCTTGCAGGCACGCAGTTCGATTTGCTCGTCCTCGATCACACATACGGCATCGGTTTTGACGCTAGCCCTCCTGATCACCTAGCATCCGTTGACGTCATAGGCCACGTCGATCGCTTTTGGCGCAGCAGCCTTCTCAAGGACAACGCGATGGCTTACGCGACTCACATCTCACATGAAGGATGCCTAGAGCACGACAAACTAGACGAGTATGCCGCAGCACATGGCTACAGAATAGCATTTGACGGATTAACACTGTCATTCGACGCTTGAGTAAATTCCTGCAGAAGAAATTGGTGTCCGGCGAAGATCGTCAGCAGGTGTGATTATCACTTTAGAGGAAAATGGAACCCTTGACCCATCTCTGCGCTGCTTGGCCGACTTCGGCGGAAGAGGAAGCCTACTGGCAGTCGATTCGCAACCAGTACATGATTGCGCCGGATGAAATCTATCTCAACACCGGCTCTTTTGGCTCACAGCCCAAGCCTGTGTTCGAGAGAATGATGGAAATCCTAGAAGATGTTGAACGCAGCCCCACTCGGCATCGAGGAAAATATTCCGGTATCGTAGATGATGCCCGCGCTCGTCTGGGTTCCTTTATCAACGCGCCAGCAGAGGATATTGCTTTTGCTGCCAATGTTACTATGGCCATCAATATGGCAGTACACGGACTGGATTGGCGTCCCGGCGACGAAATCTTAGCGTCAAACCAAGAATACGGCGCTATTGACAACTGTCTGCATCTGGCCGAACGCCGCCGTGGTGTAGTGGTCAAACGCGCCCAAATCCCCATCCTTCCCGAACGTCCCGAAGACATCCTAAACGCTTTTGACCGCGAGTTTACAGACCGCACTAGGCTGGTCTTATGCAGCCATATCGCCACTGGTACGGGCCTGATTACTCCCATCAAATCCCTCGCCCGACTAGCACACGACCGCGGAGCGTTGATTGTAGCAGATGGCGCACACGCTCCAGGCATGATCCCGCTGGATCTGCTGGATCTTGGCTGCGACTTTTACGGCGGCAACTGTCACAAATGGCTGTGCGCGCCCAAAGGCACTGGATTTCTTTATACTTCGCCGGCGGGACAAGAGCAGCTCAATCACGTTGTTGTAAGTTGGGGATACAGCCGGGAAGGCGCGCAAAGGGGAGCAGATGGCATTCTGCGGATCAATGATCGCCCATTTATGTGGGGCATTGAAAACTGGGGGACCCGGGACCAAGCCTGTTTTGCCGCCGTCGGCACGGCGATTGAATTCCAAGAGGCGATTGGCAAGGATCGGATCCGGCAAAGGGGTCGCCAGTTAGCGGCCTATCTGCGGGATCGCTTGGCTGCAACTGGCTGGGCAAAACAGCTCACTCCCTCCGCACCCGCCCTCTCCGGATCCATCTCAGCCTTCCACCTTTCCGGATTCGACGACCTAGATCTTTATAAGCGATACCGGATCACTGTGCCAACGGCAAAAAGCGACGCGGGACACTGGATGCGCGTTTCCACCCACATCTGCAACGGCTTTGACCATGTAGATAGCCTAATAGATGCTTTACAGGAACTGAGAAATGAGTGAAAAAGAGATCGTTCAAAAAACAGATGTTCCCGCTACAGTCGAATCGTTACAAGCTGATCTCCATGCGCTCGGCGTCAAACCGGGAATGGTCGTGTTGGTGCATTCGTCCTTGAGCGCAATGGGATGGGTGTGCGGGGGAGCTGTGGCGGTTATCGCTGCCCTGCAGGAAGCCTTGGGTTCCACTGGAACGCTCGTGATGCCCGCCCACTCGCCCGACCTGACTGAACCGAGCGGCTGGGAAAGTCCGCCCGTCCCCGAATCGTGGTGGCCGGTAATACGCGAGAATATGCCGGCCTACGACCCAGTGCTTACCCCCACTCGTTCCATGGGCATTATCGCGGAGACATTCCGCAAGCAAAGAGGCGTCCTCCGTAGCGCACATCCGCAGGTCTCGTTTTGTGCATGTGGACCCCAGGCGTCGCGCATCACCGATAGTCATTCATTGGCCTTTGGTCTCGGCGAGCATTCGCCGCTTGCGAGAATCTACGATCTGCACGGTTTTATCCTCCTTCTCGGCGTGGATCACGGAAATAATACGTCCATGCACCTTGCGGAACATCGGGCGACTTTTCCAACCAAACGCGTCATCCAGCAGGGCGCGCCAATCGCTACGTCGAATTCGCGGAAATGGGCCACCTTTGAAGATGTTGACATCGACAGCTCAGATTTTGATCGCATCGGCGAGGACTTTCTGCGATCAGATGCGGGCCATGTCGTCCGTCGTGGCCGGGTTGGACTTGGAGATTGCCAGCTCATGCCACAACGAGACGTCGTGGACTTTACAGTCGGTTGGCTCGAAGAGAATAGGTCGAATTAGCGCGCCAACAGGTCGGCAATCAAAGGAGCGGCTTGTTGCAGCGAAGGCAGGATGCTGTACGCTTGGGACTCGGCTTGGGGCGAAGGTTTCTTGAGATCGGGTACCATGATCACGGTCATCCCCGCCGTGTGAGCCGATTGGACCCCGGCTTCTGAATCCTCCAGGGCGATGCAAGCAGTCGGGAGCAATTCCAAGCGACGGGCTGCCTCTAAGTAGAGGTCCGGGGCTGGTTTGCCGCGAGCTACTTGGTCGCTGGTGACGATGTGGGCAAAGCGATCCGCCAAACCACTCGTTTCCAAGGTCTCCGCAGCCTGCTTGGCGCTGGAAGAAGTAGCTACTGCTCTCGGGACGGCCGCGGCCTCAAGCTGGTCGAGCAGGGGCAGCAGGCCGGGCTTGGTATCAATGCCGTGTTCCTCCACTTGCTGGTACCATTGGTCTGCACCCAACTTGGTAAAGCGCTGCAAGGGAAAGGCGGGGCCAAAGTAGGCACCGACCTTTTTTAGGGCGTCCTTGGTGGGAGTACCAATCAAGGTCAGATAGAACTCGTCGTCCAACGCATAGCCCAATGCCTCGGCAGCTCGTTGCCAAGCAGCTTGATACAAAGGCTCGGTGTCGAGCATGAGGCCGTCCATGTCAAAGACGACGGCGCGCAAAGGGGTTGGAGAGATGCTCATAGGTCGTCAGGAGAGGTGTCGGGGGCCACGCGCCCTCCCAAGATGAGGGCAAACGCGAATAAGGTCTTGATTTCACAGCATAAACATAGTAGTAAATGCAGGTGACAACAGTATGTCGAACGGACCGTGGTCTCACTTTTCAAGGGGGAAAGACCCATGAGCAATCACATCATCGTATCGAGCGTTTCTTACGCCCCGATCAGCGGGACGGACCAAGAGGTGATGGAGCGAACCCACAAGGACTTGGAGGACTTGGTAGGCCGAGTCGCCCGCGCCACTAGCCCCGATCTGATCGTCCTGCCCGAGACCATCTGCCGAAACTGCGACGAAGAAGTGCCAGAGGGGCCGACGACCCAACTGCTGGCCGGCTTAGCCCAAGAGTATAGCTGCTATATCACCGTGCCGGTGCATCAGAAGGAGCGCAAAAGCGGGGCGGTTTTCAACGTCCTCGGTCTGCTCGACCGGCAGGGAGAATTATCCGGTATCTACCGCAAGTACATCCCCGTGTACCCAGAGTTCGACCACGGCACTCGTCCCGGCCCAGGCGCGTCCCTGATCCAGACCGAATTCGGGCCGGTAGGCGGAGTGATCTGTTTCGATCTAAACTTCGGGGAATTGCGTGCCCAGTACAAAAAGCTCAAGCCGAAAGTGCTGCTCTTCAGCTCCATGTACCACGGCGGGTTGGTGCAGAACTTCTGGGCTTTGGATGTGCAGGCCTTTTTCATCGGCTCGGTGTACAAGGGAACGCCCTGTACCATTATCGACCCGCAGGGCACCACGCTAGCCCAAAGCAACAACTATCAGAGCTGGGCCACGGCGCGTATCAACTTGGACTACGAGGTAGTGCATCTCGACAAGAATCAGGCTAAGTACGACGACATCCACCGGCAGTACGGCGAGGCCGTGCGCATTGTCACGACCGGACAGGTGGGCACGTCGGTGATCTACAGCGAGACCGCGGAGCGAACTGCGGCCGAAATTATCGATGAATTCGAGCTAGTGCGACTGGACGATTACTTCGAATGGTCTAGAGAACTGCGGACGGAGCATCTGGCGTGATCGGCAATGCAAAAGGGCCGACTTCGCAGCGGAAGCTGGCCCTTTTGCAATACCGACGCGAAACTCCCTAAAAATCCACCTGTATCTTCGCCGTAAAGCGGTTGATGTGGATCATATCGTCGGCAAAGATAAAGTCGCGCTGAAAGCGCAAGCCCGCCCGCAGGCGGTCGCTGAGAATCACCTCGGCCCCAACTCCCGGGACGATTCCGAAGTGAGTGTCACCGACCTCGGGCGAGTACAGCTCGGCGTCGAGCGAAAAGTAGTAGTTGAACGGCCGATTGACGTAGGCCGAGCGCACCCCGCCGGCATAGAGGTTGATGTTTTGCTCCAAGATGCGGGCAAATCCCACCTGGAAGGCCAGCCATTCCTCGACCATGTAGCCCGCATTAAGCCCCGTAATGAGGTTGGTCTCTGTGTCCTCGGCTTCGCTCTCCATCATCGCCGCCCCCAAAAAGCCCTCGGTGTAGAAGCGGCCGTACTGGGCTTTGTAGTGGTAGCCGCCCTTGCCGTACTCGCTGCCTTCGGGGCCGTCGGTGCGTCCCGGCGTCGCAGCCTGTGCCCCAACGGCCAGCGCCAGCAGGGCGATCAGTGCAATGCGTCTCATGCTCCGTGCTCCTTTCCCTAGAAGCCGATGCTCCTCTTCTGGAAGTACTTGGTGATTTCCTTCTGGTCGGTCCAGACGATCTCAGTGGTCGAGATGTCGGTCAGCTCGAAGGTCGCCTTGTAATAGATGACCTTGTCTTTGCCCACCTGCTGTATGGTCGAGGTGATGACCCCGCCGAGCAAGAAGCGCGCGCCGCGCTGGTTACCCGGTCCCTGAGCCTCGTCTGGACGCACGTAACCCGACTCTTGATACTCGTACTCTTGGGCGATCTCTTGCCGCGCGGCCTTGTCGAGGAACGTAAACTGCCCACTCTGGATGAGCGCGGTCTTGACGTGGTCGTACAGCGCCTGCATGTCGATGTGCTCGGTGGTCTTGTTGCGCGGCATCTCCAAGATGACAACCGGCTTTTCAGCCATCGCCCGGGCATCTGACCAGACCTCCATCGAGCTGATCATCTTCTTGGCGACTAGCTGCATGTCGTTCTGGTTCCACTTGTCGTCGAGCATGGAGATCGCTTCTGGATCTCCGTACTCGCCCTTGGTAAAGGCCCTCGGGCCGCCACAGGCCGCGAGCCCCATAGCCAAGGCGATTGCCGCAAAAACGTAGCGTCTCATCGTAAGCTCCTTTCAATCCCATTCGCACTGGAAATGGGTGCGCACTAAGTGCCAGCGGTTGGCCAGCATCGCGTCCTGCCGATAGAGCACCTGAAGGCTGCACTGGCGCTCCAGCGACGCGGCTGGATACTCGAACACGAACTCCTGCACCCCGGCCCGATCCGCCTCGGGAATATCGGCCGAAGTGTAGATATCCGGTTTGGTCGAGGTGAAAACTAGGGCCTTCTTGCGGCCGTAGGTTTTGAGCGGCACCTCGGAGGCGAAGGTCACGCGCCGCACCTTTTTGGGCAGCAGCAGATCGGTGTTGTCGATTAACGCATCGCGCTGCCAGCGGCCGGCGAGGATCGCCTGCAAGTTGCCGATAAAGACCCGCTCCTTGTCGCCGTCGGGCACGATCAAGTAGAGATAGCCCTTGCGCGCCTGCGTCGATACGGTGGCCTTGCCGCCCAAGCCCTCAAAGTCGAGGGCGATCGTCAGCCCGAACGAGCGGTTGGGCGGCAGCGCGTGGAGCGATACCGCCTGGATCACCTGCTCGGCGACGCCGGCTTGCTTCAATTCCACTAGGGCATCTACCGAGGCGTCGCAGACGCAGCGCCGCTCCTCGAGCATCTTGACGATCGCATCGGTGTTGAACTTGTTGGCGCTCAGCTTGCGCACGTCGTCGAGGCTCATTGGCAGTTGATCCGAGCGCTCGTAGTAGCGCTTGGGTAGCTGGCCGCCGTCCCAATCGACGATATTGATGATCGCCCCTTCCTCCAGCGGGTCCGTGACCTGATCGGCAGCCCGCGTGCTCTGCTGCGCCGCGGCCGGCAGCGCCAACGCCAGCGCGGCTATCCATAATTTGACGTACATGATTGTTTGCTCCTCAGCGAAAAGTGCGAAAGTTTAAGAAGACCTTTTCCCCGTCCGCCACCGCCACCTCGGGCAACGTCTCTACGGCTAGGACCCGCCCTCGGTCGTCGAGCAATTCTAGGGTCGGCGCGGCCGTGCCTGGAGCCACCGCCAGCCGGGCGATGCGGATGGCGTGTGGTAGCGCCAGCCAGCCGCGCGTGTCGGCCGCCTCGGTCGCCACGCCGAAGAGGTTGACCAAGCCGCCCAGCGCTTGGCCCAAACTCTCCTTGGCCCAGTCATTCTCGTCGTCGTCATCATCGTCCTCAAAGGCTTTTTCAATGCTCTTGGACGCTAGGTATTTGGCCAAGTTGCGGGCGACGGCGCGCAGCAGAATGGTATCGAATTTCTGCGCAAAGGTCCGCTGGGCTATCGCGTCCAAGTCCTCGGCTGTGGCCGCCAGCGCACTGTGGTCGCCAGCACGCAACCGCACCCCGGCTACCTGCGAGGGCACCTCCCGGTATTCGGGCAGCGCCACCTTAAGCCAGTAATCCACGTGCCCGCGCTTATAGACGTGCGGGTGGTGATAGCGATGGACGGCCCGCTCCGACACCGTCCACACTTCCCACTTCCCTTCGTCCTCCAAAATCGGCACACTGAACTCGACCTGGTGCTTGCGGGGCACGAAGCCGCTCTCGACGAAAACCACCAACTCGCCACCGGAGGCCGGCTGCATCTCCTCTGGCCCAAGCTGGTAGCGCTCAGTGTATTCCGCAACCTCATCTTCGTATCCCAGCCGCTTGGCCAGCCGCGCCAGGTCAATTATCAGCATCCGCGGCGCTTGCAGATCAAAGGCCGCTTCGTACGCACGATAGCCCTTTAGGGCATCTTTGTAGGAAATGTACGCGTCGTTCCACTCGCCTTCAGCCTCAAAAAAAAGTCCCGTCATGTACTGCAAAAAGGCATCGTTTTTATAGCTGAGTTCGTATTCGGCCTGTTGCGCGTAGTTTTCGAGCTTCAGGTTGGCTTTGCGGCACTCGACTAACGCCGCCTGCCGGTCGCCCAGCCGGGCGTAGTTCATGGCGCGGTAGTAGTGGATCAGGGCTAACTCAAACTCCTCGCCTCGGTAGGCGACAATCGAGTCATTGGACAGCAAGGCCGCGATTTCGCGCGAGACCGAGCGGGTGTAAAGCTGGTCGCTTAACCGCTCAGCCCGTTCAAACTCCACGTTGGACGCCTCGTATTGGCCTTGATAGTGCAAAATCAGCCCTTTTTCTAGGTGGTAGAGCAGCTTATTGGTCTTGCCGGAGGGCTTTTCCAGCTTGCCGAGGGCCGCTTCGTAGTTGCCCTTTTCTAGCTGGTTGAGCGAACGGGACACATAGCCCGAATAAGCGGCCCCGCAACCGCTCAACAAGAGCAGCAGGACCACGCTGAGACCGATGACCGATCTGCTGCTTCCCTGCATAAGTGATTCCATCCATTGCCCTCGCGCCAGCGACATCCACGAGTAACCGTGTGCCATATATAACACCTAAGCGCGGGAAAAGTGTCCCTTTTTATTTAACTCGTTCGACCCGGAGCGACGCACCAGCGCACACCGCCGCCAACGCCCGCGGCTCGCTGTCGATGTGTCCGAGGACATTGACTTCGCCTACCAGCCGACACTCGTCGCCCGACTCCTGAAAACTTGCCCAAGCCTTTGACTTTTCATAATATAAGTGCCCATTCATCGCCCGCAAAAACGCCCGTCGCACAGGTAAAAATCATGGAAAAACCCAATGTCGCTGTCATCGGCTACGGCTTTGCCGGCCGCTGCTTCCACGCCTATCTCGTAGGGCTGGCCAGCGGCCTGAACCTCTACGGCATTGCCACCAGTCGGTCGGAAGCCCGCGACCAGATTCAGCGCGACTTGGGGGTAAAGACCTTCCGCCACTTCGACGAGGTGCTGGCCGACCCAGCCGTCGATTTAGTCGTCCTCGCCACGCCCAACGACCTCCATGCCCCGCACGCGATCCAAGCGCTAGCAGCGGGCAAACACGTCGTCACCGACAAGCCCATGTGCTTGAACATGGCCGAAGCCGACCAGATGATCGCCGCCAGCCAAGCGCACGACCGCTTGCTCAGCGTCTTTCAGAACCGCCGCTGGGACGGCGATTTCCTCGCCGTAAAAGACGCGCTGGCCCGAGGGCTGCTCGGCGATCTCTTTTTGCTAGAGATATTCTGGGGCCAATACGGCCCCCCGCGCGGCTGGCGCAGCATCGCACAGCACGGCGGCGGCAAATTCTTCGATCTAGGCGCGCATCTGGTCGATCAAGCTCTCCAACTCATCGACGCGCCGCTCGCAAAGGTTTACGCCACCTTCCACTCCGGCGATCCGCTCAGCATTGACGTCGAGTCCCACGCGCTGGCCGTGCTCCACTTTGCCAACGGCGTCGAAGCGCGCGTGGAGACCTCGTCGCTGGCGGGCAAAGCCAAACCGCGCTGGTACGTGTTGGGCACGGAAGGTGCGCTGGTCAAAGAGGGCGTTGACCCGCAGGAAAAGGCCATGATCGCCGGCGACATCGACGCGGCCGAAGAAGCGCCCGAGCACTACGCCCGCCTCTATCGGCCAGCGGAGGAAACCATCATGGAGACGGCACCCGGCCGCTGGCGTTCCTACTACGAAAACATCGCCGATGCGCTAGCCGGCCGCGCCGCGCTAGCCGTCACCGCCCAAAGCGTGCGGCAGACCATGGTCGCCATTGAGGCCGCCCGGCTCTCCGCGGCCGAGCAGCGGCCCGTGTCCCCGGAGGAAGTCGGGTGAAACTCCGGCCGGGCAACTACGGCAAGGAGACCAGCTTTGAGGTCCGAACCTTCGACGCGGAGATGCCCCTCGACGAATACGCCCGCCTGCCCAAGCACCCGCTCTATCTGGTACTCGACAATTTGCGCAGCGCCTTCAATGTTGGCTCGATCTTTCGCACGGCCGACGCCGCCCGCTTGCAAGGCATCTACACCTGCGGCTACACGGCCCATCCACCCCATCCCAAGCTCGACAAGACGGCGTTGGGCACCCTTGCGTACATCGAGACCCGCCACTTCGCCACCACCCTCCAAGCCATTGAGCACTTGCGCGCGCGCCAAGTGCCGGTGTGGGCGCTGGAAACGACATCGCAAAGCCGCTGCTACACCGAGCTGGATTATCCGCGTCCCTTGGCCCTCATCGTGGGCAATGAAGCCCTCGGCGTGAGTTGCGACGCGCTTGAGTGCTGCGACGAACTGGTTGAGATTCCGATGTACGGCTACAAAAACAGCCTCAATGTGGCCGCGGCCAGCGCCGTCCTCGTCTTTGAGGTCCTGCGCCAATGGCAGACCGTAAGCCCCACCTGCCAGCCCACCGCCCATGCCTGAAGCTCTTGGATGGAGTGCATCCTGCCCTGCTCGCCCAATGTGTCGCCCACTTCCCACCTCTGTACCCCTGCCGCTACACTCCCGCGCGCCCTAGCCCCGTCCTGTCCCTGAGCCGCCGCCATGGCACAGTTTTTGCCATCAAATCAATTCGTAATTGCTTGTCATGGCCGAATTCGACACCATCGCCAAACGGCTCATCCAAACCCACCCAACCGACTTCGCCCGCTTCGCCCTCCAGCGAGACGACATCCAACGCGTCGAAGTGCTCGACACCGAGCAGCCCTCCATTCGCCACACCGACAGCCTCCTCCGCGTACAACTCGCCGACGAGGAGGTGCTGCTCCTCCACGAGTTTCAAACCACCGACGACCCGGCCATGCCCCGCCGCATGGCCAGCTACATCGGCCGCTGTATCGAGCAGTATGGCTTGCCCGTGTACGCCCACGTCTTCTACCTGCGCCCCAACGCCGGACGACGCGATCCGGGCTACTACCTGCAGGCGCATCCCCACTATCCGGTCGCCATCCACTACAAGGTCATTCGCCTGAGACAACTGCCCGGTCAAGCCGTGCTCGACGGTGGGTTGGTGGGCTTGCTGCCGTTTGCGCCGCTGATGCAGCCGCCGGCCGATCAGGTCAAGGCGGCGTGGTTAGAGCAGTGCATCGCCCGGGCGGCGGCGCTGACGCTGGCGCGGCCCGACAAGGCTGACGTACTCGCGGGACTGGCTATTTTGAGCGGGTTGGCGTATAATCCACAGACGATCACGGCCATTCTTTCCAAGGAGCAACTCATGGACATTCTCCGCGAATCCTCATTTGCCCAGTATCTGACCGCCAGTGCCCGTGAGGAGGCCCTCAAGCAAGGCATCGAGCAAGGAGGCCGAGAGTGCGCCGTTGAAGCACTGCTCGACGTGCTGGAGATTCGCTTTGGGCTGGCGGCGTCCGATCCGTTGGCTGCCCGCCTTAGAGCCATCAACGATGGGCCGCGCCTCAAGCAGTTGCTTCGCACGGCCATCCAAGTGCCCAGCCTCCAAGCCTTTAGCAACCTGTTAGACGCCGACGAGTAAAGAGAACCGGGGCCGGTCGCCTGTACCGCCGTTTGCGTCGTAACGTCAGTAGCTTAACACAAAGCGATTGCACGTTGTCAAGCAGTCCCCTTGGCGGCGACGATTCCGCTCAGCGAATCAACGCCAACTTAGCCGTTTGGACGGCCTCGCCCGCGTGCAACACAACCCAATAGACCCCAGAAGCCACCTCTGCGCCCATATCCGTGCGACCGTCCCAACGCACGCGATGCGTGCCGGCAGCCATCCCACCGTCGGCCAACGCGCGAATCTGCTGACCCATCAAATTATAGATGGCGAGCCGCACAGGACCGGCCTCGGCTAAGGCAAAAGGAATGGTCACTTCGGCGTTGAACGGCGAGGGAAAGGGATCGCCTAGACCGGAGACTAGGCCATCCAGTAGCTCGGACAGAAGCTGCATCCCGGCGACGGGCTTGGCACTAGGCGGTTCTCCCACCGACACGTCCTTCAATTGCCAGCGGGAAAAACCTGATGTGCGGTTTTGGTTGAAGGTATTGCGGAACTCGATAATATTTGTGCCAGAACGCAGGTCTGCGCGGTCTAAGATGAGATACCAACTCGTCCAGTCTTCGCTCTCTGGAATATCGGCGTAAGATTGTTCGTTAAGAAAAATATCGATTTCGCCATTGATTATTTCCTTTACCGAAAAATAACACGCGAGATCGCGACTAGCCCCACCAAAGCCGAACTTGACGCTTTTTGGATTTTTGGTAACCGCAGGCGGACTGTAGCCGAAGAGCCCTCTGCTCGGCAGAGACTCCACCACTTCGCCTTCAACAATAATGCGCTTAGTCCCGGAAGACTGAGATCCGGTAACGACGACCTTCACTTCTCCGCTTTGCGCCCCAGCCGGAACCTTAACCACGATTCGGCTGTCGCTCCAAGTCACGTAATCGCTGGACGATGGTCGGACATTAGGCGCAAATAGGACGTAACTACTCCCCCGGCTGCTTCTGAAATTAGCCCCAGTCAGCGTCAGACGATCCCCGGGTTTGACTCTGCTCGGCGAAACACTGGCCAAGTAGGGGCTTGTTATCTCCAAGCGGATGGCGTTGCTCGTTCCTGCCGAGGTACGGACGGTGACATTGCCAGAGCGCACATTCGTAGGAACGCGAAACCGGATGCGGGTATTCGACCAACTAGCCAACGCAGAGGAAGGGAGCGCTATCGAACCAAGCCGAACCGTACTGCTTCCTCGCGAGGAACCGAAGTTGCTTCCAGTGACCGTCACGCCTTGATTGTACTGTACTTGACGGGGAGAGACAGACGAGATTTGAGGAGACCTACTTTCGATTTGAAGCCGCTTCGTCCCCGACGTCCCATTCGAAGTAGTAACCTGTACATTGCCACTTCGCGCTCTAGCTGGAACCTTCACGACAATTCTGCTGTTGGACCAACTCACATAGTCCGCAGCAGAAGGCCGTACATTAGATATAAAGAAAACGTATCCAGTACCTCGTCTTGTACCAAAATTGCCACCCGCTAGCGTCAGGCGATCCCCTGTTTTTGCTCGCGTTGGCGAGATCCTCGTCAGATACGGGCTCGTTATTTGTAGGCGAATGGCATTACTGGTGCCTTGGGACGTTCTAACGCTCAGGTTGCCAGGGGGCGTATTGCGAGGAATACGGAACTGTATCCTGCTATTGGACCAAGAGTAAAACGAAGAGGAAGGAATCACGACCGAACCAACTCGCACGGAACTGCTGCCCCGAGACGAACCAAAATTGCTCCCGCTTATAGTAACAACCGCATTCGCCCTTGGATTCTGTGGAGAGACGCGGCTGATCCGAGGAGAGGTATTTGCGGAAACTCGCATAATCGGCAACACGAGTTTGCCGTATCCGCTATCGTTGTCCCTTCCCCGAGGTCCTATGTCAACCGTTGCCGCAACAAGCGCGTTCCACAATTGCCTGCGCGAATACGATGGATTGGCCGACTTGATTAAAGCCGCCGCGCCGGCGACGTGGGGTGCCGCGAAGGAGGTTCCGCCAAAGACGTACGGCGCATGAGAAACCGTCGATACTCCAGTAGGGGCGACGAGTTCGGGTTTGATGCGTCCATCGGTTGTAGGCCCTCGCGAGCTATAGTCTTCAATCCGGCCAGCATTCCAATTTCTATGATAGATTGCCCCGACGCTCATAGCTCCTCTGGCGTCCGCGGGACTCAAGATACTGTTCTTCGCAACCGCATACTCTGCAAAATCGTGATCAAGCGACCATATTTTTAGCCTTCTGGGCCGGGCGTCCTCGCTGCGAACAGAAATTCCATACTCTCCCGATCTCTCTGCCTTGTATTCGATTGATTCTACAGGTTCGCCCCCGGAGATATTTTGACGATCAGTACTTTCGGCGACGGTTTCTAAATCGCCGGAGGAATTTACAAAATCGAGGTACAAGTCGTAGTTCTCACGCGAGCTAGGCCAATCATTCCACGTCAAGAAAATACTTATCTCATCCCCTTTCTCCGCTTCAAAAGCTATCACCTCGTCTTCGTTGCTAAAGTTGTGCCAACCGTCATCATCGCTGTCAGACCAGAACCCATCGTAATGGCTCTTGGCGTTATTGCCCGCTGAAGTCACCCATAGGATGCCTTTGTCAGCAGCGTCATTTACAATGTCGCAGGCCAACCCTCTCCCGTCGCCAATGCCTGTGCCAAACCAGCCACTAGAATAATTGATTATGTCGATACCGTTCCGTATGGCACGGTCTTTGGCGTTTTCAAAGTCAACCATATCCCCAGTCTTATAGAGATAGAGTTCGGCTTCCGGGGCCACATCGTGGACGATCTCAGCACACGCCGTGCCGTGGACGCTGTCGCCGGCGTATATCCCCTCACCCGTATAATCGTAGTACCACCAACGCTCCGGCATATCCCAAGACAGTTCTTTAGCCCCCTTAAATCCGCTATCAATAATGGCCACCTTGACCCCTTTTCCTTTCACACCCGCCGAGTGATTAGCCAACGCGCCGATGCGGGAAACTCCCTCGCTGATCGTCGCCTGAGAATGCGGCCGATGCGGCTTGCGGACAAAGCGAACCCCCGGTAGTTCCGAAATCGCCATCAGAGACGCCGCCGGAACCGAAATCCGCATCAGACTCTTAGACTGCGCCAGAACCCACCCCCCAAGAGCCGCCAACGACGACGTATCAATCGAAGCCGACGCTTGGCCGAGATGCGGAACCAAGATAACGACGACCGTATCCTGTAAATCGCGGGTCGGCTTGGCCGCCCCCGGCGTTGCCAAATCCCACAACGCACTCTGTATCTTGGCCGGGCCGTCGGGCCTGTCAGGTGTGAAGTCTATGTTCTGTCCCGAAAGAGGTACATAACCAAAAACGCCCAAGAAAAGGGCGATAATAATTTTATAACGATTAATTGGGGACCAATACAGACTGCACATATAAGCATTCTCCGCATGTAGGGGGTGGAGGCGGCTCCCACAGTATTGGGGAGCCGGGCCTTGTCCACCTTCACGCACAGAATGATGCGGGAACGTTCTGTCTATTTACCGACAGCAGGGAGCAACCCCCGCCGCTTTATATCGGCTCTTGTATTCAACAGAAGACCCGACATGCGGGTTTCTGTGCGAGAAAGTGGACAGCTTGAAGATAGGAACACAGAACAGAGAGTTCAAACGGAGGCACCTTACTACGCAACCCAAACCGGCTGGGCCTATAGCGCCTCAAATCCCGTTGCCCGTTACAGCGCGATCACCACCCTAGACGACTTAGGGCAGGTGGGGGATTTCCTGCCCTCCGGTCTAACTTCCAATGAAAGCCAACTTTGCTTATATATAAATGCCCGTTTGTCCGTCACAAAAACGCTGTCGCACAAGTAAAATCATGGAAAAACCCAATGTCGTCATCGGTTATGGCTTTGCCGGCCGCTGCTTCCACGCCTATCTAGTGGGGCTGGCCAGCGACCAGATTCAGCGCGACTTGGGAGTAAGCCCCACCTGCCAGCCCACTGCCCATGCCTGAAGCCGCCCCGCAGACTCGGGGGCTAGCCGCCCGCTTGCTCCGCGACTGGCTCGGCTTTGAGTTTGTCTCCCGCATCTATCTCTACAGTGCGCTCATCGGCCTGATTGCCGGCTTGGGCGCCGTGTTATTCACCTACGGCCTCGAACTGGCCAAGTTCCTGCTAGTCGAGAAACTGGCTGGATTCCGCCAAATCCATCCGCACAACAGGGCGCTGTTCGACTTTTCTTTCCTCGATGCGCCCACCTACGGAGAGTACTTGTGGCTGTTGCTGCTGCTGCCAGCGCTGGGTGGCCTGCTCGGCGGCTACCTGACGCACCGCTTCGCGCCCGAAGCCCAAGGCGCGGGCACCGATGCCATGATTGACGCCTTCCACAACCAGCGCGGCCACATCCGCCCCATCGTCGCTCCGGTCAAAGCCCTGGCGACCATCGTCACGCTCGCCTCGGGTGGGGCCGCGGGTCAGCAAGGTCCTTTGGTGCATATTGGCGCGGGCTTAGGCTCTTGGATCGGCGACAAACTCAAGCTCTCGGTGGCCCAGCGGCGGATTTTACTGCTGGCGGGCACAGCCGGAGGGTTGGGTGCAATTTTCCGCGCACCGTTGGGCGCGGCGATCGCCAGCGTGGAAGTGCTCTACCGCGAAGACTTTGAAAGCGACGCGCTCATCCCCTGCGTCATCAGCTCCTTTGTCGCCTACGCTATCTACATAGCCGTCTTTGGCTTCTCGCACATTTTCGCCCTGCCCGACCTGCTGTTCACCGATGTGCGCGAGTTGATTTTCTACTTAGTGCTGGGGTTTTTCTGCGCCGTGGTCGGCATCTTTTACGTCAAGTCTCTGCGCTTTGCGCGCACCCTCTTCGACCGCCTGCCGTTGCCCCGCTACTGGATCGTCTGCTGCGGAGGCTTGCTGGTGGGGGTGGCGGCCTTTATCGACCCGCGAGTGCTGGGCGATGGGTTCGGCGTCATCCAACGGGGGCTCGATGGCGAGCTCGCAATCCGCGCCTTCCTAGCTCTCGCCCTGCTCAAAATCCTCGCCTCTAGCTGCACAATCTCCAGCGGCGGCTCAGGCGGCGTCTTCGGCCCCTCGCTCTTTATCGGCGGGATGCTCGGCGGTGCCGTGGGCCTGCTGGGCCAGCAGTACTTTCCCGACATCGTCCACCAACCGGCCGCTTATATCGTGGTGGGCATGGCCTCGTTTTTTGGCGCAGTGGCCAATACGCCGCTAGCGGCCCTGATTCTCGTCATCGAGATGAGCGGCTCCTACCACCTGTTGCCGCCGCTGATGGTCGTCAGCGCCCTCGCGCTGATCTTCGCGCGCAACTTTTCCATTTACCAAAACCAAGTCCAAAACAAGTTCCACTCTCCGGCCCATATCAAAGACCTAACCGTCAATGTGCTGCACGATCTCCAAGTCCGCGAAGTATTCCCCCGCCTCAAAAACACCTCCGAGGCCATCGTCAGCAATCGGCTTTCCTACTTCTCCCTGAGTAGCTTGAGCAAAAAGCTGGGCCACCTACACTTTGTCGTCACCGATGACGACGGCGGCTTGCGCGGCATGATCAGCCTCGAAGACCTCGACCTGCCCGAAGACGAGATGCTGCGCAACTTGGTGCTCATTGAGGACATGGTCGTCGATGACGTCCGGCCCATCGACGCGGAGGACAACCTGCACGAGGCCCTGCAAAAACTGCTGGATTCTGGCTACGACAAGCTGCCGGTGGTGCAGACCACAGACGAGGGGGAAAGCGAGTTTTGGGGCTATCTGATGCACTCAGATCTGATGCGAGTGTACCACGAGGAAGTCATTCGGTTAGAGGGACAGGATTGACCTCCTCACTTGCGCCCTCGCGATAGGGCGCGTGCAGATAGTGTTTCGCCCGTTCATGGCTGTCCGCGTGGTCGGGCAAGCGCCGCACCCGCTGATAGCGGAGCACCGCGTCCTCGCGGCGGCCCGCTAGGTCGTGTACTTGGCCGAGCAGTAGGTTGGCCAGCACGGCAAACGCTAAGTCCCGCTTGCGCTCGGAATTGGCGGCGAGGCTGTCGGTTGCCGCCAAGTGATCGGCAGCCTCGGGAAAACGCCGCTCGAAATAAGCGTATTTGCCCGCGTAGTAATGCGCCTCCAAGCGGCCGTGGCGGTGATAGCCGGTCTGACCTGCCAAGCTGCGCCGCACGTATTCTTCGTACAAAGCCACCCCCGATCGCCAGCGGCCGAGTTCGACCATAAGCCGCGCGGCGTAGCGGTGGAAGACGGCATTGTCCGGGTACCGCACGTAGAGTTCCTCAAAATAGGGCAGTGCTCTGCGGTTGTCCTTTTCAAAAATCCGGTAGATCTGGCCGAGAAAATAGGCGGCCTCAGTGCTAGCGTAGGCTCCCTCACTGGCGACTTCCTTGAGCTGCTGGAGACCCAGCACGCGATCGCCGTCGGGCAAAAAGGCCATGACTGGACGGAGGATCCGGTGGCGCTGGGGCATGACCTCGGCGAAGTAGTGGTACAGACCCTGGCCAAAGAGGATGTCCTTGTTGGTCGGCTCGAGTTGACGGCTCTTCTTCAGGAGGGGTAGGCCGCGCAATCCGTCGCGCGCTGCCCGCACGTACTGCTCTCTGTCGCCGTACAAGCGGCCGCGGAAACCAATGGCACCGCCCTTGAAGAGAATCGCGTCGAAGTCCATCGGGGCTTTTTTTAGACGCCGGTCGCAGACCTCAATGCACTGCTTGAGCCGGGCGTGGAACTCCGCGTCGTGGGTTTTGTCGGGCAAGTCGATGAGGATTCGCCACCAAGACACCATCGCACGAAAAAAGTAGCCGAGCGGGTTGTCCGGCTCGGCTGCGACAATGGCCTGAAAGTGGCGCTCGGCCTCCTCAAAGCGCAGATTGTAGATCAGGTCTATACCCCGCTGAATGCGCGCATCAAAGCCGCGCATCGTATAGGCGTCCTCGCTCCAAGCGGGCAGGGCCAGTGCGCAGCAGAGCAAAGTCGCGCCTATGGGGTGCAGTGCGTTCAAGGAACAAACCTCATCGCTTAACAGTAAAACAAAAACCAAGCCGCTCAAGAGTAGGATAAAAACGGATTATGGCAACTGTGCAATGCGACATCGCGATCATCGGCGGCGGCTCGGCCGGGTACGCCGCAGCGCGCACGGCCCACGCAGCCGGCGCAAATGTCGCGGTTATCGACCAAGGTCCTTGGGGAGGATTGTGCATTCTGCGCGGCTGCATGCCCAGCAAGGCCATCCTGCGCTCCGCCGAGATAGCTTCGCATCTGGGCCGCGCCGCCGAGTTCGGCCTAGCGCCGGTGGAAGTCCGCGCGGACTTAACCGCCATCGTCGAGCGCAAGGCGCGGCTGGTCGCCGACTTTGCCGCCTATCGCCGCGAGCAATTGAGCGATGGCCGCTTCGCGCTCTACGAAGCGCGCGCCCGCTTCCTCTCGCCGCAGAAGGTCCAGGCCGGCGACGACGTCATTGAGGCCGGGCAGTTTATCATCGCCACCGGCTCTACGCCTCACCACGTCCCGATTCCGGGGCTGGACCAAGTCGGCTACCTCACCAGCGACGAGATTCTCGACCTGCGCCAGCAGCCAGCGAGCCTCCTCGTCCTCGGCGGCGGCGCGGTTGCCGTCGAACTGGCCCAATTCTTTCAGCGCATTGGCACGCAGGTGACGCTCATCCAGCGCAGCGACCACATTCTCTCCGCTGGCGACGAGGATTTGGCGCGACCGGTTGAAGCGCGCTTCCGCGAGGAGGGCATGGAGGTGTACACCGGCACGCAACTGCGCCAATTTACCGAGGAAAACGGGCGCAAGACGGCGCATTTTTCCCACGACGGCGCAAAAAAAACAGCCTCGGCAGATCTCATTCTCCAAGCCCTCGGCCGGCGGCCGCTCATCGACGGATTGGGCTTGGACCAAGCTGGCGTCGAGGTCGCCGACGGGCGCATTGTCGTCGATGCGGCCATGCGCACCAGCCAGCCCCACATCTACGCCGTCGGCGACGTCAACGGCGAGCACGAAATCGTCCACATCGCCATTGAGCAAGGCGAGATCGCCGCGTACAATGCCACGCATCCCGACCGCCCCGAGCACCGCTTCGACGACCGCCTCAATGCGCTAGTCGTGTTCACCGACCCGCAGGTGGCCAGCGTCGGCCTCAGTGAGCGGGACTGCCGCGCTGCGGACCGGCCCTATTTGGTCGCCAGCTATCCTTTTGACGACCACGGCAAGTCGCTGACGATGGGCGAGACCTGCGGCCACGTAAAAATCCTCTGCGACCCGCGCTCGGGCGAGGTGCTCGGCAGCCACATTGTCGGCCCGGAGGCCGGCGAGCTGATCCACGAGCTGATCGCGGTGATGTACTTTCGCGGGACAGTGCAGGATTTGGCTAAAATGCCCCATTATCATCCGACCTTGGCGGAGATTCTCACCTATCCAGCCGAGGAGTTAGCAGAGCAGTTGTAGAGGAATTTGAGTTGATCGATGATGGTTTCGATCAGCAGTTTTACTTTTTCGCCGCGTCGTCAGCCACCGCTTCGTAGGCGACCATCTCCCAGCCGTGAAACACCACCGCTAAGCCGATATGCCGCACTGACGGATAGCGGCGCGGCAACGACGGGTCGGCCAAGTAGGAGCGCAATTGCTCTACGGCCTCGTGCACCTTGTCCGCGACGACGGATTCGTTGAGAGACGCACTGCGCTTGAGATACTTGAGTTCGAGCACGTAGCCGAACTGCATGTCGGAATACTGCGCCACAAACGGCTCCAGGTACAAATCCGCATACCCCTTGTTGAGTTCGTATTCCGAGTGCAGCAGAAAATACTGGGATAGGCTCAAGTGGGCGGCGACAAAGCCGTGGACGACCTTCTCGCCGTCCATGTAGTCGCGGATGCCAGTTTGTTCGGCCAAGGCATCGCGCAAAAAGTCCAAGACGGGCTGCCAAGCGCCGTCGTAGGCCATTTCTTGAGCCAAGCGGAAAAAGGCGTACACATCGACCGAGAATACCTCCACATCGCGGTACGCATCGCGCAGGTAGCTATACATCAACCGCTTGACGGTTTGATTGGGAATGCCCAACCGGGGCATCCCGCGCTCCACGGCGCGAATGCTGAGCAGGCCGAAGTAATGCAGCAGCGATAGGAAGTTTTCGCGCTGGTCGAGTTGGTCTAGGGGAAAGCTGAGTTGGATGTTGCTTTGGATGCTCTGCTCGCCGATGATGTGGCGGAGCAGGTTGAAGTTGCCGTTGAGTTGGCGGTTGACCGTTAGCAGGTGGCGCAGCTTGCCGTAGTCAATCCGCACGTTGGTGTCGATCAATTCCCGCGGCATCTCTCTGTTCGGGATGGAGTACTTCAAGTAGTAGAGCACCATATCCGTATTGTATATGTCAACTTCGGCCTCCTCGGAGAACCGATAGCCATTGTACCATTCCCGCATCACGTCTAGCGCGGCTTCGACTTCTTGATTGAACGCGCCGTGATCGCGGTACAGCTCCAGTAGTTGCCGCACCTCAGCCTCGGTAAAACCGAGCATCTGGTCGAACTTTGGTTCCAAGCTGATGTTGCTGCCGATGTTGAAGCCACTGGTGACGTCGTCCATCGTAATCGGCGACACGCCAGTGATGAACATGCGCTCCAAGCCGCCCTCGCTGTACCCAGTCCCGTCCTTGAGCGTGGCGAAGAAATTGCGATAGAAGCCGCCGCCGTGCGTGAACGCCTGATAGGCCTGCTCGCCGTGATAGGCCAGTACTGTGTTGGCAAAGTTGTCGTACTCGTCGATGAGCACATACAGGGGGATGCCGTGGTCGCCGGCATACACGAACAGTTCATTGAGCTGACCATTGACCGAACTGGGGGTGCGGATGTGCTGCCGCGCTGCCTCGGGAAACAAATCCGCATTGCGCTCCAGCGTACTGCGGACTATCAGTTGGCAATACTCTTCAAAGTGGTACTCGAGGGTGTCCAAGGCGTTTTTGAACGCCGAAAAGTTGAAGCGCAACACGACGTAGCGATGGCGGTTTTCCGTCGGCTGCTGCCCCAAGTGGGTGCCGCCGAAGACCGCCTCGAAGTCGTCGGCTCTCTTGCGGCTGTAGTAGTTGTCCAGCAGCGACACCCAGCAGGACTTGCCAAAGCGCCGCGGACGTATCAGAAAGACGTAGCGCTCGTCTTCTAAAGCGTGGACAAAGCGCGTCTTATCGACATAGAGCCAGCCATTCAAGCGGATGCGCCTGAAATCGGCCTCTCCGTAGGGAATGCGGGGGTAGGATGCGGGCATGACGACTCCTTAGACTGAGCGTAACGATTGAGTAGCACAAGCGCAACGTGCTCACGGTTGACCGCATCGGCGATGAACTGCGATGCCTTACCGAACTCTCGTTATATTATAAGGAGTGCGTAACGTCAGTTAAAAAGCAACAAAGGGGAGCTTATGTCTGCGTCTTACGATGTCGTCATTGCCGGGGCGGGCGCGGCGGGTGCAGTGCTCGCGGCGCGGCTCAGCGAGGATCGGAGTCGGTCGGTCTTGTTGCTGGAGGCTGGGCCGGATTTTGCTGCGGTTGAAGACTTGCCCGAGGAGATTCGCTATGCGTACGGGCGCGATCGCAATATCTGGGATCGCGCCTTTGGCTTGGGCACTCGATTTGGCTGGGAGTATCGCGCCCGGGCTACGGATCTGCGCCCCGATATGTTTGTGCCGCGCGGCAAAATCGTCGGCGGGTCGAGTGCGGTCAACGCACAGATTTTTCTGCGCGGGGTGCCCGAAGACTACGACTCGTGGGCCGCAGCGGGCAACGACCTGTGGAGCCACGATGCCCTGTTGCCCTTTTTGTGCCGTCTCGAATCCGACCCGGACTACGGCGACGCTCCCTATCACGGTGCCGACGGTCCCATCCGCGCCCGGCGTTTCAAAGATCACGAGCTCAACCCCGAGCACCGCGCCTTCTACGAGGCCGCGCTCGCCGCTGGTTACCCCGACTGCCCCGACCACAACGACCCAGCTTCCACCGGCGTCGGCCCCTTGGCTCTCAACAACGCCGAGAGCATCCGCTGGAGCACCAACATCGGCTACCTCAACCCGGCCCGCGGTCGCTCCAACCTCACCATTCAAGCCAACACCCACGTCCACCGCGTACTCTTTGACGGCCAGCGCGCCACCGGCTTGCTCGTCGAGCGCGACGGTGACCTGTCCACGGTCCACGGCGGCGAAATCGTGCTCTGCGGCGGGGCGATTGGCTCGCCGCACCTGCTCTTGCTGTCGGGCGTTGGGCCGGCCGCGCACTTGGAGGCGATGGACATTGACGTGCTGTGCGACCTGCCCGGCGTCGGCCAGAATCTGCGCGACCATCCGCAAGTGAGCGTAACGCTACGGGCCAAGGACGAATACCTCGGCGACGGCACGGAGCCTCGGCTGCAAATCGGCCTGCGCTACACCGCCACTGAATCGGACTGGCGCAACGACATGTTCATTATCCCGGCCTCCTTTGCCACGACCGAGGGCTACTACACCTCGTCGCATTCCAAACCCTTGGGCTTTTACTTGGTCGGCTGCATCTACTTGGCCGAGGGGCAGGGTGAACTCAAGCTGGCCTCCACCGACCCGCACGTGCAGCCCGTGCTCGACTACAACTACTTGGCCGAGCCTTCAGACTGCCGCCGCCTGCGCGAATCCATCCGCATCATCATCAACATGCTCAAACACGATGCACTCGACGCCCTTGTCGTCGAGCGCATCGGCCCCACCGACGCCGAACTCGACACCGACGACGCGCTCGACGAGTGGATGCGGCGCGAAGTGGGCACCAGCCACCACGTCTCCTCGACCTGCAAGATGGGACCGGCGAGCGACTCGATGGCCGTCGTCAATCAGCACGGCCGGGTACACGGCCTCGAAAACCTGCGCGTCGCCGACGCAGCCATCATGCCCGACTGCGTGCGCGCCAACACCAACATTACCTCCATGGCCATCGGCGAGCGCATCGCCGATCTCATGCGCTGAAGGGGCGTCGCATCCCACCCGTCCCATTAGACGACTGATGCCAAAGGAATAACAATGCAGACGATTCAGATTGAAGTCCCAGAAGAGATTTTTCTGTCCTTAAAAGAGACGCCCGAAGAATTTACCCAAGAGGTCCGCATGGCTGCCGCCGCCAAGCTCTATGAAATGGGTAAGATGTCTTCCGGGCGGGCGGCTGAATTGGCTGGCATGTCGCGCATCCAATTTCTCCAAAATATGGGTCACTACGGTGTGCCTATCTTTGATATGACCCATGAGGAATTAGAACAGGACCGCCAAAATGCCTGAGGTCGTAATCAGCAATACATCGCCAATTTTTTATCTCCATCGACTTCGCCGCCTTGATCTGCTGCAAAAACTCTATCAGGAGATAATTGTTCCAAAAGCAGTTGTAGCAGAGTTGGAAGCAGGACGCAGACAAGGTGAAGATGTGCCAGAGATAGACAGTTATGAATGGATCAAAATCCGAGCCATTCGCTCTCCGCAAATCCTAGGATTAAGCACGGACTTTGGCCCAGGTGAAACCGAGGTGCTGGCTTTGGCATTAGAAGAATCGGACAGCCTAGTTATTATCGATGAAAAACTCGCAAGAAAAATAGCTCGCCTACGAGGTTTGCGTGTAACAGGCACAGCAGGTGTATTGCTCAAAGCCAAACAAGAGGGGCATATCCTAGCGGTAAAACCCTTTATTGATCGGTTGCAAGAGATCCATTTTCATCTCAGCGATAACGTGCGGACTCTTATTTTGAGCATCGCTGAAGAATAACGAGTTCTAACACCTCCACTAGCGATGGCCATCGGCGAGCGCATCGCCGATCTGATGCGGTAAACAGGCCCGCTAGCCCATCCGCAACGCCCGATCCGCCAGCGGCAAATCCACCCGCCCATTGCCCTGCCGATGCGACTCGCGCAGGCCAATGGCACTGTGAAGACACTACGTCACAGATGCCGCAGGCCTCTCAATCGCCTCTCAATTTCTCGGATGGGTAGAAAAACCGATCGATCATCACGCCAGAGTTCGAGTGCTGAAATCAGGGCGGCATTGGCGCAAGCTCTGGCGTTTTTTAGTTCGTCAATAACCCACAGTATGCCGTGAACACAGCAGCCTTCGCTGACGGCCACCTGACGCAGCAACCTATCCCCCCGTAAGCAGAATTGCGTTCTCTTGATACCGCACCAAAGCCAGACACAAGCAATCGTTCGCCGAGAGTTTGGGCTGCATTTGCCTGATATTCAACGCCTCCTCAACCTGTTCAGGCGAAAGATCTAACGTTTCCAAGCCGCCCTCGTCCAAGAGCCGCCATTCCCTGTCCGTAAAGTCCAGAACTTCCGAATGGCGAATCGGGAATGGCACTATCAATCGGAACGGCAGTTTCGGCACGAAGCGCAACAGCTTCCCCTTGCTCAGATCAATTAGACAGGATGCGTCGTGGACGATCTCACCCTTCACGTCTCCGGTCACTTGCCGCCCCTGATTTCTCGTTCCACCTCATTCAGAGGGCGTTTGAGCAGTTGCGCGGCCCGGACCGGAGCAATCAGCTCGTCCCCAACAGCACACCATACCAAGCGTTCAAACCGCAACGGCTTTTCAAAAGCACCCAGCCCTTCATCATTAGTGATCGGTTCCGGCTCGTTGGTGCGCCAAGACCGTGCATAAGTGCGGAAGGCATAGTCAACGGTACCGCGAGACAGGACGCCGGCATCGCGCAGGCGGATCAGCATTCCCGCCGCTGAAATCCCGTAGAACCGCTTTAGCCGGATCAACTCGCAATAAGGGATTCCTCGGCGGATTGCACCAATCTCGTCGCGCAGACTTTCCGCAGGGACGAGAAACGCTCCGGCGAATCGGTGCATTGCCTTCTCGACCTTGATGCTTGGATTGCCCGTACCTCGAATTACGCGATGCGCCAGTTCGTGGGCGAGGCTGAACCGCTTGCGCTCAATGTTGGTTTGTCCTGAAATGATGATGGCTTCGGTATCGGGCCGGCTCCCGGTCCGCTTCACGCTACAGGCCAAGCCGTCGCAACGTTCCGGCAAGTCCGCCTCGATTACCTTGATGCCCTTACTTTCCAGTAGGCCAGCCATGCTGGGAATCGGGGCATACCCGAGATGCCAATGCTCTCTTAGTGCTTGCGCCCGCGCCTCTACCGCCTCAAAACTTGCGACCTGATCGCAGCGCAGGCCGGCAAACGGATCCGGAGGCGGGGCGATTTCGAGGATGTCCTCAATCGTCAGATAGCCTTCGAGTTGTTCGGTCGCAATCGATTCGACAAAGGCGCGGTCTTTCGCCGAGGTGTGGGAATGCTTGCGAAATTCAATGCGGGTCAGGGATTCAACTTGCCCTCCCATGAGGAAATCGAGAGACACGCCGAGAGCCTTGCCGAGGCCCATCAGTACCGCTGAACGCGGCATCATGGTTCCCGCTTCGTACTTGCTAATCGCCTGCACCGAAACGGACGGCGACAGGCGGTCGGCAAGCTGCTGCATTGAAAGCCCCGCTTTCTTGCGTGCCAGCCTGAGCCTTTGGCCTAACATGGATTCTCCTTGGTAGCGGAACAACAACTCTGAGTTGAAATATAGAGAAAAAATGTTGAATATCAACTTTACAAGCCACAGAGATTTCGCCGACCTCGACAAAATAGTCCCCTAGCCCATCCGCAACGCCCGATTCGCCAGCGGCAAATCCACCCGACCATTGCCCTGCCGATGCGACTCGCGCAAGCCAATGGCGATCTCCAGCGCCTCGCGCCCAAATTCCCCTGGGCAAATCCGCTCTTCCCCCTCCTCAATCGCCCGACAGACGCCCTCAATCGCATCGACCATAGACGAGCGCGGATGCCACGGGTTGGGAAACTGCCGCTGGATCGGCTCGCCAGTCTCTGGGTGCGCCCCCCATAGTTCGAATTGCGCGTGGGCGTTGCGCGAGACGATAATCCCGCGCTCGCCGATAAACTCCAAAGTCCACCCATGCCCTGAGCGGTCGGCGCGGGAGTTCAAAAAGCCGCGCACTCCATTGGCGTAGGCAATGTAGCCCGAGCCGGATAGATCCCGGTCGGCCGCAGCCTGCTCCTCATCGTCCATCTCGCCCACCACCCACTCGGCCGGTGCCCCGGCAAACAGCCGAAACAAAGCCAGCGTATGGCTTTGCAAATTCGATAGGCTGTGCGGGCTGTGGCAGACCATAGAGCGCAACCGGCCAATCGCTCCGTCGGCTATGGCCTGCCGCGCATTGGTGTACCAGTTGTACCAGTTGAGATGGCAGGCGATAGAAAAAATCGTCCCACTCGCCTTGCACGCCGCAATCATGGCATCGGCCTCGGCCAAGGTGCGGCACATCGGCTTGGTGGCAAAAATCGCCCGCACCCCGGCCTCGGCTAGGCCGATGACCACTTCGGCTCGCTCGTCGGGCCGCGTCGTCACCGCCACCACGTCGGGCCGCTCTTGGGCGACCAACTCGCGGTAGTCTTCGTACAGGGCTTCTACTCCCCAGCGCTGGGCAAAATCGTCCAACTTGGCTCGGTCCACGTCGGCCGCGCCGATCAACTCAATGCCCCGCGCTTCGATCATGGCCGGGGCGTGTGCCCACGGCCAGGGATAGTGCGGCATCCCAATGTGCTCGTCGTCAATGGTGCTGCCCATCCGCCCGCAGCCGACCACTGCGCCGCGATACGATCCGCGCGGCTGCGTCGCCGCGATCTGTTCATAGGCTTTGCCCAACGGTTGTGCCATGTCGTATCTCCTCTGCGTAAAATTGCAAAAAGGGGGCCGATTAAATAGAATAAGATGTGCGCTTTGCTTCCTCCTACCAAGGAAGAAGCCTCCCATGTACGTCGATATTCAGCAATTTAATTTGAGCCATGCGCCTTGCCTTTTACACCTATAGCTACACCGACCGGCTTGAAATGCCGCTCGGGTCGGCACTGGAAAAAATCGCCGCTACTGGCTACGACGGCATCGACATCTCGGGGACCCACGGGCCGTCGGCGGACCCGCGCTCGGTGACGCCCGAATTGCGTGCGCAGACGCGGAGCATTGCCGAGCGGCTGGGCCTTACCATCGAAGCCGTCATCACCCACGCCAATCTCGCCAATTCGCTTTTTACCGACGAACCGCTCGACCTCAAGGGATCGGTCGATTTGGCTGTGGACGTCGGCGCACCGCTCGTCGTCTTCCACATGGGCGGTCCCAAAGACGACGATGCCCAGCGAGCCGAAGCTTGGCGACGAGTGGTCGCCTATCTCCAAGACGCACTGGCCTACGCAGAGCCGCGCAACGTGCAGTTGGCAGTCGATGGCGTGTGGGCCGGTTGGCTCACCGACTCTCCCGAGCGCTTCTTGGATCTACACGACGAGGTCGGCAGCGCGTCCTTTGGCATCAATTTCGACCCTTGCTATCTGACGCTCCTCGGCTTGGACCCGGTCGCGGTCGCCCACCAGTGGCAGGGGCGCATCGCGCACGCCCACCTCAAGGACCACATCGGCACCTATCCCGACTGGGACCACAAAATACCCGGTCAAGGGAGTCTCGACTATCCGCGCATCGTGCAGGGGCTCCGGGATATCGGTTTTGCTGCAGCCGTGGCGATAGAGACGTTTGTCACCATGGATTTCGCCGAATCCTGTGCGGTCGGCTACGCGGCGTTGGCACCGGCGCTGAGCAGGGGCCTCTCTCCAGCGCGGCGACGATGAGCATCTCCCACCCCTCTTCGACATTGCCCGCATTGACGATCCCCCACGGCTCAGAAACTGAATTTTAACCGAAGGAGCGGCATCACCTTGACTACTTTTGACTTCCACGGCAAAAAGGCCGTGGCGACCGGCGCGGGCGGTGCCATTGGCGGCGAGATCGCCCGCGGCCTCGCCCGAGCGGGCGCTGAGGTGGCGATTTGGGACATTTCTCCAGCGGCGGCCCGCGCCAAAGCCGACGAGATCAACCAAGACTTTCCCGACAAGGTCCTGCCCGTCGAGTGCAACGTCGTCAACAAAGACAGCGTCGAGGCCGCGCTCGCCGAGACCATCGAGCACTTTGGCACCATCGACTTCCTGCTCAACGGCGCTGGCGGCAGCCACAAGGACACCACCACTTCCCCGGAACTCGAATTCTTTGATGTTGATCCAGAAGCGGTCAGGATGGTGATGGACCTCAACTACCTAAGCGCCGTCCTGCCCTCGCAGGCCGTGGGCCGCGTCTTCGCCGCTAAAGGCGATGGAGCGGTCGTCAATATCACCTCAATCGGCGGCGGGCTGCCGCTGTCGCGGGCCTTGGCGTATTCCAATGGCAAGGCTGCGGCCGACAGTTTCACCCGCTGGCTAGCCGTACACATGGCCACGACCTACGCGCCCAAAATCCGCGTCAATGCCGTGGCCCCGGGCTTTATGATCACCGCGCAAAACCGCTTCCTGCTCCTCGACGAAGCAAGCGGCGAACTGACCGATCGCGGCCAGACCATTCTCAAAAACGTCCCCATGACCCGTTTTGGCGACCCGCACGAAGTAGTAGGCGCGGCCCTGTGGCTCTTTTCGGACGCAGCCACATTTGTCACCGGTGCCATCGTGCCCATCGACGGCGGCTTTTCCGCGTTTTGCGGCGTATAAATCAGGAGTTCACTTTTGCTACCCGATATCGAAATCGCTCGCCAGACCTCACTCCGCCCCATCGACGACGTGGCCACCCAACTCGGGATCGGCTCCGAACACCTCGAACACTACGGCCGCGTCAAGGCCAAAATTTCGCAGGAGTTCTGCCAACAGCTCGAAGACGCACCTACCACCGGCAAGCTGGTCCTCGTCTCGGCCATCAACCCGACTCCGGCGGGCGAGGGCAAAACCACTACCACCATCGGCCTCGGCGACGCGCTCAACCGCATTGGCAAGCGCGCCACTGTCTGCCTGCGGGAACCTTCGCTGGGGCCTTGCTTCGGCATGAAGGGCGGCGGCGCGGGCGGCGGCTATGCTCAAGTAGCGCCGATGGAGGACATCAACCTGCACTTCACTGGCGACATCCACGCAGTCTCCGCGGCGCACAACCTGCTCGCTGCGGCCCTCGACAACTACATCCACCACGGCAATGTGCGCCGCATTGACCACCGCCGCATCGTCTGGAACCGCGTCCTCGACATAAATGACCGGGCACTGCGCGACATCGTCATCGGGCTCGGGGGGACTGCCAACTCCTTTCCACGCCAATCGGGGTTCGACATTGCCGTCGCCTCGGAGGTCATGGCCATCCTCTGCCTATCCGAATCGCGGGCCGAGCTCAAAGAGCGGCTTGGCCGGGTCGTCGTGGCCCAAACCCGCTCCCGCGAGACCGTTCGCGCTGCGGACCTAGCGGTCCACGGCGCCATGGCAGTGCTGCTCAAGGACGCCTGCCAGCCTAACTTGGTGCAGACCCTAGAGGGCAACCCAGCGTTAGTCCACGGCGGCCCGTTTGCCAATATCGCCCACGGCTGCAACTCCATCGCCGCCACCCGCTTGAGTACGCGCCTGTCCGAATACACCATCACCGAGGCTGGCTTTGGCGCGGACTTGGGCGCGGAGAAATTCGCCAACATCAAGTGCCGCCAGAGCGGCCTAGCGCCCGACCTCGTGGTGTTGGTGGCCACGGTGCGCGCGCTCAAATTTCACGGCGGAGCCTCGCTCAAAAGCATCGCCAAACCCAATGTCGGAGCGGTTGAAAGGGGCGTTGAAAATCTCAAGAAGCACATCGAAAACATCCGCCTCTTCGGCCTACCAGTCGTCGTCGCGGTCAATGCTTTCGCCACGGACACCGACGACGAGATTCAGTGTATCCGCGACAAGTGCGCACACCTCGGCGTTGAGATCGTCCCCGCGCATCACCACGCCCGCGGCGGCGCAGGAGCCGAAGACCTCGCTCGCACCGTGGTGCAGGTGGCCGAAAACACGCAGAGCGACTTCCGGCTGCTCTATCCCGACGACATGCGGCTGTGGGACAAGGTCCGCACCGTCGCCCAAGCGATCTACGGTGCCGACGACATCATGGGGGACAAGCTGCTGCGGAGTAAGTTCAGGCGGCTCGAGGACGGAGGCTACGGCCACCTGCCCGTCTGCATCGCCAAGACCCAGTACTCGCTCTCGACCGATCCCGGCCTCAAGGGGCGGCCGCGCGGCTTTGACGTGCCGATCCGCGACGTCAAGGTCTCGGCCGGGGCTGGTTTTGTGGTGGTACTGACAGGCGATATTATGACGATGCCCGGCCTGCCAAAGAAGCCCTCGGCCGAGTCGATTGACCTCGACGCCGCCGGACAAATCAAAGGGTTGTTCTGAGCCCGCAAACTATACAGGACGACGCACTATGTCATTATCAAAGCGCCTAGAATCGTGCTCACTCGAACGCATTACCAAGATGAAAGATGTGGTAATGCAGGAGATCGATAGGATCGACCATCAGCTAGTCGAGCAAGAAAAAGAACTCGACGAAATGATCGAAACGGTCGAAACGGTCAGTTTGAGCAAACGGCACGGCCAATACGAACTGAGTCTGGATAAGGCGGAATCGCAGATCGCTAGGTTGAACGCCGAAAAAGAAAAATTGCAGGACAAGGTCCGAATCATTGAACAGGCACGCCAAAAGAAACACCTGATGGACGAGCAGGCCCGAGTACTGGGCAGTGTCGCGCGGGTGCGAGCCAAAGACCTGATTATCTTCTTTCTCATACTTTTTCTGATCACAATCCTAGGCATCGACTTCCTCGGCGTAGGAGCTACAGGTAGTGGTGCCATTGCAAAAGCCGAAGTAGTAGAAGGCAGGATCCATCGAATAAACGTTTTGAACGGGGGACAAGGGTATGAGCGGGTGAACATTCACATAGCGGATGCGGTTGGGTCTGGTGCGCTTGTTTCTGGACAGGTAGTTGAGGGCAAACTAACACAAGCGGACGTCATCCATCTCGGGGAGAATTACACAAATCCCGTTGTGGAAATAGAACCCCATTTTTCCGTCGGTACGTTGTGGATATTCTGGATCATAGACGTGATTTGCTGCGCCATTTTTATGGCCAACTTTTTCTTTGAGCACCGGCTGGCTGAATCCAAAAAGTGGTATTGGAAACACAACTGGATCGACTTCATAACGTCCATTCCGCTGCCCCCGGTACAGGTCATCGCCGCATCACAGGTCGGCGACCTAGGTATCGTTCGCTTGGGGCGTCTGCTCAGAGCCGTGCGCATTTTACGGGCGCTGCGCTTATTCCGCATCGCCCTGTTTTTCTGGCGCGGCATGGATCACTTGAGCACCACATTGGACGTGCGGCTGCTCAAGCGGTCTCTGCTGTACGGCTTGTTATCGCTCGTGTTTGGGGCCTTCATTTTTATGGGCTTGGAGCGCATGGAGTCTGGTTCGGGATTCGGGGCGAGTCTTTGGTGGAGCTTTACGACGCTGGTCACTGGCGGGTACGCCGACATCCACAATCCCGAGACGGCTTCGGGCAAAATCCTCACTGTTTTTCTGGTGATTACGGGGATGGTGCTGGTGGGTGTTTTTACGGCGACGCTGACGAGCATCCTCGTAAGCGATGAGGATTCCTTGAAGGTGGAGGAACTAGAAGAGCAAGTGGGGATTGTGACGAAAATTCAAGAAGACATAAAAGACACCAACGAGCGTCTAGACAGGCTGGAAGAGACTATCCGCGAAATCCGCGACGCCGTAAAGACGCAAGAGAACTAGCGGCTTCAGACGAACTTTTCTCTAGCTTCCAATACTTTTGCCACTACGACTTCGACATCCTTTTCGTCCACAAACGGCGACACAATAAAGGACTTCAGCGCGACAATCGGTTCCTGGTATTGGGTGTGCCGGTAGCAGTCGGTCGAGGAAATGACGACTCCGCGTCCGGCCATGGCCTCCGCATGTACGTAGTCGAAAATTTTGCGGTTGTAGTCGTTGTGGGCTAGCAGCGTTTCCCGGTAGGCCGGGTCGTCGAATTCTTGGCGTTTGATCGCAAAAGTATCCACATCGGGTGGATACACCCGGAAGAGCGTTACCGTGCCAAAGTTGTCGCGGTTGAGCACGGTGACGGCTTCGTGCCCTTCGAGGTGTTCGCGCAAAAGCTGGGTCATCTCGACGATGTGCCCGAGTGCGACGCGCAACCCTTGCTCGCCGAAAAAGCGAAAATTGGCCAGCGCAGTTAGCGGGCCGGTCCCGGCTCTGGATGTTTCGAGGGTGTACATGCCAGGGCGATGGTCGCCAAAGTGATAGAGGTACGGCATCTGTTGCGGGTCGCGCATCAGGAGTTGTAAATCCGCCCGGTCTTTGACGAGGACGAGGCTGGAGATGTACGGGGCAAAGCCGGTCTTGTGGAAGTCGATGCCCATGGAATCGGCCAGCGCCAGATGGCGGATGCGCCGGCACGCGCCGGCGAGGGCGCGCAGGGTCCGCGGCCGAAAATCCAAAGGGTTGTCCTGAAAATCGTAGTCGTTGAACACCGACCACGCCCAGCCAATGACCGAGTCGGCGTGGATGTGCGGGCGATAGGAAAGTTGGAATTCATCGACGAGCGAGTCGCGCATGGCCACAATCGCCTGCAAGTCGTCCAAGCCGAACGCATCCGTAGTCCCCATAGTCGCAATAATGGCGGCAATCTTTTTGCCGCTGTCCAAGGCCGCCCGCGCTGCATCTTCTAGCTGCGCGAGGTCGATTTCGTTCTCAGCTATTGTCGGAACGACGATCAACTGATCGGTGCCAATGCCGAGCCAGCCGACGATGTTGTGGGCGCAATAGTGCCCGGCGTCGGAAACGAGGACCACTACATCTTCAGGTACGCCTAGGTCCATGGCCCGGGGGCAGGCTTTTTCCAGACCGATCTTTACCCCATAGAGCGTGGTGCCGGTCCCGCCGAAGGTAAACGTGCCGCCGGCCTGTTGTGGGTCGTAGCCAACCATCCGCGCGGTGATGGCGACTGCTTCGACTTCGGCCAAGGCGACGAGGCGGCTGTATTCATCCCAAGCGATGTTGGGATTGTGCAACGAGGCGAGCAGAACGCCGATGAGGCTGGGAATGGTCGGGGGCGCGATGACGTTTTGTTGGGTGTGAGGATGGCTGGAGATGGTTATGCCGCGCAGGTAGCTGACGAGGTCTGAAGTAACCGCCTCGACCGACGACATCTCAGCGGGCAACTCGGCGTTTTGCGCTTCGGCAAAGTCGCCAGAAACCACCGGGCCAAGCGTCGGCAACTGCATTTTCAGGTCATCGACTTGGTGTAGGGCGCGCATGATGGAATGCACGAAATACGAATCGTGAATGGGGTCGGATACCGGTTGGGGGAAGGCGCGGCGGATATGTTCTAGGGCGTCGCGGTAGGATGAGGTCATTTGCTGCTCACTTCAGGTTAAGATGCAAAAGGCCGAGTACCAAAACTGGTACCCGGCCTTTTGTTATAACTTAGGATTGCCGTTCGGCGTTCCTTAGCGGCTGTAGCTGTATTTCACGTACCAGAATGCGCCGCCAAAACCAAAGGGGCTGAACTGGCTGTACTTGTTGCCGGTCCGATCCCTAGCTAGTTCATGTTCGTCTGGATAGGTATTGAGGATATTCTGCACGCCAATGGCGATGGCGGATTGGGCCTCGTCAAACGAGATGCTGGTTTCAAGGTCAAACAGCACCTTGCCACTATAGGTCTGATCGTCTTCAGAGTCGTACCATTCGCCGTAGTAGCTGGCGCGGCCTAGACCACTCCAACGCTCGCTCAGGGCTTGGGTCAGCGTCAAATTCCCGCGCTGCTTGGGCAGATTCTCCTCCAATTCCCGCAGCCGGAGCGCGTCGAGAACGTCCGGGTTGTAGTCGGTGACTTCGGTGCTCGTATAGTTGTAAGCCAAACTCATCTGGCCCGAACCCACCGGAGCCGAGACGACGAGGTCAATCCCGTTGGTTGCCGAGTCGAAGTCATTGGTGAAGAAGCGGAACTCCTGCAAACCGGCCGCGCTGGTTAGACCCTCGTTGATTAGCTGCTGTTTCTGCTCATCGCTCAGCGCGAAGTCTTGCGAAACCGTCAGGCGATCCTCCACCGTGATGTTGAAATAGTCGATCGTCGCGCTAAGGACGCCCATATTGACGACGACGCCCGCGGAGAGGTTGATCGAGTTTTCAGGTTTGAGCGCCGGCCCACCGCCAGGTAAACCAAGGACCAGCCCAACTGCGCGGCTGGTCGAAGGCACGGTGCCGTTGTTGACCAAGTCGTTTTTCTCAAAGTTGAACTCGGTCGTTATGTTGAAGGCGTTTTGCTGGCCGGGCGTCGGTGCCCGGAAGCCGGTGCTATAACTACCGCGCAGCTTCAGATCGTCCGTCAGGGCGAAATTAGCGGCTCCCTTGTAGTTGGTCGTGCTGCCAAAGTCGCTAAAATCCTCCGAGCGCAGGGCCACGGAAAGCAGCAGTGGATCTATCGGCTCAAAGTCGGCTTCCACGTACACGGCTGTGTTGGTGCGATCCCAGAGACCAGCGGCCACTTTGCTAAAGCCCGAGAACCCATTGGTAGCCGGCTGAAACCCTTGGCTGGCCAACGGTTGACCAATCAGGTAGGACTCAATCTGCCCTTCCACGATCTCGAACGCTTCGTTGCGGCGCTCGAGCCCCGCGGCCAAAAATACCTGATCGCTCACCGGGTACGTAATGTCGAAGTTTAAGTTGACATCCGTCTGGATGTAGTCGCCCGGGTTGAACGAGGTCGGCGTATCAGGCCCCATCGAGGCATTCACGGTATTGAAGATGAAGTAGTCGGCGTGGTGGCGGCCATAAGACGCGCTCACGCTCCAACCCAACGTCTCAGCCGCAAATCCCTTCAGGCCCAGCAGAATGGATTCATCCGTGGTGAAGCCGCCGAAGCGGGGCGTGAAGCCACCGGGGAACATTTTCAGAAACGAGAAGCAATTGGGATCGTCGCGAATCTGTAGCCAAGCATCCTGATCCGGCTTGTTGTCGATGATGGGTACCGGGGGACATTCACCGCCCCCGTCGCCGTCCAAATCGCCAACCAGCAGAGAATTCTCAAAGCTCACGCCATCTATCTCGACCGGCCCCCCCTTAAACACGCCGCTGCGGGTGTGGGGATTGCGGAAATAGAACCCGCCTTCCGTCTCCTTGCTGGCGTAGTTGGCGTGCCCATAGAAGTCGAGGTTCTCGCTCAGAGTCGCCCCGTAGTTGGCGAAGAACTTCAGATCGTCTCTGATGAAGGGCTGTCCCCAGATCTGGGCGGGATTGGCCACATTCGTATTGCCCGCGGCAATCAGGCCCGCGGCATCATTGCGCTGCACCGAGCGGATAGTTTCGCCCGAGTTGCCGTATTCCAAGCTGAGGTTGGCCCACGCATTGTCGTTGCCCAAGCCCAGGTTGCCCGCGATGGAAAACAACTCGCCATCGCCGAGGATGCCATCGCCGTCTTGGAAGCTGCCGACCTTGGTCTCGACCGACAGCCCGTCGGAACGATCCTTGAGGCGGAAGTTCAGCACGCCGGCAATGGCGTCCGAGCCGTACTGGGCCGACGCGCCGTCGCGCAGGACTTCCACTCGATTGAGCGCGATGGCCGGGATGGGTGCCAAGTCGGGGCCCTGTGCGCCATCGGCGACGCCGTTGCCCAGCCAGTGGATCACCGCAGCGCGATGGCGGCGCTTGCCGTTGACCAGGACCAGCGCGTGGTCGGGAGCCAACCCTCGCATGTTGGGCGGCCGGACGACCGTGCCCGCATCGCTGATCGGCTGGGTGTTGACGTTGTACGAGGGCACGACATTGCGCACAAGGTCAGCTAAATCCGCTCCGCCTTGCTTGGCAAACTCGTCGGCGGAAATGACGTCAATAGGCACGGGCGAATCGGTTACGGTGCGCGACTGAGCACGCGAACCGGTCACCACCATCTCTTCGACCTCTACAATGCCTTCGAGCATTTCCTCGTCTTCTTGCGCTTCTTCTTGTGCCAAGACCCCAGAAGCCAAACTCACAGAAAGCAGGGCCGCAAGGCCAAAGGCCAATGCAAAAACAGATAAGCGATCTTTCATCGAACTGCCTCCTTTTAGGAAGAGTGAATGGATAGTTACGACAAGTATATGTCGTATATGTCGTATATGTCGTATATTTATATACCTTACGGAACAATTTATATATAGTCAATATATTATTCTTAAGATTTGCTCGATATACTACATATTGTGGAATCCTCTAATCAGACAGCTTCTAAGGGCGCAACCACGCTGCCCGTCGCTAAAACTGGCGACGCATGGGCGGCACAACCGAAAGACAACCGTTCATGCTGGGCAAATTTTTCGACAAAGTAAAGCAGGGATTGGCGCAAACGCGGCAGGCGATGACCGCTGTGATCGCTGGCAACTCTCGCTTGGACGACGACGCCATCGACGATATTGAGGCCGCGCTGATCGGCGCTGATATGGGGCTGGAGACCGCCACCGAACTCGTCGATGAGCTGCGCGAGCGGCTCGGGCGCGGGCAAATGGCGGACGGGCCAAGCGGCGTGGTGCAGGTGCTGGAGGAGCAAGTAGCCGCGATGATGACCCTCGGCAATGGCGCGGCCTTGCCCTTGGCGGGCGAGCTGCCGGGCAAGCCGTTTGTCGTGCTGATCGTCGGCGTCAACGGCACTGGCAAGACGACGACGGTCGGCAAGTTGGCCAAGCAATACGCCGATGCCGGCAAGAAGGTGGTACTCGCGGCCGGCGACACGTTCCGGGCCGCAGCCATCCCCCAGCTCGCCATCTGGGCAGAGCGCGCCGGAGCCGACCTGATACGGACGCAGCAAGGAGCGGACCCGGCGGCCGTGGCCTTCGACGCGCTCGCCGCGGCCAAGTCGCGCGAGGCCGACGTGCTGCTGGTCGATACGGCTGGCCGCTTGCACAACAAGGTCAACCTGATGGAGGAACTCAAGAAGATCCGCCGCTCGCTGGCCAAGCAAGACCCCACAGCCCCACACGAAACCCTGCTGGTCCTCGACGGGACCAGCGGCCAGAATGCCCTGTCGCAGGCGACCGCATTCAACCAAGCCACCGAGCTGACCGGGCTCGTGCTCACCAAGCTGGACGGGACGGCTAAGGGCGGGATCGTCGTTGCGCTGCGGCGTCAGATGGATCTGCCGGTGAAGCTGATTGGGGTGGGCGAGGGGGTGGACGATTTGCAGCCGTTTGACGCGGCGGCATTCGCCCGCGCATTGTTCGCCGAGTGAGGGGTTACAGCACAGCCAGCGCGTCTTCTAGCTCCCCTCGCACTTCCGCATCGTCTTCTATTCCCAAGCGCCGCTTGAGCGCCGCTTTTGCCTCATCGCCGCCGAGTTGCCCCAGTGCCCAAGCTACGTGGCCGCGCACGAGCGGCTCTTCGTCGTCGAGTGCGCGGATCAGGGCCGGCACCGCGGCCTGCATACCCGAATTGCCCAAGGCCACGGCGACATTGCGCAAAAAGCCACGGCGCTTAGGGCGCTTGACCGGGTTGCGGCGAAATAGTGCGTTGAAGGCATCGCGGTCGAGTTGGATCAGGTCGAGGAGCGCCGGGCTGTCGAGGCCGGCGCGGCTCTTGTACGCTGGCTCCGGAGCTGGCTCGGCCTTGCGGTTCCACGGGCACACCTCTTGACAGATGTCGCAGCCAAAAATCCACTGGCCCATGCCTTGGCGCAGGTCGCGGGGAATCGACCCTTTGAGTTCGATGTTGAGATAGGAAATGCAGCGCTGAGCGTCGAGCACGTACGGTTCGGGGAAGGCGTCGGTGGGGCAGGCGTCCAAGCAGCGCGTACAGGTGCCGCAGTGGTCTGGAGCGGGTTCGTCGTAGTCGAGTTCGAGGTCGGTGATAATTTCGGCCAAGAAGAAGTAGGATCCGCGGCGCTTGTCGATCAGGCAGGTGTTCTTACCCCACCAGCCCAAGCCCGCCCGCTGGGCGAGTTCGCGCTCTAAAACTGGGGCCGTATCCACAAAATAGCGGCCTTTGGTCTGCACCCCGGCCTCGGCCAGCACGAATTCCCACAGGGCTGCCAAGCGCTTTTTGACGATGTCGTGGTAGTCGTCGCCACGGGCGTAACAGGCGATCTGGCCGCGCAGGGGATCGGGTGCCGCAGGTGTGGGTTGGTAGTAATCCATGCCTAGGCAGATGGCGGTCTGGGCACCGGGGACCATCTGGCGCGGATCCTCGCGCTTGTCGAGGTGGCGTTTGAGGTAGTCCATCTGGCCGGCGTAGCCCAAGGCCACCCAGCGGGCGTAAAACTCGGCCCCTTTTAGCGGGTCAGCCGGGGCAAAACCAACCGAGGTAAAACCCAAGGCGCGGGCCTTGTGGCGAATTTGTTCGGTCAGCGACATGCCGGGCCACTAGAACATCTCCGCGATGCGGCGGAAGACCATCTGATTGAGGTCGTTGAATGTGACAAACACCATGATGAACAGCATGATGGCCAAGCCGATCTGCTGAAAGACCTCGCGCTGGCGCAGCGAGAGCGGTCGGCGCATGATGGCCTCTAGCGTGAGAAAGGTCAGGTGGCCGCCGTCGAGCACGGGGATGGGCAGGAGGTTGATAATCGCCAAGTTGACGCTGAGTATGGCGAGAAAACGGACGAAGGAGTCCAAGCCCTGCTCGGCGGTCTGTCCGGCTAGCTGGGCAATGCGCAACGGGCCGCCCAATTCATCGGTCGAGCGGTCGCCTTGGAAAAGCTCGCCCAAAAAGTCGAGGATCAGCCAAGAGGAGTTGTACACGCCCAGCCCCCCCAACACCACCGCTTGACCCAACCCAACCGTGTGGCGCGTCTCTTGCGGACCGATGCCAATGCGACCCACGAACGCGTCGCCCTCGGAGTGGGCCGCCGGGGTAATGAGCTGCTCCATGCGCTGGTCGTCGCGTTCCCAAACCAACGGAATCGTCTCGCCCGGATAGCGGCGGATTTCCTCGCTCATCTCGGCCCAGCTCACAACCGGAGCTTGGCCGACGGCGCGGATGATGTCGCCCGCTTGCAGGCCGAGGCTGTCGGCTGGCATCCCAGGCTCAACGTACCCCACCGTGGTGGGGCGCATGAGCTGCACGCCGTAGCCCTCGTCGCCTGCCGGCGGCAGGCTGAAGTCCATGAGGATGCCGTCGCGTTCAACTTCGAGCCTAGCACCGCTGCTTGCGATCTCGTCCAAAGCGCTGGCTAGCTCATAGGCATTGCCGACGGGCGTGCCTCCGACGGTGCGCACGCGATCGCCGCGCACCAGACCAACCTCGGCGGCGAGGGAATTCTCTTGGGGGTTGACGTGCGTGCTATCGAAGGAATCGATTCCATAAACGCTGAAGAGGAAAATCAGAGCCACGAACGCGAAGAGGAAGTTCATCGCTGGGCCAGCGGCGATGACCGCCATGCGGATTCCCACCGACCTAGAGGGGAATTCCCAGTGCGCGCCGGTGGTTTCCTCGGTGCCCACGTCGGCCATGCCAGCTACCTTGACGTAACCACCAAAGGGGATCCAAGAGATGCAGTACTCGGTTTCGCCGTGGGTAAAGCCGATCATTTTGGGCGGGTAGCCCAAGGAGAAGCGCTCGACGCGGATGCCCGCCCATTTGGCGACCAGAAAGTGGCCCAACTCGTGGACAAAGACCAAGACGCCTAAGGCGATGAGAAACGAGGCAATCGTAGTGAGGGTATCGAGCATATTTTAATCCGTCTCAGGAAAAAACGGCCAGCACATCCACGTAGAGATACGCCAGCGGGAAGGCCAAAAAGTAGGAGTCAAAGCGGTCGAGCAGGCCGCCGTGGCCCGGAATTAGCATCGGCGCGTCCTTGATGCCCATGTCGCGCTTAAAGGCCGATTCCACCAGGTCGCCCATCTGCGCACCAATGCCCGCGACGAGTAAAAGCCCCAGCAGCGACGCAGGGGAAAAGGAGGGCAGCAAAAAGCCCAAGGGCAGGGGCAAGGCACTGCCAACTATGCCGCCGATGCACCCGACCCGCGTCTTATTAGGGCTGATCGCCGGTGCCAGCTTGGCCCGGCCCCAAAACCGACCGCTGAAGTACGCCCCGGAATCCGTGAGCCAGATGCAGAGAAAGAGCACGGCCACCAAGTGGTGGGCCTCCTCGCCCCTACCAGCCGCCTGAAAAAGCAAAAGCGGCGCGCTACCCAAGACGCCGAAGAAGAACACGCCGCCCAATGTTAGAAAGGCGTTGGCCGCATAGCGCTCTGTGCCCTCGAACAAGGCCCACACCACGACCAGCGAGATGGCCGCCATCAGCAACGCAACGAGGTCGTCGTCTATGCCCTGGCGCCAGAAGTAGGTACACAGCCCCAAGACCAACAAGCTGCCCGGCAGGCGAATGGGTCGGTAGCCAGCTTCCGCTAGGATATGGTGATATTCCCACGAGCAGCGCACGGCCACCGCCAACACCAATAAGAAGATCCCCAAGCTAGCCCCTTCGACCAGCAGGAGGATCACCGGTACGAATACGACAGCCGCAAGGACGCGCTGGCGCAGGCCGGAGGATTCTGCCGTGGTGTCAGCCGCCAAAGCGCCTCTGTCGCTGTTGATAGGCGGCAATGGCTTCGTACAGATGCTGGCGGCGAAAATCCGGCCAATGCACATCGCCGACAAAGCAAATCTCCGTATAGACCATTTGCCAAGGCAGGAAGTTGCTCAACCGCATTTCGCCGCTGGTGCGGATTAACAAATCCGGGTCGGGCAAGTCGGCTGTATAGAGGGCGCTGCTGATTTGTTCCTCGTCGATGTCTGCTGGGTCCAGCCGGCCCGCCGCCACTTCGGTGGCCAGCTTGCGGAAGGCATCGACCAGTTCGCTACGGCCTCCGTAGTTGAGCGCCAAGTTGAGCTTGAGGCCGGTGTTGTCTTTGGTTTGCGCGAGGGCGTGCTCTAAGGCCAATTGAATGGTCGGAGACAACGCGTCGGTGCGGCCGATGGCGTTGAGCGATACGTTGTTTTCGTGCAGTTCCGACACTTCGTCGCGCAGCGACTCGTGCAGCCACTGCATGAGTTCTGCTACTTCTGCTTCGGGCCGAGACCAGTTCTCGGTCGAGAAGGTGTACAGGGTCAGCGCCTCGATTTGCAGTTGACCGCAGGCGCGGACAATGTCGCGCACCGACTCGCGGCCAAAGCGATGTCCCTCGGTCTTGGGTAGATTGCGCTCGACGGCCCAGCGCCTATCGCCGTCCATGATAATGGCGATGTGTTGCGGCAGGTCCCCCTCGTCCTTGAGGCGCTGCTGGATGCGGAAGTCCTCTTCGGGATTGAGGGGTTCTACTGGGTGGTATTCGCGTGGAGAAATTTCCAGCGGCAGCGCCTGAACACTCATAGCGTAAAAGAATGATTAGGTGGGTTTATGTGGTGGCCATTCACGGCCACTGGCGATAGATTTGGGCGCGTTCCGCCTTGAAAAAACAAGGCCGCGCGTATCTTGGTCAATCTAGGGGAAAGGCTCATATTCGTCAAGCAATCCTAGGTGCCACACGCGCTTGACGCTCTTTCTAGATGCCAGTATTATGTAATGTATGAAGAAGGAGGCGACGCGCGCCCGCAAGGAACGGCTCAGAAAGCGCGTCCTAGCTGTGCGCATGGGTTTGGACCGCGGTCAAGTGGAGGCCAGCGGGCAGGCCATACTAGAGAGGGTCTTGAGCTTGGAGGAGTACCGCCGGGCCAAGCTCGTCCACACCTATGTCTCCAGCAAAGAAAACGAGGTCGATACCCGCGCGTTGATCGGCGCTTGCTTTGCGCACGGCAAGCGCGTAGCCGTGCCGGTGGTAATGCCGGGCACCAAGACGCTGGCCCACGCGCTGATCGACGGCCTAGACCAGCTCGTCGTCGGCCCTTGGGGGCTGGCGCAACCCGATCCGGCCGCGGCCACTTGGTTGCCCGCAGCAGCGCGGATCGACTTGGTCGTGGTGCCGGGTCTCGCCTTTGACCGACGCGGACATCGCATCGGCTGGGGCGGCGGCTACTACGACCGCTTTCTCGCGCAGGTACAAGCCGTCAAAATAGGGCTGTGCTACGACGCGCTAGTCCTAGACTGCATTCCCGGCGAGCCGCACGATGTGCCCGTGGACCTGGTCGTCGCCGAAACCACCATTTATCAAGGAGAATTTGCATGATCTACGAATTGCGCATCTACCGCTTCCACAAGGGAGCCGACAACAAAAAGAAATTCCGCGCCGGCTTTGCCAAAGCGCACCGCTTTATGTCCAAGTACGGCGTGACGTTTGTCGCCGCGTGGGAAAATCCCGACCGCGACGACGAGTTCATCTGGATTCGCGCCTTCCCCAACGCCAAGGCCCGCGACAAGGCGATTGACGCGTATTACGGCAGCCCGGAATGGGCCAAGATCGTCGATCAGATCCGGCCGCTGATCCGCCGACGGGAAGTGCGGGTAATGAAGGCATTGCCTTATTCGACGCTGAAATAGCAATCCTGAATGGCTTGATTCGGATCGTCTTGTGATACTATTCTGCGTCCGTCTGCGTCCATCTGCGGATCACTTCACCAATAATTTAGGATCGCTAAACAATGTTCCGCATCGGCCCTATAACCGCTGATCCCGGCATCCTGCTCGCGCCTATGGAGGATGTCTCCGAGCTGCCGTTCCGCCTGATTTGCCGGGAACTGGGAGCCGACATCGTCTATACCGAATTCGTCAATGCCGAGGGGCTGCTGCGCGAGGATCCCAACGGGCCGCGCCGCGCTTTTCGCAAGCTGCGCTTTGCAGCAGCCGAGCGGCCCTTGGCGATCCAGCTTTACGGCGCGGCCTCGCTGTCTATGGAGAAAGCCGCGGAGATCGCCAGTGCGCAGCATCCAGACTTCATCGACATCAACTGCGGCTGCTGGGTGAGCAATGTGGCGCTGCGCGGAGCCGGGGCCGGGCTGCTGCGCGACTTGCCGCAGATGAAGGAGGTCGTCTCGCGCGTCATCGGCGCAACGCACCTGCCGGTGACCGTGAAGACGCGCCTCGGCTGGGACCAGCAGAGCATCCGCATCGTCGAAGTAGCTCAGATGCTCGAAGATCTGGGCGTGCAGGCGCTGGCCATTCACTGCCGCACCCGCGCGCAAGGCCACAAGGGCGCGGTGGACTACGAGTGGATACCCAAGGTCAAGGCCGCGGTCTCGATACCGATCATTCTCAACGGCGACGTGACCTCGCCGCAGATGGTCAAACACGCCTTTGACAGCACGGGGTGCGACGGGGTAATGATCGGTCGCGGTGCCATCCGCCACCCGTGGATTTTCCGCGAGTCCCAGCACTACCTACAGACGGGTGCGCTCTTGCCCGAACCAAGCTGTCAGGAGCGCATCGAACTGTGCCTCAAACACCTGCGACTAGCCGTTGAACACGACGGCCCGCGAGGGGCACTGGTCGGCGTGCGTCGTCACTACGCCGGGTATTTTCGCGGTCTGCGCGGCGCAGCGCAGCTCAGAGCCGAGCTGGCTAGCTACAAGGAGCTAGACCCCTTGTTGGATCGCCTCGCCGAGCTGCGCGACACCGATCCAGAACGCCTCGCCGCCTGATTCCCATCCCGCTGTAATTTCCGCTCCCGTCCCGTTTAACTGTGTACGATTTATAAATTTTTTCTATTAATTACATAGTAATAATTAATTTGTCCAATAAATAGAACCCTCTATTTTATGCTGCGGCGAATGACATAACTCTTCCATACAAAGGAGACTCCTGTGAACCAACCCAAATCTATCGCCCCGGCCACGGGCAAACTCGGCGTCCTAATTCCCGGCATGGGCGCTGTGGCCACCACAGTTATCGCCGGCGTCGAAGCCATCAAAGCCGGCATCGGCCAGCCCATCGGCTCGCTGACCCAGATGAGTACCATCCGCTTGGGCAAGCGCACCGAGGGACGCTCGCCGCTCATCAAGGACTTCGTGCCTTTGGCCGACATCGACAGCCTCGTCTTCGGCGGCTGGGACGTCTTTCCAGAGGACGCCTATGACTCGGCCATCCACGCCGGCGTCTTGGACCAAAGGCTGCTCGACCAGATCGCGGACCCGCTCAAGACCGTCAAGCCGATGCCCGCGGTTTTCGACCGCAACTACGTGCGCCGCCTCGAAGGCTCCAACGTCAAAAGTGCCAAGAGCAAGTGGGATGCCGTACTGGAAGTGCGCGAAGACATCCAGCGCTTCAAGGCCGACAACGGCGTCGAGCGGCTAGTGATGATTTGGTGCGGCAGCACGGAAATTTTCATGGAACACCACGAAGTACACGACGAGATCGAGAGCCTCGAAAAAGCCATCCAAGAAAACCACCCGGCCATTCCTCCAAGCATGATCTACGCGTACGCCGCGCTGCAGGAAGGCGTACCTTTCCTAAACGGCGCGCCGAACTTGACTGTAGATGTCCCGGCTATGGTCGAATTGGCGCGGCAAAAGGGCGTGCCCATCGGCGGCAAGGACTTCAAGACCGGTCAGACCCTGATGAAGACCCTGCTAGCCCCGGGTCTCAAGGCGCGGATGCTCGGCGTGCAAGGCTGGTTTTCGACCAACATCTTGGGCAATCGCGACGGCGAGGTGCTCGACGACCCCGATTCGTTCAAGACCAAGGAAGTCAGCAAGCTCGACGTGCTGGAGTTCATCTTGCAGCCCAACCTCTATCCCGAACTCTACGGCGATATTTACCACAAGGTGCGGATCAACTACTATCCGCCGCGCGGCGACGAGAAAGAGGGTTGGGACAACATCGACATCTTCGGCTGGATGGGCATGCCCATGCAGATCAAGGTCGATTTCCTCTGCCGCGATTCGATTCTCGCCGCGCCGCTGGTCTTGGACTTGGTGCTGTTTGCCGACTTGGCGCAGCGGGCGCAGATGGGGGGGATTCAAGAGTGGCTGTCGTTTTACTTCAAAAGCCCGATGACCGCGCCCGACCTCTATCCCGAGCACGACCTCTTCATCCAGCTAATGAAGCTCAAGAACACGCTGCGCTTCTTGCAGGGCGAGGATCTAATTACCCACTTGGGTCACGAGTACTACGACTAGGTGCTTGGGCTACAATCAGTGGGTTGACTATGGATGCACTCGTATTTGAGGAAATGCTATCAGAGCTATGTCAGCGCCTAACATCCGAGGCGCAACAAGGTGCGACTTATGAGGGAGCCAGCGACTTCGAGGATAGGGTTAGGCTTGAACTTGCATCGATGCCCCAACTAGAGGCCGTGTCAGTAGATTTCTCTCCCCATCCTCACCAATTCCCGGATATCATACTCGGTACGTACGGCATAGAAGTGAAGTTTACGAAAGGCGATAGCTGGCGAAGCGTCGCCAATAGCGTCTTTGAAAGCACTCGTAATCCTTCGGTGACGAGCATCTATGTGGTGTTCGGGAAACTTGGCGGCCAACCAGAGGTGAAGTGGGAAAAGTACGATGAGTGCGTCATCCATGTCCGCACATCTCACGTACCGCGTTTCGAGATCGAAATAGGTAGTGACCGATCTCTGTTCGCTACAATGGGGATCTCGTATGCCGAGTTCCGTGCGCTTTCGACCGAAGATCGGATGATTCAAATTCGCAAGTATGCGCGAAGTCGGCTGCGTCTTGGCGAGCGACTATGGTGGCTAGAAGATCGACCTGATTCAGCACACTCCTTGCCCATCCAAGTCCGTCTATACATGGATCTGACTCAAGACGAGAAGAGACAGCTAAGGGCTGAGGCAGCGCTGCTGTGTCCACAGATCGTTAAACCGGCACGTTCCAAGAAAAAGTATAATGATGCAGCACTCTATTTGCTGACCTACCACGGTGTGCTGTGCTCACAGGCAAGAGACCTGTTCTCGGCAGGTAGCGTCGCTCTTAAGAGTGACTCCAAGCGAGGCGGCAATTACTTGCTGCGTGCCCTAAAAGACATCGAAGGCGAGATGCGGGTTGCGGCCGCCCGTATCGAACCGGCTTTGTTCAAAGAATACTGGGGATTTGTCGTTGCGCCTGAGCAGAGAATTTGCAAATGGCTAGAGCTAGCCGATGGCTATGCTCAGGATTGGATTCCATCGAAAGAATTATTCAGGGCCTGATCTGTTTGGGCGACATGCTTGCTAGGGCTTCGTTGGAAGCACCTGAGCACACTACATGCGACGTGCCACGCGAATACAGGGGGCACCGCATTGCCCACCTGTCGCTCGGTTTCCCTGAGACCTGACTGGAAGACAAAACTATCGGGGAACGATTGTATCCGCGCAGCCTCCCTCATGGAAATACGTCTCGGCAGCGAATAATGGAACTGAATATTCCCGTGACACTCAGCGCGAATCGTGTGGCCCGGTCTGTCGGCAGTAAGCCTACGATTTCCCTGCTCTGGGCTAGGATTCGCCCGACTCCATATGTGGTTCAAGTCGCGATTCTCTTGGACGGTTTCCAGATCACCAATTGCTTCCTCGGCGGTTATCCACTCGGAGGAATTCCGTTCGGGTTCTGGCGGCGTGAAAGGGTTCACCTCGCTAGAGGTACCGACGATGATGACTCTTTCGCGCATCTGAGGTACGCCATAGTCAGCCACCCGGTACAATTTGTAACCGACTGCGTAGCCCAGACTGCCGAAGTCAGAGAGTACTTGGGCTAGCGCTTCTCGATTGTCCCCTATGAGGAGGCCCTTGACGTTCTCCGCGACGAAAACCTTTGGCCTAGTTCGCTTTACTCCCTCCACCATTGCCCGATAAAGACCTGTCCGGGGGCCATTAATGCCAGCCCTTTTGCCGTTAATGGAAATATCTTGGCAGGGAAATCCACCAATCAGCACATCTGCTTCATCCGGCAGTTCATCAATAAAATCCCATACATCGCCACACGCGATGTCGTGACCCAAGTTGTGTGTGTAGGTCTTGCAGGCGGCTCTGTTGTTGTCGTTGGACCAGATTATCGAAAATGGAAGCTGTGGGTAGCTCCGGCCCATGAACTCAAAGCCACCAGTGAAACCAAGATCCATCCCTCCACAACCTGAGAACATAGATACTACAGTGAGAGATTTCTTCAGACTAAGCTGAGGCACTCGGTCAAGAAGATGAGAGCCACGTCTAGGAATTTGCTCTAGATCAGGTGCGGTTTTGTACTGTGCACCTGCATCACGACTGTTGTAATTGAAGAGAGAAAGTTGGCGTCTTTCTGCACAATATTCCGCTGCTGACCTGATGAACCAATCCTTGAGAGTACTACCAGATAGTGCGAGAGCCGAATATAGCTCTCGCTTCTGTTCTGGATCGATCTCGATCACTATTCTTCCAGAGGATGTTGGATTTGCCATAGGTCCATATTAGTAAGGTAACATTACCTGCGCAAGTTAAATTTACGCCTATGTCGTGGTTTCTCAAATTAGGGATGCGAGAAAGGCTAGGACTAGCCTTACCAGAGCGTGTACCCGCCATCGACGACCAAGTCGTGGCCAGTCGCGTAAGCAGAGGCGTCCGAAGCGAGGAAGACCACGGCACCCTGATAGTCGGCTGGGACGCCTAGACGGCCCATCGGCGTGTTGGCGAGCCAAGCGTTTTTCATGTCGTCTTCGGCGTGGGCGGTCATGGGGGTGAGCGTGTGGCCGGGGCTGATGGAATTGACGCGGACGCCGCGCGCGGCCCACTCTGCGGCGCACACTCTGGTTAGCTGGTAGGCACCCGCCTTGGCGGCGTTGTAGTGGCCGTGCAGTTGCGGGCGGTTGACGGTATGGGACGAGATCGAGACGACGTTGATGATCGAGCCGGAGCCTTGCTCTAGCATGGCGCGGCCCTCGGCCTGACAGCAGAGAAAAACGGCCTTGAGGTCGAGGTCGAGCACCCGGTCCCAGTCGGCCTCGCTGATGTCCTCGATGGGACCGCGCAAGGCAATGCCAGCGCTATTGACGCCGATGTCTAGCTGACCCCAAGCGGCGAGGACGGTATCGACCATATTTTCGACTTGGTCCTTGGCAGTGACATCTGTAGCGATAGCTAGCGTCCGGCGACCAAGGTTTTCAATCCGCGCACAGGTATCAGCAGCGCCAGCGGCGTCGATATCGGCAATGGCCACATCCGCACCGGCCTCGGCGAGGGCGACGGCGAGGGCCTGCCCAATGCCAGAGCCGCCGCCGGTGACCAATGCCTTGCGGTCGAGGAGGGAGAAGCGGTCGAGGATGCCCATTTGTTTTTAGCGATCCGTGCGCGCTGCTACAGAGCTGACGGCGTGAGCCGCATCCCCGAGTGCTTTTCAATCCCCTCGTCATTCCAAACAACACCCAATCCAGGCTGGTCGGAGATGGTCAGGAAGCCCTCCTCGTCGAGGGAAAAGGGCGCGCTGACGAGATCCTCAATGTAGGGGGACGGGGTGATGTATTCTACCCAACGGGCGGTCGGCACAGCCGCCACTAGTTGCAAGTCAGCCGCTAGTCCGACGGCGGTGTTCCAGCCGTGGGGGACGAAGAGAATCGAGTGGTCGTAGGCGTACATCGCAATGCGGAACTCCTCGGTGAGACCGCCGACCTTGGTGACATCGGGTTGGATGTAGTCAACCGCGCGGCGCTCGATCCACGGCAGGAAGGACTGCCGACGCGTCAGCACCTCACAGCCCGTAATCGGCAGGGGCGCGTGCTCGGTGAGTTTGATGTATCCTTCGATGTCGTCGGGGCGCAGGGCTTCCTCGAACCAAGCGATATCGTAGTTGGCGAGCATGCGGGCGGTTTCGAGCGCCCATTTGTAGCCGTGCGGCCAGTACCGGTCGGAGCCGCCTGCATCGACCATCAGTTCGATATCTGGGCCGAGGGTCTCGCGGGCAGTGCTGACGATGGTTTCGTCGAGCGGTTTCGACACGCGACCGAAAGGTCCCCAGCCCATTTTGATCGCGCGAAATCCTCGTTCCATTGCGGCCTGAAGCCTTGGCTTCAATTCGTCTGGCTCGGCCATGATGAGCGATCCATACGGCTTGATGCGATCTCGGTAGCGCCCGCCCAACAGGCGCGAAATGGGCTGGGACGTGATCTTGCCAAAGAGGTCCCACAAGGCAATGTCGATGCCGGAAATGGCGTGAGTGACGGCACCGCCCCGGCCCTGCCAGAAGGTGGCCTGATGCAGTTTCTCGGCGACCCGCGCCGGCTCTATAGACTCTCCAATTAGCATGGGGCGCAGCAGTGCGAGCGACCCCGACACTAGGCGGGTGGAGGTAAAGACGGAGCCCAGACCAGTAACCCCTTCGTCGGTGATGATCTCCACGAGGGTGTGCAGGTTGTCGCCGGGATCGTACCCCTGCTCCCATCCACCGTCGGGCGTGGCTCCTACCAGGGGTATTGTGCGAATGTCTGCTATCTTCATCGCTGGACGAGTTCGATAAGGATCCCATCGGGGTCCAGGGTACAGACGACGCCCGGCGTATCCGGGGCAGCCATAGGCTCGGACAGGAATTCCACGCCTTTGGCCTGCAATGCGGCGCACTCGGCCTGCACGTCGGGGACGAAGAAGGTGAGCCAGCGCACCCCAGCGGCAAATTGAGAGGTTCGCGGCGGCGGTGGCGCGGCGATATCCATCAGCTTGATCAGCGTTTCTCCCGCCTGCAGGCGCACCTGTCTAAAGCCTTGCGGCGCCAGCCCAATCCCTGTCGCTAGCTCTTCGGGGATGTCGATGTCGAGCACCACCTCGAATCCCAGTTTGTCTCGGTAAAACGTCAGCGATTCTTCAAAGTTGCTGCACACTATGCACAGGTCAACGACCGGATGTGAGAGATTCATTCACCTCCTCCTCGGGTTTAGTCGAACGATTTAGGCAGGTCGCCGGACACTACTCTACATCCACATCGAGGATGTAGCGCGCTGCTGGCGAGATGCGCTTCCAAGTCTCGTAGCGCAGATATTCGCGCTGATTGAGTTGCTGGCCGTGCTCGCGGGCGGTGAAGTAGCAGTGCATGGCGCGGCGCGGCAGGTCCCTGCTCTGGTTGAGGGTGCCGCCGTGCCACGTGTGGCTGTTGAAGACGGCGACCGTGCCGGCCGGGGCGATGAGCAACTCTTCGTCGGGGTGGGGTGCTTGCGCATCTGTTAGGACTTTGCTCGGGTGCTGGCCTTTATGCGAGCCGGGCACCAGCCGAGTGCAGCCATTTTCCTCACTAAAGTCGTCCAGCAGCCAGATCGAATTGCAGACGTGAAACTGGCCGTCGTAGTCTGCGCCCCAATCGGCGTGCAGCCCCTGTAATCCCTCGCCGGGCAGGGCGTCGCGGGCGTTGAGCGAGGAGAGCTTGAAAGAGCGGCCGATGACGTGGTGGATAGCGGCCAGCACCTTGGGATGGGTATAAACGAGGTCGAACATTGGCCCTTTGTTGCAGAGGTCGGCGAGGCGGCGAGTACCCTGCTCCTGATGGACTTCAATACCGGCGTGGACCCCTTCTTTTTCGCACAGTTCCTCAAAGCGGGTGCGCAGTTCTGCGAGCCATTCAGCGTCGATGATGTCCGGGAGTACCGCGTAGCCTTTCTCGTCGAGGTCGTTTCTGTTCTGCTCGGTCAGCAGGTCGCCGCGGGCACCCAAGGCGTCCAATGCGCTTGTAATATCCATTATTGGCTCGCTTCCGTTTCGACGAGCGCTTTGAGCGGCACGTCTTCGTCTTGGGGCAAGTAGTAGCTCAGGGGATCTCCGACGACGCCAATGAGCTGTTTTTGGATCGGATTGCAGCGGGCGACGAGTTCGTCGGGCATGGCGATGTAGTCCATGGGTTTGACCCAGCGATAACCATAGCCAAAGAACACGGTCTTGCGCGGAAAGCCCGCCCAGTTTCGGCCAATGGAGTGATAGGTGCGCTGCTCAAATAGGAAGGCCGAGCCAGCGCGGATATTCATCGCCTGTGCGCCGTATGGCAGCCCGGTCTTCGGGTCCGTGGCCGGGCGTCCGAGCAGACGGTTGGACCCGGGCACGATCCAAGTGGCCCCCGAGGCTGGGTCGGTTTGGTCGCTGAGGGCGTAGGCTATTTTGAGCAGAATCCTCGGGTGTGGCTCGCTCATATCTCGGGGCGAGGTGCCGCCATCGCGGTGCCAGCCAAGCTTGTTTTTCTGTTCTTCAGCCGGCTCGTCGCCCGAAGGCAGGACGATCAAGTGCGAGGTTAGCATCTGGATATTCCAGCCGAGGAGCTGCCACGCCAGCGGGACCGTGGCGGGCCAGTCGAGGAGTTGGAGAAAGGCAGGGTGCTCGACGATGCAGTTGCGCATGTTGAGCTTGCCGCCCTTTTCTAGCCGGCCGGTGTCGGCGTCGCGTGCATAGAGCGCGTCGGTGGCCGCGTTGAGCTCGGCGAGCGCGTCGGCGGGTAGGGCATCTTCGACGAGGAGATAGCCCTGCTGTTCAAAAAATGCTTGATTTTCGGGAGTAAGGACGGCTTGGGCGAGGGGCTGGGTCATGGCGTGCATGTATTTCAATGTAGATACTAGTTACTATAGACGGCAAGCTTTCGATATAGTCGTGTTCTCTCATTGAGCAGACTTGAGATTGTCTGCTTGGACGGATATAATATCCAATGCGCTTTGAGGCGATAACCTAAGTCTAAAAACCGAATTCAGCACTCCCATGCCCGCACTCGACGGCATCCGCGTCCTCGACTTTACCCAAGTAATTTTCGGCCCAGCCGCCACCCAAGTTCTGGCCGATCACGGTGCCGAAGTCATCAAGATAGAGCGCCCCGGCGGCGACCTAGCCCGCGCCTTTGGGCCGTGGGTAAAGGAGCAAAGCTTGCCCTTTGCCAGCTTTAACCGCTCCAAGAAAAGCCTAATCGTCGATCTCAAGAAGTCCGCTGGGCTTCAGATCGTCCACCGCCTGCTAGCAAACACAGACGTGCTAGTGCACAACTTCCGCTCCGGCTCCGTCATGGCCAAGCTGGAGCTAGATTACGCTGCGCTGCGGGAGCCATACCCACGGCTCATCTACGCCGTTGGTTCGGGCTATGGCTCGCAAGGCCCGTACAGCGAGCGCAACAAGGGCGGCCACGAGTCCATGGCCCAAGCGCTGAGCGGCGTGGCGGCGCGCTTCGTCGGCCCCCACGGCACGCCTCAGCGCCTGCCCTATACGGTCGCCGACTTCAACGGCGGCATGTTGCTGGCGCAGGGCATTCTCCTTGCGCTCTTAGCCCGCGAGCGCACCGGCACCGGGCAATACGTGGAAACCTCGCTCCTCGACGGCATGATGAGTATGCAGGCTTGGGCGACGACCAAAATCCTCAACTTAGGCGACGACGGGGAAGACGATGGCTCGGGAGGTGCGACGCACCCGCGCGGCAATCCGCTCGACGGCGCGGTGTTCGAGACGGCCGATGGATTCTTGATGGTCACCGCGCTTTTCCGTCCCTTTGACCAACTATTGCGCGATTTGCAGGAGGCCCTAGCCATTGAAGGGCTTGTCGGGGATCCGCGCTTTGCCACGCTCGCCGCGGCCGTAGATAACCGCGACGCCCTGCGGGAGCGGCTAGCGCCGATCTTCGCAGAAAAGACGAACGCCGAGTGGATTCCGCTGCTAGAGGCCAAGGACATCCTCGTCGCACCGGTGCGCTCGACCGCCGAGGCCCTAGCAGATCCGCAGCTTGAGGTCAACGAGATGCTCGTCGAAGTCCAACATCCGCAGGTGGGTGCCATGCGCCACGTCGGCACGCCCCTGCGGCTAGCCGGGACGCCAGCCTCAGCCCCGGCACCCGCCCCCCTAGCCGGGGAACACACCGAAGCTGTGCTGCGCGAGGCTGGGTACGCGGACGACGAGATTGCCGCGTTGCGCGCACAGGACGTCATTCTCTGAGTGTATAGGAGACCTCATGCCTGACATCGTGCGCTATGGAGTATTGAGTACCGCCCAGATCGCTCTCAACCGCCACCTACCGGCCGCGCAGGCCATCGGCCACGCCGAAATCGCGGCCATATCGAGCAGAGACCAAGCCAAAGCCGAAACAAGCGCGGCCCAATACGGCATTGCTAAGGCGTACGGCTCGTACCAAGCCGTGCTAGACGATCCCGAAATCGACGCGATCATCAATCCTTTGCCCAACAGCATGCACTGCGAGTGGACGGTCAAGGCGGCGGAGGCGGGCAAGCACATCCTCTGCGAAAAGCCGCTCGCCGTGACCGTGGCGCAAGCGCGGCAGATGATCGACGCAGCCCGAGCCAACGGGGTGCTCTTAGTAGAGGCCTTCACCCACCGCCTCAACCCGCAATTGCAGTGCGCGCGCAGGCTGGTGCAGCAAGGAGAGATCGGCGAAGTGAAACTAGCGCGGGCCGAGCTGACCTTTAGCATCCGCGATTGGGCCACCGACGTCCGGGCGCAAAAAAATTTGGGCGGCGGCGCACTCTTGGACGCCGGGTGCTACTGCGTCAGCGCCGTGCGCTTTGTGCTCAATGCCGAGCCGGTGGCCGCGCAGGCTTTTCAGCACCTGCGCAACGGCGTGGATGCGAGCTTAGCCGGGCTGTTGCGCTTTCCCGGCGATCACATCGCCTATATCGCGGCTGGCATGGAGGGGCCGTTCCGCTGCGTGTTGGAGATCGTCGGCAGTCACGGCGCGATCCGCTTGCCCAACATGTTCGACGAGCAGGCCGAGGTCCACATCGCCATCGGCAACGACGAGCGCGTGGAGACCTTCTCTGGGCCGGATCGCTTTCAGGTGCAGCTAGCGCGCTTCTCTAACTGCATCCTCCAAGGCAAAGCTCCCGAATTCCCTCCCACAGACGGCCTCAAGAACGTGGCTGCACTACAGGCATTGAAGCAGGCCGCCGAATCGGGGAGCCTAGTCGAAGTGCCGTCTTGAGCAATAGCCCGCTATGAGTTCATCCGCTGCGAGCGCCAAGATCACCCTCAACAGCCCCGAACAGTTTCGGAATAGGCCACTAAACTTCAACGACGAGAAAGCACTGCTATGGAAAAATTTGCTCCCTTGAACATGTCCCCAGAAGAGCTAATCGAGTACACCCCAGAATGGGAGGGCGAGCGCTTTGACGACGGCCGTCCCAAGGTGCCCGACGACATCCTCGAGCGCATGCGCAACGTCAGCATCACCCAAGCTTGGGGCGTCATACGCGGCCCCGGCTACAACTGGCAGTACGAAGACGGCTGGATTTGCACGCATCCCGGCCAAGTGCTGGTAGGTCGCGCCCTGACGGCTATGTACATGCCACGGCGACCCGTCATGCGTCAGGTCATGGAAGAAAAAGGGGAGCGAGCCGGCTGCATCGGCGACCAGATTTCGTGGCCCATTGATATGCTAGTGCCTGGAGACGTGTACGTGGCCGACGTATTCGGCAAAATCGATCAAGGCGCGGTCATTGGCGACAACCTCGCTACCGCTATCTACGCCAATTCGGGCAACGGCGTGGTCCACGACGCGTCGGTCCGCGATATCGACGGCATCCAAGAACTGCCCAATTTTACCAGTTTCGTGCGCGGCTTTCACCCGACCTTTGCCTCGCCCACCATCATGCTGACTGGCGTCAACTGTCCGGTGCGCATCGGCGGTGCCACAGTCATGCCCGGCGACGTAGTCCTCGGCCGCGACGATGGCGTCGTCTTCATACCGCCGCATCTAGCCGAACAGGTGGTCAAAACCTCCGAGTTGATCTCGCTCCGCGACCGCTTTGGCAAGCAGCGCCTAGCCGAGGGCAAGTACACGCCCGGCCAGATCGACACCCGCTGGTCCGACCCCATTGAAGAGGACTTCTCGCGCTGGCTAGAGAGCCATATCGACGAGCTGCCCGTGCCGCGCGCCGCCATCCAAGAGCTGCTCAAGGAGCGGACTTGGTAAGCTCGGGCGGCGGCTCGCCAACGACCAATTTACCCGCTTTGAGAAAAGGCTCGGCATTCCCCCAGAGTTTGCTGCCATCGGCCGAGGTTAGCGGCTCGCAGGAGTACTGGGCTAAGTACACGCGGCGCATCTGGTCGGTGGTGTTGGTGCCGCTGGAGTGGAAGTTGTAACTAGTGAAGACGGCAATGCTGCCGGCCGGGGCGACGACCGAGACGCCGGGGTCGCGGCCGAAATAGCCGATCAAATCGTTGCTCCCCTCCTCGCGGACGTGCTTGACCCACGTGCGAATACCCGAGCGCGAAAACGGCAGCAAGTGGACGGTGCCATTGGCTTCGGACATGTCGTCGAGGGCGCACCAACAGGTTAGATACGGCTTGTGATCCGGGTAGCCGACGTAGCCCGAGTCTTGGTGCCAAGAGAACTTCATGCCAGCCTCGGCACCTTTGACCACGTATTGCTCCCAGAACAAGTAGGCGTCGTCGCCCAAAGTGGCTTGGCAGATAGCGGCCATTAGGGGGCTAAAGAGAAACTCGCGCAAGCGCGGCTGATCGCGGAAGCAATTGGAGACAAAGTAGCGGCTGTTGCGGTGATTGAGGCCCAAGGAATCCGTGCCCTCGGCGTCCATCCGGGCGTTGGCTTTGTCGATGAAGGCTTGGCACTCGCCGCGCAGGAGATCGAGGTGGTGGGCGGGAATGGCGTTTTCGAGGATGAAATAGCCCTCTTCTTTGAATTGCTGCTTTTGGGCGTCGGTGATGTGGTACATGAATCGCTCCCGTCGATTGCAATTGGGTAGGGGGCGGGTTGCAAACCGCCCCTACGGAGACGATATACTGATAGGCAGAATCCACTATACGCGCAACTGTGCAACAAGGAAACAACATGCTCGCAGCACAGCACAACGGCCCAAGCGAACGCGGGTGCATCTGAAATGGAAACCCCGGCAATACTCCAAACGCTGGAACTAACCTCTTGGTGGGAAGTGCCGGCTGTCGTCTTGGCCATTCTCTACTTGGTCTTGGCGGCGCGGGAAAACATCTGGTGTTGGGGAGCGGCTTTTGTCAGTACCGCGATTTACATTTACGTCTTCTTCGACGTCAACCTGTTCCTAGAGTCGGCCCTACAAATTTACTACTTGGGCATGGCGGTCTATGGCTGGTACCAATGGCGGCAGCCCACCGATCAATCCGCAACGCTGCCCATTTCTACTTGGTCGCTCAAAAAGCACGTTGTGGTCATTGCTGCGACGGGGGTCGTTGTGGTGACGTCTGGGTATCTTTTGAGCGAAAACACCGAGGCGGCATTGCCCTATGTCGATGCCTTCACCACTTGGTATGCAGTGGTGACGACCTATATGGTGACAAGGAAAATTTTGGAGAATTGGGGGTACTGGTTTGTCATCGACAGCGTCTCAGTTTATCTGTACTACAGCCGAGGGCTCTACCTGACCGCTTTGTTGTTTATCGCGTATCTGGTTATCATCGTCTTTGGCTATTTGAAATGGAAAAAGGAGTACGACCAAGCAAATGTCCAAACTAGCCCGTGAAGAAGAATTGAGTATATGAAACGAGCAGAGACGTGCGGCCCCGTGGCCATCCAAGGGCACGCCGGGTCGTTCAGCGAGGCGGCGGCGCGGGCCTATTTTTTTCCAGCGATACAACTGGCACCACAGCCCAATTTCAAGGCACTTTTCGCCTCGGTGGAAGATGGGTCTTGTGCTTGCGGAGTCGTGCCCATCGAAAACTCGCTAATGGGCAGCATTCACGAGAACTACGACCTGCTGCTGCAGAGCGACGTCCACATCGTCGGCGAAATCAAGCTGCGCATCGTCCACAACCTCATCGTCAACCGAGGTGTGCAGTTAGCAGACATCCGCTACATTGCGTCGCAGCCGCCCGCCTTGGCTCAATGCACCCGCTTCATTCACTCGTTGGCCGATGCGCAGACGATAGCGACGGATGATACGGCTGGAGCGGTCAAAGAGCTGGCCGCTAGCGGCGCACGCGATCGCGGGGCCATCGCCGGAGCGCAGGCGGCCGAGGCGTACGGGATGGAGATCCTCGTCCCCGGCATTGAGGATGCCGCGCACAATTTTACCCGCTTCTTGGTGGTAAACCGGTGCGCCGCGTCAGCGCCAGCCGAGCCTGCCAAGACCACACTCGTCTTTGCGCTAAAGCACGTGCCGGGCGCGTTGTGCCAGAGCCTCGCGGCCTTTGCCGAGCGCGGCATCAACCTGCTCAAAATTGAGTCGCGGCCCATGCCCGAACGGCCCTGGGAATACGTCTTCTATCTTGATTTAGAGGGCCACTTGGAGCAGGCGGCTTGTGCCGAAGCCGTGGGGCAACTTCAGGACACTGCCGAATTCGTCCGCATCTTGGGCTCGTACCAGCAGGGCGATACGGTCGGGGACTTATAGAGTGGCGTCCCCAATGCTGGGACGGACTGCTCCCCTCCTCAAAAAAGAAGCCGTCTGAAAACCCCGGACGCCTCGTGCTCAAGGCGTATCAGGAATCTTCAGACGACTTCTTAGACTACGAACCGTTCGGCGCTACTTGAGGTAGAGCAGCCGCTGCGTCTGCTCTCCGCCGGGATAGCTCAGACGGGTGATATAGACCCCCGACGACAGCGAGGTGCCTCGCTGGTCGCGGGCATCCCACTGGATTTGGTAGGAACCCGCGGCTTGGAACTGATCCACCAGCGTGCGCACCGGCTGGCCTAGCACATTGTAGATCACCAACTGCACCGGGCCGGGGCTAGACAAGTGGTAGGCAATCTGCGTGGCGCTGTTGAAGGGGTTGGGCACATTAGGGGCCAGACCGCTGGTCGCGGCCGCGGCCTTGGCGGCGGCCAGTTGTTCGACGCGCACGAGCCTCATATCGCCGTCCAGCGGCAATTCTAACACTTGGCGTCGGTTATGATTGAGTGGAATGCTGTGCCATTGGCCGACGACCTCGCCGTCGGCATTGCGAGCTTGGGCGCGATAGTAACCATTCACCCGGCGTGCGGCGCTGGAGATGGTCAGAGACACGTGGCCGTTGGCGTCGGTGACCGCGCTCCAGACGTAATTGGGCGGGTGGCCGGCGATGGAGCGAGAAAACTCGACGGTCAGCCCTTCGACGGCGTCGCCGAGGACCGTTGCCTCCACTTCCGTACTAACGGTGGAGACAACCTCAGACTCACGCCCATAAAAACCAGACCCTACAATGAAATTTACAGGGAGTGTAGTACCGTCTGCTCTCGTGCGTTCACTGATAAACTGACGGGCATAACCCACCTTGGGAATATCGGCGCTGTCGGTGTCGTCGGTGGGATCGTCGTAGAAATACTCCAAGAAACCGCCTTCCGGGTTGCTCTTCGCCGCTTCGAGGACCTGCGGAAGAATGAGCTCTCCGGTAACGCCGTCCCGGGCAATCCCTACCAGAGGCCGTAGCTCGAATCTGTCCGGAAAGGCCCCGTGGAGCAGGACGATGTCGCTTGTAAGATCGAGGATATAAAGATATACGGAACCGTGTCTATAGGGCCCGTTCGGGTCCCTCAAGGCCACCCTCGCTTTCGAGATCCCGGCCGGGTCGCCGCCCTTCTGCTGTGTTGCGAGAAAAAGCTCTCCTACGTTCGTAACAAAGGCTTTTAGAGTTTCCCGATCCACCACGGCACGTGCAGTAACAGCGGGAACACGAAAGTCGAATTCTTCTTCGGCCAAGTGAGATTCATTGAGGTCGAATCCGGCAAGCAACACCATAGGGAAGTTGAAATTTTGCGAAAAATAAACAACAGCATAACCTGAAGCCCCTGGGATATTAGGTATGTTGAAGTCGCCACCATCCCTGCCCGCAGCCTCCATGAAGGCAGCAGTTATCGCAGCAGGATCATTCTGCAAATCAGCCAAACTGATGCCCAATGCTTGAAGAATTGCTCCATAAATCAAACGGTTGAGCAGCCTACCCGACAGCGCCATGTTTTTTGAGTGAACAAACACCCTGCCGTCAGGCGTCAATTGCACAAGATAGGTAGAACCGGAGTGCAAATCGTTCCCATCCTCCCTCATGGTACAACCGATGTATAACTGCATTGCACGAGAACCTGTCCCTCGACTAAAAAGGTTTCTCGTTTCCAACCCGAATTCTCTCAAGGTAGCGCTGCCGTCTTCCACCTGTTGTGCTGTCACAGCTAGGGCCGGCGGAGGAGCCACATCGTCAGGGAGTGAACAGGCTTCCTGCGGCTGCGCCAAGGCGGGGTGCGCCACAAAAAAGGCACCAGCCAGCACGAGCAGGCCGACGACGAGAATCATCGATGTCGAGATGGGCAATGTTTGGGTTTTCATCATGAGGGTTCTCCTTCTCGGAAAGGCAAGCTCAATAGAGCTTCTTGTGTTCAATGATATCCGATATCCCGACGGGGCGGGTGCTTGCTTAGTAGCACAGGTTGCAAAGGTAATACGGTCATTCCTTCCGTCAACCAACGAAATTATAGAGTAAGCCTGTTCAAGCGCCCGCAGCGCGAGTGCGAACTTGGTCGAGGCCGACGGCCAATAGGAGCACGGCACCGCGCGTTACATCCTGCCAGAAGCTCGACACATCCATCAGCGTCAGCCCGTTGTTGAGGGTGCCGAGCAGCAGCACCGCCAACAAGGTGCCCCACACCGTGCCGCGCCCCCCGAAGAGACTCGTGCCGCCCAAGATCACCGCGGCGATCACCGTCAACAAATGCTGCCCCGCTGCGTCGGGTGCGGCCGCGTAGAGCATGGCCGCGAGGATGAGGCCGCTGACCGCGCCGCTGAGGCCGGAGAGGACGTAGAGAATCATCAGGGTGCGGGCAACCGGGACGCCGACCAGTCGGCTGGCTTCGGCGTTGCTGCCAGCGGCATAGACGAAGCGGCCGAAGCGGGTCCGTGCGAGCACCCAGCCGAGCGCGATATAAACCAACAGCATCAGCACCAGCGGCACGGGTAGCCGCAAAAGCTGGCCGCTGCCGATCCAGTTAAAACCGGGTTCCATCAGCGGTTTGGTCAACCCACCGGTCAGGACTAGGGCCAGCCCGCCGATGACGCTCATCGTGCCCAGAGTGGCGATCAGCGAGTTGAGCCCGAGGCGTACGACTAACAGGCCGTTGAGCAGCCCGATGCCTCCGCCCAGTGCTAGCGCGATGAGACAGGCCGCGACAATGCCGACGCCCGCAGCGTGGAGCAGCGCGACGACGACCCCGGCCAGCCCAGCAACCGCGGCCACCGACAGATCGAGGCCCCCGGCGATGATTAGCGGCGTTTGCAACGCGCACATCAAGCCGATAAAGGCCATATTGGCCCCGATACTCACCATATTGTCAAAGGACAAAAACCAAGGTGAGAGTACGCTGAAGAGCACGGCGACCAAGAGGTAGAACATCAATAACAGGGCGACACCAGCGCCGGGGCGATTCAATAAGGTGGCAATGCTCATGGAAGGTCTTTCGCAGTCGGAGTATGGAGCAGGTCGGCCGGGGCCGCGCCGCCAGAAAAGTGGCTGGAGATCCGACCGCGGTCGAGCACGATGGAACGGTCGCAGACGCCAGCTACTTCTTCGGCGTCGGAGGAAATCAAGAGTACGGCGAGGCCCTGTTGAGTCCACTGCCGCAGCGCCAAGTAGAGCTCGTGGCGAGCACCCACGTCCACGCCTCGGGTCGGTTCTTCGAGGATGAGCACCTTGAGGCCATCAACCAGCCAGCGGGCCAAGCAGGCCTTTTGCTGGTTGCCGCCCGAGAGCAAGCGCAGCGGCTGGTCGAGGTGAGCGGCGCGAATCCCTAGGCGGTCGATCCAGCTTTGCGCGTGGCTTACTTCGCGGGGCTTGGACACGGAGAACAAGCGCACGAAGCGGTCGATAAAGGGCAAGGTGATATTGGCACGGACGCCGAGGTCGGGGACAACGCCCTCGCGCTGGCGTTCGGCAGCGACGAACCCGATGCCCGCGTCGCGGCCCCGGCGCGGATCCGTGGGGATATAGGGCGCACCCCCGAGCGCAATGCGTGCGCCGGGCAGCGGCCCCAGCGCGCCGTAGATGGCCCGGCCAAGTTGGTCGATCCCCGAGCCGAGTAGGCCGAAGACGCCGAGAATCTCGCCTTGGTGGAGCGCAAAGGACACGCTGTCAAGCGCGCCGGGTGCCTCGACTGAGCTTGCCGAAGTCAGACTCAGGTTTTCTACCTCCAATACGACCTCGCCGATGCTTGTGCCTCGCGGCGGGTAGAGTTCATCAACAGTAGTGCCGAGCATGGCGTCGAGGACGTCGCGCCGCGAAGCCGTGGCCGTGGCGAAGTCGCCGGCGTTTAGTCCGTCGCGCAGCACGGTGATGCGGTCGGCGATCTCGAAGACCTCGTCGAGGTAGTGGGAGATGTAGATGATGCCGATCTGCTGCGCCTTGAGCCGCTCGACGACGGTGAAGAGCGCTTGGACTTCGCGGTCGGCGAGGGAGGCGGTTGGTTCGTCCATGACGATGACCCGCGCTTGGCCAGCGAGGGCGCGGGCGATCTCAACTAGGCGCTTGTGTGGCGCGGAGAGTTGGTGTACCGGCGCGTCGGGATCGAGGTCGCAGCCGAGCCGATCGAGCAGTGCCCGCGCTCTTGCGCGCAGTTCCGGGCGATCTACCTGCTTGCCAAGCCACGAGCGTTTGAGCGGCAGGTCGGCGATGAGAATGTTTTCGGCGACTGTGAGGTCGGGCAGGATCGATACCTCCTGCGGCAAAAAGCGGACGCCGTGGGCGATGGCCTCTTCGGGCCGGTCGTAGCGCACCGCTTGGTCGTCGAGGCGGACGATTCCAGCGTCGCGACTGTACACGCCGCAGAGGATTTTCACTAGCGTGGATTTACCCGCCCCATTGGCACCCAGCAGCGCTAAGACCTCCCCGGCGTCTAAGCGGAGATCGACCTCGCGCAAGACTTGGGCGCTGCCGAAGGATTTGCAAATGCCCTCCAAGTGCAGGAAGGGTGCGGTATGGCTCATGCTAGTGGTCTGGGATCAACTGCTCGTAGCCGGCGAGTTCGGGCTTGTCCTTCAGGGCGGCCAAGTGTGCGACAAAGGCTTCCTGTGGGAAGACGAAGTCGAAGCCCGGCTCGCCTTGACATTCGTACTCAGGGTAGAATTGACAGATGTTGGCCGGGCTGATCATCACGTGGTTGACGGTGACAGCCGGCGGCACGTCGTGGCCCGCTAAGCGCATCAGGCTCAGCGGGATGAGATAGTTGCCGTAGCGCTCGGGGAAATAGGCAACTGAGGCGATGAAGTGCTCCTCGGCGACCATCGTCTCCAACTCGTCGGCCCCCTTGCCGACGACCAGCGCGTCTGCGCCGCGCCCCTGCTGCTGCACGGCGCGCAACATGCCGGAGACCGATTGGTCGTTGATCGCGGTAATCAGGATCGGCGCACCTTGGGGGATGCGGCCGAGCGCGTTGCTCATCTGCTGGAAGGAGTACTGCAGCGTGTTCTTGGTGTCGATGCGGATGATGCGCTCGGGTGGGAAGCCGGGCAGTGAGGCGAGGAAACCGGCGATCTGGCCCTCCGTGCGCATGGCCGGGATCGCACCCGACTGCGGTAGTTCGCCAACGACGAAGTATCCCTCCGTGAGCGCTCGGTCGCCGAAGCGCACTTTGGCCGCTTGTGCCAGATAGGAGCCGCCCATAAAGCCCGAGCGGGGGTTGTTGGCGCCGAAGTAAGTGGCACCCGGCATGGGAATGTCGATGGCGACCACGCCGATCTGCTTGCGGTTGAAGTGCTGCATGATCGCTGGACCGAAGTTGACGTCGGTTTGGAACTCGATACAGAAGTCAACTTGGCGGCGGGCAAAGCTCTCGGCGTTGGCTAGGGCGGTCGGCCCGTCGAGCCGGTTGTCAGCGATCAGCAGTTCGATGCCGGCGGCTTCGGCGTTGCGCTCGATGCTCTTTTCGACCTTGATGCCGAAGCTGATGTCGCGCTGTAGGTTGGCGAAGCCAAAGACTAGGTTTTTGCCATTTTTAGGGGGCGAGTTTTGCGCGGCTTCGGCGGCCATTGCCTGTAGCGTTGCTGGGGGGAGCATCAACCCGTCGTAGGTCGCCGGGTCGAAGCCGTGGAAACCTTCGCTCAATGCTGGAATCGGGGCGAGGAACAGACAGGCGGCGAGAAGGAGTCGGATCGAAATCATGGATGCACTTTCGTTGGAAGTAAGCCACTGACAGCTAAAGCAGTCAGCTTTCACGGTCAACGTTTGCCCTAACTTCAGGCTGCGTTAGCGACCGTAGGCCCGCATCGGGCCCTTTTGAGCACGTTCACGGCGGCATTTACATCGCGGTCTAATTGGCAACCACACGTGCAGGAATGCCAACGTTGAGACAACCGCTTTTTTTTGATTCGCCCACATCCCGAGCAGGCTTGCGACGTGTGCTGAGCGTCCACCTCGATGACGATACAACCGGCCCTTTCAGCCTTGTAGTCCAACATCGAGCGGAACATTGCCCAGCTTGCGTCGGAAGCCGACAGCGAGAGGTGTTTGTTTGCGAGCATAAATTTCGGGGAAATGTTTTCCACCGCGATCAAGGCAAACTCATTGGTCATGCGGTGCGTAATCCGGTGAAAGAAATCCCGGCGTTGGTTGGCGATCTTCCAGTACAGCGCCTCAACGCGCCGTTTGCATTGCCACCAGCGCGAGGAGAATCGCGTCTTACGCGCCAATGTCCGTTGTGCGTGTCGCAAGCGGCGCAACGCTCGACGCAACCAGCGAGGGTTGTCGATGAGCGTGCCATCAGAGAAGGCCAACAGCGACATCAGGCCCATATCCACGCCAATCGCTATACCGGATTTGGGTTCCGGCGTAACCTCTCCGTCGTCGCCTTGAAAGGATACGAACCAACGATTGCCAGCCTTCCGCGACAAGACGACGTGCTTGAGACACCCTCCGGGGACACTGCGATGCAACCTTATACCGATGTCGCCGACGTGCTGGAGATAGAGCTTGTCCCCCTTGAAGCGCACGCCATCGCCGTAGCGGTATTCGACAGAGCGGAACCGTTGCGCTGGCTTGAAGCGAGGGAAACCGGGCTTGTCGCCTTGCTTGAGCCGACGGAAGAACGCGGCGAAGGTCTTGTCCAAGCGGCGAAGAAGCTGTTGCACGGATGTGGCATTGAGCAAACCGAAGTCTTCTCCTCGCGCCTTGCGGTCTTCTCTAAAGCGTTCCCATTGCGCCGGAAAGCTGACGGATTGGCCGGTGTGCTTATACACATGCTGACGGTGTTCAAGTGCCTCGTTATAGAGCAGGCAGGATTGGCGCATAATCACGTCAAGCGCGTCTTGCTGCTCTTGGTTGGGATACAGGCGGTATTGGTAGGTTCGCTGCATTCAGACGCCTTTCTGCGCTTCTATGTAGCGGCGAACCGTTTCGTCGCTGACGTGTCCGACGCTACCAGCGTAGTAACTGCGCGACCACAGCGACGGCAATCGAGACTTGAGCGCGGGGAAGCGCTCGCGCAGTTGGTGTGCTGTGAACCCCTTGAAATGTCTTACGATCTGATTGATCGCTAACGTCGGCGTTCCCGTGCAAAACAGGTGAACGTGGTCGGCGCGAATCGCAATCGACAGTATTTCGAGGTTCAACTCAGCCGCTTTGGTATAGAGCAAGTTTTCAAGCTCTTTGGCAATCTCGCCGGTAAGAACGGGACGCCGGAACTTGGGACACCACACTAAATGATATTGAAGCGAGTGTGTGCAACTCGCCGACTTGCGCTTTGTTTCTTCCATACAAATAAGCTAAATAGTAAGTTACGCTTTATCAACGAATCTGTTAGCTTGTATCGAGTTTCTCTCAGGGACGGACAAAACGCCTTGTGCGTTGCCTGCCCGTCAAGAAACGCGCACCTATCCCCCTGAATGGCTAAAGCCATCAGTCCTACGGTAATCTTTATGGGCTGAGAATATACGGAGTGGCTAGCGGGTGGCTCAAGGCGGCGACTGCTTTTCAGGGACGATGCGGTTGGCTATTATTGAGCACTGAATAGTAGAGAAAATGCCAATGGGGCTAATCCGTCTGGCTTTTGACGATCCCCGGATGGATCGGATGAGCTGGGCTACTAGGCCGCCCCACAACTCCAAGGAAAACGCACATGAAAAAAAAGGGAGGAATCGTCGCTCTCATCGCAGGTCTTATCTCTTTATTCATAGAAATGTCTAGTCTTGTCTTCTTGGACGTATCGACAAGGACTGGCTTTTCAGACAGAGTCGAGTTTCTGTCCGGTACTGAGGTTGAGGAAGCAATGTTTTTTCGCTTCGTATCCATGTCGTTTTCATTTATTGTCATCATCTTAGCTACTATCGCTGTAGGCAGGCGGGAAGGCTCGCGATTGGTGGGATTCCTGTTAATCGGGGTTTCTTGTTTAGCAGCCTTTTGCGGAACTTTTCTTTCTGCCTTCTTCATGGCAATCGCGACAGTCGGAGGTGTACTGATCGTCCTAAACCCCCGAACAGTTATTCAAAGTGGTGACATGAAAAAGTGTCCATATTGTACTGAACTGATAAAAGCAGAAGCAGTCAAGTGCCGTTACTGTAGGGAAGAGATTTAACAGGAAAGAGTCCCTTGCTAAGATAGCGACCAATAGCTAACAGGAGAAAATTATGCTGACCAAAGAAGGATGCCGCACGCGGCAGCAGCGCCTGTGTACGCGGCTGGCCGAACTCGACATCGACGCGGCCGTGATCAATCACCCGAAGGAAATCTACTACTTTACCGGGATCATCGTCCCCGAGGAATTTCCCGGCCCGCCGGCGATTTTTTGGCTGGGGGCCGATGGGCGGTCCTTGCTGATCGCGCATACCGACGAAGGCGAGCCGTGCGCCGATGAGTGTTTCACCTTTTCCCTCAGCGTCGGCGGCACGGTCACGCCCGACCTGCGCGAGGTAATAAGCGGGCTAATCGTCGATACACTGCGCGCCAAAAAACCGGCGGCTGGCCGCTTGGGTTGGCAGAGCGAATCTCTACCACGTCGCTTGGGACAGGCGATTGAGGAAGGACTGGGCAAAACGCCTGCATGGATCGCAGTTGATGATCTGCTCGCCGACATGCAGGAGGTCAAGGACCCCGACGAAATCGAACTGCTGCGCAAGGTAGTGCAGGTCGATCTAGCCGCATACGCCGCGGCGGAAGCGGCGATGGCTCCGGGCGTCAACGAGCTGGAGGTGCTAGCGGCAGCGCAACGAGCAGCGCATCTTGCGGCCGGTGAGAAGGTTTTTCACGACGGCGACTACCAGTGCGGCGAATTGGGCGGTTTTGCGCGCAATCGCCCAATTGAGGCTGGGGAAATCTACGTCATCGACGCTTGGTCGGTGTACCGCGGCTACTGGGCCGATTTGTGCCGCAGCTTTGCCGTGGGCGAGCCGACTGAGGTGCAGCACTCCGTGTTTGAGCACGTCAAGGGCTTTCACGACCGCGTCGGCGAGTACTTGCGGCCGGGCAAGGACGGCAGCGAGTGCGCAGTGGCCATGGACGCCTATATCCGCGAGCATCCCAAGCTGGCCGATGTCGGCTTGATCCACCACGCCGGGCACAACATCGGTTTGCGGGCGCACGAGATGCCCGATCTCAACAAGGAGCGCGGCGGCACCTTGCGCGTGGGCAATGTGGTTTCGGTCGAGCCGGGGGCCTATATCCCGGAGGCGCGGGCGGGGGTGCGGCTGGAAAACATGTACCTGATTACTGAGGACGGCTTGGAGAACTTATCGCCGTATCCAATGGAGTTGGGGGCGCACTGTTGAGCGAGGTACTCGAATTTGCCGAAGACCTCGCCCGGCGCGCTGGTGTGCTAATCGCCCAAGCGCGGGCGGACCGGGCATTGGATCTGAGTTACAAGGAAGGGATTGAGCTGCTGACGTCGGCCGATCTTCAGGCCGACCAGCTCATCCGCGGCGAGATCGAACAGACCTTCCCCGACCACTACATCCTCTCCGAAGAATCTTCGCCCCACCTTACAGACCCGGCGCAACTGCGCGGCCCCTTGTGGGTCGTTGACCCGATTGACGGCACCGTCAACTACGCCTATAACCAGCAGCAAGTAGCCGTGTCCATTGCCTTTGCCGAAGGCGGCCAAGTGCAGGTCGGGGTGGTGCGCTGCCCGTTTTTAGAAGAGACCTTTACCGCCCGGCGCGGAGCAGGTGCCTATCTCAACGGCCGCGCCATCCGAACCAGCGAGTGCAGCGAGCTATCCCGCGCCCTGATCGGCACGGGCTTTCCCTACGCCGCCGAGGGCAGAGTGGCGCTGGTGGATCGCTTGCGCCGCGTGCTCGGCCAGTGCGACATCCGCCGCGTTGGCTCGGCAGCAATCGATCTATGCTGGGTGGCGATGGGGCGACTCGACGGCTTTTACGAGTCGCTCAAGCCTTGGGACTTGGCGGCCGCGGCCCTGATTGCGCGGGAAGCGGGCGCTCGCGTCGGGCACTTACAGCCCGTAGAGGGCGAATTGCCAGAAGAATTGGACGGCCGCGACTTGGTCGCCGCCGCACCGGGAATCTACGAACAATTGGTCGCGCTGCTACGTGGAACCCCATCGTAGGGGCGTCCCTTGTGGGCGCCCAAGCGTAGCCAGCGGAATCCTAAAAGGGCAACCACGAGGGTTGCCCCTACAAGGCGTAACGGCAGTAAAATAACAAGGAGATCCCATGAAAATCAGCGACATCAAAGCCTATCCAACTTGGGTCGGCCACCGCAACCAGCTCATCGTCAAGGTCGAGACCGACGAAGGCATCCACGGCTGGGGAGAGTCGGGGCTATCGGGGCGCGAGCTCGCCGTCGTGGGCGCGGTGCGGCACTACCGGGAGTTTTTGCTCGGCCGCGACCCGCGCGAAATCGGGCGGCTCTGGCAGGAGATGTACCGCGGCCAGTACTTTGAAGGCGGGCGGGTGTTGACCGCGGCGATTTCGGCCATCGACATCGCTTTACACGACGTGGTAGGCAAGGCCCTCGGCGTGCCGGTCTATCAGCTTTTGGGCGGCAAGCAGCGCGAGTGGGTGCCCTGCTTTGCGACGACCGGGGCACCGGACCTAGAGACCTTGGTCAACAACTGCAAACTACTGTTGGACAAGGGGTGGGACGTGATCCGCACGGGCATGGCCCAGCGCAAACAGTACGACGACGAGCTGCTATTCGAGCCGCGCGAGTCCATCGGCATCACCGCGGCTTGGCTGACTGAGGTGCGCCGTGAAATTGGTCCCGACCCGATCTTGGGCATTGACTATCACCATCGGCTGACGGTCGCCGAGAGCGCGTCGTTCTGCCAGAAGATGCCGCCGGGAACGCTCGACTTTCTCGAAGAACCCATCCGCGACGAGTGCCCCGAAGCCTATGAATCGCTCCGCACCATGACCGACGTGCCCTTTGCCATCGGCGAGGAATTTGCCAGCAAGTGGCAGTTTTTGCCCTATCTCGAACGGGGCATCACGCAGTTTGCGCGGATCGACGTGTGCAATGTCGGCGGGCTGACCGAGTCGATGAAGGTCGCGAGCTTGGCCGAATCTCACTACATCGACCTGATGCCACACAACCCACTGGGGCCGATCTGCACCGCCGCGACCGTGCATCTGGCGGCGGCCGTGCCCAACTTCGCGTGGCTTGAACACAGGGTTACGCCGACAGAAGCGGGGAAATTCATGGACGAGGATTTGTTTCCGGTGCAGTGCGAATTGGTAGGATCGATGTTGAAGGTGCCCGAGGGGCCGGGGCTGGGCGTGGAGTTCAACGAAGAACTGGCCGAGGAACAGGAATTCAAGTTTTGGGAAGCGCCGCATTTGCGCCGGCGGGATGGGTCGCATACGAACTGGTAGTGGCTATTTTGAACCTTCCTCCAAATTAGTCGAACTTTTTCAGAGTTTACTCCAAAATGGTTCAGTGGATTTTACATAGCAACTAAATATAGTTGCTGCCTTATGAAGAGTCGCATCCATTCTTTTGGGAACGCGCTTAGATTCCTAAAGCCCTTGAACAGGGGGACTGATATGAAAGACATGATGACTTATAAGGATTACACAGGCTCGGCACACTACGACGACGACGACCGAATATTCTACGGCAAGATTGAGTTTATCCGCGATCTCGTCCGTTACGAGGGTACGGATGTGGACTCACTGCGCTCCGCTTTTGAAGAAGCAGTGGACGACTATCTCGACCTATGCCAACAGGAAGGACGACAACCCGAACAGCCGTTCAAAGGCAGTTTCAACGTGCGGATGGGCAGCGAACTACATCGGCGGGCAGCCCTATGTGCCAAGGAGAAGGGCGCAAACCTCAACCAAGTGGTCAAAGAGGCGTTGGAGCGGTATTTAGCTGGTGTAGCCTCCCCTTCGCTAGGTGCTTCACGTTCCTATCGGGAGCTAATGGCAGATATACGCGCTCGACAGCAGGTGCGTGGCCATAAACCCCCAACTCGGGAAGAGGTTGATGCTGCCCTACACAGTGAGCGGGAAAGCTGGGAACAGTAACCTATGCGGCTTTACCTAGACGCAGCACCTGTTATCTATACCGTTGAACAAGTCGAGGGCTTTGCTACAGCCGTTGACGAGCGGATTGGATCGTCAGAAGTGACTCTGGTCGCTAGCGACCTGACGAGAATGGAATGTCGCGTCAAACCTCTGAGAGAAGGTAACACCGAACTGCTCAAAGACTTCGATGAGTTTTTTAATGGGGCGATATCAGAAGTGGTCGTTCTATCGCAGCCAATTATGGATCGGGCGACCGAGATTCGAGCGCAGCATGGCTTTAGAACACCTGATGCAATTCATCTTGCTGCTGCTGTGGAGTCGAGTTGCGATGTATTTATAACCAACGATCATCGTCTGGACCGTTTTAGCGACATTAGATATGAATTGGTAACAGATGGGCCAAGGACAACTCCCAAGCCTGAATGACTTGGGTATGGAGAAGACTCATGCAAACCAAGCTCACGCTACGCCTAGAGGAGCAATTGATCGAACGAGCCAAGGCTCATGCCAAAAAGCGGGGCAAGTCCGTATCGCAGATGGTGGCCGACTATTTCACGCTACTGGACCGGGAAGATCGACCTGAGACACTGGCACCGCTCACCCGTTCTTTACACGGTGCCTTGAGGGGCACTGCCGTCGATGAGGATACATACCGCGAGCATTTCGAGGAAAAACACCTGTGAAAGTGATGGCCAATACCAATGTCGTACTCGATCTGCTACTTCGGGCAAAGTACCTTCCTATTAGACGTAGGCTCCAAGCAGTCGAGGCAACGCTGAAATGTTATCGATAACCGCAACTTTGGGTACTTCGTCAAATTCACTTTTGCTTGTCGCGCCTGATAGTACCGCAATAAAGGGCACCCTAGCCCGTTTGGCCGTTAGTGCATCGATCGTACTGTCGCCAACGTAAAGCACGTCATTGGCATCCATTTGCATTCTAGCGATAGCAGTTGTTAAACCACGGGGATGTGGTTTTTGGTCTGCAACGTCTTCTCCGCCGATGATGATGCCAAAGCGATCAGATAGCCCTTCCCTTGCTAGAATCTCCTCGATTCTATAGCGAAACTTCGTTGACACGATCCCCAATGCAAAACCCATTTCAATCAACCGCTCCGTTGTCGCGGGAACGCTAGCAAACATGGACGTTAAATCTACCATAACCTGATCGGCTCGTTTGACAAAGTTGCTTATAAACAAACTGACGTTCTGATTGTCGGTTTGCCCAGTCAAACGTATAAATGTGTTCTCTAAAGACATACCGATAGTTCGCTTGATTCGCTCGTCATCGGCTCGAGGCAAATTCAACCTTTCCAGCGCAAAATTAACACACTCAATGATGCCTTTTGTTGAGTCTGCTAGTGTAAGGTCGAAGTCAAAAATGATCGCCCGAGCCATAGCTTGTCCGTGCGAATCCCTTTCTCAATACGGTGCGATGCGCCTGTTACCAACGATAGGGCGTACAACGCGGGCCAATGTAGCGTCGCACGCCCTACCTTCTATCCCTAAAAAACCGGAATGAACTTGTGGCACACGGGCGAGACGACTTCGGCTTTGTGGCCGGTGGGCGTGAGCTGGCCGGTGTCTGAATCGACGCGGAAGGTGAAGATGTCGTCGGTGCTGTGGTTGCCGGCGATTAGGTAGGTGCCCGTGGGGTCGAGGCCGAAGTTGCGCGGGTTGGCACCGCCGGTCGGCACGATCTCGACGAGTGCGAGCTGGCCGGTGTCTTGGTCGATGGCATAGACGGCAATGGAGTCGTGGCCGCGATTGGACCCGTAGAGGAAGCGGCCATTGGGGTGGACGTGGATGTCGGCGGTGTGGCTGACTTCTGTATAGCCGTCGGGTAGCGTCGAGATGGTCTGGATGGTGGCGAGCGTGCCGGCGTTGGCGTCGTAGTCAAAAGCCGTGATGGTGTTGCTCAACTCGTTGATGACGTAAGCCCGTTGGCTGTCGGGGTGGAAGGCGAGGTGGCGCGGGCCGCTGCCGGGGGCGATTTCCGCGGGCGTCTGCGCGACCAGCTTGCCATTCGCATGGTCAATCGCATAGATGAGCACCTTGTCGATGCCCAAGTCGGGGGCAAAGGCGTGTTTGTTGTTGGGGGCGACCATAATCGAGTGGGCGTGTGGCCCCTCTTGGCGGCCTGGGTTGACCGAAGACCCCTCGTGTTGGACGAAATCCGTAGCCGGGCCGAGCGAGCCATCTTCGCGGATTGGCAGGATGGCAACGCTGCCGCCGCCGTAGTTGGCAGCTAGCGCGTACTGGCCAGCGCGGTCGATGCTGATGTGGCAGGGGCCGGGGCCAACGGTTGATTCGGTGTTGATGTGGGTGAGGGCTCCGCTCTGTTGGTCAATGGCAAAGGCCGCAATCGCGCCGCCGGGCCGGTCGTCGACCGCGCTGGTCTCGCCGATGGCGTAGAGGAAGCGTCGGTTGGGCGCGATGTCGAGGAAGGAAGGGTTGTCAATGCCGCCAATGCTGCTTTGATGCGCGAGCGCACCGGTGGCCATGTCGAGGCGATAGACGTGGATGCCGTCCTCGTCGCCGCTGGAATAGGTGCCGATATAGACGAGATAGTCGCTCATAGTGGTACTCCTTTGGGTTGTGAAGGCAATGGAAGGGAGAAAGAGAAGCATAGATAACAAGGCATTCGTTACAAACCGCATCGTTTCACCAAAACAGTGTTGAAATTTCGCAAGCGACAGACCTAATCTCATAAATCTTGTTAGTCTCCTTAATTTTAGTCCCTAATAGACAACCGAGATCAAACCCGCGTGCGTCCCCGGCCCCGACTCGGCCCCCAAATCAAGGCGGTAGAGATAAATGCCCGGCGCAACTAAGGCTCCCGCCTCGTCGCGGCCCGTCCAAGTGAAGCGATGGCCCACTGCGGTCGGCGTGGATTCAACCGCAGCGATTTGGCGGCCCGCTAGATCGTAGAGCGCGAGCGTGGGGGTCGCCGCGTCTAGCTTGAAGACTACAAAGCGCATGTCGAGCGCGTCGTTGACCCCGTCGCCGTTGGGCGTGATCACGGGCGAGGCCAGTTCCAGTGCGTCGATGAGTTGGCCGTGCTCGGCTAGCTCGGGGAGCATTACTACCTGAGAGCGGCGCTCGGCTGGCTCGACCGACTGCCAGAGGCCGGGCCGCTCGCTCAGCCCGAGATCGAGGGGAAAAACCGTGGCGTTGTGCAAAACCCGCGTCGTGAAACCCACCCGAATCGAGTCCTCGGTCACGATGCGCGGCAGGGCAACTAATAGCGAGTCGCCCTGCTGCTCGACGCGGGCAGGTTCGACCGGCGCGGAGCCGATGTGTAGCTCGAGGTCCTCGGCGTCAATCCGGCCCGGCACGGTAAAGCGCAATAGGTCGAAACCCGAGTCCTCAGCCTCCATCTGCGGCCACAGCGTATAGGTGAAACGGGTGTCCTCGTTGGGGATGGCTTGGCGCGGCTCAATGCGGCCCACCGCACCCTGCAACAGCGCGTCCTCAAACTCGACCGAGAGCGAATGGACCACCGGCGCTACGCTGGGGTCGTCGGTGGAGAGGATCATCTCCAGCAGGATAAAGCGGCGCGGGCTTTCCGACTGAAATGCCTCGCCCGAGAACTGATAGACGTTGCTCCATTCGCCCCAATCCTCGCCCACCACGAGCGTCGTATCGACCGGACCGCGCAGCACCTTGGGCGAACTATTCCACTTATCCTCGGTGACCTGTTCGCCGATCTTGTTGTAAAACGTAAAGACCGGCTCTAGCGAGTTGCCCGAGCGCGAGCGCAGTTGCAGGCGGGTGCCCGCGGCCAGTTCGGTATCCCAAGAGAGGTTTTTGATGACTTTTGGACGCCCGTCGCCCGAGGTTTGTCCTAAGTCGATGAAGTCCGAGTGCAATACTACTTCGGCGGGATAACCCGGGGAGAACAACATGAACTCGGCCCATTTGACGATGCCCCAGCCAGTGTCCTTGATGCCGTGCCAGAAGAAGTAGCGCATCTTGCGCGGCTTGAACATATAGCGAATGTAGAGCAGGCGATCGGCATTGGGATTGATGTGGGTCAGGAGCTCTGTGTAGTCAAATGCATCGGGCACGGGCAGATTGGAACTGAGGCTGCGGGTGCCGTCTGAGTAGAGCACCGTATGGCCCGGGCCGGTGCCATTGATCGAGAAGCCCACCAAGCCTTCGTCGGGCCGAAAGGAATAGAGAAAGAATTCATCGACGAAGAACACCGCCCCCAAATCCACCCCGAACCACACCCCACCCTCCTTCCAGCCGAGGCTGCCATACGAAGAGCCGATGAGGTTGTTGGTGTTCATGTCGGCGTCGAAGAGGTTTTGCGGATCGACTGAGTTGACTCCGTTGACAAAGCGACCCCGCTGCATGGTGCCAATGCTGATGTTGTCGCCAATGCCGCGAACCTCGATCTCGGCCAATGCCGCGCCCGGCGTCTTCTCTTCGGCCTCAATGCGAATGCGCTGGATCACCCGATAGTTGTTTTTGGCCATCGGGTCGATACCCAAGCCCTCGTCGAGCTGAAATACGCTATCGCGGGCGGTGAACCCGAGGGGGATGACGAGTTCGCTGGCCGCGTTGGGCCGGGTCGTGCGGAAGAGCGGCTCCAGCAGCACCAAGTCGTCTTGGACCGATATGCGGGTCCCCGGGCTACCGTACACGGTAAACTGGCGGAAGGGACGCGCGTCCTCTTCGTCGGGAAAGACGAGGCGTATCTCTCGGGCCAACACGGCGCGACCCAAGTCTATTTCAATGGCCCAGTCCTCGACGGCATCCGCTGGGTCTGGACGCCAAAAGGTCTGGAGATCCCCGTCGATGATAAGGTCTGCATCGGCTGGATTGGAGGTCGCCTCCCAGATGCCGCCTGTAGTTCGCCCGCGGCTTTTGCTCTCGTAGGAGAAGCGATGGGCATCAGCGACCGCGTTGATGCCCTTGCGGAACTTGACGAGCTGTAGCTGGCCGTTCTCGCCCACTTCAGTTAGGCCGAGAGGCACCTGCCAAGTCGCCCAAGCATCTTGCCCTTGGAAGGTCAGGGTTTCACTGCTGGCGGCCATGGCGGTAAAAGCGACGCAGACGAGCGGCAAGAGAAATCGCATCGTGCCCCCTTCAGTAGGCTATGCCCACGGGGCGGAGCACGGCGGCAGCGCGGCGCTCGGATTGCAGGGTTACGGAGATTAGGTACACGCCCGGAGGCAGGGCAGCGCCCTGTGCGTCGCGTCCATCCCAGCGAGCCATTTGCGGGCCGGCTGTTTGCAGGCCTTGGGACACGGACGCCACGTGGCGTCCGTCGAGTGTATAGATCACCAGTTCGACGGGTACTTGTTCTGGCAGACCATAGAGGGCATAGGCCACGCGGAGTTCGTCGTGAACGCCATCGCCATTGGGCGTCAACACGGGCGTTGAAAAGCGCAAGTTTTGCACTAGGGCAGGTTGTTGATCCGAAACGCTAAGGACGCGCAGACTGTTAGTGGAGAGCAGTTCGCTGGCGTCGCCAGAGACGATAGGTTGGGGCAAGGTCTCGACCTCTGAGTCGGTGACGGTGCCCAAGAACGTAGTGGCCAGTTCAAACACTTCCGCGGCAAAGACGATGCGCAACGGCGCGTTGTTGGCGCGGGTAACGCGCTCGGGCAGGAGTACTGTCAGCCCATCGTCCTCTTCGCGGACGGCGGTTGGGTCGGTCGCTTGACCGCCGACGAGCAACTCTTTGAACGCAGGCCGGGCACCCGTTTGGATGCGCACTTGGTCGAAGCCGCGCTGATCCCCGCCTGAGAAGGAGGCCGACAGGTCGTACGCAAACTCGACCATTTCGCCCAAGGCCACCTCGCCGAACCCATGCGCGGGCCGTGGGTCGGCGAGCGGAGCCACTTCCCCGAGGACGCGCGCCGCTAACAGCGGTGCCCGCTCGACCCACAGCGAATCCAAGCGCACAAAATCCGCAAAGCGGGTGCTGTGCAAGGTAATGAGCACCTGTATGAAGGAGCCGCTGTCGAGATTGAGCGGCAGGCCCGACTGAGTAGTGGGCGTTGACCAGAAGGTCCAGTTATCGCGGTCGTAGGTAATTGCGGCTCGCATTCCAGGACGGGGGCTGCGCTGGACAAAGTCACAGGAGGCGCACGTGCGGGCAAACCCAGTGCGGAGATCGTTCTCGTAGCGGGCGCGCGAGACGACCTTTTCCTTGCCGGTGACCGTGTACTCGTGATAGATGTTTGGGTCGTCGTCGCGGCCCGTGCGAACCTCGATCTCGGCGAAGGCCCGTGCATCGGGGGCCTCAACGGCCTCGCCATTGACAAAGCGCATCGGCGTGGCAGTAAAGAACAGCCGGCCAAAGTTTTGCTCGGCCCCGAGGTTGATGATTTTGGAGCGGTACGTGGCCCGCTTGGGAAAGCCCTCGCCATAAATCTCAAACTCGCTGATGGTGCCCAAGAGCGAGCGAGCTTGATTGCCTTGGCCGCCGGACGTACCGCTAACGCGGCTCAAGGCCGTCTCGTCGATGATGGAGAACTTGCGGGCCCAGCGGAAGAAGCGCACGTATTGCTGGTCGAAACCAATGCGCACGTCAGGCGCAAAATTTTGCGTCGGCTCGGCCACGATCCTCGCGAGGGGTAGCGGCCCTTTGATGGCGAAAATCTCGCTGTTTTCCTCTTGGATCGAGACTTGGAAGGCCGGCGTCGAATCCGTGCGCAGCGGCGTGCCGTCGGAGCGGAAACCGCCCGAAGGGGTGTGGAAGCCAAAGGTGTGCGCCGGCATAGGCACGGCCAAGTCGATGGTAAAAAACTGCTTGCCAATGCCCTCGGCCTTGGAGGAATTGTACGTGGTGCTGTCGGCATCGATGAGTGCAACGCCGTTTTCGGTTGGGTCGCCGTTGCCTTCGTTCCACTTCCAGATGCGGGGGCGCTCGCCGTCGATATAGCCTAATTCTTTGGGCTGGCGAAAGGTTGTCCAGTTGCTGAGCAGGGAAATGATGTTGACGCCCGGCTCGACGCGCACCGGCTGGATGGCATTAGGGACGCGCTCAAAGTCAATCATAATGCTGACCGTATCTTGGCCGGCCCAGGGCTGGCTGCCGCCGAGTTGCCAAGTCGTCACTTCAGCCTTTAGGACGGTCGGAGCCAGAAATCCAATACCAAGGATGAGCGCGAAGCTGCGGGTGCTCAGCATGTCCTGCCTCCTAGCGAAAATGCACATCGGCGGCATGCAGGGCACCCGGGCCGTTTTGCATCCTCATCAGTTGGCGCTGACGCGGGCTCAAGCTGTCCCACCACTCGGGCGGGAAGCCGTCGTGCGGGTCGAGTTGGAAGACCAGCATGTGCTTTCTATAGTGGCCGAAGAGGGCGTGGCGGTTGCGGTCGCCGGTGTTGGCACCGCCGCCGTGCCAGCACTGGCCGTTGAAGACGATCACCGAGCCGGCCGCGGCGGTGGGCTGTACTTCGTGCTGGACCACAAATCCCTCCGGGGGCGCGGCGCGGCGACTCTTGTGCGAGCCGGGCACTACGCGAGTGCCGCCGATCTCAGGGGTAAAGTCGTCGAGCATCCACACCGTATTCATCATCACCGGCGTGTCCATGTTGAGCATATAGGCGGGGATGTCGCTGTGCAGGTCTTGGAAGCCGTCGCCGGGGCGGACGATACGCGAGTTGAGGCTGCCCAAAATCAGCGAGGGCTCGAGAAAGTGTTCGAGGATGGGCAAGACGCGGGGGTGGTCGATGCACTGGTGGAAGATGCGATCCATGACCGGGAGGTTGGCCACGTGGCGGGCCGCGCCGCGGTTGGTGTGTTCGGTGCCGTGCTCTTGTTCGCAGCGGATCAGGGCTTGGCGCATCGCTGCGGCCGTGTCGGAATCGAGGACGCTTTCGAGCAGGGTGAAGCCGTAGATTTCGATTTCTTGGATGGCTTGTTCGATTTCGTTCATAAAGATTTCCTTTACAAGAGCTACTAAAATAAGCCCGCAAAGTTCGCTTCTGCAACCGACTGACTCTAAGCCGCGTAGAGCGCATCTACGATCATGCGCAAACAGAGGAGCGTGATCGCGATTCTGAAGACCTTGCGGAAGAGGTTTTCGGAAACCCGGTCGCGCAAGCGCGTCCCGCACCACGAGCCAAGCGCCGCCGCGCCAATCATCCCGGCGATGAGCGGCAGATAAGGAGCGAAGGCGAAGCCGACAAAACCAAAGACCAAAATTTTGCACAGGTGGGTGACGGTCATGACCGTGCCGTGGGTAATGACCAAGCGGTCCTTGGGCAAACCCGCGTTGGCCAAGAAGGCACCGCTCAGGGGCCCGGCGACGCCGACGAAGAGGGCGAGGAAGGTCTGAAAGGCACCGAAAATGGCGAAGTGGCCGGGGAGGCGAAAAGCGCGGCTGGGCACGGGAACCCAGATGACGAGGAGGATGAAGACGCCTAGGTAAAGGGGCAGATCGTCGAAGCTAAAGTCGCCGACTACCTGCGCCCCCACGATAGCGCCGAGGAGTGAGCCGCCCGCGAAGGGCCAGAAGATGCGCCATTCGATGTGGCGTAGGCCAAAGAATACGCGGCTGGCGTTGGAGGCTAGCTGCACGGCACCGTGGACGGGGATGATGGCCGCGGCGGGCAGCAAGCCCGGCATGACCGAGATCAGCGCGATACCGCCGCCTACGCCGATGATGGCGGTAAAGGTCGAGGTCAGGAAGGAGACGCCGATCAGGAAAAAGGGATCCATTTAGTCGGCGAGAACCTCTTGGGCATAGGCAAACAGGGCGGGGTTGCCGCCGGTGTGTAGGAAGATCGCCTCGCCGTCGAGCCGGCCGTCGCGCACGTGGGCAACAAGGCCGGCGAGGGCCTTGCTAGTGTACACGGGATCGAGGAGAATGCCCTCTTTGCGCGCCAAAGTGCGCAAGGCATCCAAGCCGGCGGGAGTGGGGATACCGTACCCCTCGCCGGCGAAGGAACTGTCGTTGTCAAAGTCGGCGGCGCTCATGGCAATGTCGAGGCCGAGGCGGCGGGCGGCTTGGTTGGCAATGGTGGCCATGGCCTCGTGGTGGCCGTCGGGACCGGGGAAAGGGCTGAAGCCGCGGACTTGGACCGGCGACTCGATATAGGCTAGGCCTAGCGCCAAGCCAGCCTGAGTAGTGTCGAGGGCGCAGAGGTAGAGATAGGACGGGTTGATGCCCTGCTCTTGGCATTGGTGGGCAATCTCCACGCCCGCTTCGGCATAGGCGATGGCGTCGAGATCGATCGCGTCTTCGCGGCGCGGCCAGTACGCGTTTTTTCCCTGTGCGGAAAGCTCCTCGACCTTAGCTCGGATGGCGTCTTGTTGGGCGTGCCAATCGCCTTCCGCTAGGACGGTGATCTGTGCGCCGAGCAGGTGCTGTAGCAGGTTGTTACCTTGCGATTCAGTGTGGTCGATTGCGCGCACCGGCCGGAGGAGCAGGTGCAGTTCCAAGTCTAGCTTGGCGCAGGCCGCGGCGAGTTGACGGCAGTAGTTGGACTGCACCGCCGCGCCCGAGACGATGGTGTCGGCCCCTTTGGCCAAAGCGTCGGCCAAGGCAAACTCGAACATCCGCGTCTTATTGCCGCCAAAGGCCAAACCGGTCAGGTCGTCGCGCTTGATGTAGAGCGCCGGGCTGTCGAGGTGAGCGGTTAGGCGCGGCAGCGGCTCCAGCGGGGTGGGGCGGATTGAGGCTAGCTGGACACGGGGTAGCTCGGCGATAGCTGCGGTGAGGGCGTTCGCTTTGGCGGAGTTCATGTGGTGCATTCCTTTGGCCAACCTTGGGGCGGCAGTTGGGAGAGGTGGTTTTGGCGGTGGCATTCTTCGATGACGGCGATCTGCACGCGCACCTGTTGCGGCGTGATCTCGGGTTGGGCTGCTTCCCGCAACGCGGCGAATACGCCGTCGTAATAGGCGTTGGACATATAGGCAAATGCGTTTTGCTCGTCCTCGTTGGGAGCCCAAGACCGCTCAATCATTTTTATCTCTTCGCGGCAATAGCTCGGGCCGGGCAGTGGGTTGCGGATGAGCGATTGCTCGGGTGCCTTTTGCGGATCGTAGTAGCGCCAAGTTAGTCCCGCAGGGCCGCCGGAGAGGCCGCCGCGCTCGCCGTGGACGGTGTACATGGGCTGCGGGAAGGCGGTGCAGGAGGAGATTTCCACGTCGATGACGGGTTTGTCTTTGGTGCGCAGCAGAATTTTGACGTAGTCCTCGGCGTCGCCGAAGGTGTTGGCGCGATCCATGGCGCAGAGGATTTGCTCCGGCTCTTTGAAGTCGAGCAGACGCATGGCTTGGTCCATGGGGTGCGGGCCGGTGTTGAGCAGATTGCCGCCTCGGTATTCCTGCACGGTCTGCCAGTCCCAGCGGCGGGCGAAACCGCTGAAGGAGATCGAGACTTGGACGATGCGGCCGAGGACGCCCGAGTCAATGACTTGGAGCAGCTTTTGAAATTGGGGCGCATTGCGCGACTGCTGGAAGGGCAGGAGTAGGCGATCGGCCTTGTGGGCGGCGGCGATCATGGTGTCGAGTTCGGCCACGCTCCAGGCGAGGGGTTTTTCGCAGATGGTGTGGTGGCCGGTGTTGAGAGAATCAATAGTGGCTTGAGGATGGAGGTGGCTGGGTAGGGCGTTGACGACTAGGTTGATGTCGCCGCGCGCGAGAAGGTCGCGGTAGTCGGCGTACGCGTCGCAGCCCATTTCGCTTTGGGCGCGCTGGCGGCGGTCGTCAAGGAGGTCGGCGATAGCGACTATTTGGTATTTGTGCGGGGCGGTTTTGAAGTAGCGGCAGTGGATGTCGAGGCCGGAGCGGCCTTGGCCGAGCACGGCGACGCGGAGGGGTTCTTTTTTTATAGGCAATTTGGGTAGCTCCGAGTAGAGGTGGGCGTTTATGTTGGGGGTTGAGAGGAAGGGTGTCAAGGGTTTGTTAAGGAGAGTTGGGATGCGTAGTTTACGTGGCGACAGCGGAGGATAGCAAAAGAAAACATGAAGCACGTCCGTCTCAATGAATTGGATCAAGAGGGAGGGCCGGTCTTTTCGAGGTTGCAGCGACAGACGCCGTGGTCGGCATTCGACTATTGGGTATTGTCACCGGAGGAACCGTTCCCGGTGGAAGGTACAGGAAAAGCTTGTGAACAGGGCTATGTATTTACGGGTGGGCCGGTGGAATTGACCGTAGGACAGCAACAAATAGCAAGCGGAGCAGAACCCGGGTTTATCGTAGAACCTACTGGATGCGCTCACAAGTTGAAAAACTTGACCGATACATCTGTGAAAGTACTGAGCGTGCGCGTCGCAATGGACGTGGATTCAGAGACGCAGCAAGGGCTGCAACCCAAGACCGGCACCTTTGACGAGCAAGCGCTAAAGTGGCGCGACGCAATCCACGGCGGCTGCGGGCAGATCGCCACCCGGCACGTGCTCTCGCCCGATGACTTCCGCAGTGATTGGACTTTTCTCGATCATGCAATCCTCAGCGCGGGCGGCTCGGTGGGGTATCACTATCACGACTTTCTCGAAGAAAGCTTTGTGGTGCTGAGAGGACAGGGGCTGATGACGATTGACGACGAGACCTTTGCGGTGGGGCCGGGATCGGTTACTTGGCAGGGCATTGGGCAGGGGCACGGCATCTACAATCCCGGACCGGAAAAGCTGGAGTTCGTCCGCATTGCCGTGAAGCAGGCAGACGAAGAGTACACGACCATCGACTTGCACGACGACTTGTCGGCGCGGCGACCGAAGTAATCGATACTTCAAGCGCACTTGCAACGGATGGGAGAATGACCATGGTCGTCACACTCAAAGAAGTTCTCGACTCTCTACCGCCCGAGCGGCGTGCGGAGATTGACCGTCGATACGAGGAGCCAGAGGAGGCATATGCAATGGCAGCAAAAAGCATGGACCAAACCAATACAGCACAGCGCATGGCCGAGGCCGCCGACAATTTCCTCGCGTCCTTAGATGCGGCCGAGCGACAGAAAGCGGTGATCGACTTTGACGACAGCACGGAGCGCGAAAACTGGCACTACATTCCGAGGGAGCGCGCTGGATTGCCGCTAAAAGAAATGGACGAGCGGCAGCGGGAGCTAGCGCACGCGCTGATAGCGACCGGAGTCAGCGCGTCGGGGTACGAAAAAGTCTCGACGATCATTTCGCTGGAGCCGATACTGGCCGAGTTAGAGGGAGCCGGGCGGCGCTTCCAGCGCGATCCTGACCTATATCACGTGAGCATTTTCGGCGATCCGGGTGGAGATGCGCCCTGGGGCTGGCGCTTTGAGGGCCATCACGTCTCGCTCAACCACACGGTAGTACAAGGTCGGATGCTGGGATCGACGCCGTTGTTTTTTGGCTCAAACCCCGCCGAAGTGCGCCACGGCGAGCAAACTGGACTGCGGGCTTTGCGGGAGGAGGAAGATCTGGGACGTCAGCTTTTACACGAATTGGACGGCGAGCAAAAAGCAGTGGCCATCGTCAGTGCCGAAGCCCCAAGGGACATTCTCACGACCAATGTGCCCCACGTGCGCGGCGAAGTCGAGCCAGAGGGGTTGGGCAGTGCGGACATGAGCGCAACACAGCGTCAGATCTTGGACGCCTTGATCGAAGTGTACGTCCGACGCCTGCCCGAAGCAGTGGCCGAAGCCGAATGGGCGCGACTCGGAGCAGCATATTTCCGAGCGGCGCACTTTGCTTGGGCCGGCGCGAAGGAACGCGGGGGACCGCACTACTACCGGGTGCAGGGACCGAGTTTCCTCGCCGAGTACGACAACACCCAAAACGACGCCAATCACATCCACGCAGTCTGGCGCGACCTGCACAACGATTTCGGCGAGGATCTGCTCAGGCGACACTATCGGCAGAACCATACCTAGATCCGCATCCCTGCCCTCATTTTGGAGAGAATCCTTTGACCGTTACGGCCGTCTTCAGTTCACGCGCCGCGTTCTACGAACAATTGCACTGTCGCTACCAGCGCCACCAGTTCGACAACTGGCAGGTCTGGGGCGGCAACGTGACCATTGCAATCGACGGTCGAGTTTGCGAGCCACCCCTCGCTAGGGCCTATATCGAACCTGGCAAGACGGCTGCCATTGCCCAGGTGCGCTGCGAGCTTTTCGTCGCCGCCGTTGACCCGCGCGAAGTTCAGCCGGGGGATGTGGATGCGCGGCTGTGGACCGATGCTAGCGGGACCAATGATTACGTGGAGATGCGGCTGCTTGTCGATGAAGAAGGCGCTCCCGTCCTCGCCGGCAACAACCTCGTCTTTGAGTCGGCGGCTTTCACACTTGGGCGTACCGGCATCTTCAACTACGCGGTGGAGTTTTCCGCCGATAGCTACGCCGAGGCCGGGCGCAAGGAGTGGATCAGCCTCAACGATTTGGCCGAAAACCGCGACGGGGTCGTCGTCGTCAGCCCGGAGTGGGTGCACAAGGGACCGACGGTCGCCGAGGTGTGCGTGCGCAAGGTCGGTGCTGTGGTCAAGGGGGATCGCTTCTGCTCCGGCCGGCTCGCCGAACTGACGCGGCGCTTAGAAGACATACCTGCCGACGTGATCTATCTGCTGCCCTTTTTTCGTCCGGGTTTTGCGGATCTGCACACCGGCGCGGATGTGCGCAAGGGTGCCCTCGGCAGCGTCTATGCGGTACGGGATTTTTTCCAGGTTGACCCCGAGCTAGTTTCACTGGCCGAGGAAGTGGACTGGGGGTCGCTGGTGGCGGAAGGTTTCGTGCTCCCAGACGAGATGGAAGGTCTCGCCGGGCTGTCAGCGGCCCAAGTGGAAAAGGCACTCGGCCGCGAAGCCTTCGTCCAGCTCGTCGGTCGCGCCGAGTTGCGGGCACTAACCAAGCGAGCGCACGCCCTCGGCAAGAAGGTCATCTTCGACTTGGTCCTGATGCAGAGCAGCCGCGACTGTCCGCTGATCGCCGAGCATCCCGAGTGGTATCTGCGCGACGAGCGCGGGGTGCCGCAAATCCACCAGATCGCTTGGCTGGTCTATTCGGACGTGGCGCTCTTCGACTTGGTTTACAATCAGCCGTTGCAAGAGTACCTGTTGGAGATCGCCCCGTATTGGATTGAGCAATGCGGATTCGACGGGGTGCGGATTGACGCTAGCCAGACCATCGACCGGCCCTTCCTCAAAAAGCTCAAGAACCGCATTCAAGCTGCCGCGCCCGAGGCGTTGGTGTTGGGCGAGACGCTGTGCCCGCTGACCGAAGCAGTGAACGTCCCGGCAGATATGATCTACGCGCTCTTAGTTGACTATCATCGCGACGTCGAGCACGCCCAGCCCCTCATCGATTTCCTAGAGGAGATGCATCGCACCTTCGCGCCCGGCACCGTAGCTATGGCCTACTTTGAAAACCACGACAGCCCGCGCGCCACCCAAGTGTGGCACGAGCGATTCCGGGAACTTTTGCGCTGCGACGAGCAGGCGCGGGACTACTGGCAGAGCCTTACCTGTCCCATCCAGCCGGATGCGGAAAATCGGGCGTTGCTGATGGCCCTGCTCAAGAATTTGCAGGCCGCCCTGATAGACTGCTCGGCCGGCTCGTCCTCTAAGTGCAATCTGACGCGGGGCTTGGAACTGGGTAGCGAGTGGGGCGAGGAAACGCGCACCGACTTTGAAAACGAAACCCTCCTGCACTTCGACTGGGCCGAGCGCGAGCCGCACGCCAGCCTAGCGAGGGCCTACGAGCGCCTCTTTGCGCTGCAAAAGGAATGGCCGGAATTCTGCGACGGAGAGGTGTACTTCCACCGCAATGAATTTGCGGGCGGCGACCCGGACGACCGCATTCTGGCGTATGTGCGCTATACTGAGCGGAGCGCGCTTTTAGTAGCGCACAACTTCGATCCGCGCACCGTGCGGCGGGCCTCCTACCGATTCGATTATCTGCCGCAGCCGCCCACATCGCGCCAAAAGTGCTTCGACACGTACGAGGCCCTTGCGATCGAGGCCATACCCGCCAGTGACGAAATCTCGGAAGTCAGCCTCATGCCGCTACAGACGCAGGTGTGGCGGCTTTACCGTTAATTTTTACAGCTTTTAACCTCAACTAGGAGACCCCATCATGGCAAAAATCGGCGCAATTCACTACAACTGGCCCGGCCTCGACCTCGAAGGCTTCGCCCGGCGGGCCAGCGAAATCGGCTATCGCCACTGCGAGTTGCAGATCGGCGATATCTGGGATGGCGAATCCAACAACGGCGAGCAGACGGCCGAAGCCACGCGCGAGTTGTTGGCTAAATACGGGATGCAAGCCTCGGCGGTAGCGGCTGGCAACGACTTCCTGCAAGCTGACAGCCGCGACTTAGACGCGCAAATCGAGCGCTACCGCTACGTCTGCCAGATCATCCCCATAACCGGCACGGACATCGTGCGCTCGGACGGCGGTTGGAACCGCGACGGCGACGTCCCAGAGGACCAGTGGGACGCCATGCTACTCGAAGCCTTCAAGCGCTGCGCCGATTTTCTCGAAGAGTACGATGTGCGGATCGCCCTCGACAATCACGGGACTTCCACTAACGACGGCGACTGGCAACTAAGCCTGATCGAGCGCGTTGGCTCGGCTCGGCTCGGCGTCAATTTGGACACCATGAACTACCGCTGGTTCGGCCATGAGTTGGACCGGATTGACCATTTCTATGAAATACTGGCTCCGCATGTCTTTCACACCCACATAAAGGACGGAACTGGCTCGCGGCAAAATTACAAAGGGGCGGCATTGGGCGAGGGAGAAATCCATCTCGACCACGCGGTTCAGTGCCTCAAGTCGGCTGGCTACGATGGAGCTTGGACGGCTGAATACGAGGGGCCGGAGACCGAGGGACAGGTGGGATACGAAAAGTGCTACCAGTGGCTGGTGGCGAACGTCTGATCCTCGTTCTACGTGCGATTTTTACTGTCCAAAATTTCGGCTAACTCGCGCGGTCTGGCAAAGATCGAAGATCAGGGCGCGGATCACCGGATTTAACGAATCTGCTCGATTTTCTTGTCGAGCCGCTTGGGGGAAATCGGGTGGGCGGTGCCCAGCTCTTGGGCGAAGACCGAGACGCGATATTCCTCCAGCATCCAGCGCAATTCCTCGATTTGGGCCGCTCGCTCGGGCGAATCGGTCTCCCCGGCGAGCTTTTCCAACTGGTTCTGGTACACCTCGATCAACTCGGCCTTCTGAGCGTCCTTGCGCGGGTCGGTCGCGGCGCGTTCGGCGCGCACCTCGATGGCTTTTAGATAGCGGAGCAGGTGGCTGAGACGGTGGAAGGGGACGCGGGCGAGGAAGTCGTCGGGCAGTAGCCGCTCCATGTCCGCGTCCAGCCCGCGATAGGACCGGCCTGAGAGGAGAATTTCGCGGCGGGCTTCGAGCAAGCTATCGACCAAGGAGATGAAGCGCGGGGCCAAGCCGCGCAGCCGTTGCTTGGCTTGCTCCAACACGGCGTCGAAATCCTCCTGGCGCAAGGGTAGGATTTGCTCGCGGTGGAAAAGATAGCGCTCGAGATGTTCAAATGCTTGGGTGCGCAGTTCTAGGGAACTGCCTTGGTAGCGCGCCTTGAACTGCGCCAACTCTTGGAGCTCGCGCTGGAGCCACGCCAACTCGTCGCGCAACGCCAAGGCGCAGAGGCCCAAGAAACCCTCCCGCGAGCGGGCTTCGGCTTCGGCGCGGTTTTTGTAGAGCCGCAGCGACACGCCGCCTTCATCCCGGCGGAGGCCGGGCCAGCCATAGAGCGGCACCCCGCCCGCTTGGGTCACCTCTATTCGTTCGGGCGGGTCGCCGAAATCCCACGTAGTTATCCCTTCCCGTTCCCACTGTTGGGCCGCCTTTTTCCAAGCGTCGAGTTCGACGGGGGTATCGTGCTGTTCGAGGCGTTGAGCCAGTTGCTGCAAATCGCGGCCGGCCGCGACGGATTGCTCGTTGGTGCCTTGGATATCGACGCGCATCTTGAGGTGGTCGGGCAGGTCGTCGGCGTTCCAGTCCGACGCTTGGATTTGGATATGGTAGTGCTGGCGAATGTGATCTTGTAGGGACTCCAAAAAGGTGGGGTGCGTCGGCTTGAGCGCGGCCGCAATGCCCTTGGCCTTTGCCGGAATCGGCACCAGTTGCTTGCGGATGGATTTGGGCAATGAGCGTAGCAGAGTGGTGATTTTCTCTTCGAGCAGGCCAGGTACTAACCATTCAAGTATTTCTGGATCGACGGCGTGGGCTAGCTTGTAGGGCAATTTGACGGTGATGCCGTCCTCGTCTTGCCCCGGGCGATAGGCGTAGCTGAGGGCTAGTTTATTGCCGTCGAGGTCAAGTGCGTCTGGAAAGGCCTGCTGCTCGAAGTCGGTGCGAGTGGTGCCGAGCAAGTCTTCCTCCTGCATCATCAGGAAATCGTCGGCCTTGTCTTTGAGGAAGCGGTTGAGGTCGGGTAGCGAGGAAACATCGTCGAGGTACTGGGAGTAAAAGCGGGCGGCGGCCTCTTCGACGTGGACATCGGCCAAGCCGCGGGCGCGGGTCTGCCAAGTTTCGATCTTCTGACACAGGCGAATGTTGTGCGCGAGAAATTTGTGCCGAGTATGCACCGTTCCGGGCACCAATGCCTCGCGGATGAATATCTCGGTGGCCTCGCGGGCGTTGATGCGGCTGTACGGGATGCGGCGGCTGAGCACTTCGAGGCCGTAGAGGGTCTGTTTTTCTCGCACTAGCACCCGCCCCGAGCGCGCATTGAAATAGGGTTGGTCGTACGAAGCGCGGCACAGGTGGCTGCCTAGCTCAGCGAGCCATTCGGGCTGGATGCGGGCGACAGTGCGGGCGAACAGGCGCGAGGTCTCGACGATCTCGGCCGCGACCAGCCAGCCGGGGGGGCCGCCGTTCTCGACTGGCTTCTTGCCCTTGTTGGAGCGGAAGAGTCCTGAGCCGGGGAAAATCATCACCTCGCGGCTGCGCGCTGCCTGATAGATATTGCCCTCCTCTTGACGCGCCACACTCGAAAGCAGGCCGGTGAGTACCGCGCGGTGAATCGCGTCGTACCCGGCGGGTTCGCGGTTGAAGCGGAAGCCTTTTATCTCGTTCAGCGTCTCGCGGATCTGCGCGTGGATGTCGCGCCACTCGCGCATCCGCATGTAGGAGAGGTAGTGCGCCTTGCAGAATTTGCGCAGTTGGTTCTGCGAGGCAGTTTCCACTTTGTCGTGATATGCGTTCCAGATGTTGAGATAGGCGAGAAAATCGGAATTTTTGTCGTGGAACTGGCGGTGCATTTGGTCGGCCGCATCCTGCTCTTCGAGAGGCCGCTCGCGCGGATCTTGGATACTGATGGCCGCAGCAATGACGAGCACTTCGGACAGGGCTTGCTCCTCGCGGGCTTGGAGTAGCATCCGCGAGACCGTGGGGTCGATGGGCAGGCGCGCCATGGCGCGGCCAATGGGAGTGAGTGCGCGGTTTTCGTCGAGGGCGTTGAGCTGGCTCAGGAGTTGGAACCCGCCGGCGATAGCGGCTTTTGCCGGGGGGTCGATAAAGGGGAACGCCTCAATGTCCCCTAGCTTGAGGTTGATCATCCGCAGGATGACCTCGGCGAGATTGGCGCGCTGGATTTCGGGCTGGGTGTATTCGGGCCGCGAGAGAAAGTCCTGCTCCGAGTAGAGGCGAATGCACACCCCGTCCGCGACCCGCCCACAGCGGCCCTCCCGCTGGCGGGCGCTGCTCTGCGAAATGGGTTCAATGGGCAGGCGCTGGGTGTGCGTGCGGGGGTTGTAACGCGACAGGCGCGCCAAGCCCGTATCTACGACGTAGCGGATGCGGGGGATGGTCAGCGAAGTCTCGGCGATATTGGTGGCCAACACCACCCGGCGGTGGTCTCCCGGGGCGAATACGCGCTGCTGCTCCCCAGCGGTTAGGCGACCAAACAGCGGCAAGATTTCAACGCCGCGCAACTTGCGCCCTTCGAGCCGCTCGCGGGTCTCGCGGATATCGCGCTCGGACGGCAGAAAGACCAACAGGTCGCCCTCCCGCGATGTGTGCAAAACTTCGTCCACCGCGCTGGCGGCCGCATCCAAATACGTGTAGTCGCCGCGGTCCTGCAGGATCTCGTCGAGCGGCCAATAGCGGACCTCGACCGGGAACATCCGGCCCGAAACCTCGATGACCGGAGCATCGTCAAAAGCCTTAGAGAAGGTTTCGGTGTCAATGGTAGCCGAGGTGATGACGATCTTGAGATCGGGCCGCTTGCGGCGCAGAAGCCGTAGATAGCCGAGCAGGAAGTCGATGTTGAGACTGCGCTCGTGGGCCTCATCGACGATAATGGTGTCGTATTCGAGCAGGTCGGGGTCGGTTTGGGTCTCGGCCAGCAGGATGCCGTCGGTCATTACCTTGATGCAGGTCTCGGGTGCGGTCTGATTGCGGAAGCGGATTTTGCAGCCGATATCGCGGCCGTAGGTCACCTTGAGTTCATCGGCCACGCGCTGAGCGATGGAGAGCGCGGCGACGCGGCGCGGCTGCGTGACGGCAATGCGAGCGGCCTCACCTCGGCCAGCCTCCAAGCAGATTTTGGGCAATTGCGTACTCTTGCCCGAGCCGGTCTCGCCGGCGACGACGACGACGGGATGTGCCTTGATCGCCGCGAGGATTTCGTCCCGGCGATCGCTGATGGGTAGGGCGGCTGGGTAAGTGGGGATTGGGCGGTTTTTGCGCCGCCGTTGGCGCAGACGAGCAGAGTTGCGAGCTTGATCTAAGAGGCGTTCGACCTCTTCGGGCTTGAGGCGGCGACGATTCAGACGGCGTTCGATGCGCACTCGATCCTGGAGCATACACTGAGGCAGGAGGGTTTTAAGCGCAGTGATCGGGTGGGGTTTGGTAGGCGATTGATTCAAAATTTACAAGAGGTTACGGCATTTGTATCGGCGTACAAAATGTACGGTAGGGGCCGTATGGTGGCAAATGCGAGGGCAAAGTATTACTTTCTTGAAAAAGTAATACTTTGATCGTGTTTCGCAAAAGGAGTGCAAGGATGTCCCGAATGACGAGCAAAGGACAGGTGACCATTCCCAAAAATATCCGCCAAGTATTGGGAGTCAAACCGGGCGACCAAGTAGAATTTGAACTGCTGCCTGATCGGCGAGTGATGGTCAAGCCGGTGTTGGCTACCGCTGTGTTTGAACGCTACGTCGGCTACTTGGCGACCAAAGACGGTGCAGACCCGGATCGCATCGTCGCTCAGCTCAGGGACGACGAATGATCACCGCCGTTGATACCAACGTCTTTTTGGATTTGTTGATTCCCAATGCGCGTTTTGTGGATGCGTCTAAGGTCAAACTGGAAAAGGCCCACGACGAGGGGGGGTTGATTATATGCGAGATCGTCTGGGCAGAGTTGGCCTCGCAGTTTGCGGAACAGACCGCAATAGAGGCTTTTTTGCGCGATACCGGGATTCGGCGAGTGCCAGCGACCGAGGACGCCTTATTTACCGCCGGGCTAGCTTGGAAAACTTATCGCAAGCGGAGAGAAGACGGATGGCGCTGTGCAGCGTGTAGCCGCGTACAGCGCGAAGTGCAATGCGACCAGTGCGGTGCGCGATTGCGCGGTCGGCAGCACATCGTTAGCGACTTTCTCATCGGTGCCCACGCCCTGCACCAAGCCGACCGGCTGTTGAGCCGGGATCGCGGATTTTACGCGACCTACTTTGGGGAACTGACGCTGATGGTCTAAGAAGCTCATGCCTCGGTACGCCACAGGCGCGGTATCGGGCTGGTGGCTTGCTGCTCGGGCAGGTGCCAGTATTCGGCTTCTGGCGGGACCTCTTGTAGATGCGGGCAGGTCATACCGTGGCGATCCCACACCACCTCGCCGGCGCACAAGGTCAGCGCGCATTCGAGGCGGTGCCGGGCTTCGATGCAGGCCCAGCCGCAGTCGCGAAAGTAGAAGTTGCCCTCGAGGACGCCCAGCACGGCGATGTCGGCTTCAGAGCCGGGCGTCAAAGTTCCTAACTCGGGTCGGCGAATGGCGCTGGCGGGCGTGACGGTAGAGCGGTAGATCACTTCCTGTAAGGACATGTTCATAGCCAAGCACTTGGACATGGTGTCGAGCATGGAGTGAACGTGGCCGTTGATATTACCCATGTGCAGGTCGGTGCTAATGGAATCGGGCGGGAAGCCGTCGGCAATGGCCGGCATGGCAGCGCGGTACCAGAAGCTGGCCGCCCCGTGGCCGAGGTCGAAGTGAATGCCCCTGTCGCGCGCCTCGTGCATGTAGTCGTACACCTCGCCGTCTTCATCGACGACGGGGAACTGGCGGGCAAAGACGTGCGTGTGAATATCGCCGGGGCGCAGGTGCTTGAGGATGAGATCGGGATAGGAGCGCTCGGGCGGGCGCGGCCAAAAGTCAACCATCACCGGCATTTTACAGCGCTCGCCGGCCTCGACGGCCGCATCAACTGAGGCCCAAGGCGGATGTTCGTCGTCAAAGGGCTTGGTGGTCCAATAGTGGGCGGTCTTGATGCCGACGCACACCTCGTCGTGGGCCGCAGCCATCTCGGCCGCCCGTTGGGGATCGAGGTTGGCGACGACTTGTTCGGGAGGGCCCATGCCTGGGGCGGCAATGTTGACATAGGCAAACATGCGGGTCTTGGAGTGGTCGATCACGGTCTCGCGGAAGTGCTCAAACTCCTCGGCCCCGGCCGTGCCCGTATCGACGCAGGTGGTTACACCCTCCTTGAGGAAGTGGGCGTCGGCGTTGAGGCTACCCACCATCCCGCCGGATTGGCGGCCGCGGGTATGGTACGTATGGACGTGGATGTCGAGCAGGCCCGGCACGACGACGAGATTGCCCACGTCGATAACGCGGTGGGCGTCCGCCGGGGAAATGTCCGCTTCAACGCGAGCGATGCGGCCGTCGAGTACGCCGACGTCGACAACGCCGTCAATACCGTTGGCAGGGTCGATTACGTGGCCACCTTTGAGCAGCATTTCGAGCTTGCGAGGCATGGTTTTTTCGTTTCGGATGTTGTAGTGAGAATCAAAAAGTAGGCTGGGGCAAAAGGAGGGGCAAATGAGGTTGTTGACAATGGTCAGATACTTAGAGTACAATTATCGAATTATAGCGTATATTCAATAGCAAATGCGACACCTTATCTACACACTCCTAATTTTGTCGGCCAGCAGCGCCCACGCTCAGACCGTCTATCGCGTCCACCTCAAGCTAGAGGGTATGATCGACCCGGGCGTGGCGGCCTTTGTCGAGCGCGTGATCGCCGACGCCGACGAAACCGAGGCCGACGCCATCGTCTTTGAGATCGACACCTTTGGCGGGCGCGTCGATGCGGCCACTGTGATCCGCGACGCCATCCTCGACGCCGAAACCCTGACCATCGCCTTTATCAATAAGCGGGCGATTTCGGCCGGGGCACTCATCTCGCTGGCTTGCGACAAGATCGTCATGACGCAAGCATCGACCATGGGCGCGACCACCCCGGTCGATGCCACGGGCGACAAAGCTAGCGACAAAATAACCTCTTATATGCGCGCCGAGATGCGCGCCACGGCCGAGCGCACCGGCCGCAACGTCAAGATCGCCGAGGCCATGGTCGATGAGCGCGTCGAGGTGCCGGGCCTGAGCGCCGAAGCGGGCCGGCCAGCGACTCTGACCACTGAGCAGGCGCTCAACTACCAGATGGCCGACGAGACGGCCGAGACGCTAATCGAACTGTTGCGCATCTACGATCTAGGCGAGGCCGAAATCGTCGAAGTCGAACTCAATTGGACCGAGCACGTCTTGCGTATGTTGACCCACCCGGTCGTCACTTCGATCTTGCTGGCCGTGGCCATGTTCGGCTTAATCGCCGAGGTGCGCACCCCCGGTTGGGGCTTGGGCGGCACGCTGGCGCTAGTGGCGCTGGGCCTTTTCTTTGGCAGCCACTTGATCGTCCACTTGGCCGAGTGGCAGGAATTGGCGCTCTTTGCCGTCGGCGCGACGCTTTTGGTCGTCGAATTGGTGGCCATTCCGGGCTTTGGCATTGTGGGTGCGTTGGGTATCGGCGCGATGATTGCGAGCGTGGTGATTACCCAATTGGGCGATTTTCAATTGTGGAGTTTCGAGGAAATCGTCTCGGTGATCGGGCGTCTCGCTGGCTCGATGATCGGCGCGTTTGTACTCTCGCTCATCGTTTTGCGCTCCCTGCCCAAGTTCGCCGCCTTCAACCGCCTCGTACTCCACAACGAAATCAAAGCCGCCGACGGGTACACGTCCTCCTCGCGCAAGACCGACGACGAGCTGTTGGGCAAGGAGGGGGTTACAGTCAGCTACCTGCGGCCCTCGGGTATCGCCCTGTTGGGGGGCAAGCGGCTCACCGTGATCGCCGAGGGCGAATTCATCGAGGCGCAACGGCCCATTAAAGTAGTAGAAGCGCGCGGCAGTCGCGTGGTGGTGAAGGCGCTATGAGCTTTCTGGGAGGGGAGATGTTGGAATGGGTTTATTCGCTGGCCTTGCTAGTGCTCGGCTTTGTGCTGGTGCTCTTGGAAATTTTCGTTATCCCAGGGCTCAACATCTTCGGCATCGTTGGTTTGCTGACCGCGGTCGCCGGCATTGCCTATGCCTATATAAACATGGGTGGCTTGGCGGCTGGCGTCGTGGCGGGGGTGGGGCTTGTGGGCACCGCCATCTTGGTGCGGCTGATGCTCAAGGTCCGCGCTTGGAACCGCTTGGTACTCAACGATGGCATGACGCGCAAGGCCGGCTACGATTCGGTCAAGCCGGGCCGCGAGTCATTGCTCGGGCAGACGGGCGAGGCGATTACGACGCTGCGGCCAGCGGGGCGGGCGCAATTTGGCGAACGGGTAGTCGACGTAGTCAGCGAAGGTGCCTATATTGAACGCGGTGAGCAGGTCGAGGTATTAAAAGTAGCTGGCAACAGAGTAGTAGTTCAGTCAGTCCAGTCCGAATCTTAGTTCACTCCTTTCAAGGAGCTAATAATGGAAGTCCTGTTTTTGGTCTTGGTGCTTTTCGGCATCATCATCTTTTTGTCGCTCTTCACCTATTTCATTCCGGTGGGGCTGTGGATTTCGGCCTATTTCGCCGGAGTCAGGGTGGCGATTTTCAAGGACTTGGTGGGTATGCGCCTGCGCAAGGTGCCACCGCGCCAGATCGTCGGCCCCAAAATCAGCGCCGCTAAGGCGGGGCTGGATGTCGGCTTGGAGAGCATGGAAGCCCACTACTTGGCCGGCGGCAACGTCAACGCGGTGATTTTAGCGCTGATTTCGGCCGACAAGGCCAACATCGATCTGAGCTTCGAGCGGGCCGCGAGCATCGACTTGGCTGGCCGCGACGTGCTCGACGCGGTCAAAGTCAGCGTCAATCCCAAGGTGATCAACACGCCCCTGATTGCGGCGATTGCCAAGGACGGCATTCAGGTCAAGGCCACCTGCCGGGTGACCGTGCGCGCCAATATCGACCGCTTGGTCGGCGGCGCCGGCGAGGAGACGATCATCGCCCGCGTCGGCGAAGGGATCGTCACCACCATCGGCTCGGCTTCGACGCACAAAGAGGTGCTCGAAAATCCCGATCTGATCTCCCGACGCGTGCTGGAAAAGGGCCTCGACTCGGAGACCGCCTTTGAGATCCTCTCGATTGATATCGCCGATGTCGATGTGGGCGAGAATATCGGCGCTAAGTTGCAGACCGATCAGGCGGATGCCGATCTCAAAATCGCCCAAGCCAAGGCCGAGGAACGCCGGGCCATGGCCCAGGCGCGCGAGCAGGAGATGACCGCCCAAGTCGTGGAAATGGAATCGCGAGTCAAGGAAGCCGAAGCCGAGGTGCCGCGCGCGATGGCCGAGGCCTTCCGCGAGGGCAACCTGGGTATCATGGACTACTACCGCATGCGCAATATCCAAGCCGACACGGACATGCGCGACTCGATTTCCGAAAGCGGCGAGGAACGCGATAATAACTAGTCCATGGAACTCCTACTCTTTACCCTCGCCATACTGTTCAGCATATTTTCGGCGCTGATGGAGCGTCGCAGACGCCGCAAACAAGTTGAAGAGGCACAACGGCAGCACGCCGAGGTCGACCAGCAGCACGCCGAGGTCAATCCGGCTGCGCCCGTTGTCGCCGAGGAGGCGAAGGCGAAGGAAGAAGAGCCGACCTTTGGCTGGCCGTTTGACGGCGATCCTTTTGAGGAGCCGGTTCTCGCCGAGGCCGATCCGGCCGAGGCTGAGAGGGAGGCGCTAGAAGCCGAGCGGCAAGCTCTAGAGGCTGAGCGGCGTACTGTGGCGGCCGAAAAGCTGGCCATGGAGCGGCTAAAGGAGACCAAGCCCCAAGAGTCAGGCGAGAGGCGGCGACCTCGGCGCACCCGGAGTCGCTGGTTCCTCACCCCTCAGACGGCGCGCGATGCGATCGTCTATATGGAAATTCTCGGCAAGCCGAAGAGCGAACGAGAGGAGTGGTAAATGGTATAAGCCGGAGTGGCGGAACTGGTAGACGCGCTGGATTCAAAATCCTGTATCCGCAAGGGTGTGTGGGTTCGAGTCCCACCTCCGGCACCATTTTTACTAGCCGTTGTACGCTAGCGATGCGGAGCCATTCGCATCGCTAGCGTTCCCTTTGCATCTCCTAATGGGCTGCGCAATTTTGCCTTCCTTTTCTTCTCCCCCATCTGTCGCAAGCTCAATTAATTTTCTCCCCATCTGTCGCACTCCCCAAGTTCCGAAAGGAGATAACCGCCGTGACATCTCCGGAAATAAGACGCCTTTTCGACATCGTCTCGGTACTCGTGCTGCTGATTGTAGTTCCGGCTTACATCTTCTGTCGCTTGGGACTCATTCTGCTGATTGCAGTTCCGACAGCTTACATCTTCTGCCGTCTGAGGTCGCCCGCTGACTAACGGGACGAGACTGTGCAAACGCTAAAAGGCCAAGCGCGCACTGCGCCGCCGCTATGGGCAGTCTTGGAGCGGCGACTGATCGACGCGATCGACGAGGCGGCACCGATTTTTCTCGAGAAGTACACCCGCCCCGGCGGCAGCCTGATATGGATGGAAGAATATCCTGGAGACGGGGTCTGGGCCGACGACCTGTACGAGGCATTTTTCAACTGGCCTCACTACTATGCTCTAGGCGGTAGCGAGTACACGGGCGTCAAGGCCCTAGAGGAGTGGAATGCCATTACCCGGCAGCTAGAGCACGACTACGGCCGCGTCACCCGTGAGTTTATCAACGACGACGACTGGTTCCACAACGCGGAAAACTACATCTACTTCTATCACTTGGGGATGGCCGACCCGACCAACGCCGAAACGCGCCGCCGGGCGCAGCGCTTCGCCGGATTGTACTTGAACGACGACCCGGCCGTGCCCAACTACGATCCCGAACACCGCATCGTGCGCTCGCCCTGTAGCGGCAGCAAAGGGCCACTCTTGCAAATGCGGCGCGGCGAAATCCACTACGACCTCACCCACGATCACGCCACGCTGGGGCCGGACTTTGATTTGCCCGCCAACTGGTGGGAGGATCCCGAGACCAAACGCCGCGTTGAGGAGCAATTCGACCAAGTGGTCATGCAGGGCGACGTGACCGTCAACTTAGGCGTAGTGGCGCTGGTGGCGACAGCCTTTCTCCACACTGGCGAGGCGCGATACCGGGAGTGGATCGAGGAATACGTAGGAGCTTGGATAGAGCGCACCGAGGCCAACGGCGGTATCGTCCCGGACAACATCGGCCCCAATGGCATCGTCGGCGAGATGCGCCGAGGGCAGTGGTGGGGTGGACTGTATGGCTGGACCGGGCGCTATGGACACAACATGATGGCCCACTCAATCACCTCGGCGGTGGAAGCCGCGCTGTTGATCACGGGCGAGACCCGCTACTTGGACCTGCTCCGCATGCACATGGATGCGCTAGTCGCACACGGTCGCGAGGAAGGGGGGCGGCTGCTCGTGCCCTACAAGCACACGGACGAAGGTTGGACCGACTTCAACCCCATCAATTCCAATGCGCCGATCCACTTGTGGGCCGCGTCCATGGAGGAACGCGACTGGCAGCGGCTGGAGACCTTGCGCCGGGGAGCCGAAGACGAGTGGAGGCAGGTGGGGCAGCGCGGACCGCGCTCGCTCGACGACCGCGCCTGGACCCGCTTTCTCGCTGGCGAGTCCCCGGATTATCCCGAGCGCATCCTGCAGGCCAACTACCGCGAGGTCGGCGACCGCATTGCCAAGGTCATAGACGACGAACAGGACCTGACCCGACTCGACGTACACTGGTGGCAGCAAGTCAACCCAGTGGTCACCGAAGCCTTAGTGCAGCTAACGACCGGTGCGCCGCAAACCATCTACTGGGGCGGGTTGGCGCAAGGGCGGGTGCGCTATTTCGACGGCGAGCAGCAGCGGCCGGGTTTGCCCCCGGACGTTGCAGCTCTGGTGACCGGCCTCAGTGATGACTGTGCGGAGCTGACGTTGGTCAACTTGAGCACGAGCCGCACCCGGCAGGTGATCGTCGGCGCTGGCAGCTTTGGCGAGCACTGCTTTGGCCGGGTGCGAGCTGGCGATGAGGCACTCGACGTGGATAGCACTTATTTCCAAGTTGAATTGGCACCGGCCAGCCAAATCGAATTGTCGCTCGCCATGCGGCGTTACAGCCAGCAGCCTAGCTTTCGCCTGCCTTGGCACGGCGACGGGATTCCCTACCGATAGGATTGACCGACGTCTCTGGCGTCGGCCATTTTTCCGATTGTAGGGGCAATCCTTGTGGTTGCCCTCCTTCCAATCAGGAGATAAAGCGATGGACCAAGCCGACCGCGATTTCTTTGCTGCAAATGGCTATCTCAACCTAGGGCAAGTGCTCGACAATGACGACGTGCAATACTTCCGCGCCATGTTTGATGGGGATATGGAGAAGTATCCCTATTTCTGGCACCGCTACGGCTACCACCAGCACGCCAACTACGAGGCGTTGATCACCTCCCCGCAGTTCGACGAGTTGATTCGCCACCCAAAAATATACCCGACGATCGAGGAACTGATGGGCGGGCCGCTCTGCTTTGGCGAGATCGGGCTGCGGATGATGCGGGCGTACGACGGCCCATTGCACCAAGGTTGGCACCGCGACAGGCCGCATTGGGACGAACATCCATTCCGCATGGACTACATCCAACTCATGGTCTATCTGTCCGATGTGGACGAGGGGACGCATTGCTTTTCGCTGTCCCCAGAAGCAGTAAGCCAGCCGGTGCTCGAAGATAAGGAAGAGCAACTCAAGCGGGGCGGTGAGTACCACTTGCACGGTCCCGCTGGGACCTGCGCGCTATTTAACGTGGCCGTCCTGCACACGGCGACGACGCGCCCCACGCAAGCAGAGCGGCGCACCGTGCAGATTTACTACGGGCATCGCAACCGGGCACCGCTGGCGAACGATTCGAGTATTCCGGCGGCGTTTTGGCGGGATAGTGAAGATGCAGAAACGCGGGCTTTTTACGGAGTTTTGAACGAGCGCACTAAGGTGTATTTGGCGGCGTTCCCCGGAGCTTGACCCATTTCCCTCCGTTGGGGCGGAGAAGGTTATTTTGCACACACCCCTATTGGACATCGCACCCACTGATCTGGTGGACATTGCAGTCGTCGCGTTGCTGCTTTGGGGTCTAGTGGTTTGGACCCGCCGAGCGCGAATGGCCCTGCTCGGTTTGGCTTTTTTGGGCGTCTTCTACCACCTGATAGCGCAGCAATTCAAGTTGCAGCTAACGACTTGGATCTTCCAAGGTTTTTTTGTGTGGTTAGTGCTGGTGCTGGTGGTGGTTTTCCAAGATGATTTGCGCCGGCTTTTTGAGCAGATCGCCACGCTCGGTCTGCGCCGCAAGGCTCCACGGCCGGACTCCTCCAGCTTGGGAACGCTGACCAGGGGGTTGTGCCAGTTGGCCGTGAAAAGACGCGGGGCCTTGGTGGTCCTGCCGGGGCGCGGGCCGATAGAGCGGCATTTTTTGCAGCATGGGGTCCCTTTGGATGCGGAGATCAGCGAAGAACTCCTCGACAGCCTTTTCGATCCTGGTTCGGCTGGGCACGACGGCGCACTGGTGATGCAGAATAACAGGATCCAAGAGTTTGGCGTACATTTGCCGCTTTCCGAGAATAGGGACGAACTGAAGGGAGGTGGTACGCGGCACGCGGCCGCGCTGGGCTTAGCCGAACGCAGCGACGCCCTGTGTCTGGTAGTCTCAGAGGAGCGCGGCACCATCGGGATTGCCGTGCGGGGACAACTCGAGATTCTGGGCGATCCTACCGCACCTGTCAAACCGGGCGATTTGCGGGACAAGATCCAAGACCACTTAGAGCATACGGGTACCGAGGTCAAGGAGCGCCGGATCGAGTGGCGTTGGTTGGGGCGGCGCTTGGCGGAAGGTCTTTTGTCCTTTGCCTTTGCCTTGGGTGCGTGGCTGGTCTTCGTGCCGGTTGAGGAGGCGGTCCTCCAAGTGCGCGTAGACGTGGAGAACGTGCCCGCAGGATATGCGCTAACGGACGTCAGCCCCCAAGAGGTGGAGGTCGAGGTGGCCGGTCCGCGGTGGGCCATGTTGTTGGCGAGCAATGCGGGTCTCCAGGTTGTCATTGATGCCGATCTCGTCCGGTTGCAGCGGAGGACCTTTGAGGTGTCCGCCCAGTCCGTGCGCCATGCAACCGGGTTGAAGATTAAAAGCATCAAGCCAGAGAAGGTGAAACTAACCGTACAGAAAACGCGATGAGGAGCGCGATGAAAATCACTGTGAAAGGCACGGCATGGCACTGAGTGAGCAACAGATTGCGTTTTTTAAGCAGCAGGGCTATTTGATTCTGGAAAACTTCATCGCGCCGGAGCAGGTGGCCGCTTGGCGCGGGCAGTTCTGGAATCACGTAGGTGCCGATCCAACCGACCCGGCTAGTTGGCCCGATAGCTATGTGATCGACGGATTTGCAGTCGAACCGACCTTTGCGCAGTTGCCACAGATGCAGGAAGTAGTCGAGGCGATGGGCGGTGGGCAGTTTAGCGGCGGCGGCGGGTCCATGCTGGTGAAGTGGCCGGGCCCGGGGGAGGCGTGGGATTGGCCGGACCAAGGGCATATCGACGGCTATGGGCCGGGGGGCTGGAGCGGCGGTTTTATGCTGGGGGCGACGGCCTATCTCGACGATGTGGAAGCAAACGGCGGGCCCTTTATTTTTTGGCCGCAGAGCCATCTGCCGACCCACGCGTACTTCCGCGCGCATCCCGCCCACATCGACGGCAGTTTCCGCGACCGCGACGATTGGGAGCCGCGCCAATGGGGGTTGTTTTCAGACCGCTCGCCCCAAGGGCCGGAGCAATTTGTGGCGCGGGCCGGGGACGTAATTTTCTGGCACTGCTTTCTGTGTCACACCGGCTCGGTCAACATCCGCTCTAAGCCGCGGCTGGGGCTTTTCGCCCGCTGGCACTACGCCGCGCGCGAGACGATGCGCTACGAGGTGCCGGAAGACCTGTGGAAGTATTGGGCGATCTAAAACGCCCTGCTGTCGAGCCGCTCGGCCACCCGTGCGAGTTGCCCGTTTCGGAAAAATCGCATAAATTTTATGGTTTTGTAACAATCTGTCCGCCCTCATTCACCTTTTATCCTCGGGAGCTACAATGGCCAAGTCGATGTTTTCTCGGGAAGTCGCCCTCAAGCTCGAAGGCGAAATCAACGCCTTTCAAGCCTGTCGCAGCCTGTCGCAGCGTGCGCGAGACATTAACACAGAGCGCAAACTGAGAGAAGCCGAAAGCGCAACTTCCGAGGAAGAGTTGCCCAATTCGTCGGCCAGTGCCATGCTGGACTTTGCCGAGGGTCGCATTACCCTCGCGCCGGAAGAGGATGCGGACTCAGACGAGCTCTGAATCGCCCGCCGCTAGCGACAGCCCATCTACGCTCTTTGTGGGCCTGCCCTTCACTTCCGTTTCCAACGAAAAAACATATAACCGTCGCGCTGGCGGTCGCGTACCTTGCTGACTAGGAGGCAGGGAACGGGGCCGTCGGCTTAGCGGAATGCGGCGCGGCACATAGTACTTTCTCCCTCTTTCGTAGAGCGGATAAACGCCCGGTAAAGGAGGCGTCATGGGCCTACAAAAAAACTGCTGTCCCCGCCGCCGCTGGGGCAAGACCGAGCTTTCCATACCAGTAATTCCATTCGGGACACAAGGTTTTGGTGGCCACTTCGGGCCGGTTGACGACGAAGAGGCCATGGCCCTGATGCGCCGAGCCGTCGATTTGGGCGTCAATCACTTCGACTGCGCCCGCTGCTACGGCGACTCGCTGCGCAAGCTGGGCCGCGCAATCAAGGAAGGCGTCATCGCCCGCAGCGAGATCATCATCAGCGGGCGCGTCTGCTACCACAGCGCGGCTGAATGGGGGGGCTACGGCGAGGGGCGGCCCGACTATTCGGCGGCGCGGGTTTTGGCCGATGCCGAAGATCAGCTAGAAATTTTGGGGATCGAGAAATTCGACGTGCTCTTCCTCCACGATCCGCCCGAGATCGAACTGACCCTTGAGGCCGGCGGCGCGCTCGAAGGGCTGGAACGGGTGCGTCAGCAGGGTGCCGTGGACTTCATCGGCTACGGCATGGGACCCCACGACTTTCACCTCGCGCACATTGCTTCGGGCCGCACCGACGCGATGCTGTGCTTCAGCGACTACAACTTGCTCCGGCAGAGCGCTGCCGACGCCATCCTGCCAGCGGCCGCAGCCGCGGACCTCGGAGTTCTCAACGGCTGGTCAATCATGCGCGGCTGGCTGACGGGCGTGCCCGTGGAGCGCTTTATACCGCGCGACAAGTGGGGTGAAGACCAGCACCGGGCTGCGGCCATGCGCTTGTGGTGCAACGAGCAGGGCATCGACATGCTGGAGCTGACGTTGCAATTTTGCCTGCGCGAGGAACGGATTCACGGCAACCCCATCGGCTCGCTGAACATCGAGCAGCTAGAGCGGAACGTCGCGGCTGCCATGGCGGTCGTCTCCGACGAAACAATCGCCGCTTTTGTCGCAGCGGGACTCTAAGTTTGACGCCCCTTGGGGGTGTTCCGTACTTTCCGCCCGCCGGATCCTATAACTCGATTCCCATCAAAGGAGGGGCATGGGAGCTGCAGAAGATTATTACGCGCAGACGATGGAGCTATTGCAACGTCTGCGCGATACGCAAATGGACGCTATCGATCGGGCCGCGGCAATCTGCACCGAGAGCATTGCCAACGGCGGGTTGGTCTTTCTCTTTGGTGCTGGGCACTCGCGGATGATGTGCGAGGAAATGACGCCGCGCCAGGGATGTTTCGTGGGCTTTTTTGCGTTGGTCGAGCTAGCGGTATCGAACCACGCGTCAATCGTCGGCACCAACGGATTGCGCGGGCCGCTCTTTTTGGAGAAGTACGAAGGCTACGCCGAGGAGATTCTCCAGGGGTTCAAGTTCGGGCCGCACGATGCCTTTATCTTGATTTCGACCAGCGGCATTCGGCCCCTGATCGTCGAGATGGCCATGGGCGCTAAGGCGCGGGGCTTGCCCGTGATCGCCATGCTGTCGAAACCGCACGGCGACCAGTCGCCACCAGCGCACTCGTCGGGCCAGAAGCTGATGGATGTGGCCGACGTCGTCCTCGACAACCAGTGTCCACCGGGGGACTGCGTGCTCGAGCTAGAGGGGTTGGAGTGGCGGACTGGGCCGGTATCGACGGTGACTGGCGCGATGATGATGAATATGCTGCGCTGCGAGGTGGCCGAGCGGTTGTTGGCGCGGGGGATCAAGCCAGAGCTATTGCCGAGCCATCAGTTTGTCGGCAATGTAAGCGCGGAGGAGCAGCTAGAGCGGTTTTACGAGGGCTACCGCAAGAGCCTCAAACATTTGTACGAGTAGGGGCGACCCTTGTGGTCGCCCGCCTTGTGGTCGCCCGCCTTGTGGTCGCCCGCCTTGTGGTCGCCCGCCTTGTGGTCGCCCGCCTTGTGGTCGCCCGCCTTGTGGTCGCCCGCCTTGTGGTCGCCCGCACCCATCCCTATCGACCCAACTCCAAAACCACA
>JAJEFJ010000099.1 GCA_022820485.1 Candidatus Latescibacterota bacterium
ACATAGCGTACATTGGATGGCAGACGAGTCAGAGCCAGCATCGGAGTTGCTCCCGCTTAGAGGGTGCTTTGGTCGGTACGACGCTAAGCAATATAGAGCAACTCCGGTGCTTTTTCTATCCATACCTGTCGAGTTTAAGTATATTGAAGACCTTCTGACGCGGGCCGAAGGCAAGACGCTGGAATTTAAGCAGGACGTGTCGGCAGCGAGGAACATCCTCAGAACTGTGACGGCGTTTGCCAACACCGCCGGCGGGGTCGTGTTAATCGGCGTTGAAGACGACAGCCGCGCCGTGATCGGCGTGGAGAATCCACGTGACGAGGAAGAGCGGCTGTGCAACCTGATCTCGGACTCCATCGCGCCGCGTTTGGCTCCCAACGTACAAATCGCCAACTGGAAGGGGCGCACCTTGCTGCTGATTGAGGTCTATCCGAGTGCACAACGACCGCATTGGCTGCGAGCTATGGGCATGGAAAACGGCGCGTTTGTGCGCGTCGGATCGACCAATCGACAAGCGGACGCACCGTTGCGGGCGGAAATGCAGCGCTCGGCCCTAAACCTCTCCTACGACGAGCAACCAATGCCGGATATCAACCCGGACAAGCTGGACGTCCGGGTTGCGTCCGGGTTGTTTGCCGGGTTGCGCGAATGGAACGAGAACACGGCGGAAAACCTGAATTTGCTCACCCGCCATCAAGGGCGCGTTGTCCCGACCATTGGTGGGGTGCTCCTCTTTGGCACTGTGCGCGAACGCTATTTTTCGGACGCTTGGATTCAGTGCGGGCGCTTTCGCGGTACGAACAAAGTGTCAATTTTGGACCAGCAGGATGTCCACGACTATCTGCCGTTGGCGTTGGAAAGGGCGTTCGATTTCGTCAAAAAACACGCGATGCGTTCAGCCGAGTTTGGCGATCTGCGCCGCAAGGACGTGTGGAATGTGCCGCTGGAGGCGGTGCGCGAAGCGTTGACCAATGCCATCGTCCACGCGGATTACTCGCAGATAGGATCGCCGATTCGCGTGGCGATTTTTGACGATCGGATCGAAGTTGAGAATCCCGGCCTCTTGATGTCAGGAATGACGATCGACAATATCCGGGAAGGTGTGTCAATGCTCCGGAATCGTGTGATCGGCAGAGTCTTCAAAGAGTTGGATTTGATCGAACAGTGGGGCAGTGGCTTTCAGCGCATGGTGAATTCCTGCCAAGCAATAAATTTGCCTGAACCGGCGTTTGAAGAGCTCGGCTATCACTTTCGCGTGATATTTCCCTTGTTGCGTCAGAATGAGGGAGTTGAGAATCCCATTGATTTGCAAATCCTCGAATGTCTTGCTCGATATGAAGCGGAGGGCGGTACATCCATGAAACAACTCGTCGAATGGACTGGCTTAGTCGATCGCTCTGTTCGTAGGCATCTCGCCCGCCTCATCAAGGCCGGACAAATCGTTATGATCGGCAAGAGCACGTACGATCCCAACAAGCGATACTTGCCGGTGAAAAGGGAAAGCGAATGAGCGGCTACAGCGAAGGCGAGCTGGTCTTTGCGACGTATCGCCCGCCGCTGAGGAGGTGCATAAAACCCGTCCTTTGGGGTTTGATTATAAGGACAGGCGGTGTACATTCACCTTTTTAAGTTACCTCATCAAAGGAGGAGACTATCATGAAACGCAGCCTTTCTTTTTTATTCGTCCTAATCCTGTGGGCTTTGCCCGCCGCTAGCGAGGACGGCCTGCTGGGTACCTGGGAAGGTACTGAGGAAGGAGTCGTCGGGTTTGGCAGAGTCGAAGAAGACGGCACCTTCCACCGCGAAACGCTAGAGGGCGAAACTATCTTCCGGGCAATCTTTGCAGAAGATAACTCTTGCCAATTTGAAACTGAGATGCGTTTCGTCGACGTCGACGGCTTCGCGATACTGTTGTTCGCACTAGCAGGAGATCCCCATTTGGTGGACGTCCTCAACGCAGCGGATTCGACTATCAACTTAGATGCCTTGCGTCAGCGAGCCATTGATGCAATCGCAAGTCCGCATGGGTATTCGATGACTTTTGCCTTTATGGGTACCTATAGCACCGAAGGCAACAGCTTGCGGATGGATTTTGACGAAATTGATCTGTACTTGGGCGATACCGAGGCGGTCGAGTTCTTTATCAATTTCTTTGCTGAGGCACTCGGCTCGGACGACCTACCCGACGATTTAGTGGAAAGAATTACTTCCCACTTCGGCGGCACGCCTGAACGGGGCTCGACTGTCGCTGCTGCTTTCTCAAGCGACAGCGTCAATCTATCCTTTCCGTATCCAGACGGCTCGATCGACACCTTCGCGCTTACCCGCGTTCCCAGCCCCACAGCCGTGGCACCTATTAGTTGGGGAGACCTAAAAGACAGATGGTAGTATAACGCATGTTCAAACAACTAACGATGGCGCCAGCCGACCCCATCATGGGGCTGAGCGCGGCGTTCAAGAGCAACGAGAATCCAAACAAAATCAACCTCAGCGTCGGCGTCTATCAGGATGCGAGCGGCCAGACGCCGGTTTTGGCGGCGGTGCAAACGGCGCAAGAGCGCGTCTTGGCTGCGGAAAAAACCAAGAGCTATTTGAGCATTGAGGGCAGCGCGGAATACGGTGCTGCCGTGCGGGAGCTAATTTTGGGCGTTGGGCACGAGGCGGCCGGGCGCGCCATCACCGTGCAGAGTCCCGGCGGCACTGGAGCTTTGCGCCTAGCCGGCGATTTCCTCGCTCAAAACCTAGGCGACCGGCCTATATGGATAAGCGAGCCGACTTGGGCCAATCACCCCAAGATTTTTGCCTCAGCCGGCCTACAGGTTGAGACCTATTCCTATTTCGACGCCGGTACCAACAGCCTCGACACCGACGCCTTGCTCGCAGCGCTCGGGCAGATCCCCGCTGGCCACGTAGTGCTGCTGCACGGCTGTTGCCACAACCCCACCGGCTGCGACCCCACCCCGGACCTTTGGCGGCAGATCGCCGAGGTCGTCGTCAAGCGCGGCCTGCTGCCCTTAGTCGATTTTGCCTATCAGGGGTTTGGCGACGGGTTGGACGAAGACGCGACGGGCCTGCGGGCAATTTGCGACACAGGCTGCGAACTGCTCGTGGCCAGTTCCTTTTCCAAAAACTTCGGCCTGTACAACGAGCGCGTCGGTGCCCTGACTTTGATCGGCACGGACGCCGATGCTGCGGAAAGGGCCTTGAGCCACCTCAAAATCGCCGCGCGCACCAGTTACTCCAATCCCCCGGCCCACGGCGCGGCCATGGTCTGCGAAATCCTCGGCGATGCAGTGCTGCGCCGCCAATGGGAGGGCGAATTGGCGCAGATGCGCGAGCGGATCAATCGCGTGCGTCAACGCCTCGTCGCACGGCTCAACGAGCAGGGCGTGGAGCGCGACTTCTCGTTTATCGAGCGGCAGCGGGGGATGTTCTCTTTCTCGGGCTTGAACGCCGAGCAGGTCGAGGTGCTGCGGGAACAGTACGCGATCTACATCGTAGCGGGAGGGCGCATCAACGTCGCCGGCCTGACCGAGGACAATCTCGATTACTTCTGCTCTGCGGTGGCCGCGGTCTTGTAGGAGCGACCGGTCGGTGGTCCCTACTGTACCGAGAAGCTCAAGGCGCGCACTAGCACTGGGGTGCCGGTGAGGAGTTCCGCTTGGCTCGACAGAGTGCTGCCGTCGTCGTACACAAAGGTCTCTGGCCGGCCTAGGGAAATATCCTCGTTGCCGCGCAAGACCGCGATGGGTTCGGGGCGCTGGAGAAATTCGATCAGGGCCTCATCGAGCAATTCTAACCCGGAGAAGCGGTCGATTTGTCCTTCTCGGACCAGCGTGTTGAACTGCTCAAAGAACGGCGCGGCGTTTTCGGCCAATAGCTGCGGGCCGGCGAGGAAGTACAGGGTATAGACTTGATCGATCTCGTTGAAGGTGATCCAATTATTTTCCCCTGGACCGTATTGGACGATGTCCGAATAGACAAATTGTTCGTCGAACACGGTCTCTAACGCGCCGTCGGACCTGCACAGAAAGGCGCGGACCTCGGCGTCTCGGCTTAGCTTGAAGCGCAGTTGCATCTGGTCGCCTTGCTGCAATTGCACGCCCTCTGTTAGCTCGACCATCTGGTAGATGCCTCCTTCTTCGCGTTGGACGATCAGGTGCAAATCCACTTCAATCGGCCCATAGCTCTCGCCGGTTCCGATCTCGCGCGAAGCGAGTTCCTGGCGCACATCTCGCTCCAAGATGCGGGCAGTGCGAGTTGCCACTAGCTCGCCGCTTTCTCGCTCGACTAAGAACATCCGCACGTACATCCACGGGGCGTCTGCTTCGAGCCGCCCGCCCAACGCGAGCGCGGCTTGTCCCCCTTGCCTGAGGCCCACCAATTCCTCGTCGCGCCACCGCTTTCCGGTCGTGTCCACCAACCCTACCGCGACCTCGGTCTTCATCAGCGCAGACAGCAAGTAGTCGTCGAGCACCTTGGTCTCCTCGGTCTGCACGCCAGCGGGGTCGCGCAAGCCCAGCCAGTCAACCTCGCCCTCTTGGGCCTCGGCGATTGCCACGAGGTCTTGGGCCGCAGTCGCTAGTTGACGGCCTTGATCGCGCCCGCCGATAAAGGGCACACAGCCGCCAAGTGCGAGTGTGAGTGCAATTACTAACCCAGCCATGTTACTTCTCCAGCCGCCGCAAAACGGGCAACAGCATGTCCTCGGCCACGCGCTCCCAACTCATTTTCTGGGCCGCGGCATAGCCTTCGGCAAGCAGCCTTTTGCGGCCGGGCTCGCCTGTGGACAACTGGCGGACCAAAACGCTGGCTACTACTTGACTTTGCAATGCTTCGGCTTTTGTGCGTTCGCGCACGCCAATCGGTTGGCTGACGCAGTCGGTTTCGTCGAGCTGGGTATAGGCTCCCTCGATAAAGCCGCCCAATTCCACCTCACCGGCTGCTTGGCGCACAAAGCCGCGGCAGCCGCACACATCGCTGACCACGCTGATGGTGCCAGAGCCCAAGCACTCGACTTGGGAGATGCCAAAAGGCTCGTAAATCGACTGCCCGAACTCCGCGTCACTGCCCCGGCGCAAATCGGCAAACTCCGCGTCGGCTGGCAGGAACGCGCCGCAGCTTTGCTGGTCCCAGCCGAATTGGTTGACGAAAAGCGCTTTGACGGCGCGGGTGCGCGCATTAAAGGCGCGGACTAAAAGGTCGAATTTTAGCTCGCCGCTGCTGAGGTCGCTCCCCCCCTCGCGGTGGACCAGCGGCCAACCGTACGCGGCCATGCGCTGGACGTCCTCGGGGTCGCGGCGGCCGGTCTCGGTCGCCAACGCGATAAATAGCGCCCGTTGCCCTCGCTCCCACAGGTGGTGATCGAGGTGATCGAGCACCAGCAAATCGCGCCACAAGCCTTTGCTCTCGACTAGGCGGGCGACGTGGGTGAAGATCAGCTCTGGGGTCCAACCCAAGAGCGCGGACCCGCTGGCTTGGACTTTTTTCCGCGCCGCCTCCCGCTCGGCTGAGGACAACTCGGCGGTCGGTACGCCGTTATAGACGAGGTCAATGGGACAAGCGGCGAATTCCGGCCCGAGAAAGTGCAGCTCCTCCACCACCCAATCGCCGACGGCGAGGACGGCGTCGAGACGATAGGCTTGGCTGACGAGGGCGTGTTTGAAATAGCCGTCTTGCGGGCCGAATAGCTCGTCGATGTACTGGCCGTTTGCGCGTGCTTGGCGCAGCGCATTGTAAAAGGCAATGTCGCGCCCGGGTCGCTCCTCTACCAAGGGCCGCACGGTGGCTACTTCGTGCGCGTAGAACAGGGTCTTGCACGCCGCGTCGCTCATCAGGGCCTTAAAGGCGGTACCTAGCCCCATGAATTCATGCGCTAGCAGCAAGAAGGGCGCGTCTCCGACTAGGGAGCGCACGGCCGCGAAACCCGGCTCGGCCAAGCGCAGGTATTGCTCGTATTCCCAGTGCTGTTCGTAGCGGTGCGATTCGAGGCCAAAGTGGAGGAATAGGTCGCGCTTGAATTCGTTCAGTCGCAGAGGTGGGCGGCTCACATCCACTAGCAGCACCTCGGGCGAGGCTCGGTGGCCGTCTTGGATCAGCAAGCGTCGGCCATAGACCAAGCGTACGCCAAATTTCCGCTCGACCGCGCTGAGTTGGTCGGCGACGTCGGCGGCGCGGATGCTGCGGCTGGCGTCGTAGAGGATTTCGCCGTCCGGGCCGAGCGGTTGGGCACTGTCTGGCTCGGTTAAGGGGCCGAGCAGGATGGTGCGCTGGCAATGGGCTTGGTAGCTGCGGGCCGTGATCAGGCCGCGCAGGACCGTGCCGATTCCACCGGCTTGCTGCACGGCTTCGTGCGTGACGTGGACGAGCGTGGCCATTGTAGAGTCGAATCAAAGAAGAAAGTTAGTTAGATGATCCACTACCTAGCCGCCGCGTCGTCTTGATTGTCTTTACGACTCCTCACTTGCCGCTACCAAACTGTGAGTTAAAGATGTGGAGAGCCTGTTCGTGCAGTTCATATATAATTCATTTCAGGGACTTACTGGATCTCCACACATAATCCTCTGTAATAAGTGTGGTTCGTCTTCAAGGAAGGGCTGGAGACGGGGATCGTTCTGAACTTGATCTGCTAGAGAACCTCCACGTTTCTCTTCCTGCCTGATGAAGGCAATAATTTGCCGAGTTGCCCACTGCACTGCACCGCTATCCACTCGTCCTGGTTGGTAGAATCGTCCACGTTCAACGAGGGGTCCCCATGCTGATCTCAGTAAGTTCGCCTTGCCTCGGGGCACGAAGAACAAGGGAAATTGAATATGGCACAATTCCAACCGGAAACTCAGGTTTTCCTGAAGCATATTTGAATAGGCTAATTCGACGCTACTCCATCCACGCCCTTGCGAGAGAAAGCTTGCCGTGACAAAATACACAACGTGCCGGCAGCGTATAATGCTATCTCGAAGCGAGGCAAACGGGCCTTGGCCTATCGGGTAGTGATGACGGTCGAGCCACGGGAAGTAGTCGTTTCTTTCTAGTGCTCTGTACACAGGTTGCACCAGACGATCTCGATCCTCAGCACAATGAGAGAGAAATACATGATGGGTGCAAAGCGGCAGACACTTAACCTTCCAATCGCCGATCATTCAAGAGGCCCATTCTTGCGGAGGAGGGAAGGGAGCCACTTCTAGCGTAGGGGCAGCAATGCCCGTGATTTTCGTAATTAGTTCCTCGCCGAGGGGGGTCGGACAAGCAAATAGCTTGCGCCTCATCACCATAACGCCGCCTTCGGCCATGTTTTCACATGCCTTCATAATCTGGCCGAGCGTGTATTTCCCATCCAAAGCCGAATACAGGGATGGGCACGATAAGCCATAGCCAACTTTGCGCGTCGGATTGAACTGTGGGAAGGCTGCAAGGATGTCGCGGTATATCTCAGGTAAGCTATTAACATATTCGTCGGATATTGGCATTCATACCTCCTTGTGTTGATTATAAAAGGTAATCTCTTATAAAATAGATTGCCGCCTAAGCCTCGACAAGGTAGCCAAAGCATCTCACAGGTTCACGTGCGGTTCCCAAAACACCCTTGGTGTCGTGAGATTAGATTCGTACTCTTTCCCATCCATGCCCGAATTTACTTTCCAGCGAGGAACCATGCCCTCTAGCACTTCTCTCCACCCCGCCGCGTATGACCAACTCATTGACCTAGCCTTGCGGGAAGACCTCGGCGCTGTAGATGTAGCAGCCGATCTGACCGCTGCTTGGACCGTGGCGAGCGATGCTGAAGCTCGCGCTCGCATTATCGCTCGCCAAGCCGGCGTCGTCGCGGGCATTGAGGTCGCCCGTGCGGTCTTCGCCCGTCTCGACCAGGACATTTCTGTGTGTGCTGAGGTAGCCGATGGGGACGAGGTCGCAGAAGGGCAGACCCTCATCCGCTTGCAAGGCCGCGCGCGTTCGCTCTTGGTTGGGGAGCGCACCGCGCTCAATTTTTTGCAACAGCTCTCGGGCGTGGCCACCCTGACCCGGCGCTATGTGGAGGCCCTAAGCGGCACGGCTACGCGCATCACCGACACCCGCAAAACCACCCCGGGCTGGCGGCACTTGCAGAAGTGGGCCGTGCGCTTGGGTGGGGGTGTCAATCACCGCATGGGCCTGTACGACGCCGTGCTGATTAAGGAAAACCACGCCGCTGCTGCGGGCGGCGTCCGCGCTGCCATCCGCGAGGCACGGGGCCAAGCAGCGCCGATCTACGTGGAAGCCGAAAATCTCGCAGAGGTCGAGGAGGCTCTAGCGGGTGGCCCGGATCGCATCCTGCTCGACAACATGGACGCGCCAACCTTACGCCGGGCCGTAGCGCTCATCCGCGCCGCCAATCCTGCCATTGAGATTGAGGCCACTGGCGGTTATACCTTGGCGACTGTGCGCGAGGCCGCTGCCGCTGGTGTGGACTTTGTTTCGATCGGTGCTCTGACGCATTCGGCACCGGCGTTGGACTTGAGTATGCTTTTTGAGGGATAGGAGTGACCGGATAATCTAATCGTCCCGCCACTTGCAGTAGGGATTGCGCACGAGGTTGGCGTTGTAATAGCGCGGATCGTCCGATACTTCGACGCCGGCCCAGGGTGGCTTCTCCACAATCTCATCCTGACTGCTCAGCTCGACTTCGGCGAGCACCAAGCCCTCGTTTTCGCCAGAGAATACGTCGATGGTCCAGACCTTGCCTGCCCAAGGCAAGGTGTAGCGCGTCTTTTCGATGAAGGGCCGTTGGCACAGGGTTGCTAGGATACTCTCGGCGTCTTGGCGCGGGATTTCGTATTCGTACTCGCGGCGCGATATGCCGCTAGTCGCCCCTTTGAGCGTGAGCACCGCTCGCTCGCCTTCAATGCGCACGCGCATCACGCCGCCGTCTTGGATGGGAATGTAGCCCTGCCGGAAGGCGACGCCCGCTAGCTGATCGAGGCAAGAGCGGTCGGTCACGAGGTACTTGCGCTCGATTTCCCAGGACGTCACGATTCTTGCTCCTCTATGTGCTTGGCCAACCCACGGGCCAAATCGCCGTGCAAGACGCCGATTACTTGGGCATCCTCGCGGCCAAAACCCTGAGTCAGCACTTCCATTGCCTGTACTTGGAAGACGCGCGTCCCCCCGTGCTCCAAGCGAGCTAATTCGCGCAACGTCCGCTGCGCTAGGTCGCTGCTGGCAAAGACAAGAGCCAGCCCCTTGGCGCGGCGCACGGCCGACAGGCCGACGACCGTAGCCCCAGCGCGGCAGCCGATCCCCAAGAGCGCGGACAGTTGCGCAGTTGGGTCGAGGTGGGGTAGCTCTTGCTCAGACAAAGGCTGGCGTGATGGGCACCGATCCGCGCGCCGCCGAAATGTTGGCTGCTTCAAGGACGCCGATTACCCGGCCCGCGGATTCAGAGGTAATGACGAGGTCGGCGCGGCCCCGCAAATGCGCGAAAACATTTTCGTAGTACGCGTCCCAATTGGACTCGGCAAAGGGCACCTCAGTGCTCATCTGGCGGCCGTTGATCAGCGTCTTGACGAGGTACTTGCCGCCCGCGTCCTCGATCGCGCCCTGCGTGCCCAGCACCCGCCAGCGCGGCCGCGGACTCATCGACAGGTTGGACATGGTCAGGGTGACGGTGCAGCCGTTTTGAAAGCGCAGCGTGTACTCGGAGTGGTCCTCGTTGTCGTATTTTTTCCACGCGGGGTTTTTGACTTGATAGCCGCTGACCGAGGTGATTTTTTCCGGGACGATATTCAAAATCCAATCCGTAAAATGCGCGCCCCAGTCGTAGATGGCCCCGCCGGAGATTTTGCGGTTGGCGCGCCACCAAGTCCCCTGCTCGCCGTAGCCGTAAAATCCGGTCTCGATGCGGAAGACGGGACCGATGATTTGCTCTTTGAGAATTAGATCGCGCAGCACCACAAAGTCGCCGTCCCAGCGCCGGTTGTGAAACGTCGAGATCAGGACCTTGTTCTTTTTGGCCGCGGCCTGTATGCGCTTGACTTCGGCACTGGTAATGGCGAGGGGCTTCTCGCAGACTACGTGGACCCCGGCATTGAGGCACTGCACCGCTAGCTTGGCGTGCGTGTTGTGCGGGGTGATGATGGTTACCAAGTCCAAGTTTGCGTTCCGCAGCATGGCACCGACGCGGCCGTAGGTTTTGATGCCGGGAAAGTCCTCTTCCGCTACTTGACGCCGCTCGGGATCTAGCTCGCAAACAGCGGCCACTTCCACGCCCTCGTTTTTGGCCATGGAGGTCAAGTGCAACTGACCCATGTTGAACGCGCTGCTATAGCCTATAACACCTACGCGGAAGTGCTCCTGTTTTTTTGCTGCCACAATGTGCTCCTCTGTTTAAGGGGTTTGAAGCCGCGAATCTGCAAAATGCCGCTGTGCGCGTCAATGCGGCTGGTTTGTCCGCGCCCCGGGCCGAATCCGTAGCCGCTGGCTAGATGCGGAAGCCCACACTGCCAGAATACATAAGAAAGCCCCGATACTGAAGTACCGGGGCTGTGGCGAAATTCCGCTTGGCGACCACTGACCGAGGTCCGCGCTCTTTATATCAAACAGTTTCTGATGCAGCAGCAAGTTGATGGTTGACAACCTGCCAGAACGCGACAATCGCTCTTTTTTTTCCGTCAAAAAAATCCTCAAAAAAACCTACTGCATTTAACGGCAATGGATAGGCATAACGCTCGCCATCTTCGCCAATCTCTGCGACCCAATCGTCAGGTTCTGTAGAATCGACCACCTCAAACAACGAAGCATTATAGAGAAAGGGCCTGCCTGCGTCGTTCAAAATTCTAAAGTCATCGGCTTCTATCCCAATTACGACATAATGTTGATTGGGTGTGAGATCGGGATATGCAGTATTTTGTTTTCTAAATTGGACAATCATAGCGGATTAACTCGTTTTTGCTTCAACTCAATGCGACCGATATCGGGATGTTCGTACCAGTGAATTTCGTATTGATGACCGGAAATTTCAAAGCGAGGGCTGCTCTTTTTGACCCATCTCGATGCGCGACCACCATAAGTATGAACCAAACGTTGAACATCGCGAATGCGGTTGCCTTTGGCGATCACTCGAGATTGTGCAATCTGTTTTGATGTCAGTTCAAGAATCTCATCGACCCTTTCTTTTGGCACGAGCGAGTACTACATAGCCGAATTTTTACATATTGTCAAGAAGGTTCTGGCAGGACATAGGCGATCACCGACTGGCTGTTGAGCGGATTGGGCGCGTTCGGCTGCAATTGTGGGCTATCGGGGAATTCGCTCAACGCCTCGGCTGTCGTTGCGAGCCGCCCACCGATAGCTGCTCCATGCCCTGTTGTCCTGTTGTGCGTCAATGCGGCGGGTTTGTCCGCGTCCTAGTCTTTTAATATGTTGAACGGAACGAAATTGTCCTCTACGCAGTTAAAACCCTTCATAGACAAATGGAAATAAAATTAACAAGAAAAGACCTCGCCTTCATCGGCGGCTGCGTGCTCATGGCCGCCGTTAGTTTGGCCGTTGGAGTTCACTACTTCTACCAGGCTTTTCCCGAAGCCTCAATCGACTTTCGCGTCACCCGCGACGAGGCCAAAGAGCAGGCGGCCGATTTTATCGCCGCTCGCGGCTTTGATCTGGCCGACTATCGCCACAGCGCCATTTTCCTCTACGACAACGATACCAAGACCTTTCTCGAACGCGAGTTGGGTCTGGAGGGGGCCACGCAGGTCATTGGCAATCCCGTGCAGTTGTGGCGCTGGAGCAATCGCTGGGTGCGGGAGCTGGAAAAGGAGGAGTTTCAAGCCACGGTTACAACTGCTGGCAAACTCGTCAGCTTTAGCCATCTCATTGAGGAAGAAGCGCCCGGCGCGAGCCTCGAAGAAGCCGAAGCCCGCGGCTTGGCCGAGACCTTTCTCACCGCTGAGCTTGGCCGCGATCTCGCCGCGCTCGAATTCGTAGAGGCGCAGGCTCAGGAGCGACCCAACCGCATCGACTACACCTTTAGCTGGAAGTTGCGCGACTTTGCCGTTGGCGAGGCCCACTACCGCTTCTACGTGCGCCTGCAAGGCGACCAGATCGGCGGCTTTGGCGAGTATCTCAAAATTCCCGAGGCGTGGGAGCGCGACTTCGCCGAGTTGCGGTCGCACAATGAGACCACGGGCTTGGTGGCTGGGACTTTGCTCATCCTGACCATACTGGCGATGCTGGTCTCGTTCTTTAGCGGGGTCCGCGCCCGAGACATCCGCTGGAAAACCGCCGCGATCTTTGGGGCTATCGCCGCGGTTCTGACGCTGTTGGCCGAACTCAACAATCTGCCGCTGACAGCGTTTAGCTACGACACCACCGATACATACGGGTCTTTTCTGACGAGACAGTTGCTCAACAGTCTGTTCGCTGCTGCTGCCCAAGGTATCCTCATCTTCTTTCTCACCGCGGCGGCTGAGCCTTTATATCGACGTTACTACGCGAACCAAATCCAGATCGGGGGCCAGTTTACGCCAGCGGGCCTGCGCACCAAGCGCTTTCTCCTCGGCACCATTCTCGGCTTGGCTATGACCCCCGCCTTCTTGGCCTACCAGGTGCTCTTTTACATCACAGCCGAACAGTTGGTCGGCGCTTGGGGTCCGGCGTACATTCCCTACAGCGAGATGGTCAACACGTATATCCCGTGGATCATGGTGCTGTTGATAGGCTTTATGCCCGCGGTCTCCGAGGAGTTCATGTCTCGGGCGTTTTCGATTCCCTTCTTGCACAAATACCTCAAGTTCCGCTGGGTTGCGGTCGTCATCGCGGGCCTTATATGGGGATTTGCTCATGCCAACTACCCGCAGCAGCCCTTTTACATTCGCGGCATTGAGGTGGGTATCGCCGGTATTGTAGTTGGCTATATCTTCCTCCGCTTTGGGATTCTTGCCCCTCTCGTGTGGCACTATACGATTGACGCCCTGTACACGTCCCTAATCCTCTTCCGCTCTTCCAATAGCTACTTCGTCGTTTCAGCGGCTTTGTCGGCGGGTCTGATGCTCCTGCCCTTGGCGGTGGCTCTCGTCCTCTACTTGCGGCAGCGCCGCTTCGCCGACCCAGCGCCTTTGCTCAACAAAAGCGCTGCATCCCCCGCCTCGGAAGCGGTCGCGGACGAGCCTACAGCGCAACAGCCCGCCGACCCAGCTCCCACGTTTGCCTATGCCCCGTTGTCCAAGCGACGTATAGGTTGGGCCGCTGCGGTGGTAGTGATCTCGCTCGGTTTTTTCGCCCTCGAATACGAGAAGCCGCTCGACTTTGTGGATGTCCGCCTGACTCGGGGCGAGGCCGAGGCCAAGGCCGTTGAGCATCTAGCGGCGACTGGCGCGGACCCCTCAGCGTATGAGGTGGTCACCTACTATCAAAATCAGCCGAACACTATGGCGATCCGGTACATCCTAGAGCGCGACTCAGTGGCCGTGGTCAATCGCCTATACCAAGAAGATCTGTTGGCTAGCTTGTGGGTGACGCGCTTTTTCCGCTACGAAGAAAAGGAGGAATACAGCGTTGCCGTCCATCCAGAAGACGGCTCCCTCTACAGCATAAACCACCTGCTGGCCGAAGAGGCCGAGGGTGCCGATCTCGAGGAGGCACAAGCTCAGGCAATAGCTGTCGAGCATCTGCGCACCTACGGCTTTGACGTCGGGCAATTGGAGCTCAAGGAATCCTCGTCGGAAAAGCTGCCCAATCGCCGCGACCACCGTTTTGTTTTCGAAGCTGTCGAGGGCGACCCGCGCAACGTCGATGAGCTGCGCTATCGAGTGCGGGTCAACGTTGCCGGCGACGAGCCGGTTTCTGTCTATCGCTTCCTCAAAGTGCCCGAGGATTGGCGACGCGAGCGCCAGGAGAGTACCACGCTCAAGACCGCGCTTTCTGGTCTGCTTATAGTTTTAATTGCCGCGGTGGTGATCCACGGTTTGTGGCTGCTCGTGCGCCGCGTGCGGAACGAGGGCATAGTTTGGTCTCCGCTGATCAAAATCGCCGCGATTGGTGCGGCCTTCTTCTTACTCGACTTTCTCAATGGCCTGTCGGTTGTCGAACGCGCCTATGACACCCGATTCACGCTGTCGATTTTTACCATTACTCAGATACTTAGCTTCGTTTTGGGCAGCTTGGGGGTCGGCTTGATGATTGTCGCGGCCCTCGGCTTGGCCACTAGCCTCTATCCAGACTGGCCGGCGCGTCTGCGGGCTGCGCGGCGCGTGCCCGAATTCCGCGACGCGGTCGTCGGGGTCGCGTTGGTCCTCGTCGCCAGAGAGGCATGGCAGCACTTGCGCGGCTATGTAGAGAGCCGATTTATTGCCTCCGACCCGAGTCTTGGCTTTGGGCTACCTTCTGGATTGGACCAGTACTTGCCCTTTTGGAGTTCTCTGTCCAATGGCGTAGTGGGAGCTATCTCCGTCCCGATTGTCGCCGGCTTGGTGCTCTACTATAGCCGCGTCGTTATAAAAAAGAGGCTTTACGCGGTCGTGGCGGGCTTGGGGGTAGGCTTGATTATGTCCGGTGGCAACGCCGTTCACTTCGACGAGTTCCTCTTTGAGTTGTTGACGTTTGCCACCAGCGTTGGCTTCGTCGTCGCTGCAATCGTCTTGCTCTTGCGGAACAACCTCATCGCCTACGTGTTACTGGGGTTTATCTCGGTACTCTCGGACGTCAAGAGCCTCGGCGCGCTGTCTGCGCCAGCCTATCAGTTGCAAGCTGGCATTCTGTTGCTGCTGGTTCTCGTGGTCATCTTCTGCCTGTGGTGGCGTTTGGGCGCTGAGCGCGAGGCGTCCTAGACGCGGGTGATGGAGTTTATTTTTTACGCGGCCCTGCTGATGACGCCGGTCGTCTTGGGCGTTTTGCTCTACGACCGCTTGCGGCAAGGGGGGACGGAAGAGCCTAGTTCGTTTGAACGGCGGCGCTTTCTCAGCCGCGGCCTCGCTGTGGTGCCCGCTCTTGGGGCGGTGGGCGTCAGCCACGGGATCTACACCTCCTACACTCGCACGCGGATGCCTGTGGTGCCGCTCCGCTATCCCGACCTGCCCGCCGAGTTAGAGGGCTTGAAGATCCTCCATCTCAGCGACATGCACATTGGGCCGTACGTCCAGCTCGCCGACCTCGAAGCCCTGCTCGTGCGCGCGGTTCAAGCCGCACCGGACTTGATAGCGATCACCGGCGATATCTGCGATCACAATCCGGATTACTTGGCGACTTTGCGCCTGCTCGAAAGCGTGCCGACTCGGCTTGGGACCTACGCCAGCTTGGGCAACCACGAGTACATGCGCGGCATCCGCCGCATTCGTCGGTACTTTGACCAGACTGCGATTCCCTTGCTCGTGAACGAAGGGCTAGCGGTGCCGGTGGGCGCGGCGACTCTGTACCTCGGCGGGGTTGACGACCCGCGTTTCCTGCGCAGCCCGGCGTCCTACGCGCAACTCCGCAACTCAGTGGAACAGGCCGTAAGCGCGTCGCCGAGCGATGCCTTTACTGCGTTGCTGAGTCACCGCTCGCAAGCCCTCGATTACGCCGCGCCGCTCGGCGGCACTGACTTGATTTTGGCCGGTCACACGCATGGCTTTCAGCTAGGCTTGGCCGGGCGCAGCTTTTTTGAGCCGTTCTTTCCCGAGCGCTATATCTGGGGGCACTACGAAAAGGGAACTACTCAGCTTTACACTACGGCCGGCGTTGGGCACTGGCTGCCCTTCCGCTTCGGCTGCCCGCCCGAGGCCCCGATCATCACCCTGCACCGAGCGTAGGGGGGGTTGCCCTCGTTCCGAACAGCACGAGGAATGTTAAAAATGCCTCTTAGCGAAAGGAAACTATCATGCGCATACTCGTAACTGGCGCGGCCGGTAGCGTCGGCTCTAACGTGGCCCGCGGCCTCAAGGAGCGCCACGAGGTGCGCGGTCACGACCGCGTGCCCATGCCCGATCTCACGGATACCGTCGTCTCTGACCTCACCGACTTTGACTCTGTGCTAGAGGCTACTCGCGGTGTGGACGCCATTGCCCACATTGGGGGCCTGCCCGGCGGCAACGAGTGGGAGCCCATGCTGCAGAGCAACTTCATCGGCACGTACAACGTCTTTGAGGCCGCGCGCCAAAACGGCGTCAAGCGCGTCGCCTATGCCAGCCGCGCCGGGGTCTTAACGCTCTATCCGCGCAGCATCCGCCGCACGGTCGATATGACTACCACCCCGGTGGGTATCTACACGGTCAGCAAGATCTTCGGCGAGGGTCTGGCCCACTCTTTTGCCCATCAGCACGACATGGAATTCGTCTGCGTGCGCATCGGCAATTTCAACCTCAAGCGCGACCAACCCGAACATCCGCACCATCTCAGCCACGGCGATTGCGTGCGGGTGTTTGAGCAGGCGCTGATCCATCCGGGTGTCAAGTTTGAAATCGTCTTTGGGGTGTCGGGCAGCAACTGGCCGCTCTACGATGTCGAGCATGGGAAAAAGGCGATTGGGTACGAGCCGCAGGATTATTCGGAGGTGCCGGAAGAGGAGTGGGGGAGGTAGGGACGTCGGACGACCGATGAGATGCCGACGGCGGTAAAGCGCATTGGAACATTTGGGCCTGAGACGATGGGGCACTTTTGCTTGACAGCCCGTGAGTCCCCGGTACATTTCACAACATCACTAAAAAGCGACATTAGGTGGGTACCTCTGCAATGGAGATACCCGCCTAAAAACATGCAATCGGACGTTACAAGTAGTTAGAAGAACGATATGACAAATTCGGAACTTCAGAAAAGTCGAGAGATTCTCGAAAGTTTGACGGTCGAGAGCTTGCAGACTTCAGAAGGCCAAGAAGAATTTAATCAGGCGGCGGGGAAGTATATTCAGGGTAAGATCAAAAAGACGTCGCTGTTTTACAAGGTGATGCCCCCTCAGTTCGTAACCGAAGACAAATTGAAGCCCATCCCCGGAAACGCGACGGGCGAGCAGCCTAATCTAAGATGCTTCATGCCTAGTGTAAGGTTGCTTATGCCGAGGCCAGTAACGGCAATGTTGATGGACATGCGTGGCGAGCCAGTCCCCGAGTATATATACGATAAGCCGCAGCTTCCCATCCCGATGGGTACCGTCGAGACCAAGCGGTTTGAAAAGACCACCGAGGAGCTTTCAGGCTTTGGCATGCTGAAGGTTGTCGAGGAGATGGCCTCTTGGGAGGCCAAGGAGCGCGACAGGAAATTTTTTAATTACTGCGAGCTAGTGGTCGCGAAGTCGGGACAGATGCTCAGGGAGAATGGCCCTCTACAGCGTAACCATTTCCACAAAATTAAGCAGCTATCTCTGAAGAATGAGATCGATCCTACAAAGGTTAGCGATATGACGTGCATCTACCCAATCGAGACGGCTCTTTCTGATACCTTCGACAATGGTGCCTTTGCTCCGACCAATATATGGTCGTTCCCAGCTCCGGAATTTCTAGGATACAACCTGTATTGCGGGAATTACAAGGTCCAGAGCCAGAGGGAAGCAAACGGGTGGAGGTTCATAGGATGTGAGGTGGTTGGTGCAGGCATTGGCAATATCAATGGTATTACCAAGCTCACCATAGCGTCGTCTCGTCGATTGGGTTTCATGGACGGAGAGATCAAAGTCCCCGACGACTTCGACAGCATGGGCGATTCTGAGATAGAGAAGATGTTCGAGGAGGATGAGTGACTTTATTACTGGATACTCATCTGTTGCTGTGGGCGGCAGGCGACTCAGGACAGTTGTCATCGAAAGCTCAGAATCTTCTCGGCGACCCCGCTACGGAGCTGATGTTCAGCACCGCAAGCATTTGGGAGGTCATCATCAAGAGCGCACTCGACAGAGACGACTTTCGCGTTGACCCGCAGCGGTTTCGGAATGGCCTGATACAAAACGGCTACAGCGAACTAGAGATTCGATCCGAACACGCGCTCGCTGTCGGGTCTCTGCCGCTAATTCACAAGGACCCCTTCGACCGCATACTCATAGCGCAAGCGCAGGTCGAAAATGTCACGCTGCTTACCACGGACGACAAGATGGCCCGCTATTCCGGTCCCATCCAAGTGGTCTGATAGACTCCCAACCATCGTGGAATACCAGACGATGTTTGGAAGTCTATATGTGGCACCTGCGCCCGCCATGCCGTGACGTAATCGCGTGGGATCACGTATCCACCTCAATTTCGGCGTTGACAAGCAGCCGCCAATCCTTGGTGCGCGTCCCGTGGTCGCTAGCACTGGCTGGCAGGAGCAGAGCAGTGTCGCGCGCCTGCTGCCGCACGTAAGCCTTTAAGGGCAACGTTTTGTCCGCTGCGCCGACGAGTTCGAGCAGGTAGCCAAGACGCTGCGCCCAAGAGATGGGAGCCGTTCGTGCCGCTGTTACCAGTAAATCTGGATCGACGCGCTCGGCGAGTTCGGAGAGGATGGTCGCGGCTTGATCTAGCCCGCCGATACGCTTTTCATAACCGACCAGATCGACCGCCGTTGCTTCAATGCTTGAGGCGAGGATCGTTCCGCGCGGCGTATTGAAACTCTGAACCGGTACGTCGGCAATGCGCTTACGTGCTATAAAGGAAACTTCGACGGTGCCACAGGAGATCGGCCGGCGGTTCCCGGCGAGAGCGACTTGGAATGCTTGCGGGCGGTGGTGTGCTGCGCCGTGATACTGGGCGGCGGACAGGAGCGCAGCATAGTACGGGCGTTGCAGACGCTCCATGAGTGCCGGAATGAACTGGTCGGCGGGCAGGCAGCCGATGCGCCGATATTCTGGAGGCACGATGACGTAGAAGCCGCGAGCAGGGCTTGCGATCACTCCCTTTTTTGCCAATCGGTGCAGGGCGAGTCTGGTCGCGGCGGCGGATACCCCAAGCACCGTACGCAATTCCGCTGTTGCGAAGTGATATCGGCCATCGGCGGCAAAATCGGTGATGAGATCACCGGCTCGGGGTTTGGCTATTTCCATTTTCATGCGCATAAAGTATTATTATTCGATATATTAGGCAAGTGATTCCGGGATGATTCGCTAATGTTGAAGACGACATCGAACACGGCAAAAAGGCGATTGGGTATGAGCCGCAGGATTATTCGGAGGTGCCGGAAGAGGAGTGGGGGAGGTAGGGACGTCGGACTACCGATGAGAAGTCGATGGCTGGTAAAGTGCATTGGACGTTTGAGTCTGGATTGCTAGGGCACTTCAGATTGACAGTCCCCGAGTCCTTGGTACATTTCATAATCACTAAAAATCTATATCAAGCGGGTATCTCTACAACGGAGATACCCGCCTAAAATATGGGACTAGACTTTACAATATTTAGGAGAAACGATATGACAGATTCAGAACTTCAGAAAAGCCAAGAGGCTCTCAAAAGTCTGACGGTCGAGAGCTTGCAGACCCCAGAAGGCCAAGAAAAATTTAATCAGGCGGCGGGCAGGTACATTCGTAGCAAAATCAAAAAGACGTCGCTCTTTTACAAGGTGATACCTCCCCGGTCCGTAACCGCAGACAAATTGGTAGGCATCCCTAGCTACGCGACGAGTGAGCAGCCTGATCTAAGATGTCGCATGTCTAGGGTCTCAGTGCCGAGCAACACGAAGCCGGTCAAGGCGATGTTAATGGACATGCGTGGCAAGCCCGTCCCCGATTATACAGACGGTCGGCAGCCACTTTCCATTCCAATGGGCACAGTCAAGACCAAGTGGTTTGAAAAGACGGCAGCAGAGCTTTCCGCCTCTGGTAGCCTCCTGAAGCTAGCTGAGGAGATGGCGTCTTGGGAGGTCAAGGAGCGCGATAGAAAGTTTCTGAAGTACTGCGAGTTGGCGGTCAAGGAGTCGCGACAAGTGCTCAGGAAGAGTGGTCCCCTACAGAAGGATCACTTTCGCAAAATTCAGCATCTGGCTCTGAAGAATGAGATCGAGCCTAAAATTGTCCTTCTATCCGAAATGGCCGTTATGGATCTGGACTTAGAAAAATCTGCTGCGAAAATCAGCGGCATGAAATGTATCCGCTCACAGGACGACGATGTGCTTACTCCAACAGTCGTATGGTCTTTCCCCGCACCAGATTTTCTAGGGTATAATTTGTATTGGGGAGACTACAAGGTCTGTAGTAAACAGGAGCGAGCAGACCGGTGGAACTTCCAAGGATGGGAGGTGATAGGGGGGGGCATCGGCAACGTCAATGGTGTTACCAAGCTCATCTTGGGCTTCATGGCTGGAGCGATAAAAATCCCCGATGACTTCGATAGGCTGGGTGGTCCTAAGGAACCAACGATTCCCAATGAGTATCGCGCTGATGTGATTCGGGCGGTAGATATCTGCAAGGAGGAGGGATGCCGAGACGTGTTTGTACTTGGCTCGGACGCAGTTAGAAGACATGGGTCGCAGGCGGGTCTGGATATAGGTGTGCGCGGCTGTCCGGCCAAGCACTTCTATCGTCTGCTGGGTCGGTTGATGGAAGAACTGGCCCATCCTGTCGGTTTGATAGATTTGGAACACGAAGCTCGGATCGCAGAATTTCTCGATCGGGAAGGCCAACTCGTACATGTGGGATGAGGCCCTCGGCCAACTCATCGTCGCCGAACTTGAACAAATAATAGACGGCCGGCTGTAATATCAGAGGACTCCCGCCAGCGTTTGAGCGAGTACCTTGCCTTCCGGCACCTTTCCCGGCATGTGTATGTGCATGATCTCGTCTGGGATCGTATGGCCCATTTAGTTGCTGCTATTTCGCAGACATGGGATATTGTCCGGGCGGAGATTTTACAATTCGTGTATGGGTAGGCGTCGTCAGCCATCGCATCGGCTACTGTCGCAATTCGTCGGGACCGGTGAGGTGCGACGGCAATTCGGTATGGCGGCATGAGATCCCTACATTCGCAAAATGCCGCACGAAATCGGCTGTACTAAATCATAGAGGTGATCCCCATGGACCCAAGTTGCTTGCAGTACTGCATGACCGATGCACAGCGCGACCATTTTGAGCAACAGGGATACTTGATCGTCGAGGATGCGCTCGACGACGATATGCTAGGCAGGTTGCTGGAGGCTGGCGATCGCGTCGATGCCGAGGAAAGGGCGGCGCGTGGCTTGGCACCCAATGCCTTGCTGTCGAAATTCAGGACTATTGTCGAGGATGATGTTTTTCTCGAACTGCTCGATTGGCCCAAGACGTTTCCGCTGATTTGGGATATTCTCGGCTGGAACGTCCAGCACTATATCTCGCATTTGATCTACTACCCGCCCGAATCCAAGAGTAGCGTCAATCTGAAGCCGGGAGGATGGCACCAAGACGGCGGCCGGCCGGTCCCCGAAATGGAGCGCCCCCAACCGAGGTTGTCGCTAAAGGTCGGGTTCTGGCTGACCGACATCAGCGAGCCGGAGAGAGGGGGGATCAGGATCGTTCCCGAAAGTCACAAGCGGGACCGTCCGCCCGATTTTGCCGATGCAATGCAGGTTCAGGTGAAGGCGGGAACGGCCGTGTTGTTCGACCGGCGGATGTGGCACGCGCGCGGGATTAATACCTCGGAGACGACCCGGAAAGTGCTGTTTTTGGGGTATAGCTATCGCTGGCTGCGCGGCCTCGACTACAATCTGATGCCCGCTGAAATCCTCGCCAAGTGCAGTCCAATACGCCGACAATTGCTCGGCGATGGGGTGGATGTCAAAGGGTGGTGGCAACCGACAGACGAAGACGTGCCCCTCAAGGGCTGGCTGACCGAGCACAAGGGGGAAGAATACGTCGAGCGGATTGGGCAGAAGCAGTGGGAACGGGAAAAGTGGGATGAGTCGCCTTAGAAACGAGGTTCTGCCACGAGAATTATTTCGATGAGGAAAGCCAATGAGCGCGAACAAAAAATCTATCGAGCGCACACTGAAGCGGCTGGACGCGATGACGGATGAGGCTATCGATTACTCCGATATTCCGCCTCTGTCTTCGGAGATGTTCGCTCAGGCCCTTGTGCAAAAGGGTTTGCAGCCGACAGCCCCCAAGGCGCAGATTACGTTGCGTCTGGATAGGGATGTGCTGGAGTGGTTCCGCAACCAGGGCAAGGGCTACCAGACGCGGATCAATGCGATTCTGAAAGCTTATAAGAAAGCCCACGAGTAAGAAAGTTATTTGCCCTGATGGCTTCTAAGTGCGCAGTGCTCGCTCGAGGTCGAGGCGACCGGCCTCCAAGGCGGTGCGGAAGACTTCGACTGTATCTCGGACTCCTTGGACCAGCGATCGATACTGAAGAGGGCCGAGGGCTTGGTTTAAGGCGGTGTCATCGGCGCTTGAGGGATGTGGCAGCGGCGTTGGGTCGAATCCAATTTTGCCCGTGGACTCGGGGATAAACTCCTCGATTGCAGCGACGATTTGGGCCATGGAGACCGTGCTGCCTCCCAGATTGTACACTGGGGCACCTTCCAGCTTGGTCCTGGCTGCGGCGATAAAGGCTGCGGCGACATCATCGGCGTGGTGATAGACGAGGGTGCCGCCATAGGTGATCTCGTACTCGCGACCGAGCGCGGCGGCTAGCATGGCCTTGGTTGGAGTGGAGGTCCAGCCCTGGTCGCGACCCGGTCCGTACACTACGCACGGGCGCAGACCAATGCTGTGCACTGACTGCTCCCGCCAATAGACCTGAGCTGTGCCTTCGTTGCACTGCTTGAACACTCCGTAGAGAGTCGGAGGCAGCAACGGCGCGTCGTGGGCAATCGGCCCCGGAGGGTACGCTTCTGGATCGCCGTACACTCCAAACGAGCTCGCAAAGACCAGATTCTGGATCTGGTCGCGATGCCGCGCGGCCGTTTCGAAGACGACGGTGCTCCCCACGACGTTTACCTCGGCCCCACGTACTGGATCGGCCCGAACTAGGGGCACCTGCATGGCTGCTAGGTGCAGGATATGAGTAATACCGCATTCGACCACGACTCGCTCGAACTCGTCCAGATTTGCGATGTCTCCTTCGATCATTCGCACTTGGTCCAGTTCTTCGTCCGTCATGATCGTCCTCAACCGGTAGGGATCGCCGCCTAGGTCGTAGGTATATACTGGCACCCCCTCGCGGACCAGCCGACGAACCGCCCATGCACCCACGCAGCCGAGTGCCCCTGTTACCAAATACCGCTCATTCATTAATAACTCCGATTTTTTAGTGTCCATTTCTGCGCAATTTTGGGCCGGACAACCTCCGACCGCTACTGACTCAGTCGATCGAGGACGTTACGAGTGATCTGGACGACGGTCGCGTCTCCTTTAAGCCCATGAGACCAGTCGGTTGTCCCGGTGGTGAACACTGTGCCGCCGCGGGTGTAGAGGCCCATGACTGCCGCTCCCTCCCGACCCTTTTCCCAGCGCTCGTACCACACGCTGTCGTCTGGGTGCCATCGCGCCGGGGCAGTACACAAGATGGTGAAGTCGGTCGGAGTGCCATAGGTCCCTTTGGGCACCGGCAGCCCGTTTTCCAACACGTACTCGCAGCCGTCGCACTCGTAGCCGACGATGGTGTGCTCGCCTCCGAAGGTGTCGTCGCGCTGCAAGCCCGTTCCCGCAAAAACCCAGTGTTCCGGGCGATGGACTGTGAACGCACCAGACCCGTCCATGTATTGGCCGTGGCTTAAGTGATAGCCTCCGTAGAGGAAGCCGACGCCGGTCAACTCGTTTTCCGGTCGGCCTACGAGGTGGTGGCTCCACAAGGTCGAAAGGTCCGCATAGTCTCCGGCGGCGTAAGCTGGGTCCATGTTGAACTGTTGCTTCCAGCACACCAGCGCCCGGCCCTCGTCCTCGCTGCGCACCCGCCAGCACACGGAGTTGCCACTGAAAAACGCGGCGTTGCCCCCGGCGGCGATGTAGGCTTCGAGATGGTCGCGCATGGGAGCCGACCAGTATTCATCGTGTCCTACGCTCAGCACGAGCCGGTAGTTGTCCAGCAGTTCGGGATGCCATTCGAGGTCGGAATTGGCGCAGTAGTCTAGCGCGTATCCAGCGCCCTCCGCCCATTCGACAAAGTCGAGTTCCCAGCGGTCAAACAGCCCAGCCATTGGACGGTCGAAGGAGACGCGATGCCCCTGCAAGCCGCCGCGACCGTGATAGCTGTACAAGCTGTAGCCGCCCCAGTTGTTGTAGGCGCTGTAGGTGTTGGTGGCTAGCTGGAGGAGGATGCGAGCGTCTGTGGGGCCTGCGGGCTTCGACCTGAGCTCAGCCGAAGGGCGGACGATGAAAAACCCCCGGCTCTCGGCCGTGCGCCGTCCTCGCTGTACGAATTTGCCGCCTTGGTCTTCGACGCGTAGTACGAACTCGTAATACCCGCTGCGCCAGTCGGCTGGCACTTCCAAGGAGTGGGAAATCGGCCAGCCGCAGCCGTTGGACGAGGCGTCTTCGGGGACTGGATAGGGCGACCCGGGCAGTTGGTCCTGCCGCCACACGATTTCGCGCTCGGCACCTATCCGCGTCACTTCCAGCGCGTATTCGTCCGCACTAGTGGCCACGTGGAAGCGCACCTGTTCGCTGGCTTGGTAGCTGAGTTGGTCGGTGTAACCTTCGACGAACATTATCTCGGGTACTCCACTTCCACTGTTTGTTTATCAGGTGCGCTACGTTTCGTTCACCTCGGCTAGTGCCGCCGGAAACTCCATCTCAGTGAACACTAGCCGAAATGTTCCTCGCATCGGTCCGTCGCGAACGGTCATAGTTCCGCAGTTGAAGGCATTCTGTAGGGTTTCTAATACGCGTTGTTTGTAGTCCGTATCTGGGTTGCCGCTCAGGTGTTCTCCCTTGGTCTCGAAAACCAACACGTGCGGCTTACCGACAGTTTCTCCTGCCATTGCGACAAAATCGGGCCAGATGCGTTCTTGTTTCCAGCCCCGTAGGTAATACTCGCCGCTTTGTTGCACGGCCACCCTATGCCACCAGCGCATTGCTCGCTGCTCGTCGAGATAGCGGGCAAAATTGCGCTCTAGCACGGAGTCGAACTGCTGATCGTACACCGGTTCAAACAGGCTGAGTTGCACTGGCCGCCCGTCCTTGCGCGCCAGCAGCGCGTAGTTGTCAGTGATGGGAATTTCGTAGGAGTCCCGCATGCGAAAATTAGGCTGTCCGGCTTCTAGGTCAAAGCGGATTTTGCCTGTCTGCAACTTGTGACGAAAGACGCTTTCGGCCTGCTCTTCCACCACATTGACCACATGTTCCCGCAAGGCAAACGCCAGATAAGATCGACGATCATAGATTTCGTCGTCACTGTCATCGCCCGCTTGTAGCTTCTCCACTAGTTGCTGCACAATGCGGGCCGATTGCCACGTATTTGGCACAATGTCGGATAGGCGGCGGGCGAAGTAAGATATTCTGAGTGTCTTGTCGATGAACAACTCCCGGTCGGCGTGAAACACGGGCAGTGCGTCGCCAAGATCAACGGACGCCGACTGCATTCTGGCGTGGTCGGGGAGACTGCTCTGTGGGTCGGGGGCGTCAATGGCTGCCCAATTAATGCTGGGCAGAATGTGTTGCTGATAATCCAACTCACGCCAGCTATCGCTGTCTTTGTGTAACACCAGTGGCAAAAAGATGGTCTTGTTCCGAAACGGCTCGCGCCGCTCCACTGTGATCCGCCGCAAATCCGATCCCGATCCTTGCACCTCGTCACTTAGACCGCTTAGTCCTTCGCGCTCTAGCCCATTTTTGACTTGGCTGACCGCCTGCCCCACGTTGGTGTTCCAGCAATAGACATAGCACTGGTCCAGTGCCTCCCTCCCTATGCGCCGTGCGTGGGGCTGCCGCATTACCCGACCCACCAACTGCGTGATGGCCCGCTGAGCACTGGTATTGTCCAGCATTACCAATAGGTATGCGAAGGGGCAATCCCAGCCTTCCATCAGTGCCGCCTTGGTGATTATCCAGCGCACCGGAGAAAACTCGGACAACAGGTCAATACCGGCTAGTTCGTCCTTTTCCGAAGACTTGACGGCGACGGCATTCGCCGGCACTCCCAGATTTTGCGTCAGATATTCCCGCACATCCTCGGCGTGGACACGCTCGCCGTCACGCTGGTCTTTGCCCGTGCGCTCCACCCGAACCACCGCGATGGGGCGGATATAGCGGCCCTCGCTCATTTGCAAGGACTGAGCTTCGGCGTCTAGCTTCTCTAGTTGGTCGTGCGCCTGTAATAAGGTATAGTGCCAATCGGCGTTGGTGAACGAAGTTACCTGCACCGGCAACTTTATCATCTCTTCTTTTTTTAACTCAACGCCGGTGATGTCCACCAGCAGATTACTAATTCCTTGGTTGGGCGTTGCCGACAATTCAATCACGAGGCTGGGATCGAGGCGGTTGACCGAGCGTGCGAACTCTGCGTTGGCTTCTGGATTTTTAGCACCATAAGCCTTGTGCGCCTCGTCCAGCACCACTACCGGACGCAGCATCTTGAACACGTTGAACAGGCTATGCTTGACCGGGCCGTCGTCCGAAGTTCGTTCCAAATCGGGATACTCCTGCAACAGGCGAGCATCGCCACGTGCGTCATCGTTGTCGGGGAAAAGGGTAGGATAGCGCCCAGAATCGCGGAACATCCGCAGAAAGTTTCGCCCCTTCTGCCGGTTAGCAGCGGGCAGCATCAGTAGCATCACGCACAGGTAATTGGCCACATCCGCCGCCGTGAAAAGGTCGTCCTTTTCCAGCAGCTTGACCCGTCCGCCGCTGGCCATTTCCAGCGTTTGGCGGTAGGGATGCTCCCGATTGCGGAGTGCGCGATTGGTCTGCTCGTAGATGGCGCGGGTCGGCGTTATCCACAGTGTCAGGCCGGTTTGGCGGTTGAGCCGTTGTAGTGCAGCAGCGGCAAGCAGCGTCTTGCCCCCGCCGGTCGGGACTTTGAAACAGATATGTGGAATGGGTCGGCCGGCCTCGTCTGTCCGATCGACATAGGGGATGTTGCCGTCGGCTACGCCTCCCGATTGGGCTAGTTGCTGCCAAGCTGTCTTGGGATAGTTGCGGAGGTCTGCGGGAATATCAACACTGGCTTCCCGTAAGGCGGTGATGGCCGTATCCGCCTGCGTCCGCGCCGCCGCTAGCCCATTCCACCAGCGGACAAAGGCATCTAAAGCGACAGATTGATACTCTTTCAGTTCCATTGCGTGTCGCCCTTTTACAGTGCCCGGTGCAGTTCGTAGGGCAACTGGCAAAATGTGATGCCCATTCTCGTGAGTTCGGCTTGACCGATGTACTTACCTGGCCCAAAAACGAGAGCTTTTCTGTCGTTTTGCTGGCTCGCGGTGCTGATGCGCCGCGCTCGCTCTTCGTTCAATATCGCCGCATCACCGCGCAGGTAGTCCAAGTTGGGTTCGTATAGCAGGTAGTAATCGGTGGTATCGTTGCTGTGGAACAGGCCGTCATCATTCAGGGGCCGCAAGGTAGCTGCGCCAGCAGATCTGCCGGAGGCTGTGTATAATAGATAAGCTGCCAGTGCGGTGTAATCCGGCAAAGCATCGCCCGTCAGCATCCCCTCTAGATCGATAGGCGGCCCTAGGGTACAATAGGTGAACGAGCCGCCCAGCCCTTCGCGCAAGGTGTTGTCTTTGGCGTCGGGAACGCCGTTGATGGCGCGGCGCACCCGCTCGGCGGTGATAGTGTCGGCGTAGTCTTCGCACTCCACGAGAATAAACTTGCGGTTGCCCCCGTCCTCTTTATTGAGTGCGAGGACGGCGTGAGCAGTGGTCCCGCTGCCCGCGAAGGAGTCGAGGATGAGGGCATCCTTGTCCCCCGCTATTGTACATATCCTCTGCAATAACCCTAAAGCCTTTGGATTGTCGAAAAGCAATTGCTGATCGCTAAAAATTTCTTTTAGCACCTTACGAGCGCCATCTGTATGTCCCACTTCGTCGTATAACCATATAGTCAGCGGGACTATCCCCTGCTGCACTTCCCGCAAATATCTCTTCAACTGGGGTGAATTTTTCCCATCTCGTCCAAAGAAAACCCGGTTTTCGTCAATCCAAGTCTGCATCTGTTCTCTGTTCGTCAACCAACATCTTCCATCAGGCGGATTGTATGCTACGCCCGTATTTGGATTTACGATAGGGTAGTCATATTCAGGAGAATAGGTCTTGACAGACAGGTTATCGGTACGCCAAGGACCTCTACCGTCATTATCATCGTATTTGTAGAGCTTATCCTGTTTTTCTGTACGCTGAAGGAGCTTGCGCTGCCAAGCCACCGACGAATTACCTTTGCCTTCAATGCGGTTTTTAGCGTAACAGAGAACAAAATCATGGTTATCTGAAAAGTACTTTGCGTCGTTAGCAGGGGCGTATTTCTTTTGCCAGATGATGTTAGCAACGAAATTTTCCTCCCCAAAAATCTCATCCATTAGCATCCGCAGGTGATGCTGTTCGTTATCGTCAATGGACACGAAAATCACGCCGTCTTCCGAGAGCAACTCCCGCAATAGCTGCAACCGCGGCCACATCATGCAAAGCCATTTGTCGTGGCGTTCCAAGTCTTCGTTGTCAACCGGGCCATTGTCTTTCAGCCATTGGCGCATCAGCGGGCTGTTGACTTTGTCATTATAGACCCAACCCTCGTTGCCGGTATTATAGGGCGGGTCAATGTAGATGCACTTGACGCGGCCGGCGTAGCGAGGTAGCAGTGCCTTCAGTGCCTTTAGGTTATCGCCGTGAATAATGAGGTTGTCGTCCGAGTCCGCCGCGTTCATCGACCGACCTACGTCGGGCATCAGCGGGCGGTAAGGCACGGTGAGATGATGGGCGTAGATATGCTGCTTTCCCTTGAAATCCAGCATAGGCATAGCAAAAACCTCCGAGAGGCTTTGATGGTTATTCGTTCTCTATATAGATAGTGTGTGATGGAGAGAGGCAAGGAACCCAAAGGGCCCCTACCCATGTCAGAGAGTAGAGTTTATGACGCTTGCGGTCAAGAACTCCCGACCGAAGGTGCATCCCTCTACTCTCTATCCTAGGTACTCCACTTCGACCACTCGCTCGTCTAACTCGCGTTGTAATTTTTTTACTTGTTCTACTATGTACTCTACCGCTTGCTCGACCGGCGTGTCGCGCCGCTCTTTTTCGCGCCGCAGCTTGACCTCGACAATTCCCTTCTGCAAACCGCGATCTCCCACCGTCACCCGCACTGGTATTCCAATCAGGTCGGCGTCGTTGAACTTGACGCCTGGGTTTTCGCGGCGGTCGTCGAGGAGCACTTCAATGCCGCGTTCTGCGAGGTCGGCGTAGAGTTGCTCGCCCGCGTCTTGCGCTGCGCCTGCGCCCTTGGCGAGGAGGACGATGTGGACCTGGTAGGGCGCGACGGCAATGGGCCACACTAAGCCGTCTTCGTCGTGGTACTCCTCGGCGATACAGGCCAGCAGCCGCCCCACGCCGATCCCGTAAGACCCCATGACGACTGGTTGCGCCTTGCCTTCGGCGTCGAGGAAATCACCGCCCAGTGCCTCGGTGAATTTGGTGCCGAGCTGGAAGATGTTGCCTACCTCCACTCCGCGCGATTCGCGCAGTGCCGCGTCGCAGTTAGTGCAGCCATCGCCTTGCCGGGCGGCGGCGATATCGGCGACCACGTTGGCCGTGTAGTCGCGGCCGTAGTTTACGTTGGCGAGGTGGTAGCCCGGCTCGTTGGCACCGGCTACTAGATTGGGCGAGGACGCCACAGAGTCATCGACGACGACTAGTGCTCCCTCGACGCCGATGGGCGATCCATAGCCCGGCTCCGCGCCGATGGCGCGTATTTCCTCGTCCCGCGCCGGCCATATTTCGAGTGCGCCGACCGCGTTGGCCAGCTTGGTCTCGTTGACTTCCATGTCGCCGCGTATGACTGCCAGTACAAACGCATCCTGCTTGTCCCGACCGTCGCCGATTGTGGCCATCAGGAAGAGCGCCTTGGCGGTCTTGTGTGCGGGGATGTCGAGCAGCGCGGTCAGGTCCTCGATGGTCGTGGTATTGGGTGTGGCGATTTTCTCGGGCGCGGCGGGTTCTTCTTCGGGATTGGCCTGTTTGGCGAAGGTGGCGATTTGGCGGTTGGCCGAGTACTCGCAGCCGTCGCACAAGAGTAGGGTATCTTCGCCGATTGGCGTCAGGTACATGTATTCGTGGGCCAGTTCGCCGCCCATCATCCCGGTGTCCGAGCGCACCGCGAGGACGTCGAGGCCGCAGCGATGGAAGATGTTGAAATAGTGCTGGTAATGGGCGCGGTATTGCTTTTCGAGGCCCTCCCAGTCGGCGTCGAGGCTGTAGGAGTCCTTCATGGTGAACTCGCGCACTCGAATGAGGCCGGAGCGGGGGCGGGGATCATCGCGCCACTTGGTCTGGATGTGATAGACTAACTGGGGCAGTTGCTTGTAGGATTTGATCTCGCGGCTGACTAAGTCGGCTACTACTTCCTCATGGGTCATGGCCAGCACCATGTCCCGCTCGTTTTTGTCTTGGAAACGGCCCATCTCCGTGCCGACTGCGTACCAACGCCCCGTCCGCTGCCAGAGTTCGGCCGGATGCACCACTGGCATGGTGATTTCTTGGCCGCCGATGGCGTCTATCTCGCAGCGGATAATGTCCTCGATCTTGCGCATCGACCGCTGCGCTAGGGGCAAATAGCTGAAGATGCCGCTGGCCAGCGGGCGGATAAAGCCAGCCCGCAACAAGAGTTGATGGCTGGCTACTTCCACGTCGGCGGTGACGTCGCGCAAGGTCTGGCTGAAAAGCCGACTCATTCGCATGGTTTTACATTCCTCTCTGTCATTCGCATTCTAGTTTGGTAACGTAGCGCATCGGGCCGTTGCACTCAATTGCAAGGGACCCGAGGGCGTCGTTCCAATGATTAAAGTCCCCGATTGAGGGCCACCGCACGCATCGCCCGATACATGCACGACAGCGACACCAGTACCCAAATCAAGGCGATTAGATACGCCAGATAGGGCACCTGCAACGGATCTATTCCCCAATAGGCCGACAATATCCCGGCGTCCGTCCGCTCTGGAAAATACCACAAATCAGTGCGGAAGTCGTAGAGACTGTACAGGCACAGCATCACCCCCATCCAGACCGCGCCGATGCTCGCCATCCGCCGCGACTTGCAGGCCATGATGCACAGGATCAGCCCGCCGCCGATTCCCAGTACGAAATCAACGCTCCCCTCTTCCAGTGGCGTGTAGATCAGGGTCATGCCCGCGCAGGCCGCGCCAATGCACAGCAATACCAAACGCTGCGCCTGCGGATAAAGCGAGGTGTACATCAGCAACGCCCCCCACAGCGCCGACCCCACGTAGCCTGCCGCGCTAATCAGCGGGAAGAAGCCTCCCTTGATCAGGGCGTGCCCGGACTCGTTCCAATGGGTGCGGATTTCGAGGACTTCGCCGCCGGTTATCAGGGCTGCTGCTGCGTGGTTGACCTCGTGGACTAGCACCACGAAGAAGCGGAACGGTTTGATCAACGCGGTGTCCCAAAAGGCCAGCGCCAGCCCCGTGCAAAGGAGATAGTAGCGAAATTGCCAGAAAACTCCGGCGATGTAGCGGGTGCGGCGGAACATGGCCGCTAGTTACTAATCTCAGCGCCGATCAGTTCGACGGCCTCGGCTAGCGGGAGCGGATCGAGCTGTTCGCCGGATCGTTGCCGGATCGCCACCTTGCCCTCTTCGATCTCGCGGTCTCCGGCGATCAGCATGTAGGGCACCTTCTGCGTCTGCGCTTGGCGGATGCGCTTGTTGAGGGTCTCGCTGGCTGCGTCGAGTTCGGCGCGGACTCCGGCGGCGAGAAGCTGCTGGTGGAGCTGGCTTCCATACTCGGCGTGGCGCTCGGCAATCGGCAAAACCACCGCTTGCACGGGTGCCAACCACACTGGGAAGGCCCCGGCGTAGTGTTCGATTAGGAAGCCGATAAAGCGCTCGTGCGTGCCCAGCGGCGCGCGGTGGATGCAGATGGGCGTCTCCTCTTCGCCCGCCGCGTTGGTGTACGTCAAGCCGAAGCGGCCGGGCACGGCAAAATCGACTTGGTTAGTGGCGATCGTAAACTGCCGCCCGATGGCGCTCCAAACCTCGACGTCGATCTTGGGGCCGTAGAAGGCGGCCTCGTCGGGCACCTCTTCGTAGTTGATCCCGCCTCGCGCCATGGCACCGCGCACCATGTCCTCGGTGCGGAGCCACCGCTCGGGGTCATCGACGTACTTGGCCCCTAGGCCCGAGGGCGCGTGGGTGCTCAAGCGCATCAGGTAATTCTCCAAGCCGAACATCTCGAAATAGCGCAAATACATCTGGCAGACGGCGAGGAATTCCTCCTCGAATTGGTCGAGCGTGCAGTAGATGTGCGCGTCGTTCATCTGCAACGAGCGCACCCGCATCAAGCCGAACAATTCGCCCGATTGCTCGTAGCGATAGCAGGTGCCATACTCGGCCAAGCGCAGGGGCAAGTCGCGGTACGAGCGCGGGGCCGCGGCGAAAATTTTGTGGTGATGGGGGCAGTTCATGGGCTTGAGGTAGTACTTGACCCCCTCCAACTCCATGGGTGGGAACATGGACTCGGCGTAGTACGGCAAGTGGCCGCTGCGCAGGTATATGGACTCCTTGCAGATGTGCGGCGTGCGCACGCGCTGATAGCCGGCTTCGTGCTCGGTCTTGCGGGCCAAGTCCTCCAGCTCGTCGATGAGCACTGCTCCCTTGGGAAGCCACAGCGGCAACCCCGGCCCCACTTCGTCGTCGAAGGTGAACAACTCCAGTTGCTTGCCCAGTGTGCGGTGGTCGCGCTTTTTGGCCTCCTCCAGCATTGCCAGATGGTGGTCGAGGGCTTCGCGGGTGGCAAAGGCCGTGCCGTAGATCCGCTGCAACATCCTGCGGCTCTCGTCGCCGCGCCAATAGGCTCCAGCCACGCTCAGGAGCTTGAAGTGTTTGACTTGTCCGGTGCCGAGCATGTGCGGCCCCCGGCACAAGTCGACGAACTCGCCGTCTTTGTAAAAGGACAAGGTCTGGCCCTCTTCCAAGTCGGCGAGGATTTCCTGTTTGTAGGGAGCGTTGGCGACCATCTCTTCCGCCTCTTGGCGCGCCACATCGATCCGCTCGAACTTGTGGTTTTGCTTGACGACCCGCTTCATCTCGCGCTCGATCTTTTGCAAGTCTTCGGGCGTAAAAGGCTCGGCCACGTCGAAGTCGTAGTAGAAGCCGTCGTCAATGGCCGGGCCGATGGCCAGTTGCGCGTCCGGGAAGAGGCGCAGCACGGCCTGCGCCAACACGTGCGACATGCTGTGGCGGTAGATCCAAGCGGCCTCGTCCGCATCCCAGGGAATGAGCTCGACTTCTGCCTCGCTGGTGAGCTGGGTGTGGAAGTCGATGCGCTCGTCGCCGGTGCGGGCGGCAATGTATTGTTTTAACAGCTCCTTGTTCTCTTGGACGAGGATTTCCTTGAGCGTACCCTCGCCGAGGTATTCGATGGCTTGTCCTTGGGGGACTTTGATCAGCATGACGCGCTCCTTGGCATGAAAAAACCCGCTGTCATTGTAGCCGACAGCGGGGAGGGGTTGCAAAATAAACTTTAGTCCGTCGCTATCCGGCGCACATGGTCGTAGTCGTAGTGGTGGTAGTGGTAGCCGTCGGCCCCGACGGGAGACCGCTGAGGCTGTGTGCGGAAGCGACTGTGATAATAGCAGAAATCATGGTGTATAAAATACCGGCAGAGCTTCGATTGTGCAAGCGCCTTCAGGTCAGCTCGTAGTGGGTACGGTCGGGCAGGGGCACCGGTTGACCATCCTCGGTGTTGATACTCCAGTCGGCTAGCCGCAGGCGCATGGCGGCGAGCGCGTCGCGGTGTTGTTCCTCGTCTATTACATTGACCAACTCGTTCGGGTCGGCGACGAGGTCGTAGAGTTCGTCGCGGTCTCCCATGGGGTCGTGGACGTACTTCCATTCGCGGGTGCGAACCATCTTGCAGCGGCCAGCCGCCTCGCGCCACTGCAAGCTGTCAATTAGGGTCTTGCGCCCCCAAGGTTGAGGCAGCTTTTCCAAGTCGGCCATGGTAAAGAGCGGTCCCCCGCTGCCGTATTCGGAAAAGGTCGCGTCTCGGGGCGCGGCGTCGGTCGCGGTGGGCAGCGGCGTTCCGTGCATTGAGCGCGGCTGCGCCATTCCCTGCAAGTGCAACAGCGTCGGCACCACGTCTATCAGATTGGCCATGCTCTGGTCGCGTACTCCGGTGGCGACCTGCCCGGGCCAAGAGACGATCAGCGGCACCCGCGTCAGGCTGTCGTAGAAAACCCCGCCCTTGCACTGCATGGCGTGTTCGCCCATGAAGTCGCCGTGATCCGAACAAAAGACCACAATCGTCTGCTCCCGCAGCCCGAGTTCGTCGAGCTTGTCGAGGATCTGGCCGAGCGCGTCGTCGATAAAGCGCACCATGCCAAAGTACGAGGCCATGACGCCGTAGAGGTCTTCGGGCGGGTCGCGGCGCACTCCCAGCATTTGGTAGAGCGCTCGGTTGCGCTCGGGGGCGCGCTCATCGTCGAATTCGTCGTCGCGCCAAGGGGGCAGGTCAATGGCCGAGGGTGGGAACAGGTCCGCGTACTCGGATGGGCACAGCCACGGCTCGTGTGGATCGGGGAAGGAAACCCACAGGGCAAAGGGCTGGTCTTGGTGTTTTTCGATAAAGCGCGTCGTCTGCCCGGCGATCAGGCCGGTGGAGTGGTCTTCCAACGGCAACTCGGAAGTACCGTAGCTAAAGCGGGGGTTCTGGTGGGCGAGTTGGCGATGCTCGGCGGCGACTTTGCGGCGACCTTCTTCTGGCCGGAACCAGTCCATGCCCCGCGTCTGTGGCCCCTCGTTGCGCCCGCCGTGAGTAAAGGCGTTCCACACGTCAAAGAGCGCCAAATCTTCTTCCCGCTGGAAGCAGTGGTTTTTGCCGATCAGGCCGGTGGCGTAGCCAGCCTCTTTCCAGAGCTGCCAAGCGTGCGTGGCACCGGCCGGCATCAAGGTCTGGTTGCGCCGACCCCCGTGCGAGTGGGGAAATTGCGAGGTCCAAAATGAGATGCGCGCTGGCACGCAGAGCGGGTGCGGGGTGATTGCGTTTTCAAAGAGCACGCCGTCGTCGGCTAGGCGTTCCATGGACGGGGTTTGGCAAAAGGTGTTGCCGTAGAGGTGGCTGGCCGTGGCGCGCTGTTGGTCGGTCATTATGACGAGGATGTTGGGGCGGTCGGTCATGGGGGGTTCCTTTGGATGGATTGGATGCATTATGCCAGCATCAGCCACTCACCTTTGGGTTCCGGTATCGGATGGCATTAAACCCCGATCCTTCACACTAGAGTGGCATACTCATAAACTGGGGTCTCAATGGTACGGATGGGGCGGCATTGCTCCCACACCGCTTGCTGCAGGCGCTCAACGGTCTCCGGTGAGAAGTGCTTCTCACCCGTCTCAACGTTGACTCGCGCCGGGACGTTTTCAATGAGGAAGAGTCTCCCACCGAACTCAATGTGGTACGTCACGTTTTTTTCGATCAGTGTCTCGTTCCATACTCTGTCTTCAGGCATCGTCCTGTTTCCTTATCTTGAAGTCGATCCATCTTGAGGGATCCGGTTCATAGAGGGTAATGATCTTGATTATGGGTCTCATCGGATAGCTGCAATGAATATGCAGCGGCCTCTGTGATAACGTAAAGCCGAGAACTAGACAACTGGGTCCGTATTTGTCGTGCGGATAGTCTTCGATGACTTCACTCCGTTCCATGGCATCTCGGAAATCCTGCATGCTAATCCCGCGAATAATGCTCTGGTCGGTAGCATGTTGTGAGAACTCAACCTGACCAATCCTGATTTTCCTGCGTATTGCATTGAGAATTTCCATGGAATGTAGTGCAGGGCTTGTTCGTCAAAGGGCTTAGCTGTGAGCGAGTACGTCGTCTAGAGACCGGGCAGTTCGGTACTCCGCCGGTGATTCGCTCACATTGAGCGCGGCGAAGTGCGCCTTGCCGCACTCGATTTTGGCACTTTCGGCATTGTGGAGATCACTGGCGAACAGGCTGGCCTTGGTTTCGACTACAAAATATAGCCGCTCGCCGTCGTCGTGCTCAACCAGCACGGCCCAGTCCGGGTTGTAGCTGCCAAGCGGCGTCGGCACCGCGAACCATCCCGGCAGTTTGGCGTACACCTTGACCGCAGTATTATTCTCTAACTGGTCTGCAAAGGAACGCTCAATGTCGGAGTCGTACACCACCTGATCATACACTGACTTCTCCGTGTCCGAGATCATGTTTTTCAGATAGCCGGTTAGTTCCTCTTGGTCAAATAACTCCTGTGCATAGTAGTACTCGTCTCCGAGGCGTTGGTACTTGACGCCATTTACTAAAGCGAGACGCTTACAGCGATTGATAGCTTGCGCGGCGAGGTCGATGAATTGTTGTGGATTGCGCTTGAAATCATCGAGGCGTCCGCTCTCCGAGAGGATGCGGTGGATGCTGCGGCGCGTGAGTTGTGTGCGGTCCTGAAGCTCGGTGAGCACATCGGGTAGCTCTACATCGGCCTCGTCTAGCACCACGGTTGCCGCCCCCTCGCGTTCGGTTGCCTCGACTCCTGCTTGGCCGATGGCGATGAGTGTCTTGGACTCGCCCTGTCGCGTCGATATATCCCTCTGCTTTCAGGTGTTCCCACAAATTTTTCGACGCTTCGGAACCGAGAGCCTTCGTCTGTCCGTCTATGCCGACGACCGGAATGGCGGCAAACTGATGCTCCTCCACGACGCCGAAGCGGATGCCGGTGTCGGCCTCGATCTCCTGCTGAAGATTCTCGGCAAATTCTTCGTAGCTCTCCGTGGCAATAACCGTGAGCGTGTTGATCTCAAAGCCATGCAGGCGCTGGCCCTCTTGATTGACGCACACTTTGATCCCCTGTGGACGCAGGCGCTTTTCCTTGTCGAAGTGCTCGCGGATGGTGCGGCGAATCATTTCGCGCTGGACGGCGAGAGCATCCACGTCGCCGTAGGATTCGCCCAACCGGAGAAAGCGCTCATCGCCGGGTACGCGTAACTCGACGAATTCGTTGCCCTTTTCGACGCGGATTTCGCCAATGCGACAGTCTTGGTAGATCGCACGTTTGGTGATTTGTTCGAAATCGTCGCCATCTTGGACAGTGACCTCTCGCCGACGGACCCCAGCCGCCGTTTCGACATCGAGTTCGATCTTGGCGCTGATCGTGCCGCGCTGGTTGCGCGTTGACACCAAGCGGACATAGGGCTTGTTGTGAGCGTCCTCGACGGTCGCCGACGCCACCTCAATTTGCTCGAAGATAGTGCGCAGGTACACATAGGTCTTGCCAGTGCCGGTCTCCATCTCGACAGTGAAATCGCCCGAATCTAAAGAGGCCGAAGGGGGCAAGCCGTTGCGGAACTGGACATCGTTCAGATTCGCAAGTATCTGATCGTCGGGCAGGCTCAGCCGGTTGCCGGTGCCCAGATCGCTTTCCGTAAAGCCGAGACCAGCCTGAGCATCCGCAGTATTGTGCGTGACCGTGAACTCGGTGTGGCAGACCTCTTGGCCGCGAAACAGGTCGCAGACTGCTTCGATAGCTTGAAGTTGGTAGTCGAGGTTGGGTTCAAAGTGGAATTTCATGTGATGGCTCAGAAAACCTTTCCATTCGTAGATGCCGTTGAATCGGAACACCTTCGTTACGCCAGCATCAGCCGCTCACCTTTGGGTTCTGGTATTGGATCGCCGAACTCTTTCGCGGTATCAATCCAGAGAGCCATCGCTTGATTGACGTGTCTGAGAGCGTCTTCTTGCGTATCACCATGAGCCATACATCCAGGAAGCTCAGGCACTTCAGCCACGAAAGCGTCGTCGTCGTTGCTCCAATAGAGAATAATCTCGTACTTGTACATCAGTCTTCTCCTAGTTCGTACTTCAGGATCACCTTACGGACCTGCTGTACTTGATAGGGTTTCGCATGACCATTGTCGCGCTGTATATTGATTTTCTCCGTAACGCCATCCTTCCTGAATATATGATGGCTTCCCTGCACTCGCTCGGTGAAGCCCAGATTTCGGAGCAGACCACGTAAGTCGCCGAAGCGGATGTTCGCATCTGATCGACCGCTGAGAATTTTTTGCAGAAGCTGCTCGTATCGGCTCATGCTTGAGCTCCACCCAACCGTCGTATCTACAAGCTCCGCACGTTCCCTAATCCGTGCTGTTCCAGAATGGCCGCCATATTCGTCTTGTCTTGGCGACATCATCTTCAAAGGCGCTGTCGCGGAAAATCACCGTGGTGTCGCCTTCGGATTCGAGTTGATTATGCCACTCGGCAATGCAGAAGGCCAACGAATCGACTTCCTCCCGGTCGATATGCTCGTCGAGGCAGGCGATCAACGTCCTGGTCCCGATGGAATGCACGGCCTTGCCCGCGATGGTTCTGGTCTCGATAGGCACGCATAGGTCGAGGCCGAGCTTGAGCAGCAACTCGTAGAGGATGTCGTCTTGGCTTCGATTCGGTTTGATATGGTCGATACTGTCGAGCAACGTTCCTTCCAAGTCGTCGCCGTCCGGCTCCCAGGCGCGGATATTAGAGGAGTCGAGCTTGAAGACGCGGAAGCCGAGGTCGCCAGTGAAAGTCGGGTTGTTTGACCGCACTTCTTCGCTGGCTTGGCGCAGTCTGTCCTTGGTGAGGTCGGCAATGGTAGCGGGACTGCTACTGGCATCCTGAGTTAATGGCTCCGGTAGCTGAACTAGGATGCAGCGTCGATTGCTCTGATCGTCGGCGTTTTGGCGAAAGACTGCGTCCATGGTGGACCCGGTTCCAGCGAAGAAATCTAGGCCAATGTCGTTCTCCGACTGAGACGTGGCAATTTGCAGCATTCGGCGTACTAGGCGCGTTGGCTTCGGCGTGTCGAATACGACATCGGAGGTTGGAGAACGCATAAGCGCCAGTAACTCCTTTTTTGCCTCCTGAGTATGGCCGACTTCGTCATAACGCCAGAGCGTTTGGGGAACCCTGCCATCCTGAACCTCTGACTCTCTTCGCCAAAGATGTCCTCCATTACACATCGCAGGTTGTGGACTTCGTGGTCGGCAATGCTGATGAATATTGCGCCGTCGTCGCGAAGCAAGTTCCGCGCCAGCTTCAAACGCGGATACATCATGTTCAGCCAGTCGGTGTGGAACCGCCCCGAGGCTTCCGTATTCGACGACAGCTTCCGGTTATCGTCGTCGGTCTGTCCCGTCAACTTCAGATAATTCTGGATGTTGTCCCGGTAGTCGTCGGGATAGATGAAATCCTTCCCCGTGTTATACGGTGGGTCAATGTAAATCAGCTTAACCTTCCCAGCATAGCTCTTCTGCAACAGTTTGAGTACCTCTAGGTTATCACCCTCGATCATCAGGTTCTGCGTCGTGTCCCAATCAACGCTTTCCTCCGGGCAGGGGCGCAAGGTGCCGGTCGAAGGCGTCAGCGCAAGCTGCCGCGCTTGGCGCTTGCCGTACCAGTTAAGGCCGTACTTCTCCTCGCGCTCGTCCACCTCGCCGCCGAGAAGTGACTTGAGCACCTCAAAGTCGATCTTGCCCTCGGTAAAGGCTTCGGGAAACAGGGCCTTCAGACGTTCGATGTTCTCGGCGATAACATCGGACGAGCACGTCTCTGGGTCGTTGGCAGTGATCTTTTTCACAAGTCTCCTCAATTTACCATCTGGTATGTACGGCCGCTGTCGATCCGCCGATTGCCGGTGCCTCGATCGCTTTCCGCAAAGCCGAGGCTAGCCTGATTACCTGCCGCATCGCGCGTGACCGTGAACTCGCTGCGGCAGATCTTCTAGTTGCGAAATAGGTCGCAGACCGCGTCGATGGCTTGGAGTTGGTAGTCGAGGTTGGATTCAAAGTGGAGTTTCATCAGGTGCTTCGGTGGGAATGGACCAGTCTTCGCAATCAAGACCTTTCACCCGCCCGAATTCCCGGGTGTTGGCGGTCACTAGAACCAGACCGCGAGCCAGTGCTTGACCCGCAATCAGGGTGTCGAGCGGCCCAATGGGACGTCCGATCGCTTCAAGAGTTGCCCGAACCGCGCCGGCTGCACGAGCGTCCGCCGCATCAAAGGGCACGACTTCAAAGGCGATGCGATCGAGCAAGCCGAGATTCCGATCCTTGTGTGTACTCTTAAAGGCTCCGTAGTAGAGTTCGTAGGTCACGAGAGCCGGCAACCCAAAATCCGCAGGAGTATGGCGTCGCACCCGACTAGCAAGCGCGGGGGGCCGGCCGTTCAGTAGCGCAATGCAAGCGTTGGTATCGAGTAGATAGCGCATTACTCAAAGGCGGTATCGAGGGCTGGCCGGATTTGATGCGGCGGCTGGTTGCGGCCTGCGGCCAAGAAATCCTCCGAGAATTTTCCTTGGATGGAATCGAGCCACGCCCAATCCGTGACAACGGGTTCGAGGACTACAGCCACCCCTTGCTTGCGAATGCGCACTTCCTCGCCGTCCATGCGGAATTCCTTTGGCAGCCGAACGGCCTGAGAGCGCCCAGTCCAAAATAGTTTTGCCGTCTTAGCCATTGGTCCCTCCTTTTTTGGCGATTAATATATAGCATAGATATATATCACGCCAGCATCCGCCGAGATTTCGCCTATTGCTAACTCTTTCTTGGTTTTCCACTTGGGTACGGGTTGATCGGCAGCTTGCAGCGCATCTTCTCAAATGGGAAAATAGTGCTTTTGATGTTTCCCTTCGTCTAGTACTCCGTTGCGATTTTTCTATATTATCGAGTGTCGCCTATAATGGGAAAATCCCGATGGATGCACCAACCCAGAGCGACTCGTACGAGCCGCCTTGTCTCGTGCGGATGAGCAGGCCGGATAACGACCTATGAATCGACCGTCGCGTTTTGCGCGCATTACCGCTGGCTTGGATCTCAATGCTCTGCTCAGCCCGCTGCGCAAATCTTTTTGGCTGTCCCTAGGAATCGCCGTGCTCCTGAACGCGATCTTGGTTCTGCTCAATCCCTTCCAGCAGCAGGCTGAAAAAGCGCCCCGGCCGCTAACCACCAAATTCGTCAAACGCCAACCGCGCCTGACCAAGGCGCTGGAATTGCGCAAAATTCCCCAACGCAAACGCCCGATGATCCGCCGCCAAGTGCGCACTGCCGCCGCCCGCATGGATCAGGTGCAAGCTACTGCGGCATTCTCCACGCGTGCCATCATCGCTCGTTCGACGGGCATGGCGAATATGCTCCAAGTTGGACAAAGCAACCCACAGGCGCTTCCGGCGGCGCTGGAACCGGTCGTGGGGGTAACCGCGAACTTGGGAATCAGCCGCTCGCCCGAGCACAAAATCGACATGGGTTTGGAGATGCTGGATGTCGATGCCATGGACACGGGCCGCTACCGCGCCTTGGTGATACAGGATCCCAACGACAAGCAAGGGCTCAAGGGCTTTGTCAAATTTGCCCGCGTGGTCTCGGCCACGTATATGGCTGAAACCCAGACCAATGTCGTCGATGGCGGGCTCAACACGCGGGAAATCGACGTCCTGTGCGATATGCTCAACGAGTGGACCGGCTTGCGCACCGAGTTCGTCGGCAGCTTTACCTTTGATGACGACCGCTTTCTAACGGTGCCGATCGTCATCCCCCAAGGCGAGCCTAACGAAAACGAGTTGGACAATCTGGCGCGCTACCTGCTGGCGGGGGGCTTTGTTATGGCCGAGCAATTCGACTTTGAGGGGTTTTGGACGGAGGCTCTGGAAAAATACGGAGGACTGGTCAAGGGGCGCGATTTTTATACCGAACGCCTGCGGGAAGATCATCCGATATTCACGGCCTATTTTGACTTGGGAGACGGCGTCGCGCAGGGCGCCTCGCGTTTTGACGATCCGTACTACTGGAATGTGGTGAAAGGCTTGTTCGTCAAGGGACGACTAGTGGCCGTGCCTCGGGCCAACTCGGGTATTGGGGGGTATATGGGCTTTGCCGCCGAACGCGATGCGACCCGCATACTCCAGTTTGCGGTCAACACCGTGATCTACGCCCTGACCCAAGAAGGGTCCATGACGCAGCGGTTGATGCAGATTGTCCACTGAGGAGGGAGCCGCTACTCTGGACAGACCAGCTCCTTTTCGAGGAGGTCTTGATTGACCGCGTAGTTTACCGGCACCTCGATCAGATGGACGCCCGGCGCGGCGAGGCACTCGCGCATGGTCGGCAGCAGATCGTCGGCCGCGCCGATGCGGTGCCCGTAGGCCCCATAGCTGGCGGCGTATTGGACGAAATCCGGGTTGCCGTAATCGAGGCCCCAATCGGCAAAGCCCATGTCGGCCTGCTTCCACTTGATCATGCCGTAGCCGTCGTCGCGCAAAATGAGGACCACGAGGTTCATGCCGAGGCGCACTGCGGTCTCCAGCTCTTGGGAATTCATCATAAAGCCGCCGTCGCCGCAGATGGCCATGACCTGTTTGTCCCGCTCCACCAGCCGTGCCGCCATGGCCGAAGGCAGACCCGCTCCCATCGTCGCCAAGGCGTTATCCAGCAGCACGGTATTAGGCTCGTGGGCGCGGTAGTTGAGGGCGAACCAGATCTTATAGACGCCGTTGTCGAGGCATATAATGCCGTCGTCGGCCATGACGCGGCGCACGTCGGCGACGAGCCGTTGGGGGGCGATGGGGAAGCCCGGATCGTCGTTGCCGACTGCGCGGATTTCGTCGATCCACTCTTTGACCTTGGCGAAATAGCTGAAGTCCCAGGTCTTTTGCCGGTTGATCCGCAGCAGCAACTGCCAGATGCTGTTGCCAATGTCGCCGATGACCTCTAGCTGGGGGAAATAGACCGGATCGACCGCGGCCGAAGAGAAGTTGACGTGAATGACCTGCAAGCCGTCAGGCTCCATGAAAAACGGCGGCTTCTCGACTACGTCGTGCCCGACGTTGATGATGAGGTCGGCGCGGTCGATGGCACAGTGCAACGGGTCGTTGGCCGACAGCGCGGCGTTGCCCAAAAAGAGCGGATCGCGCTCGTCCACGACGCCCTTGCCCATCTGGGTGGTAAAGAACGGGATGCCGGTGTCGCGGATGAAGTTGAACAGCATCTTGGAGGTGCGCTTGCGATTGGCCCCAGCCCCGATGAGCAAGAGGGGGCTTTGCGCATCCTCTATCAGGGTGGCGGCTTGGGCAATGGCCTTTTCCTCCGGGATGGGTCGCCGCACGCGGTCCTTGGGAAAAAGCGGCGTGTCGGTCTGTTCGCAGGCGATGTCTTCGGGCAGTTCTAAATGCACGGCCCCGGGCCGCTCCTCCTCGGCTAAGCGGAACGCCTCGCGGACGCGGGAGGGCACGCTGTCGCCGCTGACGATCTGGTGGGTGTACTTGGTCAGGGGCTGCATCATTTCGACGATATCGACGATCTGGAATTGCCCCTGCTTGCTCGACTTGATGGGCTTTTGGCCGGTGATCATCAGCATGGGCATGGCGCCGAGTTGGGCGTAGGCTGCGGAGGTGACGAAGTTGGTCGCCCCCGGTCCTAGGGTAGCTAGGCAGACGCCGGTCTTGCCGGTGAGGCGGCCGTACGTGGCGGCCATGAAACCCGCGGCCTGTTCGTGGCGGTTGAGAATCAATTGGATCTGCTCGGAGCCGCGCAGTGATTCGAGCAGGTCGAGGTTTTCCTCGCCCGGGATGCCGAAGAGAAATTCCACGCCCTCGTGCTCCAAGGCGCGGATGAAGAGATCGGACGTTTTCATTAAATGGTGCTCCTTGTGCTAAACGCTCGGTAGAACGGCTCCGACCCGCTGAGCGCAATCGAGGATTTGCCGCCAAGTTTCTTCCTCGACCGTCACGCCGGCCTGCCGCCGCTGTCGCTCTTGCTTTTCCAATTCTCCAGGCAGGAGAATGGCATCGACGCCTTCGGCCTTGGGCGAGGCCCGCAAGTAATCCGCGAACGCCCGCACTTGGGCCGCGTATTCGGCGAACGGCTGGAAGCGCCCAATGTCGATGACCAGCAAGAAGCAGCCGTTGCCGATCCGCGTCTTCCGGCCCCGCGCACAACCCGCCCCGCTCAGCGCCCCGCCCAACAGTTCCACCACGACCCCGAGTCCGTAGCCCTTGTGGCCCATGACGCCGCCAAAGGGCAAGAGGCTGCCGCGCGGCTCGTCGTAAAAGTCCGCCGGATCTGTCGATGGCTGGCCGGTTGCGTCGATGATCCATCCTTCGGGGACCGGCTCCCCTCGGTTGCGCTTGACTCGCACCTTGCCCTCGGCGACGACGCTAGTCGTGATGTCCAGCACGAGTGCGCCGCCCTCTCCGTCGGGCCAGCCGCCCGCCAGCGGGTTGGTGGCCAAGCGCCCGGCGATACCGCCCCAAGGGGCCACGCTGGCACCGCCGCCGTGCGAGTTGGCGCAGAGCAGGCCGATCATGTTCGCTTCGGCGATGTGCTCCACATAGCTGCCGAGGCGACCGATGTGGTTGGCGTTTTTGACGGTTATGGCTGCGACTCCGCAGTTGCCAGCGCGTTCCAAGCCCATCTCCACCGCTTGGTTCATCACGACTTGGCCAAATCCCCAGTGTCCGTCGAGCACGGCCGCCGCGGTCGTCTGGCGCACGATTTCGACCTCGGCGTGGGGGACGATCTCCCCCTTTTCAATGGTGCTTATGTACTGGGGAATGCGGATGACGCCGTGCGAATCGTGTCCCACGGCATTGGCGTCGGCCAGTAGCTTGGCGACGACATCGGCTGCCGCAGATGGTACACCGGCTGCGGCGAAGATGGCTGCGCCGACTTGGCGCAAGTGTTCGATGGAAAATGCGGGCATAGAGTTATCGGGTAATTGACGACGCCAGCACGGCCAGCAGGTTGTGTGCCTGTTCCTCGGAGAGTTTGGCTCGCCGCCGCGCCTTGTCGATTAGGGTTTCGGAACTAGCGACCTTGCCCTCGGCGTATATCTTTAGGGCTTCGCGGCAGAGCGATTGCACTAAGCGGAGAGCTTGGTCGCCATCGACGCCGACCTCGGCGGCAGCATTGGCGATCTGCTCCTGCAGCCGTCCCTGCTCTAGGTCGGCCAGCGTCTTGGCCAGCAGTTTTTGCAAGAAGTGCTGGGCCTGCGCCCGCCAAGTTCCCGCGTATTCGGCGATGTCCATGACTATTCCGTCGGTGCGGGCATTAATGCGGTCCGCGGTCAGGCGCGCCAGCGAGTGGGTCAATCTATAATAGAGCGAATCGACTTGGCCCTGCGACACCCCCTCGTCGTCGTTGAGCGCTCGCACCCAATCCGGCGCTGGATGCCTCTTGGCCAACAACGACCGATTCAGCCGCGACCTAATCGTGGGTGCCGACTCAGTTTGCACGGCTTCTTGTGCCCGGCTTGGGCCAGAATCCCCGCTGGCCGCTTGCGCCGGAGTTTCCCGCGGGGCGACCGGACTTTTCTCAACGGCAATCGAGTCTTGTTGCTCCAGTTCCTTTTCTTCCGCTCGTTCCTCCCGGACTGCTACTTTCGGCACGGTAATCTCCCGCGTCTTCTCAGCGATCTCCGCCATGACTTCCTGCTTGGGCAGTAGGCGCAATCCCGGAGGCTGCCCCTTGAGCTGCACCTTGCCCTGCCACCAGATCCACTTGTTGCTCTGCCGCACTTTGTCGCGCAATTCCTCGTTGGGCAGGTCGGAATCCGGCAGCAGAAAGAGCGCGTCGAGCACCATGTCGGGCTGGGGATAGAAGCCCAGCCAGCGCCAGGGAATGCCCACTTCAAAGGTGTAGAGCTGATCGCGCCGTGCCGCGCCGGCTTTTACCGACACGAGTTCTGTAGGCTTCTGGCGCTGCATGCCCCCCCACAGATAGGGAGTACCGTTGGCCGGACTCAGCCAGATGGTATGTCCCAAGGGCTGCTCGGGGCCGCGCAGGAAAATTTTCAGGTGATCGTAGTAAAACATCGCATCCTTGCGCTCCCCGGATGGACCGCGCCATTCGCTTTTGTCGGGGGGAATCTGTTGGGCATCTACGATATCGTCAACTACCGCGGCTGCCACGTAAACGTAGTCGGCATCCCACATCAGGTAGAGGTCGGCTTCGTGATCTGCCGAGCCGGTAAAGGCCCCCCGCACGCCCACGCGCTCGCCGCCGGGAACTAGGCCGATGCGCTCGGGTGCCCCCCACTCGACCAATACGCCGTCGAGCGTTGGCTTGGCAGCCGTCGGCATCACGGCGACCGGCTCGGCACCGCCAGCTCCCACGGCCATCAGGCTCGCCCACGCGGCCCAGGCAGCATGCCGCATACTCACTCGTCCCAATCGGGCCGCTCGAACACAGTGCTTCCCTTCCTCGACATGATTGCTCAGTCACCTAGCTATTTCGGGCGAATAGTGCGGAATGCGGGTTGGTCGGAGAATAGTACGACCGCTCTTGTAGCGGGTCAACCGCGACATGGTCGCGGTGGTCAATAAGCCAAGCCCACTGGTATGAGCCGTTTGATTACTGCCGCCTCCCCTTCGACTTCTAGCCCGAGCAGGTAGAGGCCGGTCGGCAAAAGTGACCCGCTGTCGTCGCGGCCGTCCCAACGAATGCGCTGTAGGCCCGACTTCTGGCTGCCTATCGCTAGGGTCGCGACTTTGCGGCCGTCGAGCGCGTGGATATTCAGCCGGGTTGCTACGGTACGGGGCAGCCCTAAGAGAGTGTACTCGATTTCCAGCAGGTCGTTGATGCCGTCGCCGTTGGGCGTGACGACCGCAGTAGAGAGGCGCAGGTCGCGGATCTTTTCGGCCTGAGTGGTTGAGGCGGCAAGGACGCGTAGGGTACTAGTGGCAATATCGTCGCCGACATCGCCGTCCTGTACGGGCTGAGGCAGGCTCTGGCGCTGGCTGTCGAGTACTTCGCCGTCGAAGGTCCAGGCAAAGTCGAAGACCTCGGCGGCGAAGACGACGCGGATCAACTCGTTGCGCCCGGCGCTCAGGCGCTCCGGCAAGTGTACTGTCAACCCGGCCGCGCTTTCGACTATCTCGCTCGCTTCCACCTGTCGCAAAGGGGTGCCCATTTCGAGGTGCTTGAACGCGGGCTGTCCGCCGGTGCGGATGCGCAGCGCGTCGAAGCCGGTGTCGCCAGCGGAAACTTCCGCTTTGACATCGTAAACAAACTCTGTCGTCGCGCCCATTTCCACCTCGGCAACGCCGCGCAGGGGCTGGGGGTCGTCCAAGCGGGCCACTTCGCCGATAACGGAGGTAGCCAGAGTCGGCGAGGTTTCGATCCACAGGGAGTCGAGCCGCACGAAGGCGTCGAAATCCTCGCTGTTCAGCACGATTTTTAGCTGTAGATGGGAGCCGGACCGCAGGCCGAGCGTTTGGCCCGACTCGAATGTTGGGACCGACCAGAAGGTCCAGTTGTCTTGGTCGTATTCGATGCCGGCGCGAATTCCCGGCTTGGGGCGCGTCGTCAGCGTCAGCGTTCCGCCTTGGCCGTCGTCGGTGTTGACTGCCCCACTCGGGTTTTTGAGCACGTCTTGGTAGCGTTGCTGCGACACTGGGACGCGAGTGCCCATGTCGGTGAACTCGTAGTAGATGTCCGGCTTGGGGTCAATGCCAGTGCGCGCCTCGACTTGGATTGAGACGGGGGCGTCAGGGGCCTCCACCGGCTCGCCATCCACCATTCGCAGCGGGGTCGCCGACCAAGAGAAGCGGCCGAAGTTGACCTTCGGTCCCAGATCGAATATCCGCGTCTTGTACACCGCACGCAGGGGAACACCCTCGCCGAAGAGTTCGAAATCACCAATGGTACCTCGGTGGGCTTGGCCTTTGGCGAAGATTGCCTGGGACGATATTTGCAGGGCCTCGATCTGGGCGGCTTCGAGCGAGCGCGAGAGCCGGCGGATATAGCGGGCGAAGCGCACGTACTGGCGGGGGAACTGGTGCTGTACGACGGGACGGAAATTTTCCTGCACATCGGCGATCTGCCGCCATTCGTTTGGGTTATGGGCGGCGATGTAGAGTTCGTAGGCGGGTACGACATCTTCGCGCAGACTCTTCCCGTCCGAGCGGTATCCCTGCGAGGGCGTGTAGAACCCGAAGGCGAAGATGGGCACTGGCACGGCTAGGTCGAAGGTGAAGGTGCGGCCGTCGGGACTGCCGCCCGAAGAGGGCGCGAGATAGGACGTGCTGTCGCCATCTACCAAGCGCAAATTGCCAGACACTCGCGGTCTTTCGCCGTCGACGTAGCCCAGTTCGCGGGGATTCCAACTGCCCCAGTTGGTCAGATAGGAAAAGACGGAGCGGTCGGGCTGTATATAGACGGGCTGTATCGCGCCGGGCGTGGTCGTCTCATCGATGAGAATGGCGACCGAGTCGTGCTCGGCCCATTCCAAGCCGCTACCGCCTAGCTGCCACAAGGCAATGTCGGCCTCCGCTGTGGAGATCCACGACGCGACCAGCCATAGCAAGATGAGCGCATAGGTCATCTGATTCCTATGGCTGAGTGCTCGGCAGGTAGTCAGGCGTTGGGTTGGTTTCGACTTGTCCATCAGTAGGCTACCGAGATTAGGTGGTTCTCGCTGCGGGTAAGCGCGTCGCCTTCCGCGGTGACGCGGAGGATGTAGATACCGGGTGCGACCGTGCGACCTTGGCTATCGCGTCCGTCCCATTGATAGGTCTGGTGCCCGGCTGTGGTGGCTGCGTCGCTGATGAGGGCGACCCGGCGGCCAGTCAAGGTATAGACGCCGATAATGACTGGTCGGGGATCGAGCACTTTGAACAGGTCGAGGTCAATTTGCAACCGGTCTGAGATACCGTCGCCATTGGGCGTTATTACCCGGTTCGATAGCGACAGATCCGCAAAGAGTCGCCCGTCGGTGGGCAGGGAGACAAATATCCGGTCGCTGGCAATAGCCGCCTCGGCGTCGCCCGGATCGACCTGTTGACGCGCAGTGGTTGACAGGGCGCTGTTGAACAGAAAGGCTTCAAAGCGGGTCTGGTTGAGATAGAGGGTGCTCTCAAAGTCGATTTCGATTAGGGTCGAGCGGCGAACCGGCTCGGAGAGGAAGAGCTTGAAACCATTTTCAGTTTCTTCGACCGTGGGGGCGATTGGCTCGCCGGCGAGGCGCAGCGCGCGGAAGGAGGCCCCGGCGGTGGAGGCGAGTTGGATCTGATCGAAGCCCCGGCTCGATGAGACGAACTCGGAGCGAAGATAGTAGGTAAACTGACTCATTTCGCCGGGGGCAACCTCGACGGGAAAGACTTCGGCTCGCGTCTCTTGAGCGAGCGGATTGTCGAATTCGAGGACGATCTCGTCTAAAGTGGCGGCGGTGAAAGGATCTTCGGAGAGGAAGCGAATGTCCAATTGCACGTAGCGTCGAGGACCGGGCGAGAGAAAGACTTGGCCAGAGGTCGCGTAAGCCCGGCTCCAGTTGCTCCAGTCGGCTCCGGCGGCGCGGATGGTGTCGATGGCTCCTCGGAAGCTGGGGATCAGCTTGTCGTATTTTCGCTGGGTGACTTGCTTGCCGTTTTTGTCGTAGAAGACGTACTGGTTGTCGAGGATGTTGCCGGTGCGGCTGCGAATTTCGACGTGAGACCCCGGCGGCGCGTCGAGGTTCCAGCCGATTTCCGCAATGTGCTGTATGGAACCGAGGTCGTAAATGGGCGAACGCGCCCTGACTTCGGCGGGGTAGCCCTCGCCAAATACCTGCCATTCGGCCGTGGTGCCGATGCGGCCGTTAAAGGCTTCAAAGCCCTCGGACATGGGGAAAATCAGCCGCACGTGGCGGACTTTGCGCAAGGGGAAGCGCTCTTGAAAGTGGCGGACTTGCGTTAGGTTGCGGCGATCCGAGGGCAATTCGCCCAGCAGTTCCCAACTCAACGAGCCATCCGGTGCCCGGGAGCCGTCGGAGACAAAAAACTGATACCACAGATAATTGAAGACGCCAGACCGGTGGCGACCCGAGCCTTTGCCCGGGGCTACGCCGCTGTCATCGCCCAGCATCCGCACCCGATCCACCCAGTATAGCGCACCTAGGTCTATTTCGAACTGTCCGATCTGCTGTTCGGGCTGGGTACCCGAGCCGCCGCGATGCACCGTGCCCCAGTAGGTGGTGATATCGCCATCGACGAGGGTATTGCTGATCCCCTTCGACTCGATGAGCGTGCGGCCCAACTTAGAGGTGGCTTCAGAAATGATTTCGACGCTGCCCCCGCGGCCCCAGATCCCCAGCGAAAGGTTGTCGCCGATGCTTTCGACCACCACCTCGCTCAGGCGGATATTCTCCGTGGGCAGGTCGGCTTCAATGCGGATATTCTTCAGCGGCTTAAGCTCATAGTCGATCTCGATGATGTGGGCTTGGTTAAAGCTGTAGCGCCAGCGCTTGTTGTAGCGCAGGGTGCCAGGGAGGATGGAATTGGCATTGCTGAAAAAAGGCTCGCCGTCGGAGGTAAGGACTTTGAAAAACTCCAGCGGGGTGCTGTCGGCGGCGAAGTGGAGCTGGATGTTGCGCGCCGAGACCACGCGCCCCAGATCGACTTCAATCCACCAATCCTCGACGCGGGCGTTTGGATCGGGTGCCCAATAGGTCGCCGGATCGCCGTCGATGAAATGGCGGGCGTCGCCGGGGTTGGAGCCGACTTTGCGGATGCCGCCGCTGGCAAAGTCTAAGGCGTTGGCCACGGCGTTGATGTTGCGGCGGACAAAGGTGGGTTTGAGCGTACCGCGTGCGACTTCGACGGCGTTGCCGGGCAGTTGCCATTGGCGCCAGTCGTTGGAGGTGGCGATGCGAAGTTGGTCGCCAGCGAGGGGCGTGGCGAGCAGTAGAGCACTTATGAGGATGGCGTTGCGCATGGGATGTATCCGGTTGAGCCAAGCCTATAATCCAATATAGGACGCGCAAAAGGAGTCTAACAACAAATAATTCCCCGCGCTAGGCCACTCCGATGGAAGCGTGGATCTGCGCAAACTTCCATTCACCCGCCTCCCGCTCCAAGACGCCCGTCAAACGCAGGGCCAGTTCCTCGTCTTGGCCCTGCCATTTGAGCCGCCACTGCTGCCGGGTGTAGAACCAAGCCACCGAGTCGCGCTCCTGCACGTCGAGATGTTCTGTGTCGATGGTGAAATCCTGGGTACTGGCGACGTGGTGATGGTAGTACTGGACAGCGCGCCCACCGCCCTCGATGTATTCCCCCGGTTCAGTGCCGATCTTGACAAAGTGATCGGCTGGGGAGATGAGATCGATGAGCCGGTCGGCATCGCCTGTTGTCAACGCGGCGAAGTAGGCCTCGACCGTCTGGCGGGCGTTCACTGCACTCGCTCGTGGGGAATGGAGGCTTGGGGCACAATGGCAATCTCCTCAGTGAATTTGCAGGTAGCGTAACTTCTTGCGATCCGCAGCAATCCGCAAGTTTGACAGCCAACGGCTCGCTTGTATAATTGAGCCTCCTCATCGCTTTCCTAGTATCCGACGCCATGGCCCGCATCCTGCTCGCCCTTTTCATCGCCGTTCCGCTCCGCGCCGATATCTACGACCGCCTCGACGAGCTGACCCATCACCTGCGCTCGGGTGGGGTGCCCCGCGACGGCATCCCGGCCATGACCAACCCCCTGAGCGTTGCGCCGGAAGACGCGCACTATCTCGCGGATTCGGATCTAGTCCTCGGCGTGGTGGCAAACGGCGCAGCGCGGGCTTATCCGCATCGCCTCGGTTGGAAGCACGAAGTCATCAACGACCAGCTCGGCGGCCAGTACATCAGCGTCACGTTCTGCCCGCTGACTAGCACTGGACTCGTTTTTGACGCGATGGCTGCGGACTCAACACAAATCGAACTCGGCGTTTCCGGCATGATACTCAACAGCAACTTGGTGCTGTACGACCGACGCGACGAGAAAACCCTGTACCCGCAGATGATCTACACCGGCATTAGTGGCACGCGCAAAGGGCAGTGCCTCCAGCTCTTGCCCGTGATCGAGACGACGTGGGGCCTGTGGCGTGCGCTGCATCCGCACACCACGGTCGTCCAAGCGGCGACCGGCCTCGACCGCTACCCGGATTATATCCGCGCCCTGTATCCGCTCGATGCGTACGGCCACTACCCTTATGGCAATTACCGCAGCGACCATCGGATGATTATTTTTCCGCTGACTACCGCTCGGCCTAGCGATCGATTGTCGGCCAAGGAAATGGTCTTGGGATTGCGAGTCGCTGGCGAGAGCAGGGCCTATCCGTTCAGCAGGATGCCCGCTAAGGCCGTCATCAATGATCGCATTGGCGACCGAGATATGCTGGTGCTCTACGACGCCGAGACGGCCACTGCCATTCCCTACAGCCGCGTTGTTCGCGGCCAAGTTTTGAGCTTTCGCATCCTCGGCCGCACCGGCGACCTGCCTTTGGCCTTTGCCGACGTAGAGACCGGCAGCGAGTGGAACATGCTCGGCGAGGCCCTTGCTGGCCCGCTCAAGGGAGCGCAGTTAGAGCAGATCCCAGCCTATAATTCGATGTGGTTTGGGTGGTCGGCCTACTGGCCGGATACCCGCTTGTGGAATGGCGAGGGCATCTTGCCCCCACCCTGATTCTGAGAAGGAGCTTGGCTATGCACGAAGTCCCCAAAGGGAAAATTACTTGCATTGAAAAATGCGTGCTGCGCGGCACTCGGCCGCGCTACATAGGCTTCAACGCCCGCATTCCCGCGCACGGATCGCAGATCTCGGATCCGGTCGTCCGAATTCGCACGGACAGTGGGGCTTGGGGCTTGGGTTGGTCGCGCATTGGCGAGGACGAGGCGCGGGCGCTGCTCGGCAAGGAGATCGGCGATCTCTTCCAACTCCCCGACGGCTGCCTGCCCGCAGGCCGCAACCTCGACCTGCCGCTGTGGGATTTGGTGGCGCGGATGATGGATTTGCCGCTGTACCGCCTGCTCGGTGCCCGCGGCAAACGCGAGGTCGAAGTGTACGACGGCTCGGTCTATATCGACGATTTGGAAGCCACAGATGAGGAACAGGTCAAAGACATCTTCCGCGGCGAAGTAGAAACCGGCCATGAGCACGGCTATTTGCACTTTAAGATCAAGGTTGGCCGCGGCGCGCGCTGGATGCCCACGGATGCGGGCCTCAAGCGCGACGAGCTGGTCATTCGCACGGTGCGCGAAGCCGCCGGCCCGCAGGCCAAGGTGCTTATCGACGCCAACATGGGCAATACGCTCAACACGGCTATCGCCCTGTTGGACGCCTGCGCGGACGTGGACATCTATTGGTTTGAGGAGCCTTTTGCCGAAGACGCTCCGCTCAATCAAGCACTCAAGGAACACATCGTCTCAAATGACTGGGACACGCTGGTGGCCGACGGGGAATTTGCGCCGCCGCCGTACTTTTTTGATTTGGTAGAGAAGGGATTTATCGACGTGGTGCAGCACGATTTTCGCGCCATGGGGCTGACGTGGTGGCGGAGCACGTCGGCACGGCTAGAGCAGTGGAACGCGCTCTGCGCCCCCCACTGCTGGGGGTCGTACGTCGAGCGCTTTCACCACGCCCATTTCGCCGCTTCGATCCCCAACTTCTGCCTGCTCGAAGCCGCACCGGCTGCCATGACCGGGCTAATCACCGATGGCTGGCGACTGGCCGACTCCATCCTGCACGTACCCGACACACCCGGCGCAGGTCTCGACATCGAGCCGCGCATCTTCGCGCAGGGCATGGAGGATCGAGAGGGATTTAGGGTGGCGATTTGAGGGTGAAAAATAAAGAATAGGGAGGCGAAAATCGCAGTTATGCATATCTTTGTACAATCCCCTTTATCCCCTGCCGTTTTTCTGTCCTAAATACGCTGTAAGTGAGGAGGAGTGTGCGATGACAGACGATCTTCATATCAACCCGTTCGAGAAGATCGACACCAATCAGGTCGCCGAAGATCTGCATATCGTAGAGGATAGCCAACGGAACGCGAGGCGGGGGCGGCCCGCATTAGACAGTGCAGAAGACGATCTCGACCCCACGGAACGCAAGGTTATCGGGCTAATTGAGAGCGCTCAAGCGCAGGCACAGCAGGTGTGTGAGAGCGAGCTAAAAGCCTACCGGGAGCGGCTCGTCGCGCTAGATTTTCGGGAGCAGCTAAGCTCTATTGACATTGAAACGGCCAAACAACGAGCGGAATTCGATCAGCACGTCGATAAGGCCATCGTGGAGTTGAGCAGAGAACAACAGGGGCTGCGCCGCAAAAAAGAAGACATGCAGCAGTTTAAGGAACAAAATGGCCTTCACCGCGAGCCGCAGCCCCGCAGTTGGGACGATAAGATATTTAACATCGGCATCATCGCCGTGCTCTTTCTCATTGAGACATTCGGCAATGCCTCCTTTCTGGCCAAGGGCAACGAATTTGGGCTGTTCGGCGCGTACACCGAGGCGATTGTCATTTCGTTTGTCAACCTCGGGATTGCCTTTTTGCTCGGCATCCTCGTGACCAATTTTAACCACGTTCACCGGGTCAGAAAGTCCGTGGGCATCCTCACCGCAGTGGTGTTTCTGGCCTTTGCATTGTTTTTCAACTTGATGGTGGCGCACTATAGGGAAACAACGGGCACAGTGCTCGACGAAGGGGGCAAACTCGCCATCGCCGCTTTTGGCGCAAATCCATTGGGGCTGGAGGACTTCCAATCGTGGATCCTGTTCTTCATGGGATTCCTCTTTGCGATTATTAGCTTTATCGATGGAATCCTATGGGATGATCGCTATCCGGGGTACGCCAAGTGTGCGCACGTGTTTGCGGAGGCCGACGAAGCATACAACGAATTCTATCAGTCCTGCCTAAAGGGATTGAAGGAAACGTCGAATGAGGCGGTGCAGGCGCTGGAGAACATCAAGCAAAACCTTTTGCTCGCCGGGCGACAACACGATTCTATCATCGACGATCATCGCCGCCTTATCAGATCGTTCGACGATCATCTAGATCACTTGGAGCACGCGTGCAACCACTTGCTCCAGCTCTACCGGGATACCAACCGGGCGATGCGCGACGGCGAAGCGCCAGCGCGATTCAAGAAGCCTTGGCATATCGTGAAAACGCCCATCGACACCAGCTTGCCAAAGGCCATGCTGACGCGCGAGGAAATTTTGAAGATCACTAGCGCCGCAGAAATAAAAATTGACAAAGGCGTCGCCGAACTACACACTCAGTACGATATGGGCAGCGAGGAATTGCGCCCGTTGGCTCCGCATCGGAGGCAGGCGGATAGCCGGATCCCGAGGGACGACCAGGAAGAGAGTTAATGAGCGCGGGTAAGCTATCGAATAAAACGATAGCCGGGGGTGCGATGATCGCGGGGGTCATCGTCGTCTTGCTTGTTTTTGTGTTGTTAAAGCCCCCCTCGGTCGAGCGCGATCCAAAGACCCTTTGCCGGTCGGAAGGGCCCTCGGCGATTACGGCGATTCTGCTCGATCGCACGGATTCGTTCATGCCCACCACCAAATCCGATCTGGAGACCCGGATCTGGAACCTGCTCGATGAGATCGAGGAAAATCACGAGATCAGTCTTTTTGCGGTGGACCCTGAGCATGGTGGGAGCCTCGATCCGATCATCAAGGTCTGTAGCCCCGGCGACCCTAAAAACGTCGATCACCTCACGCAATCCGAAGCAATCATTCGGCGCAACTGGCAGCAGAAATTTCGCACGCCTTTAGAAGAGGAGCTCGGCAAGCTGCTCACCAATAAAGAGGCGAAATCGTCGCCGATCATGGAGTCGGTGCAGTCGGTTGCCATAAAGCATTTCCAGAGCACCAAGCGGCGCGATGTGCCGCGGCGTCTCATCGTCGTTTCAGATCTGCTGCAGAACAGCGACGCGATTTCGTTCTACAAGGATGAGCCGGATTTCCAGCGCTTCCACGGCAGTCCCCAAGCCCGAGGGCTAAACCCAGATCTGCGGGGCGTCGAGATCGAGCTATGGCTCATTCAGCGGAAGCAACGGCAGCAGGGAGACGGAGAAGCCGTGTTGCAATTTTTCCGCTCTTGGCTGGCGGAACACGGAGGCCGAGTTCGCGCGTCCGTGCGAACTTCGGGCATAAATAATTGATATTAACCGCTCAATCGTCCAAGCCAAGTGCTTTTCTCACCTCGGAAGAGGAATGTACCTTTTCCTCTCCTTGGCGGACGCGTTCTAGCACGGCCATGGCGAGGTAGTAATCTTCGATGTCCTCAAGGCTGCGTTCAGTGAGCTTGCGCCGGTAAAAAGCCTTGCTACGCCCGGTCTCGGACACCAGCAGGTCGAGCCGTCGCTCGGTCTCGGGATCTAGTTGCATCGTGGTTGCCTCATCAGAGAGTCTTAACGCATGTTGGATGTCCACAAGTAAAAACTAAGCTGGACATCAAGCCTCGCATCTTCGTCAGTCTGCTTATGGAATTCATATATCAACCCGCTTCAGCCAATCGACTCGGAGATTACCTCAAAGCCAATCTCTCGGCCCCCAGGCCTTGGACACAATTCCGCGCTGCAGTCGCTTTCGCAAAGTGCTCCGGCACCAAGCATATTGCTCCCTCGTTGGGGGATTTCGCAAAGGAGAACCAAGTTGAAATCATCGTCGGAATCGACCACCGCGGAACCTCTTTTGAAGGACTCAGCGATCTCATAGAGGCAGTTGCTCCTCACGGTCGGGTAATAGTTTTTCACAATCGGTTGCCATATACCTTCCATCCGAAAATCTATCTTTTCAAATCCGATACTGCTGCCGAAGTCATACTCGGTTCGGGCAATCTGACAGAAGGTGGCCTGTTTACCAACTATGAAGCCGCGCTCCGATTGTCGTTTGATCTCACAGATTCGATCGAAGCTGCTAGGCTCCGATCTATTGAAGACGTCCTTGATGCTTGGGCCAATCCCGCACTAGGTACTGCACAAATCCTTGATGAAACCATTCTTAATCGGCTGCTAGATCTCGATCTTGTTCCTAAAGAGGCCCTTGCTGATCCCGAAATGAGGGACACGATGGCCCCCCAATCCACAGCGGCAGGGAACGTCGAGGATGAAGTCGAAACAGAACCTCTTTTCGCCGCTCGGCCCGAACCACGCGCCCCAACGACACCACGCGCCCCAACGACACCACGTTTCACCAAGGCAGAAGAGGTGGGCAAACCAAGAACGGGGACAAAGGGCTTCGTCATGACTCTCCACCGCACCGATGTCGGCGTCGGCCAGACCACTACTGGCACTTCTAGGCGTTCGCCGGAGATATTTATTCCGCTTTCAGCCCGAAATGCCAATCCCGATTTTTGGAAATGGCCCCATGCCTTTATTCCCGATCCAAGCAAGCAAGGTAAGAGTGATCGCTCTAATGTGCGTATGAGCCTTGACGGCCAGATCATCTCCGTCAACATGATGAATTGGCCCGACAAACACGACTTTCGCTTACGCAATGAGGCATTGCGCAATGCTGGGAGCGTTGGAGACATCATGCTAATGGAAAAAGTCGATGATCTAGCATGCGACTTTGAGTACTACGTGGAGATAATATCCAAAGGTACTTCTCAATTTCCAGTATATCGTGCCCTTTGTACAGAGTCCGTGCCTAATTCAGAAAAACGCTATGGCTACTACTGAGGCTTTTCAAGCGTCAAGATATGTTCTGACTTCATCGCGTTTTTCCGAAAAATGTCCCGCGATGCGAGCATGTCCATTGGCAGACTGCTCGTTACTTTGAACCCAAGTGTCTCCGCGATCGCCGCTAGATGATCGGCAGTGCAAATTTCAACCACCTCGCGACCAGCCGTAGTCCGGTTATTGCCAATTACTAAAAACATCACCCCACCTGGGCGCAGGAGACTCTCTGTCTGTTCGATTACAGAGTGCATATCAAAGAAGTACTTCGACAACAGAGCCGACATGTTGCGTCGCCGAAAGCCGACCGCTGTCGCTTTATTGAGTCGATCAATCCGTTCAATCAAAGCACGTGTAGCCGTAGGTAGAAGTAGCTTATTTTCTTCGTAGAAAGCCCAGTACTGCGTCCGACACCTTTCGGTTACCTCTCGGTTGCCTATCATCATCCCATCCCGTGCCCGATGATTAGCGCGACGTAGAAGCCCGAGATAAATCAGGCTCAACCGATCCGTATCAATGTAGGGCAATGCCGTTGCATAAGGGGGCGAAGTGATCACCGCATCAACCTTGCCGATCAGTGTCGGTATGGCATCCACGGCCCGACGTGCATCGGCCTCTTGTACTGTATAAGTGCCTAATCTCTCTTGGCCTCGTTCTGCGAGGAAAGCAGCGACGATTTTAGTCGAGCGTAGGGCTTCATTGAGAAAGAGCGTTATCACTTCGCCGGTTTTGAGTTCGACCACCTGCTTGCGTACCCGCAGATCGTCGTTTTTTTGCCAAGAGACGCTGCGCAGTATATTGCTCAAGCAAATCCGATAGAAGTCTTGTAGTTCCAGCGTTGGCAACCGCTGCACAGATCCTATTACTTGGTCGAGCTCCATCAGAGTGTGCGCCGCAAACCACCGCTCCAAATATGTTTGATCGTCCTTTGGCAGCGACGCAAAGTACTTTCTTGTAGTCTGATCTGATAGAGATGTACAAAGAACCTCTTGCAGCGTCCCGTATGCTTCCATTAATGACTCTGCATTCAACGCTAATGCCTGGCACTTTATCTTGGCGATGAATACCGAAAGCGGATTCATGTCGAGCCCGTACGCTTCGCGTCCAGCAAGCCGCGTCTCGACCAGTGTGGTGCCGCTACCGCACATCGGATCGAGCACAATGCCGTTATCAGGCACTTGGGCGATATTTATGAGTGCCCGCACCAGTTGCGGAAAGAATTTACCTCGATACTCGTGTAGCCCGTGAGTAGCATAGCGCAAGCAGCGTTTTTTAGGCAGCTTGGCGGGAACGGAGGGTATCAGCCCGTTGAACATCCCCCCGTTGTGTGCGCTGACCCAGGTTGCCTCACGTCGGATTTGGATCGTCAGCCCGTCTGGCTCGGTGCCGACTTCCTGCCAGTACGCCAAGGCGTTGCGCAGGGTACCGAGATTGGCCGCATCGGGCACCGAGAATAGTGAGGCGTTCGCCTCATCGCCATCTACCGGTATGACATCACCTGGGGACAGGGCCCGCAATTCCTGCAGCGCAAGCTGTCGCTCAAACGGCTGTATATATCCCTTAATTCTACACGTTAGGAAACCCATTTCATTATACTTTCTGCAGAATCAAGATATTTTCGGTATTGATCTTCCCAATTTTGGGATTAAAGGCCTTTCGGGTTGGCGCAATCGATCGTTGAATCCGCGCTATCTCTCGGAAGCCAACGGTAGCCCCCGCTTCCGCGATTAGCGATGCGTTGTCGATGCGTGCTCCGTTTAAGGTTGAATCCCCGATCACGAAGCAGGCGTGGCGATGGTCGCGCAACCTGTTGCGCAGCCACTGGAAAATCTGCTCAAACTCTGCACTAAAGGTCGCGGCTGTGGCCCGATTGCGACCTTTAGCACTGTATTTGCGATGGCTGCCTATCTCAATCCTCTTAAATTGTTCTGGCTCATATCCGAGCCAGAGTAAGCGAGTGCGGTGGTAGAGATGGTAACTATAGGCATTGGGATAGGGGGGCGAAGTGATCACTAGATCAAATGGTTCGGTTTCGGGTGCCTCTAGGATATTCGCGTTCAACACGCGGCAAGAAGAACGGTCATCGAGCACTTTGGTAAGTTCGCGCACTGCCGAGATGGCGGCATCGAGATGGGCCAGATAGCGCCGCACTGCACCTCCTAACTTGCTCTGCTTTTCGCGCCGGACATAGCGGGTATCCGAATCCTGTTTTGAGACTGCCACAATAATCGCAGAAAAAACCACCGCACATAAGGTATGGGCTGCCTTACTTGGGACTTGGTCAATCAGGCGGCGCAATTCGGCTAGTTCCTCTACAACATGGGGTTTGAACCAGAACTGGCACATCTCTGGATCCGGCCTCCAGCCAGCGGATTGAAAGGGTTGTCCGGTATAGAATAGATCGCCACTGTTAAGCTCGGTCTCCACCAAAAGATGCTGGCAGTGGGCGCGATGCGCGGCCAATTCCTCGAATTCCGACTGTGCGAGTGGTGTGGTTTTGGCCTTGCTGATGAGGACGGCGAGGGGATTTGCGTCAATGCCGATCGCGTGATGTTTAAGCTGGAGTGCCTCCAAGAGCGTGGTCCCGCTGCCACAAAAAATATCTGCGACCGTTTCTCCGGACGACGATAGCTCCTCGATTAAGGCATTGGGTATTTGTGGAATAAATTTTGCCGGATAGGGGTGTAAGTTATGTGTTAGATAGTCTGTTTTGGCGGTTGCAAAGTCCCATTCAATGGCCTGTAAGCGAGTGCTGATGACTTCGTCGTTGTGCGCTATGGAACACACTGCTTCTCGTCCACTGTTTTTGGCGAAGGCGACGATTTCAGCGTCATTTGGGCACATAAAATTTCTCTGTTAATCTCCTTCTCCAACCTTTTTATCACCAAGGTACGAACTTCAGACTCTATATCTATAGTCAATTAGTCAATCCGTGATCTCTAGCGTAGCTAGAGAAATGACAAGTCTGCCATTCTCGAATTAACGGTAAGAGCGGGTGCTCCACCATTCCTGCCCGTTTCCAATCAGCATTTATCTCTCCCAAGGAACGTATAGTGTATCCTATCGTACCCACAGAAAGAACAGCTAAACAGCCGCCCGTGGATGGCAACTCATTAGGTCCCAGATTAGGCGACCCGTCGCCTTCGTAACAAAAACTGGAACCATTAGGTGCAGCCCTTATCCACCTCCAATCAATGTCATCCTGAACCTCTTTAGGCGATACGTAATATAAATTATTCAATGATTTCACTACATCCTCCGAGCAACGATTTATGGGTTGTATAAACCCTATAAGGTCTGACTCGTTCGGTATGTACTCAGGGGGACAGTCATCATCTCGACACAATGCCCATCCCCTCCTTGCCACCGCATCTATTATTCGCGCATGGTCGTCAGCCGTCATAGACTTACAACCCCTAGAGCGAACATACTTGATAAACTTGACAAGGTAGGGTTTCAACTTGATAGCCCCCGTAAGATAAGGACCAAAATCCTCCGGCAGGATTGATAAATGCCTCTGTGAAAACCACATGATAATCCTCCTACAAATTCTAAAACGCAAAAAATCCTTGAAAAGGCTTAAAATTTTAATGGAATATCAATCCCAAACCTGAGTCTAATGTCGAACAAAATGCGAGCGCTTTCCGAGCTTGCCTCCTTACCTACTCATTTGTTCAATATACTTGCCAGAGAGAACACAAGCAAGCGAAGTTATCGGTGACGAGTACCCGCTCAGCGTTCCAACCACCTCGGCAAGCGAATTTCAGCAGACTGCTGCCAGGCCGTCAGATAAAGCGAGGCCGTAAAGCGCACGGAGGTGCGGGCCAAATCTAAGGTCCGGGCGCGCACGCGAGCGTCGTTCTCGTCTTCCCAATGGCCCCACAGCGCGTACACCTCTTCAACCCGCCAGTTGCTTTTTTTGATCTGGCCAGTGATGGCCTTCATCAGCGAATCAAAGGCTGCAACGTCCTGCTCGGCCGCCAACTCCTCGGGCGCAAAGCCGAGCCGCTCCACCGCTGAATCCACCTGTTCGTGGATGCCCTTACCCATAACCGTGCCGTCCGCTTGCTTCTTGCCGTCGTAGTTCAGGGTCGCGTGCAGAGGTTGGCAGATGTCTTGGGCATAGTGGGCGAGAATGCCCGCATAGACGAGGCACTTCTGTTGGATCGCCTCGTTCTCCGGCCACTGGCGATGCTCGGCAAAGGCCACGGCTAGCCGCTCGGTCCACTCGGCGATGGCGTACGGGGCCATCCCAACCCGTGGCGGGTCCAATTGTAGCTCGAAGCACAAGGCGATAAAGTCAAAGCGCTTCGCCGGAATTGCGCGTCCCTCAAGGTATTCTATATCGAAATAGTGCTCTCCGTGTTCGGCGTGGCTCAACAAGGGGGTGCGGCGATTCTTAAACAGGTCTGGGTCGAAGACTACGTGGCTGGGAATGTCGCCGCCTTGACGAAAGAAAGCCGGCATTTCTTCCGGCAGGGCCAGCACCGCCGCCTCGGTCAGAATCCCGTGTCCATCCCCCCACCAAGCCTGGGCTGGAACGGCCACTAAACTGGCGACGACTGTAAGCCATGTTGCGCGGATTGTTCTCATTAGGTTTGTGTCCTTTCTTTGTGCAAATTACATGCAAGTGTCCAGCAACTCTCAACCGCGAGGATCTCCATGAAACTCTCGCTCTCGGTCCGCGTGGCCGAAAAATTCCACGCCAAGCGCGAAGCCAATATGACGCTCGAACAATTGGCCGCCCTCGCCACCGACCACGGGTATAGCGGGCTGTGTATGCGTGCCTCGCAAGTGGGCGTCCACAGCCCATCAGAGACGGTTGCCGCGGCGCGCGACCTGCTCGACCGCTACTCGCTGGCCGCCTCCATGCTCACCGGCGACTTTCCCATCCCCGAAAACTCCGACCAAGGGCCAGATGCCCTCCGCAATATAACGCCCTATCTAGATCTGGCCGAACAGCTCGGCGCTCCGCTGCTGCGCGTCTGTCTGAAAAAGGACGAAGATATCACTTGGGCGCGCCGGGCCGCGGACGAAGCTGCCGAGCGCGATATGCGCCTAGCGCACCAGTGCCACACTCGCAGTCTCTTCGAGGAAATTGACCGCTCGCTGCAAGTTTTGGCGAGCATTGGCCGCGCCAATTTCGGCCTGATCTACGAACCGGCCAACCTGGAGCTATGCGGCCAGCCTTATGGGCTGGATGCCATCCGCCGCTTCGCGCCACACCTATTCAATGTATATCTGCAAAATCACGTCTTGACCGCCGACGGTCCAGACTCGCTTGAGACGTGGTGTCGTGGCGAAGTGCGGTTCCGCCAGATTCCCTTGTGGGAGGACGGGGGGATTCGCTTCCCGCCGCTGATGGATGCACTGTGCGCGGTCGGCTACGAGGGCTATGTGACGGTCCATCAGGCCTCGGCCGATCTGGGCACTGAAGCTGCGGTCCGCGAAAGCGCCCGCTATCTCAAGCGGCTGTTGGCGACCAATTGACGACCGCTAGGCGTACCTTGATATTTAGATGTTTGTTCGCAAACCCTTTCACAAGTAGGAAAAAGGAGAACTATCATGGCTATCCGACTCGGCGACGAAGCCCCGGATTTCAGCGCGGAAACCACCGCGGGCCCGATCAATTTTCACGAATGGCTCGGCGATTCTTGGGGAGTGCTCTTTTCCCATCCCGCCGACTTCACCCCGGTCTGCACCACGGAGTTGGGTGCAGTGGCCAACATCGAAGCGGAGTTCAAAAAGCGCGGCGTCAAGATCATCGCCTTGAGCGTCAACTCGGTTGACGACCACGAGGGCTGGATCGCCGACATCAACGAGACCCAAAGCGCCAATGTCGATTTCCCGCTGATCGCCGATCCCGACCGCCAAGTCGCCGATCTCTACGACATGATTCATCCCAACGCGCTCGACAACATGACCGTGCGCTCAGTTTTCGTCATCGGCCCGGACAAAAAGGTCAAGCTGACGCTGACCTACCCGGCTTCGACCGGCCGCAATTTCGACGAAATTTTGCGCGTGATTGACTCGCTGCAACTGACGGCCAATTACTCAGTCGCTACCCCGGCCAACTGGGAAGACGGCGACGACTGCATCGTGGTCCCGGCCCTGTCGGACGAGGAAGCTACCGAGAAATTCCCCCAGGGATTCACCGCGGTTAAGCCCTACCTGCGCGTTACACCGCAGCCCAATAAGTAAGCGATATGAATTTAACTAGGCTGGTTTGGGCGGGTGCATTAGCCGCGCTGGTGTGGTGTGCGCCGGCCATTGCCGAATCCCTGACCGTGGTATCTTGGGGTGGTTCGTATGCACGCGCCTGCGTAAAAGGCTATCACGAGGCGTTTACGGAAGAGACGGGCATTGAAGTTCGCCTAGAGGACTACAACGGCGGCCTCGCCCAATTGCGCGCCCAAGTGGATGCCGGGGCCGTGCATTGGGACGTGATAGATATGGAACTCGCCGATGCCATGACCGGCTGCGACGAGGGCCTGCTCGAAGTGCTGGACCTTGAACTGCCTCTTGGGGCGAATGGCGAATCGCCCGCGGACGATTTTTACCCAGAAGCTATGGGCGAATGCGGCGTTGGCACGTTGTTCTACTCGACCGTCTATGCGTACCACGCGGAGCATTTTAAGGAGCGCAAACCAGAGACCATCGCCGATTTTTTCGACCTTGAGGGGTTCCCGGGCCGGCGTGGGATGCGGCGCGTGCCGCTCGTCAACTTGGAGTTCGCCCTGATGGCCGACGGAGTGCCTCGGGAGGAGGTGTACGCTACCCTCGACACGCCCGAAGGGGTCAATCGCGCCTTCCGCAAGCTCGATACCATCAAAGATCAGGTGGTTTGGTGGGATGCGGGTGCGCAGCCGCCGCAGATGCTCGCCGATGGCGAAGTGGTGATGACCACCGCGTACAATGGACGCATCTTCAACGCGCAGATCTTGGAAAAGCAGCCGTTTACTATCGTCTGGGACGGTCAGGTGCTGGACACGGGCCAGCTCGTCATTGCGGCGGGTGCGCCGAATTTGGCGGCTGCGCGCAAGTTCCTCACCTTTGCGGCGCGGCCGTCGTCCATGGCCGGCGTGGGCCGCCACATCGCCTATGCGCCAGCGCGTCGTTCGGGCATGGACCTGATCTCGGTCCACGCTGAGACCGGCGAGGAGATGGCCCCGCACATGCCGACGTATCCAGCTAACGCGGCGGCAGCACTGCGCAACGACTGGCGCTGGTGGAGCGACAACATGGACGAGATGAACGAGCGCTTCAGTGCTTGGCTGGCGCGCTAGTAGCGGGAAAAGCTGTTTGATAGTGGGCCGGGGCATCTGTATTTGCCTCGGCCCGTTTTTTATAATTCGGCGAAAATAGCCTCTATGTCAGCCGTCTTTTTCCACTTGGCGAATTCTTTGTCCATCTTGGGCGACCACTTGCGATCCACTTCCCCGGGCGTGTAGCGGCCGTCGGCAATGCTCTTCTTGCCCCAATAGTCGCGCAGGCGGGTGTTTTCGGAGGACTCCACGACCTCGCGGGCGTATTGCGGCGGCACGAAAATCACGCCCGTGGGGGTCGCCAGCACGATATCGCCCGGCATACAGGTCGCCTCACCTACCCGCACCGGACCGTTGATCTCGGCCATGGTCACCTCGCCGATGGCCGAGGGATGCAGCCCCTTGCAGAGCACGTTGATCGGCAACTGGCGCACGCGGTGATCGTCGCGGATGCCGCCATCGACGACTAGGCCCGTACCGCCGGTGTTGGCTGCGATCGCCGTGCCGAGATTGTCGCCGATAAAGGTCCCGCGCAGCACTTTGCCGAACAGATCGACGACCAACACGTCGTTGGCGACCAAAGTGTCGATGACCCAGCTATTTTGGCCGCCGATCCGACCGCGCCGCTCACCTTCGGCATTGACGACGTCGTTGAAGTCGGGCCGGTGCGGGATGTAGCGGGCCGTTACCGCGCGGCCGACTAGCACGCGGCTTGGATGCAGGTTGATCCAGTCGCCTTCGAACTGGAACGCATGTCCCTTGCCCATCAGTACGCCCCAGGCTTCCTCGACGGTCACCCACTTCATCCGCTCGACGATATCGTCGTCGACTTTGGGCCGCCCGTCGCGAAAGCGCGGGCCTGTGTACGCGCTCGTTATGTTCTTTATTTTGCTCGGTGCGTTGAGTTCAAACGCCATGGTCGCTCCTTCGATGAAATAAAAAAATGGCCGCGCATCCTTTGCGGACCGCGACCAAGCTAATACATCTCGTCCGAGCGTCAACCCGGCGAAAGGGTAGAATGGCTAAAAGGGGAGGTCGTCGTGGTTGGGACCGGCCGCAGGGGCCGCGGCGAGTTCGTGGCTGTTGCCGTTGCCATTGACTGCAACGGCCTCGGCGGCCCGCTCTGCGCCGAGCATTTTCATGGTGATGGCGACGATCTCGGTGGTCTGGCGCTTCTGACCTTGCTGATCTTCCCAAGAGCGCGTTTGCAGCTTGCCCTCGATATAGACTTTGCTGCCCTTTTTTAGGTACTGACCAGCGATTTCGGCGAGGCGCCGCCACAAGACGATGCGGTGCCACTCGGTGCGCTCTTGGCGCTGCCCGTCCTTGTCGTTCCACGACTCGCTGGTGGCCAAGCTGAAGTTGGCAACCTGAGCGCCGCTGGGGGTAAAGCGGGTCTCGGGATCGGACCCTAAGTTGCCGATGAGTAAGACTTTGTTGAGACTCGACATATTACTGCTCCTTTCGGTTGTGCAGGCTGAGAGGAGCCTGCTTCCACTCGCTGCGCTGACGGCGCTTGCGCGCTTGGGGCGTCTCAATGCCGTAGCGGCGACAGAGGCGGCTGAAACTGCCCGGGGCAATGCCCAAGGCCGAGCCGGCGTCGTGGTTGCTAGCATAGATCCGCGCAGCGCGTTCGATGCGATCTTTGGCGATAGGCGGCATGAAGTTTCTCCTTTTGTGCCAGGCTTCGACCTGAGCTCAGCCGAAGGTTAGGTGAGATAGCGGAAAACGGGAAAGCTCCAGACGACGAAGATTGCTCCTGTGCATAGCGGCCCCAGTCGGCTCACTTGGCGCTGGGTGCGCTTGTTTTTGCTCACTTGGCGCAAGGTGTGAAATGCAAAAATTGGGTTCATTGCTCTGCTCTCCTGTGGCCAGCGGCTATTAGTTGAGAAGCGGCTTCACCGCGAATACAAAGAGGCTGACGAGGGCGTACATCAGGCCCTGACTGATGATCTCGCGTCGCATGTGGTTTTGCTCCTGGCGATGTGGTCTGTAGTGCTCGGTTTTCCAACGCAAAAAAGGCCCTTTTTTACTTCGATTACCTGCACAAAAAGATAGTAAACATTTGTATATAAGTCAAGAAATTTGCCCCGTTTTTTTGCCTCATTTTACGGGGCATTTTCCATCTAACCAAAAAACAATAACTTATTGATATAAAAAAACTTTTTTAGTTTAATAAATTTCCATTAAGATATGATAAAGCGAATAGTATCCCGGTCTGCAAACGCGGTAGTGCAGTGCAGTGCTTTGTTTGTTAGATTATGGGCACTGATGGCACAACGGCTACGAGCCTACGAGAAAGGAGAAAAGCCATGAGTACAGTACTCGTCCACATTGGCGTCCGGGCCACGGACCTCGAAAAAACCATCCGCTTTTGGCGCGACGGCCTCGGCCTGCCCGTGGTTTCGACCCACGGAAGCTGCTACGACCTCAGCGATGGTCACCACAACTTCCGGGTCTTTCAGCACAACGGCCCGGACCGTCCGTCCCACGTCAGCGGGATGCTCGACTATCTGCACATCGGCGTGCGGGTGCCCGACCTCGAAGAGACCGGCCGCCGCCTATTGGATATGGGCTATGAAATTTTTTCCGATGGTTTGGGCGGCAAGGAGCCGATCGATGTCCACAACATCAGCGAAGGAGCCTTCAAGGTCGAAGACCCAGACGGCATTACCGTAGATGTGACGGCCAGCGACGACCAATGGCCCGGTGCAGTCCTCAAATAACCCGACGACACGCCAATACCTACCCCTAATTGAGAGGATCTAATGCCAGCTAAAAAGCCCAACGTCATTCTCTTCGGCATCGACAGCCTGCGCGCCGATCACATGAGTTGTTATGGCTACCACCGCCAGACCACGCCCCACATCGACCGCTTTGCCGCCGATGCCGTGCTCTTTGAAAAGAACTACTCGGCCCACATCCCCACGACTTCGGCCTACGCCTCCATGCTCACTGGCCTCGACTGCTTTGGCACCAGCGTCGTTGCCCTGCGCCACCAAGGCGGCTTGCCCGAGCGCATCCGCACCCTCCCCGAAATCCTGCGCCAGAACGGCTACGACACCTCGTGCGTCGGCTTTAGCGGCAATCCCAGTTCGCGCGGCTTTGACCGCTATTTCGACTATGCCAGTTGGGGTTCGTTTGCCGAAGGCCGCAGCCCCAAGGCCGAAAACCTCAACCAAGTTGCCATTCCCGAACTGGAACGGCTAGCGCAAGCCGAGCAGCCGTTTTTCCTCTTCTTGCGACACATGGATCCGCACGCCCCGTATCTGCCGCCAGCCCCCTTTGAGCGGATGTTTTACAGCGGCGACGAATTCGACCCAACAAACCAGAGCATGGAGCCGGTGTTTAGCTTCAAACCCTTCTGCGACTTCTTTGCCGATTGGATGCCGCCGGGGGTGCGCGACCGCCACTACGTCGATGCCCAATACGACGGTGCCGTCGCCTATATGGACGCCTGCATCCAGCGCATCCTCACTCGCGTCGAAGAGCTGGGCTTGAGCGACGATACCTTAATCGTCATCAACGGCGATCACGGCGAGACCCTGTACGAGCACGAGTGCTGGTACGACCACCACGGCATGTACGAAAACACGCTGTACGTGCCGCTGATCATCCGCCTACCCGGTGCGCTGCCGGCTGGCGAGTGCGTCTCTGGTACCACCTTGCACCAAGATTTGGTGCCGACCATCCTCGAACTCCTCGACATCCGCACCGATATTGCCTTCGACGGCCAGTCGCTACTGCCGCTGGTCGCAAGCGAGAAAGCCTCCAACTACTCGGACTTTTACATCACCGAATGCACTTGGATGCGCAAGCACGGCTGGCGCACCCCGGAGTGGAAGCTGATGGTCGCACTAGAGCCGGACTTCCACTTCAAGCCCGAAGTCGAGCTATACAACTTGGTCGCCGACCCGCTGGAGTTGAAAAACTTGGCCAAAAAAGAGCCGGGGATTGTTGCCGCGCTGAAGGAGCGGATGGAGGCGTGGATCGCCAAGCGCGAGCGGGAGACAGGCGAGATTAACCCGATGTACACCAATTTGCAATGGCACGGCGCGAAGACGCACGAGGGGCCGTTTGAGACTTCGCAACAGGCGTACGACACGCTGCACATTGGTTCGGTGGGGGCGGCAGACAAATTGCAGGCGGGTAATAAAAAGAAATAGTAGCAGCGCCATGCGTTCTTGTGCAGGTTGCGCCCGCTCCCATATTCTCTATGAGTGGGCGCAACTTATAGAGGAGAGTTACTATGACTACGCAACCGCAGAAGCGTCCCTTCACAGTCAGCGAATACTACCGCATGGCCGAGACTGACATTCTCACCGAGGAGGATCGCGTTGAGCTTATCGCCGGGCAGATCGTCGCCATGAGCCCCATTGGCAGCCGCCACGCCGCTTGCGTAAAACGCCTCAATGTATTGATGGGAAAAATGGTCGGGGATTCCATGTTGATCGGCGTCCAAGACCCCATCACCCTCGACGCGTACTCGGCCCCCGAACCCGACCTAGTGCTACTCCGTCCCCGCGCCGACTTCTACGCGGCGGCCCATCCATCGGCAGCCGATGTGCTGCTGGCCATTGAAGTCGCCGACACGTCGGCCGACTACGACCGCGAGGTCAAGCTGCCTCTCTACGCTCAAGCTGGTCTTCCCGAAGTGTGGCTGATCGACCTGCAAAAAGGCCGCATCGAAGTGTACGCCCGGCCCCAAGGCGGCGCGTACCAACAGCGCATCGAAGTCACAGCCGACGCTACCCTCATCTCGCCGACGATCCCCCAGCTCGCATTGGCCGCTGCCGACGTGTTGGGTTGATGTTACGCTTCCTCTTTCCACGCCCAATCCAACCACGGGACTAGCGCTTCGATGTCGCTGGTTTCCACGGTGGCTCCTCCCCAGATCCGCAGGCCGGGCGGCGCGGCGCGATAGCCGTTGATATCGTAGGCGACGCCCTCGTCCTCTAGCGTGGCGACGAGTGCTTTGACCTTTGCCCGCTGCGCGTCCTCAGTTAAACCGGCAAACCACGCATCGGCGATCCGCAGGCAAATTGACGTACTAGAGCGAATCTCCCGCCGTGCGGGCAAAAACGCGATCCATTCGCTTGCGGCTTCCCACTGCTCTAGCACCGCGAGGTTGGCCTGCGTGCGCCGCACGAGTTCGGGCAAGCCGCCGATGCTCTCGGCCCAGCGCAGCCCGTCGAGCGCGTCTTCTACGCACAGCAGGGAGGGCGTGTTGATGGTGTCGCCCTTGAACAGGGCCTCGTTGAGCTGGCCGCCTTGGGTCATGCGGAAGAGCTTGGGCAAGGGCCAAGGCGGCGTGAAGCTGAGGAGCCGCTCGACTGCGCGCGGGCTGAGGATGAGCATTCCGTGTGCGGCCTCGCCGCCCATGACCTTTTGCCAAGAGTAGGTTACTACATCGAGCTTTTCCCAGGGCAGATTCACGGCGAAGACCACGGATGTCGCGTCGCAGATGGTCAGGCCCGCGCGGTCGGCGGCGATCCACTCGCCGTCAGGCACCTTCACCCCGGAGGTCGTGCCGTTCCACGCAAAGACTACGTCGCGGTTGCAGTCAACTTGAGACAAGTCGGGCAACTGTCCAAAGTCCGCGTCGAAGACGCGCACATCTTCTAGGCCTAAGTGTTGGGTGATGTCCGTCGCCCACCCCTTGCTGAAGCTCTCCCAAGACAGGACATCGACGCCGCGTGCGCCAAGCATCGACCACAGGCACATCTCTACGGCACCTGTATCTGAACCCGGCACTACGGCCATGCGGTAATCGGCCGGTACGCCTAGAAGTGTACGCGACCGCTCAATGACTTCTTGCAGCTTGGCCCGCCCGATTGTGGCGCGATGCGAGCGTCCTACGGCCGCGTCTTTTAGGGCCGCAAGATTCCATCCCGGGCGCTTGGCGCAAGGGCCGGAAGAAAAACAGGGATTTTGCGGTTTAACGGCTGGCTTGGTCATCTACTCGGTCCGCGCCAGCATTCCGCCATCTACGGTCAACGCAGTTCCGGTTATAAAGGACGCCTCGTCCGAAGCGAGGAATAGCACGGCGTTGGCGATATCTTCGCCCGTGCCCAAGCGCTGGGCCGGCACCATCTGGGCGTAGCGCACGCGCTCTTCCTCCGGCACTTGTAGATCATCCCACAGGGGCGTCAAGATTGCGCCGGGCAGCACCGCGCAGACGCGGATGTCTGGCCCGTAGTCAATGGCGAGGGTCCGCGTCAGGCCCAAAACTCCGGCCTTGGCCGCGTCGTAGGCCGTGGCCGTGGCAAAGCTGACCAGCGAATGCACCGAGCCGGTGTTGATAATCACGCCGCCCCCAGTTTTGCGCATGATTGGGATGCCGTATTTAGCGGCGAGGAAAATCGCCTTCAAGCCGATGTTCAACGTGCCGTCCCAATCTTTTTCGTCGAGCTCGGTCGCCGGGCCGTGGCGGAACCATATTGCGTTGTTGTGGACGATATCTACGCGGCCAAAGGCTTCTTCGGTGCGTGCGAACATCTCGATGACCTCGGCAGACTCGCCCACATCGGTGCAGACGAAAATGGCTTCGCCGCCATCGGCGTTGATTCTATCGACGACCTGCTGGCCGCCATCGGCGTTGACATCTGCCACGCAGACGGACGCGCCTTCGTGCGCCAGAACTTGAGCGGTGACTTCCCCGATTCCCGAGGCTGCGCCTGTTACAATGGCCGCTTTACCGGCGACCCGATCCTTGTTCATAGTTGATCTCCTGTTTCAGAAGTTGGATATGCTGTCTGTAAATATTCTCTTCATGTAGTCGTATTGCTCGTTGCGCTCGGCGAACAGAATATGCGCGTCGGTAAACCGCGTCTTATCCCAATTACCATCGTCGTATCGCTTATGAAGGTCGTGGTAAGACGTTGCGGAAACGATGTACGAGTCTAGCGTCACGTCCTGATGCTGACTCCTCGCGCCGGTCTCCTTCGCCAATTCCGGCAGCCTTTCGTGAAGTCGCGCCTTGTCGTCGTGCAGGTATGCGTTTGCGTGGAGCATTCCGTGCGGCTCAACAAAGACGATGTGCTGTTTCTTACCCTTTTTGATCCAGAGGATGAAATCGGGATAGAAGCCGCTCGTCTCAAAGAAGCCAACGCCAGCACCGCGACTTAGATTCCGCAGGAGGAACACTTCTATCCCGGCGAGGGATTGGTCGGATTCGGCTGTCCAATAGGCTTTCACATCCCTGACGAACCGCTGTTCGTTCTCGTTCAACGCTGGGGGTGCGCTCTTTACTTTATCGCCCTTCTCAATCAACAGAGGCTGATAGAGATGCCGGTCAAAGTGAAAACGGGGCAACTCCTCTGTTTCTTCTGCGTATAGCCGCTCACCTTCATCGATCAGCTTTTCAATCTCGTCGATTAATGCGTGTTCGGATTGCCGGATGCTGACCACGTATTGGCCCTTGGCCTCCGGCTCTCGGCTAAAGCTCAAATTCGGATCACGCTCGTCGAGGGGCTTATAGATCATCCGCTCCGACTCCCAACGCTCCCGCCGTACCCGATAGAAAGCGTCCACGTACTTCCGCAAAATACAGGTTGCGGCCTCTTGTAGGCGATCCACATCCTCAATCGACTGTGGCCGGACGACCGACTCTTCGGCAATCAGACGGTACTGACCGTCGTCCGCGATAATCTGTCGTGGTACATCCGGCTGCACGATCAAGTTGTCGCGGCCTTTCTGCTCTTTGTATTCGAGTAGGTCGAGATACGCCTGCTCCCAATCAATCAAGGATAAACTTTTTGAGGGAATAGACTGCTCGGCACCTGAGTGGGCTCCAACCCCGGCGAGGCCGGTAGGGTCGCTTTCTAAGGCTTGGACCTTCAAGGACATATCGACACGCACCGTCACGTCATGGTCGGGCTCCAGGCGAATATCTTCCTCCTTGGCGAAGTCGCGCTCGTCTGGCACTCTGGGTATCACCAATCCCTTTTGTAGCAAGCTCTCATTGGGACGAATGAACAGCGGCAGTTCCCGGTATGCTTCGGTCTCTACGCCTTCCCGCTCCAAGTAATTACGGAATTTATCCATGTAGTTGGCACGCACTGCGAAGATGTTGAGCGTTTCCAGCAAGCCAATGTGATTCGGGTGGTTGCCGTCGTCTAGCGCTGCGCTCCGCTTGAGACTAGCGCCTTTGCCTCGCAGGCGCACCCCGCGCCCGAAGAGCTGGATGATTTCCGAGCCCTCGCTGCGGCCGATGTTCAGCAGACCCATATTCGAGACGCGCCAAGAGTTCCAGCCCTCCATGAACTTCTTCGCGCCAATCAGGACCTCAATCTTGGTATGCGGTCCATTGATGCCATCGAACAGGGAGCCAGCCAGTGCGTCCTCCTCCAGCGTTAGACCGGCGTCGTCGGACTCTACTAGATTCTTGAATGCGCTAATATCGCCGATGTAGATGAGACCGAAGTAGGATTGGGCACCGCTTGCCTTGAGACCCAATTCGCCAGCGGCCCCTCGGATCGCGCACAAGTGCAATCCGCCGCCGGCCGGGACGTGGAATACCTTTTCTAGGATGTCTTGGTATATCCCATCGGGGGGCTGTTCCATTGCCCGCAGGTACTTGAATTTCTCCGCAAACACGTCCAGGCCGTCTGGTGCGATCAAACCGCTCTCGCCTTTGACGAGTCGCTCAATGACCGACAGCACCCAGCCACCTTTGTTCTCCAGAACGCGATGTAGGAACCGCGCCACCGTCAGCACGTCGCTATGTTTCTGCTTCTTCTTGGAATACACCGCGTTCACTGTGCTACCCACGAAGACCCACAGCGGCCGTTCCAAGTGATAAGGTCGCAACGCTTGGGCGTGCTCGGCGAACACGCATTGCTGTTCGTAGAACGACAGTAGGTTGCCGAGCAAAAGCGTCTCTGTCGCCTCCTCGGTCGTCTCCTCCAAGAGGTTGAGCACGCGGAAGTCCTTGCCGTACCCGTCGCCGTGGAAGTAGCGGTACGAGTAGTCAAAGACGATGGCTTTCCCGTACTCCACCGTAAGCTCGTTCTTACTCGCCGCGCTCAGGGCTTGGCCGAACGTGGCACTATATTCAAAGGTAAAGCCGCGCTCGCCTAGTGCGTCGCGAAAGCTGCGCCATGCTTCGCCTCCCGATCCTTTGTGCCCTTCATCGACGAAAATCAGGTTGTTGCCCTCGAATGCCTCGACGGGTACGCTCACACCGCCGCCGCGCTTTTGCTCAACCAGTTTGGTTATCTCAATGACCCGGACCACGTCGTTTGCGTCCATCATCAGACCGCTCTCGTCGAGGTCGAATCTCCGGCAGGGGATATCCGAGGCCGTCATCTCTTCGAGATGCTGATCGCTTAGCCCCTCGTTGGGGGTAATCAGCAGAACGTTGTCTAGGGGCTGATTATTGTAGTACAGGAATTGGCGGTAATTGAAGTGCATGATGAGGGTTTTACCGCTGCCGGTCGCCATCCAAAAGGCTAGTTTTTTAAGGTCGGATTCAGAAAACGGCTCACCGGCATCGCGCTCAACGACAAACTCGTTCAGAGAGCGGAGCATCTCTCCCCGGTGGTTGAAGTATCCATCGAGGAACACTTCCGCGTAGAGCGCCGCCAAGTACTGGAAGTAGCGCAAGGTAATCGGCTCGGAGCGGCGGGCGTTTATGGCGTGCAGATGGTTGCGGATATTGTCGTCGTACTCGGCCAAAGTGTCCGGCGAAATGCTCACCGCGTCCCCGCGACTTATCAGCCGATGATAGACAAAGCTGTGGCCTTCGGCATCGAATCCCTCGTCAGAATCCTTCATACCCGCCAGTAGGTCGCGGTTGTGCTCGTAGCCAAACTGTCGGTTGAGCCATGCTAGCAGGACTAGGTGCTGCTCCAAGTTGGCGATTTGAACTGGCGGCATTTCTATGCCTCTTCACCGACGATGGCTTGCAGTTGTTCAATGAGCGGCGGCAAGTCGTTCTGAATAATTTTCCATAGAATATCTAGATTAGCGTCATAGTAGCCGTGAACTAGTCGGTTACGCAGGCCGATAATCTGGGGCCAGGGAATTTCTTGGTGGCGCTGCTGTGTATCCTCGGAAACGCGGTTGGCCGCTTCGCCCACAATCTCTACCAATTTCTGCAGGGCGAGTTGCATTACTCGGTCTTCTATCAAGTCATTCAGAGTTGCTTCTCCTAGTAAGACGACGGCTTCCTCAGCGTGGATGAGCATATCCACGAGGCTTACCCGGTCGTCACGCCTGCTCATACTGCACCTCTGCCGAACTGAGTATCTCCTCCCGGAGCAGCCAATTGCGACTGCTTTCGACTCCCCTGAAAGTGTGCATATCCACTTTCCGCCCAAGTATCTCCGACAGCTCGTCCTGCATGGTGATGAACCCCAGCCCCGGCGTCTGGTCCGGTTCAAAGTCCACGATTACATCCACGTCGCTTTCAGGTGTGAAGTCATCGCGCAGCACCGAGCCGAACAGGGCCAGACGCCGGATGTGGTTGCGCCGACAAAATTTAGCGATCTCGTCTTTTGGAATTTCGATTCGCGCATTCATGGCGTTATTCCTGAAAACATTGTGTCATTTCTTTATTGACGTTGCTCATGGTCTTTTTCGTAAATCAACTTTTCAGCCCAACTCACGACTGTTTCGGCAAGACCAATAACCCGCCGATATTCTTCGTCATCGACGGGTTCACTACTCCTAGGATATCGAGATTCAACAGCATAGTCTGTTAGGATTGCACTTTCTTCTACCTCTTGAGGGACATCGACACCTTCGGGTAAAAGATCGAGCAATGTTCTGATATTGTGCGTTCTAGGGAAATCAATTTCAAGAAATATCAAAACGGCTTTCAATGTCTTTTCAGCAGCTTGCTGGGCATGGAAACAGAGATTTTCCAGCAAGACACCTTCCGGTTTTTCTATGCGGGCAAGCTCCAAGTCGCTTTTAGCGTAACGAAGCCAATCCTCAGCGCTACCTGGAACACGAGATTCAGAGTCCATAAATCTCTATACCTTCCTTTAAAGCACTTTTATAGATCAAGCCCCTATTATCCTTGTACTTTTCCAAGTCCTGCGGGGTTGCTACTACGATATCAAAGGGTACACCCAAACCCGTAATTTCCCGATACAGCTTCTGCGCCGTTCTCCGTCGGTGAACACCCTCGGGCATGACTACGAGCAGATCGATGTCGCTATGCTCTCCTGCGTCTCCTCTGGCGGCTGAGCCAAAGAGGATTATTTGTAGAGGGTTTACACTCTTTACAATGTCGCCGACTAATTTATCTATGACCGTGCGAGCCGTTTTATCTTTGCTTCCAGCGAGGCTTCGACGGTCGGGTCCACCAGTAGCTTCTTCAATGGTGTTGTTCATGGTATGTTCCTGCAGTTCTCAGTGTCGTCGTATGAGTCCTTCTTATGCCTGTGTCTCTGCAAACATCCGTCGTTTGAACACTGGTTCCAGCGCCTTGGCCTCACGGATTAAGGAATCGCCGTTGACATAGACCTCGTCCGCGCCGTCGGTCAGTTGCTGCTCGGCTACGAACTCCTTGTCGCGCACCAGAGCGGCCTTATCCCAGCCTTGGGTTTCTCGCCAGATGACGACGATCCGCTGCTGGTCAATCTGGCCGCGATAGACCAAGTATCGCCGGTCGTCGTCATAATATACGCGCCGCGTCTCGACGCGCAGGCCGAGCAAGTAGTTGAAGGTCTCTGGGATGTCGGAGATTTGCTGCCGCGTCTGACCGTCGGCGTGGATGTGCAGCGTATAGCGGAAGGGCTGCGATAGCTTCTCCACGTTCAGCAGGGTCGCGCTGCGCTTGGTTTCCCATTGGAGCATGTACTTGAGCAAGTAGTCGTCGAACTGCAACGCTTGCTGCGCGGAATCCTCGTCGAAATCGATGTTGTTCAGCGCGTCCTCATAGCTTTCGAGACGCATATACTTGATGATACGCGGTCCATGCTTGGCCTCTTGAGGTTTTGCCATGCACTTGGGCTTGCCATCCTTCCATTGGGGCGTGAACGCGACCTTTTTGATACGCGGTAGGAGTACGGTGTCGAAGTGGTTACCCATCTCGACAAGGATGAATTTGCGTTGGCCTCCGTCTTCTCGATTCAGGTTGATGACGGCGTGGCCGGTTGTGCCAGAGCCGGCGAAGTAGTCGAGGATCGTCGAAGTCTTTCCACTCCAATAGCGAAGACAATCCACGACCAAATGTACTGATTTAGGGTAGCTGAATTGTTGATCTCCGATGACATCAATAAGGAGCTTAGTCCCATGAGTTGTAGCAGAGTACTTTGAGTCTGTCCATAGCGTTTTTGGTTTCTTGCCTTTGGGCATTCGAGATTTCTTAACTATCTCGAACCTCCCTGCTTTTTCGATAACCGAAATATCGCCACTCTTAATGTCTCGACGCGCCCCTTCTGGATTGTTGCGCCAAATTCGCCTCTCTCCCTTTGGGTCGATCGGCCATATTTCTTCAGCACCCTCGAATGAGTCAACACTCACTTGTCTTGTGTCTCGGTCAATGTAGAGCGGATACCACTGTCCTGGTCGGTCAGACGGACGCGAATTACCTCCTCTTCGACGCAAGTTGTCCCAAAGAAAAAATCCTGTCTCATCCTTATGGTTATACGCTTCCCTCTCTTCTGCCGTCAGATCGCGTTCCTGCATTTCCGTTTGCTCAATATCGTTTGCATAAACATGACAATAGTCGTGACTGAGTGCAGGTGTATTAGGGCGTATGTTTTGTCCTGCGGGGTTTACCTCAATAGCAATCGTCGCGATTCGATTATCTTGTCCAAAACATGTGTCCAAAATACTCCGAAGTTTCCATGTCTCTGTATCATCAATCGCACACTGCAACACACCTTGCTCGGCCAAAAGTAGCTTCGCCATGCTCGCTCGATTCTGGATCATAGCCAGCCATGATGAGTGTTTATATTCATTCTTGTAAACGAAAGTGTTTTCGCTCGTGTTATAGGGAGGATCAATGTAGATCGTGTTCACTTGCTCCCGGTAACGTTCCTGCAACGCATTCAACGCCTGCCAATTTTCACTGCGGATCAGCACCCCATCCGTCATCCCTTCCAAGTCATCAAAGCTACCCAATAGCCGATCCACGAAATCTCGGTCGAAGTGTTTGCTATCGAGGACGAGTGTCGGATGCGCTCTTAAGAACTCAACGCGCTTGCCTGCCTTGTCCTTGCTCGCGTTGAACAGGTCGATTTGATCTTCGTCAATGCTGAACAGCACCTTCCATTCGTCCCACTGCGCTTCACACCCGGCGATGTCCTCATAGAAACCCTCGTCAATGTGCCCAACCGCAATGCAATAGTGCGTCTCGGTGACGAACTTGCGCTTCTCCCACAACATTTTCTGGAAGCCTTCAATCTGGTCGAGGAAGTCGATAATCTGGCCGCCGACCGACCGAATCGTCCGCATCATCTGAAACCAGCCCTCAGAGCGGTCCTCGCCAGCCACTTCCATATCGCCGAGGTTCAGCACCTCGTTCTTCAGGTAGAAATCGAGTTCGCGGACGAGAAAGCCCTTCAGATCCTTGTGGATGAAGAAGTCCGACGTGTTCCGCCGAGTATATTGGCGCAAGTGGTGTTCGAGAAAGGAGACAGCCTGCCCGTCGTCGTTCCGACGTTTTTCACCCGTCAAGGCCGCCAGTGCGTCAGGTGTCTTATCCAACTGCTTGGGAATCTCTGCCACAGCTTTAGTGATGATAGTCTCCTGCTGATTCTTCTTGCCGTAAGTAATTTCCTCCTGTTCAGTCAGGGGCCGATACTCAAACGGAATGTCGAGTCGCTTGGCCTCCGCGTCCCAAGTAGGTGCCTCAGTGCATGGCAGAAAAAACCGCTTGTCGCCCTTGATATTGTCCTGCTCAATGTCGGCGACCTGAAGTTTGAAATGCACGGTGATGTCACGCACTGCAAACGAATAGTCGCGGAAATGCTCGCCGGTCTTGATGTAGTATTGGTCGCTGTTGGCCCAATGGAGATGCACTTCTTCGCCGTTGTACGGAATGGCGTAGCGTTGGCGTTTGGAGTATCGACGCTTAGAGATGAAATCGCCATCTTGGTAGTATCGGCTAAAGAAGGCGTATAGGTGATTGAAGATGGCCGCTTCGAGAGCGTCGCGGCCTTGGCCGCCTGCGGATTTAGCCTTCAACTCCAAGTATTCCTTACCAAGCGGCGTGTTGTGATATATCTCTGCCAGATTCCCATCAGCATCGATGGCATCGTCCCCAAAGTTTCCCCCAATCCGCTGACGAACCTCCTGTAAACTTTCCTCAACCTGTGCTTGCTCGGCCAACGCGCCGCTTTCGAGTTGCTCAGCTATCGCTTTTGGCAAATCATCGGTTATGAATCGCTCAATAACCTCTCGTTTATGGTTCATTATGCGGTATATGCCAAAGTCCAAATCGGCGCAGTCGAACTGAAATAGCTCGCGCAAAAGCGTCTGGAAAATGGCTAGGGGATTAGTCATAACTCATTACCTTTTATTGATTCATGCAAATTTTTGTCTAGCTCAATCGACATGCCGGCGCAAACGTCTCAATCTCCCAATCGTCTTGCGAACCGAACTTCCGGCGAAGACGGATCATTCCGGGGGGCAGAGCCACGCGACTGATCCTTTTGCTGGTTTCCCTGATTGTCCTTTCTATCGCTCTTGTCCTGTTCCGTAATGATTTGCGAATGGGAACGTCGATTGGTGCAGTTGCGTAAGCCTTTTTTGTAAATGAGAGAATACGTCGTACATCGCCCTCCGTCGGCAACACCCGCCCACCTTTTTGCCACGGAGTGAGTGCCGCTATTGGTTCACTATGCAGCATCTCACTCCACATTCGATCTTCATGGGCATTCTGGGAGCCATGATGTGGAATTTTGAAAACTGAGGCTTTGCAGTTTGGACGTTCACGGGCAGCGAGTATCTCTAACCAGCCGCGTCCTTCAAGATCAGATCCAAGAAGTATTACTGCATCTTCAATTTTAATCAACAAAACGACTGCAATTTTGTTCGGCGTCAAGGTATGAGTACGTCTTTTGGTTTCGCGTTCCTGTGGTCGGAGACGGCCTATTTCTTGGAGGAACAGACCAAAATCCTTGTCGAAAGGTGAGAGGGCCCATATCTCGCAACCGTCGCGGTTGAAAATGCGACGGTTGGCGATGGCGAATACAGGCTTGGAAGACCTTGCAGCAAGCAATGAGAAGACCTTGTAGAATTCCTGCATTCCAGAGCCAGTCTTGGACATAGGGCGGCTCGCCATAGCACCCACCGCCGCGAGAAACTCATCCGTACGCAGAACACTTGCACAGCAGAACGTCGCCTTGTCACAGACCTCGACTAATTTTCCCATGCCGCGTATATGGTCGTCATGCCAGTGGGTGGCGACGATGAGGCGAACCGCTTCAGTAGGATTTAATCCCATATCGCGGAGATAAGCCAACGCCGCTGGATGCGACTCCGCGTTTAGGCAGGAATCGACAATTACCCAATTTCCATTTCCTATATGAAGGAGTATACATTCTCCGTAACCAGGCCCTATAACCGTCACTTCCATCACATTGTGTTTAGGCGGCACTCCACGGGCAGTTAATCCGCCCATAACTGAGCGACCCTCCTAGCCCATTCCTCCCCTTCGGCTATATCCTGTTTGGTCACAACAGGAAGGTCGCGAAAGACGATTTGGGAGACGCGCCGCTTGGTTCCACTTGCGGAACGCTCATAGCCGATGACCCAGCGAAAAATGCTGCCGAGACGCAGACGCCTTAGATCGTCTTCTGAAATCTCGGAAAGAGGAATGACGGCTTCTTCCTCTTCATGCGAGGAATCGGCGGTCAGGTCTAACAGCCGCGCTGTGAAGTCGTCTTCTCCTGTCTCTATGACATATCCTTCCCATTCCTGAAGCGCATGGAATGTTATCCGGGACATGGTCTGTGATACTTGATCTAGGCTAGGTAAATCAATGATCGAGCTAACATCGGAATTGATCCCGGCTGACGTCGGGCGATTTTCAATTGAGGTCTCTGCGCCTCCGGGGTCGCGTAGAGTAGTTCCTTGGGTTTGTTCTAGTACAGCCTCTACACGTTTAGGATGTCTTTCTCGAAGCAACTGGTCAGAGGTGCTAAGGACACTCGAACTTTCATTGACATCGGATAAATTGTTACGTCTGTTGTCCACAAGGGTGAATGCTGTCTCCGACATACTTATCTCCTTGTTAATGACATAATGTGATCGATGATTTGATCTGCACGCCGAAGAGATTCATCAAAGTTATCCTCCAGCAGCATAACAATCTCACGGGTCCCCATTTGGCTCTCTACATTCTCAATGATATAGTGGTCGTTGACCTGAACGTAAACGCCGGGCCGACCTCTGCCGATCTGGTTTGATGGTTGTACTACCACGTTTACTCGTCCACCGAGCGGTCTCCCTTCTGGATTGATCTGTGTCATGGTAAGGGAAGTCATGCCGCCTTGTTCCTCGTCCGATTCAAGTTTCTTGCCCCAGTCTCCCCAAGGCTCGACAGGTGCCAGCAGTCTGCCGAGGCGATTTTGCTCGCCAAAGCTCCGTAAGGGAAAATGCACTTCCCGGTTGATTCCTAGGACTTTAAGGGGCATATGGGGAAGGTGTTCTCGGAAAATACGGATGGCTAGGTCCCGCAGACGAATGAAGGGGGCCTGAGTCGTGTTAATTAGGAAGGATTCTGGTTGGACATGCAGGTTGAGCCAATCCGCATTGAACATCGCAATCTGGGGATGAATAATTTTCGTATCTGCGATTTCGGCAGTCCTTTCGGAAAGAAGCCCATGCCATCCGAACCACGCAGGTGTGAAAATTGCAGGATTGAAATGGCCGAGCATGACGAGCGAGACACCAGTGATTTCGGGTTCAATTCTCATTGCTGATTACTCCTTGAGTCAGCTCTCGGAGTTGTCCGAGAGCTATGCTCCGATGGCTCATGCGCTAGTTATAAATAACGCTTACGCCTCGACCTCTGCAAATATCCGCCGCTTGAACGTCGGCTCCAGCGCCGGTAGGCGCGTCGAACTGTAATGCTTGCTGCACAGCAGCACATAACGCTCTGTACAACCCCTCAGACGTGCAATTGCAAATCAAACACTAGCTCCATATTGGCCCACCACTCACCCTCTTTGGCCTCGGGCACCTGCTGCTGAAAGGTCCGCATCAGTTCGTCCCATTCCTTCGCTTTGGGATTCTGCTCGACGTAGCGCGGGAAGTCGCGGGCTGGGTCGAACTCGTCGGTCGCGGTCATGTACATGAACATCCGCTGGCCCAAGAGAAAGATTTTCATGTCGGTGATGCCGACCTCGCCTAGGCCCTGAAGCGGCTCGGGCCAGGGGTCGGCGTGGTATGCCTTGTACTGGGCGATCAGTTCGGAATCGTCCTTCAACTCAATGGTTAGGCCAAAGTGCTGCATTGCGTTCCTCCTTGGTTTTCAGCGCGATAAGCTGCGGCCAAAAGCGACACGGGGTGGACGACGTCCACGGCGGCTTGTGCGCGGCGGACGCCGTATTGGAGTTGGATGGCGCAGCCCGTGTTGCCCGTGGCCACTGCGGTCGCACCGGTCGCGCACACGTGCACCATCTTGCGGTCGAGTAGCTGCATGGACAGCTCGGGTTGGGTGATGTTGTAGATGCCGGCGCTGCTGCAGCACCAGTCGGCCTCTGCTAGTGGCACAAGTTCCAGATTGGGCACGGCTTGGAGCACCTCTTGTGGGGCCGCGGAAACCCGCTGCCCGTGCTTGAGGTGGCACGACTCGTGGTAGGCGACCTGTTGTGCGGGCATTGCGGCACGGGGTTGGCGCAAGCCGATGTCAGCGAGCCATTCGTGGACGTCTTTTACTTTTGCGCTCCACGCGGCGGCTCGTTCTGCGTAAGTGGGATCGTCGACTAGCAAGCGGTCGTAGTGTTTGCAGTGTAAGCCGCAGCCGCCGGCGTTGACGACGATGGCGGCTAGGTTTTCAGCGTCAAAGGCGTCGATGTTGAGCCGCGCCTGCTGCTGCGCTTGTTCGACCGCGCCGTTGTGCGCGTGCAGGGAGCCGCAACACGCCTGGGCTTCCGGCAGCAGCACATGACAACCGTTGTGCTGTAAGACGCATATGGTGTCGGCGTTTACCTCGGCAAAGGATATGTCTTGGACGCAGCCGGCCAACAGCGCGACTCGGTAGCGCGGTGTGGGCGGATTGGACTGCTGCAAATCTCGGCGATACAACTGGTTGGTAAAGCGCGGAGAAATCTGCGGTGCTAGGGGCTCCAGTTTCCCCAAGCCAAAGGGCAGCAGTCTGAGGAGGCCGCTGCGGCGCGCCAGTGCTTGCAGGCCGCTGCGCTGGAATGCGCGCAACAAGCGCGCCACGGCCCGCAGGCGCGTCTGTTTGGCAAAGAGCCAGCCGAGGATCCAACGGCGGACAAAATTTCGCACTGCGCCGTCGAGCAAGCCCTGCCGCTCCACTTCGGCGCGGGCGTTTTCAAATAGCGCGGCGTAATCCACGCCAGCCGGACACGCGGTCTGGCAGGCGAGGCAGCCGAGGCAGAAGTACATTTCTTCGGCAAAGGTCGTACTGGCCTCTAGCTCGCCATCGGCTATGGCTCGCATCATGGCGATCCGTCCCCTCGGCGACGAGCGCTCGTGCAGGGTCGCGTCGTACGTCGGGCAGGTCGGCAGACACATGCCGCAGTGCATGCACTGCTGGAGGACCGAGTAATCCAAGTCTTGGAGCAAGTTCAGGCCGTCGTCGCTCAATCGAACATGTTCCCTCGGTTTAGGATGCCCTTGGGGTCGAAGGCGGTCTTGACCCGCTTGAGAATTTCCAGCCCCACCGGCCCGAGTTGCCTAGGCAAGTAAGGTTTTTTGGCCAAGCCGACCCCGTGCTCGCCCGTGATGGTCCCACCTAATTCCACGGCGTGGGCAAAAACCTCGGCCATGGCCTTTTCGACGCGGGCCATTTCCTCGGCGTCGCGCTCGTCGCACAGGAAGGTGGGGTGCAGGTTGCCGTCGCCAAAGTGGCCGAAGGTCCCTACCCGCACTTGGTGCCGCTGGCCGACTTCTTGCACGTAGGCGACCATGGCCGCTAGCTCGCTGCGCGGCACGGTGATGTCCTCCAGCACGACTGTCGGTGCCAGTCGCGCCAGCGCGCTAAAGGCCGTGCGTCGGGCTGCGGCGAGTTGCTGAGCCTCTGCGTCCGAGGCGGCTAGCCGCACCGAGCGGGCGCCGCCCTCGCGGGCAATGGCCTCGATCTGGGCGGCCTGCTCGGAGACCTGCGCGGGGTGCCCATCGACTTCCATTAACAGCACGGCCTCGCAATCCGTCGGTAGGCCGATGTTGGCGTGGGCCTCTACGCACTCGATGGTAGTGTGGTCGAGGAATTCGAGGGTGCAAGGGATGATTTTTTGCGCGATAATCGCCGAGACTGTGGCCGCGGCCTGCGTCATCTCGTCGTAGAGGCCGAGCAAGGTCTTTTTACTTGCAGGTGCTGGAACCAGTTTCAGCGCGATTTTGGTAATGACGCCGAGCATTCCCTCGGAGCCGATGAAGAGGTCCTTGAGCGTGAATCCGGCCACGTCCTTGACGCATTTGTTGCCGGTCTCCAAGACCTGCCCGTCGGCTAAGACCACTTCCAGCCCCATCACGTAGTCGCGCGTCACGCCGTATTTTAACCCGCGCAGCCCCCCGGAATTGTTGGCGACATTGCCGCCGATAGTCGAGATCTTAATTGAGCCGGGATCTGGGGGATAGAACAGGCCGGCGGATTGGGCCGCGTCGGCGATCTGCTGGGTGAGGACTCCCGGCTGGACGACCATGACTAGGTTGGCCGCGTCTAGCTCTAGAATTTGGTTGAGTCGGACCAAACAGAGTGCGACTCCTCCTTGCGAGGGAACCGATCCTCCGGCTAACCCCGTGCCCGAGCCGCGCGGAACCACGGGTACTCCGCGCTGGTTGCACAGGGCCAAGAGTTGGGCGACCTCCTCCCGACTTTCCGGTAACGCCACGCAAGCGGGGCGTTGGTGCAGCAGGGCGGTTCCGTCGAAGGCATAGACGCTGCAATCCTCGGCGGAAGTCAAAAGCTGATCCTCGCGCAAGAAGGTGCCGAGATCGCTTATCAGGGCGGCATGATCCATCGCGGTGCGCCCTCTTACGCACTTGGATGCCGCAGTCGCTGCAACTCGTCGGGCAGGTGCTCGGTGCGGTTGAGATATCTGATAACCGTGGTGCCGCCGGGCGCGAGCGCGACGCGGGTAATCGCCGTGTTCTCGTGCTCGTAATAGGAGCCGTCGTCCGGTGCTTGGTTACCCAAGGCCGAAAGCAACAGGCTCATAAAGCCGCCGTGGGTCACGAAGCCGATGCGCGTATTCTCCCCCGCCCGCGCTCGCAAGTCTGCGGCTACGCCGATAGCGCGGTGCTGGGCTTGCTGCTCCGTTTCCTTGCCCGCGTCCCACCATCCGTCTTCGCCGACTTCCGCCGATGGGATGCTAGTGGGAAAACGCGCGGCAATCTCCGCTCGCGTCAGGCCGGGATAGCCAACGGTTCCCCGCTCGCCGCCGTGGTCGAGGAAAATGCCGCCCATCTCGTGAATAGCTACCCAGATCTCCGACTTCGATTCCATTGCCTGTTCGATCGCTTGCCCCGTGTGTAGGGTGCGGATCATTGGACTGCAATAAAGCTGGTCAAAAAAGGGCCGATCCTCTGCGCGCTCGGTCGGGGCGAGGTGCAACCCCTCCGCTAGATATGCAGCTACCCGCTCGGCCTGTACTCGGCCTTTAGCGGTCAATTCGGGATCGGCGACGCGCTGGCTGACATCGGTCAGCGCGTTATTGGTGGACTCGCCGTGGCGGATCAGAAATAGGTCCATAGCCTCCTCAAAAGTGATATGGTTATCGAGGGCGTTGTTGGTGGACTCGCCGTGGCGGATCAGAAACAGGTCCATGGCATTCTTGACAGTAGTATGGATAGTGGTTAGTGGTTAATGACCACCTACTACCGAACCACCAACGTTATGGATATTAAAGTAATTCAAGGAGCTATTCAAAAACAGGACGCGGATGTCCTCGTGGTCAATCTCTTTGCCGGAGCGCGCCCTGGCGGGGCTACGGGTGCGGTTGACCAAGCCCTCGGCGACCAAATCTCGGCGGCGATTGACTTGGGCGACTTCGAGGGCAAGGTTGGTCAGACCTTGCTGCTGTACACGCACGGCCAGATTCCAGCGCCGCGCGTGCTCGTCGTCGGCTTGGGCGAGCAGGAGGGCTTTGACCTCGAACGGGCGCGCCGCGCCGCTGGTACAGCTATCGGCACCCTCGGCCGCTTAGGTACCAAGAGCGCGGCCACCATCTTGCACGGTACGGGCGCGGGCAACTTGCCCGTCGAGCCGGCCGCGCAAGCTGTAGCCGAAGCCTCGCTGTTGGCGGCCTATCGCTTTGACGAGTACCGCTCGCGCCCCCAATCGCAGTCGCTGACCAAGCTACACATCGTAGAGTTCGACTCGACTAAGCTCAGAGAGGCGCGGCGCGGAGTTCGCCGGGGCCGCGCGCTCGGCGAGGCCACCTGTCTCGCTCGCGATTTGGTCAATCACCCCGGCGGCGAAGTGACGCCGGCCTACTTGGCCCGCGCGGCCCGCCGCCTAGCCAAAACCCACGATCTGCGCTGCCGAGTCTTCAGCGCAAAGGGCTTGGCCGAACTAGGCATGGGTGCCTTAGTGGCCGTTGGCCAGGGCAGCGCCAACAATCCGCGTTTTATCGTCCTTGAACACGGCCCTCGCCGAGGGAAACCGCTGGTGTTTGTCGGCAAGGGCATCACCTTCGATAGCGGTGGTCTCTCGCTCAAGAGTGTCGAAGGCATCCGCACGATGAAGGCCGACATGTCCGGTGCCGCGGCCGTCTTGGGCGCGATGCAGGCAGTGGCTGCGCTCGGTCTCAAGCGGCGGGTTGTTGGCCTGATCGCCGCTGCTGAGAACATGCCCTCCAGCACCGCCTTCCGCCCCGACGACGTGCTGCGCACCCTCGCGGGCAAGACCATTGAGATCGTCAGTACGGACGCCGAAGGACGCCTCGTCTTGGCCGATGCCCTCGCCTATGCGACCCGGTACGAGCCGGCCGCGGTCGTCGATCTGGCGACCCTTACCGGCGCTTGTGTAACTGCGCTGGGGCACCACGCTTCAGGCTTGTTTGCCAACGACGACGATTTGGCGGATCGGTTGCTCGCCGCTGGAGAGCAGACTGGCGAGCGGCTCTGGCGTCTGCCGCTGTGGCCCGAGTATCGCGAGCAGATTGACAGCGACATCGCCGATATGAAAAACTCGGGCGGGCGGCCAGCGGGTGCCAGTACGGCTGCGGCGCTGTTGGCCGAATTCGCCGACTATTCTTGGGCGCACCTCGACATTGCCGGCACTGCTTGGTGTACAAAGGCCAAACCCTACGTGCCGCGAGGCGGCGTCGGCGTCGGCGTGCGCTTGTTGACCCAACTTGCCCTCGATTGGAGCTCATCATGACTATTCGCACGATCCACGTAGGAGCGGGCGGCCGCGGCCGCTGGCCCCTGAACCGCTTCCGCGACCGCACCGACTTTGAGGCCGTCGCCTTAGTCGATGTTAACGTAGAGAACCTCGCCACGGCGCGGGAGACTACCGGCCTAGGCGAGGCGGCGTGTTTTTCTACGCCGGCCGATGCCCTGCAAGCCGTTGACGCGGACGCCGTGGTGGTCATTACGCCACCCGACCTGCACGCTGGCCAGTGCTTGGAAGCGGTCCGCGCTGGCAAGCACGTACTGGTGGAAAAGCCTTTCACCAAAGACCTCAGCCAAGCGCGGCAAATCGTCGCCGAGGCGACCGAACGCGGCCTCAAGGTCGCCGTCACCCAAAACGCCCGCTACTATCCGCCGGTCTTAACCATCCGTCGCCTGCTGCAAAGCGGGGAATTGGGCCATCCTTCCTTTGGCTTGATGACCAAATACGGCTGGCGTCCACGAGTGCATCATTCGGGCGCGGACCGGCACGCCTATTTGTGGGAGCGCGGCATCCACGACTTCGACCAATTGCGCCACTTGCTCGACTCCGAGCCGCGACGGCTGTTCTGCCACAGCTTCAACCCGCCTTGGAGTCCGTACAGTGGCGGCGCGGCCATCGACGGCTGGATCGAGTTCCACAACGGCACCACGTTCAATTTTCAGTGTACCTTTGCTACCCATAAAGGCGGCTCAAGCTGGCGGCTGGATTGCGAGAAGGGCACGGTCGAAGAGGTCTCCGGCGGCTTGGCGCTCCGGCGGCCTGGGGCCGATGAAGACGAGATCATACCGATGGACGAAAATCCCCATCCCGAGGAAGTCCTCTTAGACGGCTTCCGCGAATACGTGCTCAACGACGTGGAGCCGTCTTTCTCCGGCCCGCGCAATTTGGCTACTGTGGGCCTGATCAACGCCTTGGGAGCCTCGTCAGAGCAAGGCGTTGTGATCGACTTTGACGAGTACATGGCCGCCGAATAGAGGACGGGACGTGTAGGCATATTCATTGCCAAGGGGGTGTGTGAGGACGCCGACGGTAGAGGATGTGCTCGACAAATTTCGAGGGAATAGACCATGAGAAACAGGCTTGATGCGATAACTCTCAAAGGGTTCAAAACCATTCGAGAGCTGAAGGATTTCAAGCCTCGTCCCTTGACTGTGCTGATTGGACCCAACGGTGCTGGCAAGTCCAATTTTATCTCTTTTTTTCGCATGATGAGAAGGGCGTTGGAAGACCAGAATAGTCTTCAGTTTTATGTAAGTCAGCAAGGCGGTGCTAGTACCTTGTTGCACGATGGCCCGGACGAGACCCAAGAGATTGAAGCAGCACTGACGATTCAGACAGATGCTGGCGAAAATCAGTACGCGTTTCGGCTGGTTTTTGCGGCAGGAGATATCTTGGTTTTCGTGGACGAGCACTACATGATTCCTGATAGAGGTCATGGTTGGTCATCATCGAAAGATATCGGACATCGCGCTCCACAAATCCTTGAGCAAGCTGGCCAAGAAGAGTCTGCTCGTGTTGTTCTGGATCTCCTACAAAAAATCGTCGTCTATCAATTCCACAACACATCGGACACCGCTCGCATACGCAGGAAATGGGGTACATACGACAACCGCTGGTTGAAGGCGGACGCTGCCAATATTGCGCCCTTTCTGCTTCGCTTGAAGGAAGATGACAACAGGTGCTATCAGCGGATTGTAGATACTATTCGGTTAATCCTGCCTTTTTTTTCTGATTTCGTGCTGGAGCCACGACACGAACATCTCCTTCTGAACTGGCGCGAGCGAAATAGTGATCAGGTATACAGTGTGTCGCAGGCGTCGGATGGCATGTTGCGGGTCTTATCGCTTGTTACCCTTCTCCTTCAGCCAGAACGGGATTTGCCGGACGTTTTGATTCTCGACGAACCGGAACTTGGATTGCACCCCTATGCTATTAACGTCGTCGGCGGTTTGATAAGCGCTGCATCGACCAAGGTCCAGGTCATCGTCGCTACGCAATCCACGGCGCTGGTCGATTGCTTTGAGCCAGAGGATATTGTCGTCGTTGAGCGCGAGGGTCGCAGCTCTACTTTCAGGCAGCTAAACGCCGAAGACCTCAAAGAATGGCTTGAAGACTATTCGCTTTCCGAGTTGTGGGAAAAGAACGTGCTCGGAGGGCGACCGTAGTGGGCATCAGACTGAATTTCATCGTTGAGGGGCAGACCGAAGAAGCGTTTGTAAAACAGATATTAAGTCCGTATCTAGCGGGGTTTGAGGTCTGGGCGCAGGTTCGCTGTGTCCTAACGAGCCGGAGTCGCAACATTAAATATCGTGGGGGTATTGATAGTTATGGGAAGGCCAAGAATGATATCAATGCTTGGATAAAAGAAGATCGGAATTCGGACGTGCGTTTCACAACTATAGCGACCGCAAAACAAATCCTGAGTTTTTGACTCCTATAAAACGTGAGAATCCGTTTTGCGGTCGCTATATGTTCGATGTGTACGGTCTGCCGACGAATTTTCCCGGCCACAAAGACGCGAAGCAGAGATTCGACCCCTACGGACGGGTCAAGGTACTGGAGGACGCTCTGAGAGAAGACATTTCTGATCGGCGATTTATCCCGCATTTTCAGCTTCACGAATTCGAGGCATTATTGCTGTCCGATCCTCAGAAACTCGATTCGCAGTTTGATAACAGCACTGGAATACGACAACTTGTCAATATGGTCGCCGGTTTTGACTCGCCGGAGCTCATTAACGACGGAAATAACACTGCCCCTTCAAAACGAATTATCGACGAAATACCGGAATACGAAAGAATGAAACCATCCGCGGCTCCTATTGTTGCGGAGAAGATCGGATTGCCTACGTTGCGATTGAAATGTAAACATTTCGGCGAATGGCTTTGTAGGCTGGAGACGCTGAATAAGGAGTGAACGCAATAATGCCAATGGACGAACAAACCGCCCGCAGCCTGCACCAAGACTCCTTGGTCATTGATTCGCACAACGACAGCATCGTCGCCCTGATCCGTCGGGGCATGTCCATCGACGGCGCACAGCGCGCTGACTTTCACCAGCGCGACGGGGCTGTTGCTTATTTGCGCCAGTACCAGTCGCCGGACGATGGCGTTCAGCTCGACTTGCTCAAGGCGCGCGAGGGCGGGCTGGACGCGGCGTTTTTCGCCGTTGATTGCACCCGCCCGTGGGGCAACCACTTGCTCTACTGCATGGACGCCTTGGGCCATTTTTTGCAGGAGGTGGAAGAACACAGCGGGGACATTGCCATTGCGCGTTGCGCGGCGGACATTGAGCGCGCCCGTGCCGAGAGTCGCCTAGCGGCCATACTGGCAGTGGAAAACAGCGATGCACTGGAGAAAAGCCCTCACATCCTGCCGCTGCTCTACCAGTTGGGCGTCCGCGCCATGACCCTCACCCACAGCACCCGCTCTTGGGCCGGAGATGGCTGCGAGGTCGCAGGAGGTGGCGGCCTGACCGGCTTTGGCCGCCAGCTACTGGCGCAGATGAACGAGCTAGGCGTGGTCGTCGATGTCTCCCATCTCAACGAGGCGGGCTTTTGGGACGTAGCCCAAGCGGCCCAAGCTCCCTTCATGGCTACCCATAGCTGCTGCCGCGCCCTCTGCGACCACCCGCGCAACCTCCGCGACGAGCAGCTACGCACGCTCGCCGAAAAGGGCGGGGTCGTGGCCATCACCTTTGTCCCGGACTTTATCGACGCGCACAACCCCACCTTCGACGGCCTGATCGACCACATTGAACACGCGGTCGCCGTCGCTGGCATCGACCACGTCGGCTTGGGCTCGGATTTTGACGGTGGCGGCTTGCTGTTGGAAGACGCGACCTGTCTCCCGGACATTGCGGTGGGCTTGGCCAAACGCGGCTATGCCGAGGCCGATGTCCGCAAAATTCTCGGCGCGAACCAACTGCGGTTCTTGCAACAGGTCATCGGCTGAGTCCGTAGAGCGCTCCGAACTTCTCCCACAAGTAGGAGATGAAGTAATCGGCGCTCAGTTTCGCGCTCGTGACCTCCTCGACCAATTCGCTGGCCGTCGCCCGCGAGCCGCGGGCGTGGATTTTCTCGTTGAGCCAAGTTTTGAGCGGCCCGAGTTCGCCCTGCGCGATCTGTGCTTCGAGGTCGGGCAAGTCCTGGTGGGCTTGGTGAAAAAACTGGGCTGCGTACAGATTGCCCAAGGTGTAGGTTGGAAAATAGCCCAGCAGGCCGCAGGACCAGTGCGTGTCTTGGAGCACGCCAAGGGCGTCGTTGGGAGGACGGATGCCCAAGTATTGTTCCATCCGCTCGTTCCACACCTCGGGCAACTCGGCCACGGCAACTTGTCCCTCAATGAGGTCGCACTCCAGTTCAAAACGCAGCAGGATGTGGAGGTTGTACGTCACCTCGTCGGCCTCGACCCGGATCAGCGATGGCTCGACTTGATTGACCGCCGCGTAAAAGGCGTCTAGATCGACCGCGCTGAGTTGCTGGGGGAAAAGCGCTTGCAGCTTGGGCAGGTAGTGCGTCCAAAAGGCTTTACTACGGCCGACCATGTTCTCCCACAGCCGCGATTGCGACTCGTGAATGCCCAGCGAGACGCTCTCGCCGGCCGGGGTGCCGATCGCATCGGCGGGCAGGCCCTGTTCGTACAGCCCGTGCCCGGCCTCGTGGATGGTGCCAAAGAGCGAGCCGGGCAGCCAATCGGCACTGTAGCGCGTGGTCAGCCGCACGTCGTCGCGGGACGTACCCGCGCAAAACGGATGCACCGCCAAGTCGAGCCGTCCGGCCTCCAGGTCAAAGCCCATGTCTGCTAACACTTGTTGTCCCAACTGCTCTTGTTGCTCGATGGGGTATTCTTGGTCGAGTACGCCCCGCGCCGGGTACTGTCCGGTAGCGGTGATTTGTTCAACTAGTGGTACGAGTTGCTCTTTGAGTTGGGCAAAAACTGGGGCGATTTCCTCGGCCCGCGCATAAGGTTCGTACTCGTTGAGCAGCGCGTTGTACATCGCGCCTTCGTAGCCGACCCGCTCGGCGACCTCCTTTTTGAGCGCGACGATTTTCTCCAGCCAAGGCTGGAAAAGGGAGAAGTCCGATTTTTCCCGCGCCTCGATCCAAGCCTCGTGTCCCAAGGACTCGGTCTGGCTTAGCTCGATGACTAGTTCCTTGGGGAGCTTGAGCGACCGGCTCTGCTGGCGGTCGATTTCGCGGACGTTGACGGCTGCGTCGCCTGTTAGATTGGCGTCTTTGAGGTCGGCTACGAGTGAGACCAACTCTGGGGCAGTGAGCCGCTCGTGGTACAGACCGGCCAAGGTCCCCATTGCTCTGGCCCGCATGGCTGCGCCGCGCGGCGGCATGTAGGTCTCTTGGTCCCAGCTCATCAGCCCCTGCGCGTGGTGTATGTCAGCCAGTTCGTGGAGGCGTTCTACAAAGGTTTCATACGTCCTGCTCATGGCGTTGCCTTTCCTTGCGTTGGATTAATTGACTTGAAAACGACGGGTTTGCCCCAAATCGGGATTTTCTGGTAGCGCTTTTCATAGGGAAACCAGAAGAATACGGATTAAAAATCGAGATTTTCCATTTCCAAAATTTAATCTGTATAACTCGTTGTTGAGCAGTCAGTTACGAAAATAGCAGGACTGAAACCTGTCGTTTTTAAGTAATTGAGGTTACGCATCGTACGAATTGTCGGGGCCTGTGCGTAAATCACTTAGGTTACTGATGTCACGCATCTGCGCCTGTAGGGGCGTCCCTTGTGGGCGCCCAAGCGACACCGCGCATTCAGCCAGCGGGATCCTACGAGGGCAACCACAAGAGTTGCCCCTACAATGCGTAGCATCACTTAGGTTAAATTAACGGTTGCTCCCAAGCGAATTTTTGCGTGTCTTCTGTCCATCAATCTGTGACCCCATCATCCTCGGAGGCTCCCATGAAGATCACCCACGCTGAAGCCATTGCCCTCAACATCCCTTTCTACGCCGATCACGTCACCCGCGCCATGCAGCGCGCCTCTACCCACGACGAACGCGTGTGGGTGGTGCGCTTGGAGACGGACAACGGCCTCGTCGGCTGGGCTGACAACCACGGCCAGCCATCGGTTGATGGCCTCGTCGGGCAAAACCCGGCCAGCCTGATAAACCGCGACGATATTGGCTTTGGGGCGCAAGTCGCCTGCCTCGACCTAGTGGGCCAAGACAACGGCGTGCCCGTACACGAACTGCTCGGCGTCAAGCTCCGCGACCGCTGCCCCATATCTTGGTGGGATATAGATATGCCGCCCCAAGACTGGGTCGCCGAGGCCGAGGAATCACTAAGGCGCGGGTACACCACCTTTAAGATGAAGGCCCGCCCGTGGCGCGACATCATCGCCCAAACCGATGCGGTCGCCAAGGTCGTCCCAGCCGACTACAAATTCGACGTTGACTTCAACGGCTTCTTGCTCAATCAAGCCAAGGCCGAGATCATCCTGCAACAGCTCGACGAAAACCCCAATGTCGGCATGTACGAAAGCCCGTTTTACCTGCACTCGGACGTAGATGGCGCGCGGATTTTGCGCGAGCGGGTGCGCAAACCCATTGTCGAGCACTACCAAGACCAATATCTGCGCAACGACTGCTGCGATGGTTTCGTCATCGGCGGCGGCGCGACCGATACCCGGCGGACGGCAACGCTCGCGGCCGCCCAGAACAAGCCCTTTTGGCTCCAGCTCGTCGGCGCTGGCATGACCACTACGTATGCGGCCCACCTCGGCTCGGTGCTCTCGCACGCCCAACTGCCCTATATCACCTGCCACGAGCTGTGGGAGGACGACCTGTTGCAAGAGCCTATCGAAGTCCGCGACGGCTATATGCCGGTTCCAGATGCGCCCGGCTTGGGCGTCTCGGTGGATGAAGAGGCGATTGCAAAGTACCGGGTGGATCCCGCAGAGCCGACGCCCACACACCGCTACATGGCCCAAAAGCGCATTCTCCGCGTGTACTGGCCGGGTGACGGCAAAGCGCGGGAGTGGGAATTTACCGCTGAAGCCCACTATCAGCAGGCCTTCTACGCTGGCAACATCCCCGGTTTTGAGCAAGGCGTCGATTTAGAAGTGATTGAGGACGACAACAGCGCGGCCTTCCAAAAGCGGCACGAGGCTCTGTTGGCGCAGGGGCGCTAGTCGCGCTGCCGAGCGATCACTTCGTAATCCGTCAGCGCGTAGCCAATGCCCACGTAGTCGAGCAGGTTGAGCAGCGCCCGCAGCGCGACCCCGAAACCATCGACGCCGCTGAAGCCGCCGAACTGCCCGCCGCCCTTTAGGTGTGGCTCTAGGTCGAGGAACACGCCGGGGACTCCCTGCTGTTTCAACTCGTGCTCTAGGGCTGGGATGCGGGTGCGGAAGTCGCGCAATATGGCCTCGTGCGCAGAGTCGCCGCGGTCGGCGGGCACGAAGTTTTTCAGCCGCTCCTCATCTACAACGCCCTCCCATTGGAGAGCCGGGTCGATCTTGTAGTCCTTGATGTGCATCCAGCCAATTCCCTCGCGCATCGCATGGTACTCGGCTAAGGTCTCGACCGGGGTGAAGTTTTGGCTCGACAGATTGCCGCCGTCGAAAATCAGGCACAAGTTGGGGTGGTCCACCATCTCGAATAGCTCTTGCAGGAGCCGCCCGTTCTGGCCGACGAGATTGGCCTCGACCTCTAGGCCGAAAATGGTCTCGCCCCGGCTGCAGACTTCGGCGATTTGCGCCAGCCGCTCGGCCGCTGGCTCTACGTAATTCGCTGGATCCTCGCCCTGGGGGTGGTAAAACGAGAACCCGCGAATCAGCCGCGTCTCGAACTCGCCAGCCAGATCTACGGCCCGCTGCACGTCCTGTTGCAAGTATTGGTCGAATGGGATGTAGGCATTCGAAGAGCCGTCTTCCACATCGAGCAGCTTGACCTTGCCAATCGGCGAGCCGATCGAAGCCACTGCAATCCCGAATTCGCCGTGCAATTGGCGCAGCCGCGCTATCTCGGGCTGCGTTAGCTGCATCACATTTTTGACGCCCTGTCCCACATCGACAAAGCGCAAGCTGTAGTGCGACATGCCCAGCGTCGCGAGCATGGCTAGCTGGGCTTCAGCCTTTTTGTCCTTTGGTCCCTCGTCGGCAAAGCCGCTGATGATCACTTTGGGTGTTTCGCGCATGAAATTCTCCTGGAAATTCTCCTAAGTATAGAACTTGTGCAGACCTTGACAAAATTCACCTTCACTGCTGTCTTAGGGCTTTTCGCAACCCAACCCTATAGAAGAAACTAAGGATGAAACCTCTATATCGCCTCCATATCATTCCGTCCCTGCCCGAGCAACTGACGCCGCTATGGGAGCTAGGGCACAACCTCTGGTGGAGTTGGAGCAAGGAAACTATCCGCACCCTCTACCAGATTGACCCGGAAGTGTGGGTCGAGAGCCAACGCGATCCCCTGCGCTTTTGGACTCTCCTGCAGCCGGAACAGCTCGACGCCCTAATCGACGACGAGCAACTGCGGGGCCGCATCGAGCGCGTCGTCGAGCAATTCGAGGGCTATTTGTCGCAGCCGACGTGGTTTGGCCAGACGCACGGCGAAAGCCAAATGCAGGTTGCGTACTTCTCGGCGGAATTCGGCCTGACCGAGAGTCTGCGCATCTATTCCGGGGGCTTGGGCGTGCTCGCCGGTGACCATCTCAAGGCTGCCAGTGATCTAGGCATTCCCTTCGTCGGAGTCGGTTTGCTCTACCGCGAAGGCTATTTCCGCCAAGCCCTCAACGCCGATGGCTGGCAGATAGAGCGCAATCCAGAAAACGACTTCTACCAGATGCCCGTACAGCCGGTCCACGGCGGCGATGGAGAGCACCTGAGCATTGAGGTTCCCTTTGCCCACGGCTCGGTGCAGGCGCGGATCTGGCAGGTGCAGGTGGGCCGGGTGCAGCTCTATTTGCTCGATACCAATCTCGACGAAAACGCCCCGGCGGACCGCGATATTACCGCCCGCCTCTACGGCGGCGACGCGGCCATGCGCATCCGGCAGGAGATTCTCCTCGGCATCGGCGGCCTGCGCGCCCTGCAAGCCGTGGGCATCGAACCCACTGTCTGCCACATGAACGAGGGGCACTCGGCCTTTTTGGCCCTAGAGCGGATTCGGCGGTTAATGACCGAGCACGGCTATTCGTTTGCCACGGCCCGCGAGGCCAGCATCGTCGGCAATGTGTTCACCACGCACACGCCGGTCGCCGCAGGCAACGACTGGTTTCCCGCGCACTTGATTGAGGCGCACTTGGGCTATTTCCGCGAGTGGCTCGGCCTGTCGCACGAGGAATTTATCGGCTTGGGCCGGGTTGATCCCCGCGATCCCCACGCCGACTTCTGCATGACGGTTTTGGCGCTCCGGCTTTCGGGCCGAGCCAATGGCGTCAGTCGGCTGCACGGCGCGGTTAGTCGCCGCATGTGGCAGGGCCTGTGGCCCGACTTTGCCGAGCGCGAAATCCCCATCGGCCACGTCACCAACGGCGTCCATCTCCACACGTGGATTTCGCTGGAAATGGCCGAGTTGTTCGACCGCTATCTCGGCGACACTTGGCGGTTGGTATCGGCTGACGAGCGGGACTGGGACCCGGTCTATCAGATCCCCGACCGCGAGTTGTGGGACACGCACCAGCAGCGGCGCAAGCGGCTGATTGACGTGACTTGCCATCACTTGCGCCAGCAGCTACAGGGCCAAGGTGTACCGAAGGCCAAAATTGAACAAACCTTAGCGCGGCTCGACCCCGAGGTGCTGACCATTGGCTTTGCCCGCCGCTTTGCCACCTACAAGCGCGGCAACCTGATCTTCCGCCATATTGAGCGGCTCAAGGCCCTGTTCTCCGACGCGGAGCGGCCCGTGCAGATGCTCTTCGCTGGCAAGGCCCATCCCCACGACGACGCGGGCAAAGAGCTGATCCGCCAAATCGTCCACCTCGCACGGCAAGCGCCCTTTAATGGCCGGATTTTCTTTTTGCAAGACTACGACATGAACCTCGCCCGCTATTTGGTGCAAGGGTGCGATGTCTGGCTCAACAACCCTCGCCGCCCCTTGGAGGCTTCGGGCACGTCGGGCATGAAGGCTGCGGTCAATGGCGTGCTCAACGTCAGCGTATGCGATGGCTGGTGGGACGAAGCCTGCGACGACCACGCTGGTTGGACCATTGGCCGCGGCGAGGACTACGACGACGAACAGTATCAAGACGCAGTCGAATCCAACTCGCTCTACGACCTGCTAGAGACCGAGGTGATCCCGCTGTTCTACCAGCGCGATGCAGACGGATTGCCCAGCGGTTGGATCGCCCGCATGAAGGAGACCATTGCCCAGCTTGTGCCGCAGTACAACACGCACCGCATGGTGCGCGAATACACCGAGCGGTTCTACTTGCCTGGGCAAGCTCGCTTTGCGGAATTGGCGGCTGACCGCGAGCGAGTCCAGCGGCTGACGCATTGGAAGTCGCACGTGCGCTCCAAGTGGGCGCAGGTCCAGATCGGCGCGGTGGACGCTGAATTTCCTCGGCTGCTCAAGGTGGGGATGCAGGTGCCGTTGCGCGCCGCAGTGGCCTTGGGCGAGCTAACGCCAGAGGATGTTCGCGTCGAGATCTACGCCGGTCGTCTCAACGCCCAGCGCGAATTTGCGCAGACTGAGGTGTATCCGCTGGAATTGGACGGTCGGAATGGCGATGGCACCTACCACTTCGTCGGCACCTTCACGTGCGCGGCGGCTGGCTCGCACGGCTACACCCTGCGCGTAGTGCCCTCGCACCCCGACTTGCAAAATCCCTTGGAGATGGGGTTGGTCCATTGGGCGAAGGGGTAAGGGACGCGTCGATCAAACAGAAACGCTTGGCCTTGTAAGACGAATCGCCAGCGACCCTCTTTGTGTGCGACGATAGAGAAAATAAGCCATCGTTACCCCATTATGGGGAGTATCGACGAGATCGGAAAACCTAACCAAGGAGTAAAACGCTGATGCAACGACAGATAGTAGTCCTTTTATCCCTGATGTTTCTTGCTTCTTGCGGAGACGACAATCCCGTCGCGCCTGCCGAAAAGCTCGACAAGAATCTCGTCGGTTCGTGGGTTTTTGACAGTACCGACTTTATCGACACGATGGCAGCCGGTATGACAGAATTCCTGCGCGATGAGGGCGTTTCTCAAGACGTTATAAGGACGACTATCGCCGAGTTTCGCACCGAGGTTTCCGGCATGGATGAACTGTTTCGTCTGACCCTTCGCTTCAATGCCGATGGATCGTACGAAGACGACCACGGAGGTCGTGGTACATGGTGGGTTGAAGGCAACATATTGATCCAAGCCGGAAATGGCGAAGAGGAGCGAATCAGGTATTTCGTCGATGGCGACGACCTCACCTTCATTTTCGATTACGAGTTTTTGATGGATAGCTTCCGCGAAGATGGAGATTTAACCGATGAAGAGCTTGTATTTATCCGTATTTTAGACGAGGACGTAAAAATCCGCTTCTTCTTCAAGCGCAAGTAAGGCAGTTGCTCTGCGTCAATGTCGGCGCGTTCCGCATTAACCGCGTGCGCTCGTAATGTGCGCTCGCTTCAATAACTATACCCGGGATTATGGCTATAAGTGGTTTTAAAACTCCGGGTTCGGTTCTTTGTGTGTAGAAAAAGCGTCGGATGAGAGGCATCCCATCCTATGAAAAGCGCTCAAGGCGAAGGCTCTTGACGGCCCTTGATGCGACCTGACGCTAGTTTTGAAACCAGCTCTAGATAAGGTCCCTATGATGAGTACGTCGGCCGACGAGCCGCCAGCCAGCACCTGCCATGCTGACGCCAAAGAGCTACAAGAGCGACGGGAGGCGACGCTGGCACCCGACGAAGCGCACAAAATCTCGGTCTGCGTAAGCCGACCGGATTGCTATCCAGGTTTTCAATTGGCTGGTGGAGCTTGACTGAGCGTATCGTTTTCCGTTACGTTGATGCATGATTAAGAGCTTTGCGGACAAGCGCACAGCGGCGATCTTCGCAGGTCATGCCGTTCGCGGCATACCCATGCAACTCCAGCGACGAGCGCGGGTGAAGCTACTGGCGATTGACGCGGCCGGTCGGCTTGGCGATCTGCACACGCCGCCCGGCAATCGCCTCGAAACTTTGCGGGCGGACCGTCGCGGTCAATACAGTATTCGCGTCAATGACCGATGGCGTATCTGCTTCGTTTGGCGCGATGGGGAAGCGTGGGAGGTCGAGATTGTTGACTACCATTGAGGAGGTAAAGAATATGACTATCAAGCGGGAAGACCTGGACAGGGGGGCGGTCGATTTCTCGGACGTGGTATCTGGGCGACGGCTGCCGCCGGTGCATCCTGGCGAGATTCTGCGCGACGAATTCCTGACGCCCATGGAGATTAGCGTGTACCGACTTGCCCAAGCGATCAAGGTTTCGCGTCCGCGCCTGAACGATATTGTGCTCGGACGCCGGGGGATCACGACCGATACTGCGCTGCGCCTTGGGCGCTACTTTGGCATGACGCCTGAGTTCTGGATCAATCTTCAGACGCGCTACGATCTCGATGTTGCCGAGCGCACGACGCGTCGTCAAATCGAGCGAGAGGTAGAGCCACATGCTGCTCTGGCTGCGACGGCCCGGGCAAGATCGCTTTGCGGAATTGGCGGCTGACCGCGAGCGGGTTCAGCGGCTGGATCGCATGGCTACACTCTGCGCGTGGTGCCTTCGCACCCCGACTTGCAAAATCCCTTGGAGATGGGGTTGGTGCATTGGGCAAGGGATAAGGGACGCGCCGATCAAACAGAAACGCTTGGCCTTGCAAGACGAATCGCCACCGACCCTCTTCGTCTATGCGACGATCTCGGAAGTTAGTGTTTTGAGGACTGTGTTGCGCACACTGGCAGACGAATACCGACGGAGGACCCAACCATGACCAAGGCTGGAGAGGAACTTATCAAGGCGGCAACAGAGGCTCTGGAAATCACGCACGGCCAAGCGGACCCAGAAAGCTACCGCGTCCACCTCCCCGACGAGATCAACGCCCGCTTGATCCGCTCGCGACTGAACATGACTCAGGGCGTCTTTGCCCAGACCTTTGGCATCGACATCCGCACCCTTCAGGATTGGGAACAAGGCCGACGGATTCCGAGTGGTCCGGCGCAAGCACTTTTGAAAATCATCTACCGGGAGCCAGAGGCTGCTAAGAGGGCGGTAGTGAGGTAGTGGTGTACTGCAGCCATCCACTATGGCAAGAGCAAGACGCTAGTCTGTTGAGGAGACAAGTTTCAGACTCGCTACGATCTCGATGTCGCCGAACGCACGACGCGTCGCCAGATCGAGCGAGAGGTAGAGCCGCATGCTGCTCTGGGCGCGACGGCCCTAGTTTGACGGGCGATGTTTACCCGGCCATTCCGCACTTGCGCTTGGCCGCCCACACGGTGTTGTAGAGCAAAAGCGCAATCGTCATCGGCCCGACTCCGTTGGGCACGGGCGTGATCGCACGGGCCTTTGAGCGCACTTGTTTGTAGTCCACGTCGCCAACGAGCCGCCAGCCGCGTTCGCGCGAGGGGTCGTCCAATTGGTTGATACCCACATCGATTACCACGGCCCCCTCTTTGACCATATCCGCCGTGATCCCTCGGGGAAATCCAGCCGCCACCACTAGGATGTCCGCTTGGCGCGTAAAGTACCCGAGGTCGCGGGTGCCGGTGTGGCACAGGGTCACCGTGGCATTAGCCCCGGCCGCCTTGTGTCCCAGCAAGATGGCTACGGGCCGCCCCACGAGCGCGCTGCGGCCGACTACGACCACGTGCTGGCCTTCTACCTCGATCCCGCTGCGGCTGAGAATCTGCAAGACCCCATGCGGGGTACAGGGCCAAAAGCACTCCTCCTGCCGCACGAGGCGGCCCAAATTGACCGGGTGCAAGCCATCGACATCCTTGTCCGGGTCAATGGCGTTGAGGACTTGCTGCTCGTCTTGGCCCGGCAGCGGTAGCTGTACCAAGATGCCGTGGATCGCGTCGTCGGCGTTGAGCCGCTCGACGGTGGCTAGCACGTCTTCGGTTGTAGCGTTGGCCGGTAGATCTATTTGCTCGGAGTGAATGCCGAGGGCTTCGCAAGCTCGGCCCTTGGCGCACACGTAGGACAGCGAGGCCGGGTCGTCCCCCACCAGCACTACCGCCAAACCCGGCACTATACCGTGCTCCTGCTTCAGGCGCGCGATGTCCGCCAGCAACTCTTCTTGCACTTGGGCAGCAATTTTTCGGCCATCAAGTCGCTCGCCCATTACGCGCCTTTCGGTTGCAGGACGCTCTTTTGCACGACCCGTTGCAGGGCTTCGGGGACTTGGACTGCGCCGTCGGGTTGTTGATAGTTGTCCAAAATGGCGATCAGCAATCGGCCCATCGCGCAACCTGTATCGTTGACGAGGTGGCAAAAACCCCGCCCGCTCGCGCCCTTGTAGCGGATGTTCAAGCGCCGGGCCTGATAGTCCGTGGCGTTAGTGTCGGTCATTACCTCCATGAACTCGCCCGTCCCGGACATCCACACTTCCACGTCCCGCTGCCGATGGCTAGCCAGATAGCCGGCGTCGCCGTGGCACTTATCGACGACCCGGTAGGGCAGGGCTAACTCTTGCAGGAGCCATTCGTTGATTTGGCCGAATTCTTCGTACAGGGTTTCGGATTGATCGGGCAGGCACACGGCGTTCATTTCGATTTTGTCGAATTGGTGCATGCGCTTGATGCCCTTGACGTCTTGGCCCCAAGACCCGGCTTCCGAGCGAAAGCAGGCCGTATAGGCGAAGAGCTTGACGGGCAGTTCGGCTGAATCCAAGGTCTGGTCCATGAAGTAGCTGAAATTGGCCGGCTCGGAGGAGCCGACTAGGAAAAGCTCGGCTCCTTCTTCTACGTTATCGGTCTTGATGGCATAAACTTGGTCGCGCCCCTCGGGAAAGTGCGAGGTGCCGTACAGGGAGCGCTCCCGCACGAGGAGCGGCGGCACGAACATCTCGTACCCGCGCACTAAAAGCTCGTCGATGAGGAGCTGGCTGAGGGCGTATTGCATCCGTGCGACATCGCCGCGCAAGTAGGCAAAACGCGAGCCGGAAACTTGGCCGCCCTGCAAGGTATTGATGCCACCTAATTTGACGCCGAGGTCTGCGTGGTGCAGCGGCTCAAAGGCGTCGTCTGGGGTGTGCAGGGGGCGCTTGGGCATGTACTGGGCACTGGTGTTTCCACGGCCCAGCTTGTCGGCGGCTAGATAGCCTTGCCCCGGAATCCAGGCATTCTCCTCGACGTTGTCTTCCTCGCCAGCACCGGCGGGCATGTCGGGATGCGGCCAGTTGGGGAACCAATCCATGATTCCCTGCCACTCGGTGACGACGGTTCCCAACTCGTGCTCCAGCACCCGCCCGCGCTCGCGCAACTCCCGCCCCTTTTCCCGCGCTGCATCCGGGTCGTTGCGACCGAGTTGGGCTAGTTGCTTTTTCTCGCTGTTGAGCGCGTCGATGTTCCGTTGCAGCTTTTGCCGCGCCGCGTCGAGGGCCAACCAGCGATCCACATTGGCTTTGGCCGGGTCAACCTTGCGCACTTGTATCGCTTCGCGCATGGCGTCGGGATGGGTGCGCACGGCCTTTGGGTCGATCATAGTATTCGCTCTCAGTTTTGGGTCAAAAATGGATTAAAAATAAGAACGCCGCTGGCGCGAATCGTGGCAATATCGCGGGGGTCTCAGCTTTTTGGAGCGATCTTTTGCAGCCACTCGTCTCGCCCGCCGTAGGCGGCAAATACGGCTTCGAGCAGGAGCCGCACGGCTTGGCCAAAGTAGCGGCCACGCCGCCAGGCCACGCCGATTTCGCGCTCAAAGGCCACGCCGCGCACTTCTACTGTTTTGAGCGCGCCGCTGGCCAGCGAGTCGCGGATGGTCAGTCGCGGCAAAAACGAGATGCCCACCCCGGCCTCCACTAACTTGCGCATGGCCTCCGGGCTGCGCAGCTCCATCACTGCGCCCGGGGCTAGGCCGGCTTCGGCGAGCTTCTCGTCAATCACCTTGCGCGAAATCGAGTCGGCGTGAAAGAGGATTAGGGGCTCTTTTACTACTTCGGCGAGGGCGACGGACTCGTACTGGGCAAAGCGATGCGCTGGCCCGACGACCAAGGGCATGTCGTCGCGGTAAATCGGCACGGCGTCGATTTTGGGATGGGTATAGGGTAGGTGGACCAGCGCGAATTCAGAGCGCTGCATCAGCAGATCGTCGATGAGGTAACGCGAGGGGGCCACTTGGGTCTTGAGTGCGACGCCCGGATAGCGGCGCATGTACTCTTTGAGAATTTCCGGCAGGAGATAAATGACGGCCGCATCTACTGCCCCGAACTGAAAGCCGCCCCCCGGCTCTAGGTCGCTTCGCTGGAGCCGCTCGCTGGCCTCCTCCAGCAAGTCCTCGACTTGGACGGCATAGCTGAGCAGCAGGCGGCCCTCGGTCGTCAGGGCCACGTGCCGATTGTCGCGGTTGAAGAGCTGGACTCCCATGCTCTTTTCCAGCTCCGAGACCGCGCTGGAAACCGTCGGCTGGGTTACGTTCATCTGGCGCGCCGCTTGGGTAAAGCCGCCCGTGCGCGCCACGGCGAGGAAGTAGCGCAGGTGTTGCAGGTTCATGGGCGCAGGGCGTAGGGCGCAGTGTTAGGTGGGCTGCGCGGCTTTCGCCGATCCGAAGGTCGAGTGGCGCAATACGGTCTGGGTAGCGTAGATGGAGCCGCCGACTTTGGCTCCGGGCATCGGCATGCTCACGGGCACGTCGGCGACGCGGATGTGCCGGCTCGGCTCGCCGCGCACAAAGCTGCGGCAATAGCCGTCCCAATCGGGCGCTGGTACTAGAGGCCAGGAGTCGCCGGCGCAATACTGCAAGAGTAGGAGTCGGCGCGGATGGGGCGAGGTGTTGGGCAGGGAGGCGTGCAGGGCGCGGACGTGGTGGATGGAGATGCCGCCGGCGGCTAGCTCGATCTTTTCGGCGGCGGAGTCGTCGAAATCCGCTGTGGTCACGGCACCGGCGAAATGGCCGTCGAGGTGGTGATTGTAGATCGGTCCTTTGTGCGACCCGGGGATGACCAGCAAGCAGCCGTTGGTCTCGTTCATGTCGTCGATGCACACACCCACGGCGAGCAGGTCGTCGTTGGTATGCGGGTAAAAAGCCCAGTCTTGATGCCACTCCACTGGGCTGCCAAACTCGCCGGATTTCATGTTGAGCTTGTCGCCGTTGGTGCGGAGGCGCGGGCCGATTAACTCGGCGACGATGTCCAGAATCCGCTCGTGGTGCAGGGTGCTGCGGTAGATTTCGTGCTGGGCGACCGGGCTTTTGAGCCGTCGTAGCTTGGGGTTGTCGGGCGCGTGTCCCGGCTCCAAGTCGAATACGGTGTCGCTTTCAGTCGCGGTGCGCGACTGCTCGACGAACTCGTCGGTGGTTTGCCGCAGCGCCGCTACTTCTTCGGGAGTCAGTACCCCTTCGACGCCGAGGTAGCCTTTTTCGTGGTAGCTGGCGATTTGTTCTTGAGTCAGCATGGTCTTTGCTCCGTCATTTTAGCTTGAGTATTTCGCGCTGTTGCTCGGGCAATGCCTCATAGATTTCGTTGCTGAAGTGCAGGTGCTGTCCGCCCCAGTCGGGCATGTATCCTGTGCTGTAACAATAATATAGGGTCCGGCGCGGGCGACTGGAAGTATTGACTAGCGAGCCGTGGGTCAATGCTTCGGTAAAGATGATGGCGTCTCCGGCGGCGGCTGGCACTGCTTGTAGCGCCGGATTTTCATCTGGGTGGGGACCCCAAGGTCTAGGGAAGTTGCTTTTATGAGCACCGGGAATCACGGCGAAACAGCCGTCTTCCTCAGCGCAGTCGAGCAGGGGAAAGACCGCCTTGGTCAGGGTCGAGACCATCTGCCCGTTGCGGCAGTGATACTGACACTTGGGAATGATGGGCGTGCCGTGCATGTGCAGGCCAGTGTAGCCGCCGCCCCAGCGATAGATTGTATAGGTGTGGTTGAGTCGGTACGGCCCCCCGGTGACTGTGGCGACGACGTCTAGGACCGCGGGAATATCGATCAACGCGCGGAAGACTTGGTCCCCTTCGAGAATGTTTGAAATATAGAGGTTCTGCTGCGTGCGCTGGTCGCCCAAACAGAGCGGCGGCGGGTAATCGGCCTCGTCCATGGTTTCGAAGCGGTCCAGCACTTGGTTGCAGGCGGCGACTATCGCTGGGGGCACGACGCCCTTGAGTACGATGTAGCCCTGCAAGTCGAAGAGGTACTGTTGTTGAGCGTCCATGATGTGTTTCCCTTTGCTGGTATTGCTGCCTAGCAGCCCTTTATTTGAATGTGTGCTGGCGGTTGGTAAATTGCTCCTTGCCGGACGATGGGGCAAGCAGCCGACCGGGCCGCACTCAAATGGAGGGCCTGCACTTGTGACTGACGCGAATTACGACAATCCCTGGTGGCCGCTGATATACGACCAGTGGAACGAGCGAGGCGACAGGCAGCAGACGCACGAGCGCGAGTTCCAATTCTACAGCGTGCAGCTCGCCGGAGAGGCGGGTCCAGTTCTCGAAGTGGCTTGCGGTACTGGTTCGATTCTGCTCCGCCTTTTGCGCCAGGGCGTTGACATCAGGGGTTTCGATTGCGCCACAGGGATGCTGGCCGTTTTGCGCCGTAAGGCAGCGGCTTTGGGGCTGGACGATATCGACCGCCGCGTCTGCTGTCAGGACATGGTTGATTTCTGCTGCGACCAGTCCTTTGCGGCCATCCTAATTCCGGCTAGCTCGTTCATGCTCTTGCCCACACAGACGGCCCAAATCGCCTGTCTCGAACGCATTCGCGCCCATCTGGCACCTAAAGGGCGGCTGCTGATGAACTTCTACATCCCGTCGCTTGCCGGCGACCTGCTTGCCCACGTCGATCCGTCCCCATCGCTGGAAACATTCGGCGAATTTCCCCACCCCCAAACAGGCCGTCAAATCAGCGTCCGGTTCAAAAAGATTGTCGATCTGGGCGAGCAGACTGAGCACTACCAGTGGTTTTTTACTTACGACGGAGAAACAGCGGTAGAGTCCATGACGGCGCGGTGGATCTACAAAGAAGAATTTCAGCTATTGCTGCGCCTAGCAGGATTTAGCCGCTGGCAGCTTTTTGGCACTCACGACGGCCAGCCGTACACAGGTTCAAAAGAGATCGGGACGACGTACTGGGTCGTCGATCGCTGAGCGGACCGAAGCGATAAATACCTCTGAAATCGGCTGCTGCCCGCTCGTTGCTGGTCGCCGAGGCACGCAGCCAAGCCCCGGCCATGTTCTTGCATCCTAACCTGCAAATGCAGAAATTATGTCCGCTCATTGCAAGGAGAATCGAGGCTTACTTTGCCAAACGCGCCGCACAGAACGCTTAGTCTTTTCGTCCTGCTGTTTTTGATCTGGCTGCTTTTGTCGGGCATATACACGGGTCTGCTTTTGGGCTTAGGCGTGCTCTCATGCCTTGTGGTCGTCGCCGTCTGTCGCCGCATGAAGATCGTCGATCCCGAAGGGCATCCCATCCACCTGATCCCCGGCCTGCTGCGCTATGCGCCTTGGTTCCTGTGGGCAGTAATCAAATCCAATATCGATGTGGTCCGGCGGATCCTACATCCTCGGCTGCCGCTGTCGCCCCGCGTAATCCGAGTCGAGGCAAGCCAAAAGACCCACTTGGGGCAAGTCATTTACGCCAACTCCATCACCTTGACGCCGGGCACGGTCGCCGTTGAAACCGACGAAGGTACCATTGATGTCCACGCCCTGACCGGTGAAGCTGCCGAGGACGTGCGTTCTGGGGTCATGGACGCCCGCGTAACCGACATTGAGGGGGAACGCTAGTGTTCGCCGCTGCGATGATCGGGGTGTTAGCTACGATGCTGCTGGCCTTGGTCCGCGCCCTGAAGGGGCCCACTGTGTACGATCGCGTCCTCGCCGTCAATATGTTTGGGACCAAGACCGTATTGCTGTTGTCGGTCATCGGCTTTTTGACCGGCCGGCCCGATTTTCTCGACTTGGGGCTGGTCTATGCGCTAATCAACTTCATCGGCACCATCGCCATCCTCAAGTACGTCTCGACCATTGGCGCGGAGGAGGCCCAAGCCTGATGGAAACTCTGCTCTACTACGCTAGCTGGGTCTGTCTGCTGTTGGGAGCTGGCTTTTGCTTCGTCGGCGGCGTGGGCCTCCTGCGCTTGCCCGACTTCTACAGCCGCATACACGGCGGCGGCGTTACCGATACGTTGGGTGCTGGTTTGGTCCTCTTGGGGCTTATGTTCCAGAGCGGTCTGTCGCTGGCGACTGTCAAGCTGGTAATGATCGGACTGTTCTTGCTGCTGGCCGGTCCCGTGGCTACTCACGCCATTGCCCGTGCGGCGCGGCACAGTGGGCTTGCACCTCAAGGCGCTGGGGAGGAACAGTGACTGTCGCGCTAGTTGACATCGCGCTGATGACGTTCCTCGCCATTATTGCCGTGGCCATTATTCAGGTGCGGGACCTTTTTGCTGCGGTGGTGCTCACCGGCATCTTTAGTCTGCTCTCGGCCTGTATCTTTACCTCGCTCGACGCAGTGGATGTGGCTTTCACCGAAGCGGCGGTGGGAGCCGGCTTGGCGACGGTCCTCTTCTTGGCTGCGCTCTCCTCTACCGGGCCTAGGGAAAAGACCCGACACCAACATTCTTGGAGCGGCCTCTGCGTGTGTCTCCTGACTGGCGGTGCGCTCATCTATGGCACGCTGGATATGCCGCATTTGGGCGACCCCAACGCCCCGGTCCACCAGCATGTGGCCCCCCGCTATATCGCCGAGTCCCCCGAGGAAATTGGCATTCCCAACATGGTCACCTCCGTGCTGGCCAGCTACCGGGGCTACGATACCTTGGGCGAGGTGACGGTTATTTTCACCGCTGGGTTGGCTGTGCTCTTGCTGTTGCGCGGCAGCGGCGCTAGACTGGATGCGGTCGCCGACCAAGCGATGCGACACGCGATGATCCTCCGCGTCGTCTCCAAGCTCTTCATTCCGCTGATTCTGCTCTTTGGGCTTTACGTGCAGTTCCACGGCGATTTCGGTCCGGGTGGCGGTTTTCAAGCGGGCGTGATCTTTGCCGCGGCCTTTATTTTGTATGCCCTGATCTACGGGGTTGATGAGGCGCGCCGGGTGGCTCCTGCTGGCCGCGTCCAAGTCTTTTTTGCCTTGGGGCTCCTGCTCTACATCGGCACGGGCGTGGCCTGCCTGTTGGCCGGGGGCAATTTCCTTGAATACAAGGTGCTGGCCAGCGATCCCACCCACGGCGAGCACTATGGCATTTTGCTGATTGAGCTAGGGGTTGGTATTACCGTCGCCGCCGTCGTAATCAGCGTCTTCTGCCACTTTGCCAGCCGGGGACGGCCATGAGTTCGTTCTTTGGTCTGTACAACTACTGGATCGTCATTTTCCTGATGATGGCCGGCTTCTACAACGTCATTGCCCGCGGCAATCTGATCAGGAAGCTGGTTGGCCTCAATATTTTCCAGACCTCGGTTTTTTTGCTCTATATCAGCATGGGCAAAGTCGAAGGGGGGACCGCGCCCATCCTCGCCGAAGGCGTGAAGGCGTACTCCAACCCACTGCCCCACGTCCTCATCCTCACCGCCATTGTCGTCGGCATCGCTACCACTGCGGTGGGGTTGGCGCTAGTGGTGCGCATCCGCGCGGCCTACGGGACTATCGAAGAAGACGAAATCCAACGCCGGGAAGAAGGGTCGTGATCGCCGCCCATCTACCCGCCCTGCAGATTGTCTTGCCGCTGGTCGCTGCGCCGCTCTGCCTATTGCTGCGTCCGCAGCGCTTGCTATGGCCGTTTGTCGTGGCCGTCGGCTGGGGCACGCTGGCGCTGGCCGCGCTGCTGTTGCAGCAAGTCCTCTCCTATGGTCCCATCTCCTATGCCTTGGGCGGCTGGAGCCCACCTTGGGGCATTGAGTTCCGGGTAGATGTCCTCAATGCGTATTTGATTCTGCTGGTGGCGCTAATCGGTGCCGTGGTCCTGACCTACGCACCGGCGAGTGCGGCGCGCGAAGTCGAAGCAGAGCGCCGCCCCTATTTCTGCGCGATCTTTCTGCTTTGTCTGGCTGGTTTGCTGGGCATTGCCATTACCGGCGACGCCTTTAACGTCTTCGTGTTTATGGAGATCTCGTCGCTTTCGGCGTATGGGCTGATTAGTCTCGGCCGAGACCGCCGCGCCCTGATGGCGACGTATAACTACCTGATCTTGGGCACGATTGGCGCGACCTTTATCCTGATTGGCATCGGCCTGATGTACGCGATGACCGGCACGCTCAACATGGCCGATCTCGCCGGGCGCATCAAAGCTGTCGCCGACACCCGCACCATCCACGTGGCCTTTGCCTTTATAAGCGTCGGCTTCACGCTCAAGATGGCGCTTTTCCCGCTGCATATCTGGTTGCCCAACGCCTACACCTATGCGCCTTCGGCCGTTACCGCCTTTATCGCCGCGACTGCAACTAAGGTCGCAGTGTACGCCTTCCTGCGCTTTGTCTTCACGATTTTTGGCGCGGACTTCGCCTTTGGCACCATGCACCTCGATGTCCTGCTCTTGCCGCTGGTGCTCTTGGGCATTTTCATCGCCTCAGCCGTGGCTATCTACCAAACCGATCTCAAGCGGCTGTTGGCCTATTCGAGCGTGGCGCAGATCGGTTATGTGATGCTCGGCGTTAGCTTAGGATCGGCCACCGGACTGACAGCCGGCATCGTCCACTTGTTCAATCACGCGCTGATGAAGGCGGCGCTCTTCCTAGTCGCTGGCTGCATCTTACTCCGCATCAACTCCCTGCAATTGGACGACCTCAGTGGGTTGGGCAAGCGCCTGCCGCTGACTTCGTGCGCCTTTGTCCTCGCTGGCTTGGGGCTAGTCGGCGTGCCGTTTACCGTGGGCTTTATCAGCAAGTGGTACTTGATCTTGGGTGCGCTGGAGCACGGGTGGTGGCCAGTGGCTGCGCTGGTGGTGGTCAGTTCGCTGCTGGCGCTGGTCTATATCTGGCGCTTTGTCGAAATCGCCTATTTCCGCCCGGTGCCCGAAGGTGCCGAACCTGTGGCCGAAGCCCCCCTCTCGATGCAGATCCCCGTATGGCTACTCATCGCGCTTACCATTGGTTTCGGGATGCAGACCTCGCTGACGGCTGGGGTCGCTCGCAAGGCGGCGTATTGGCTCTTGGGAGCTGCGCCATGAGTGCTTCGACTGCTATTGTCGCGGCTGTGCTCCTGCCATTAGGTGTCGCACCGTTGATCGCCCTTTTGGGCCGCCGTCCTAATGTACGAGAGACTGCGACTCTGCTCGCCGGGCTAGGCACTTTTGCCTCGGTTTGCACCTTGGTGCCCAAAGTCGCCGCAGGTGCCCGGCCGGCGGTGCATCTGGTGGAGGTTTTCCCAGGTCTGTCCCTAGCCTTTGAAGTCGAGCCGCTCGGCGCGCTCTTTGCGCTGATCGCCGCTGGGTTGTGGATGGCGACTTCGGTGTACTCCATCGGCTACATGCGGGGACATCACGAGGAAAACCAGACCCGCTTCTTCGCCTTCTTCGCCTTGGCGATCGCCGCTGCCTTGGGCGCGGCATTTGCCGGTAACATGCTGACGCTGTTTTTCTGCTATGAGGCGCTGACGCTTTCGACCTATCCGCTGGTTACGCACCACCGCAGTGCGGAGGCTAAAGCGGGGGGACGCGTCTATATGGGGGTACTGCTTGCGACCTCGATCGGCTTCCTGCTCACAGGCTTGGTCGCCACTTACTACATCGCCGGGACTCTTGACTTCGTTTCCGGCGGTATCCTCGCCGGCAAGGCCCCGACATGGACCATCGGCGTCCTGCTCTTTCTCTACGCCTTCGGCACGGGTAAAGCCGCGCTCATGCCCTTTCACCGCTGGCTCCCCGCCGCTATGGTGGCTCCGGCCCCAGTCAGCGCCCTCCTGCACGCAGTCGCCGTGGTCAAGGCGGGCGTTTTCACCATCCTCAAGGTGGTTGTCTATATCTTCGGCATCGACCTGCTCGCCGACACGGGCTTGGGCACTTATTTGGCCTACGCGGCCTGCGCCACGATTCTCATTGGCTCACTGGTGGCCATGACCAAAGACAACCTCAAGGCCCGCTTGGCGTATTCCACGGTCAGTCAGCTCTCCTACATCGTCCTCGGCGCAGCACTAGCTAATAGTTGGGGCGTCCTCGGCGGCAGCCTGCACATCGCCATGCACGCCTTCGGCAAGATCACCCTCTTCTTCTGCGCCGGAGCCATCGCGGTTGCCCTGCACAAGACCGAGATTAGCGAGATGAAGGGAATTGGTCGGCAGATGCCGTGGACGATGGGGGCCTTTCTCGTCGGCTCGCTGAGCATCATTGGCTTGCCGCCGCTGGGGGGGGCCTGGAGCAAGTGGTATCTCATTCTCGCCGGGTTGGACGCCGAGCAGTACGTGACTATTGGCGTACTCTTGGTAAGTTCGCTGCTCAACATTGCCTATTTATTGCCAGTGGCCGTCAACGCCTTCTTCTACGCAGCACCCGATGGAGAAGACGGCCTACAGGAAGCCCCGCTGGCCTGCGTTCTGCCGCTGATTTGCACGGCGCTGGGCGGGCTGGTGCTCTTCCTCTACCCCGACCCCCTCCTCGACCTCTGCCGCCAGATCGGAGGATAAGGCCATGAACTCAGAGAAAAAACATCTATTCGACCAGCCGCGGAACGTCCACCGCTTGATACGGGTTTTCTTCGTCCTCTGCGCCTTGCTTTTGGGTTTGGAAGTGGTCTTCCACCGGCACCTTTGCTTTGATGAGGGTGTCTTCCCGGTCGAAGGATGGTTTGGCTTTTATGCGATATACGGGTTTGTCGCTTGCGTGCTGTTGGTTTTGACGGCCACCCAAATGCGCAAGGTGCTGATGCGCCGCGAGGATTACTATCAAAATTAGGAATTAGGATGTACTGCGAGGGTTACTATGATTAGCGTTCACCCGGCGGCCTTCCTGTTGTTAGGCGGGCTGTTGTTGCCTCTTTTGCCGCTAGCCGTGCGGCGGGTGGCGTTGCTCCTGTTGCCGCTGGCGGGATTCTACAATCTCCTCGGCTATCAGGTTGGCGACGGTCAAGTTGGCTCCTTAGCGGGGTACGAGCTGCACTGGGTGCGCGTTGATCAGCTCAGCCTGCTCTTTGGTTATCTCTTTCACTTGGCCGCGTTCCTCGCGGCGCTGTTCTCGCTGCACCTGCGCGACCGCTTGCAACAGGCGACCGGCTTCCTGTACGCGGGTGCGGCTGTAGGTGCAGTCTTTGCCGGCGATCTCATTGTGCTCTTCATCTTCTGGGAGTTGTTGGCGATTTCTTCGGTTTTCCAGATCTGGGCTACCCAGAGCGAAAGGGCCATTGCCGCGGGTACGCGCTACCTGTTGATCCACATCAGTTCTGGCTTGCTGCTCTTGGTCGGCACGGCGTGGCACTACCAGCAGACCGGCTCGCTGGCGCTGGGGCATCTGGGCATCGATAGCTGGGCTACGCGGCTGATTTTCCTCGGCGTTGGCATTAAATGCTCCTTCCCATTCTTGCACTCGTGGCTGGTGGATGCGTACCCAGAGTCCACGCCCACTGGTGCGGTTTTTCTAAGCTCCTTTACCACCAAGACCGCGGTCTATGTGTTGGCGCGCAGTTTTGCCGGCACCGAAATCCTGCTCTACATCGGCGCAGCCATGGCAATGTTCCCCATTTTCTATGCGGTTATTGAAAACGATCTGCGCCGCGTGTTGGGCTACAGCATGATCAACCAGATCGGCTTTATGGTAGTAGGCGTTGGCTTGGGGCCGGGTATGGGTGTCAACGGCGCAGTTGCCCACGCCTTCAACGACGTGCTCTTCAAGGGCCTGCTTTTTATGTCGATGGGTGCTGTGCTCTACCGCACCGGCAAGATTAACGGCTCGGATCTCGGGGGGCTGTACAAATCCATGCCGTGGACTTGTGGCTTTTGCATGGTCGGAGCCGCGTCGATTTCGGCCTTCCCGCTCTTTAGCGGCTTTGTTAGTAAATCAATGGTCATGCAGGCCGCGGCCAACGAAGGACACCTCGTGGTGTGGCTGCTACTGCTGTTTGCCTCGGCTGGCGTCTTTCATCACGCCGGCATCAAAATTCCCTTCTTTGCCTTCTTCGCCCACGACGCGGGGATCCGCTGCCGCGAAGCACCGCGCAACATGCTCTTGGCGATGGGGATTGGAGCGGCGCTGTGCATTGGCATCGGTTCGTTCCCGCACTATCTGTACAAACTCTTGCCCTACCCGGTTGCCTACGAGCCATACGATGCAACCCACATCGTTTTACAGCTCCAGTTGTTGTTCTTTTCGGCGCTGGCCTTTGTCGCGCTCAAGTTGACGGGCATCTACCCGCCAGAGTTGCGCTCGGCCAATATCGATGTGGACTGGACCTACCGAAAGCTGTTGCCCGGCGCAGCGCGGTTGTGCATGCAGGTGGGTGCGCCGCTGTGGAATGGACTGATCGCTTGGAGTAAGCGACAGGTCTTCGCTCTAATAGAACAGGTGCGCCAGTACCACGGCCCGACGGGCGTTTTCGCGCGGGCGTGGCCTATCAGTAGCAGCGTGTTGCTGGTGACGATTTTCTTGGCGGTGTACTTGTTTGTGTATCTGGGATAATCTCAATCAGAGTTGCAAGGCCGTGCGGATGGTCGCGGCAATGGCGGCGGGCGAAGGACCAATGTCCACGCTCAGGGCGTCGCGCGGCTCTTCGAGGGTTGCAAACTGGCTGTCGAGCAGGCTGGCCGGCATGTAGCGGTGCTGCCGCTCCTTGAGCCGTTGGGCGATGAGTGCCTTCGAGCCTTTGAGATGGACGATCTGCACGCCGGGCCGCCCGCTGACCAAGATGTCGCGGTAGCTCTGTTTGAGCGCCGAGCAGCCGAGTATCGCGCCTTGCTCAGCACAAAGCCATTGGCCGATGGTTGCAGAAAGGGTCTCCAGCCAAGGCCAGCGGTCTTCATCGGTAAGCGGCGTGCCGCTGGCCATTTTGCGCACATTGGCTTCTGGGTGAAAGTCGTCTGCGTCGTAATAAGCCCAGCCGAGCTGTTGGGCGAGTTGCTCGCCCACCGTCGTCTTGCCGCTGCCCGTTACGCCCATTAGTACGATGACCATGCGCCTGATCTCCCGCGTTGTGCGCTGCGGGTCTGAACATATAGGAGCGCGTCTGTTGCAACAAGGTCAGTTGTTTACTAACGCGGCGTGGGGAGTGATGGGCAGTTCCAAGGCCACGCAGGCCCCTTGGGCGCAGTCTGCGACGAATAGGCGACCGTGGTGTTCGCGAGCAATGCCCGCGCATACGCTCAATCCCAATCCGCTGTGCTGGCTCGACGCCTTGGTCGTGAAGAACGGCGCAAAAATATCGGCCCGGATTCCCTCGGGGATGCCTAGCCCATTATCCCCTACTTCTAGCACAATCCAGCCCTGGCGGGTCGATAGTCGCAGTGTGATTCGCCCCGCGTCGTGCACCTGCTTGATGGCTTCGCGGCTATTTTGGATGAGGTGGAGGACGACCTGTTGGAGTTGGCCGGCATGAGCCTTGATATAGGGCAGGTTTGGGGCGAGGTCCTCGACGATTTCGATCTGGTCGGTCAGGAGCGTCCGGCGCATCAGCGGGGCTGTTTCCTGCAAGAGGCGGGTGAAATTGACCCACTCTTTCTGGGGCTTCTGCTGGCGGGCACACGCCAACAGCCGCTCGCTAGTGCTGCGCGCCTGTAGGCTGGCGTCGTACACGGCTTGTAGGCCGTTGCCGACAGCGGGTGCTAAATTCTCTTCGATAAGCAGGCTGGTCTCGCCGATGATCACCTCTAAATGTTGGTTGATTGCGCCCGCGAATTCGGTCGTCAATTGCCCCATTGCCCGCAATTTTTGCGCTTGGCGTAGCTGCGCTTCTTTGGCATGCAACTGCGCTAGGTCTTCTTGTCGGCAGTACAGTCCGCTGAGGACTTCGCCTAAGCCCTTGAACAAGCCGATATCCGCATCGCTACAGGCGATGGCTTCTTTGCGATAAACGGCTAGGACGCCTTGAGCAAAGGTCGTTTCGAGGATGGCTTTGACATTGCAACGCATCTGTTGGGCCAGCCAAGCGCATTCGCCGTGGCGGCTCGGTGCTCGATAGCAGGTCGCGGCTGATTTCCACGCTCCCAGCACCCACTGCTGTCCTTTGGTTAACGGGGACCACTGTCCGTCGGCTGTCAAGGGATGGACGCGCATCTTGCACTCGCCGTTGTCAGCTTGCACCCGGTACAACCGGCAACCGTCGTAAGCGATTCCGGCGTGGTCCAAGGTCTGGCGGATCTGGGCTAGGATCATGAATTCGCCCTCTGGTTGTTTGTACCGCCAAACCGCGAGCCGCAAGTCTCGCAACAGGTCTTCGTTAGCATTTCCGCCGCACTGTTTGCCCATAGTCAGTCCTCTTTCTCCTCTGACAGATGGCAATAAAAATTCGGGCCACGATCCGCACTGCTTCCCTAAGACGTAGGCTTCGACATTGAGCTCAGCCGAAACGAGACGACTGTGCCCGCAGGCTCATCGGCAAGTCAACAGGGCTAAATGGGTAGGCTATGTTATTTGGGAATGCGAATAGAATAGGTGCAAAGGCAGAGTAGGAGCTAGGAGGTGGCCGCATTTCGATAAAAAGCAATCGTTTGCAAAACAAGGCTACTACCATAGTTTTAATTCATCAAAAAGTCAATGTTAAACGACGAGTTAGAAACACACCGCTGCACCCCGTTTGCCCACAGGGACGACAAAATTGGCGATGATTCCTCCCAAGGCGACTATTTTATCGCAACAGCTCGTCCCGTGTATTGGGGGAGCAAAAACGCCCTTGCGGTGTTGACAAAGTGATGTGTTCTGTTTGTGTTTGATGCGCTATACCATCAAGTCCAAAGAAGGCCGAATGGAAGCAAATCACACGCTGCACCAAGAACGCGCCATCCTCGTCGGCGTTGCCCTGCCCACGATGCCGGCTTGGGAGGCTGAGTACTCGCTCGACGAACTCGGCCGCTTAGCCGCCACCGCCGGCCTCGTCGAAGCCGCGCGCCAGCTCCAAGGGCGCGACCGCATCGATCCAACCTACTACGTCGGCAAGGGCAAGGCCGCCTCCCTCAAGCCGCTTGCGGCCCAGTGCCAAGCCGACGTGATCGTCTTTGACAACGACCTCTCGCCAGCCCAGATGCGCAACTTAGAGGGCGTCACCAAGCGCCGCATTATTGACCGCAGCGCCGTGATTTTAGACATTTTCGCGCGCCACGCTCGCACCCACACGGCTCAGATCCAAGTCGAGTTGGCCCAGCTCAACTACCTTCTGCCGCGCCTGACTCGCTACTGGACCCACCTGTCGCGCCAAGCCGGCGGTGGGGCCATTCGCGGCATGGGAGCAGCCGGCGTCCGCGGCCCGGGCGAAACCCAATTGGAAATCGACCGCCGCCTGATTCGCCGTCAGATCAATTCTCTAGAGACCAAGCTCGACAAAATTGGCGTGCAGATGGCGACTAACCGCAAAAATCGCGCAGATGTTTTTAAGGTAGCCCTCGTGGGTTATACCAACGCTGGCAAATCGACCCTGATGAGGGCGCTTTCCGGCGCGGATGTGCTAGTCGAAGACCAACTCTTTGCCACCTTGGACTCGACCACTCGCGCCGTTGATCTCGATCGCAACCACAAGATCCTGCTTACCGACACAGTCGGTTTCATCAACCGCCTGCCCCACCACCTGTTTGCCTCTTTTCGCGCCACGCTCGAAGAGGCCGTGGAGGCCGATTTGCTGCTCCACGTGATCGACTTGAGCTTTCCGTACTACGAGTCGCAGATCGCCACGGTCGAGGAAGTCCTCCACAGCCTCGGGCTTGCGGATAGTCCCACTCTGAGGGTGTACAACAAAATTGACCAAGTAGCTCCCGGCGAAGAGGAGCGGATCGCGGCCGCGTACGCAGACCGCGAAGACGCCATCGCCGTCTCGGCTAGCCAAGCTATCAACCTCGACGAGCTGCGCGACAAAATCCGCGCGTACAGCGTCGCTGGAGACATCACTTTGGAGTTGCAGGTTCCCCAAGCCGAAGGCCGGCTATTGGCTCATTTGCATCAGCAGGGTCAGGTCCTCGCGGAGACTTACAAGGGCAACGACGTGTGCTTGTGTGTGCGCTTGGAAAAGACATGGGCCAAGCGCTGGCGGCTAGAGCGCTTTGTCCCTGCCTAAGACGGCACAGCCCCACCATCGCGATTGAAAGCCGTTGCACTGCCGGATAAAGCGTCGTATGCAAACTAACCGCGAACCGGAACCGCCGCTCGCCTTCGCTGTAACCACCTCTGCGCGTCCCAGCCCTCGGGAGCTTGCGGGTGCGCATTGCCTTGCCGACGAAACCGGCTGCCGCTATGTGCCTCGCGCCCACCGCTCGCTCGCTGGAATGGCTGCGGACGAGAGACTCGCGGGCCTGATCGTCGTCGAGCGCGGCAATTTTTCCCTTTGGGTCGCCGGACAGTGCCTCCGCTACCATCCCAACATGGCCAAATTGCGGATCCTCGCCTTAGAACAAGGCAAGCACGACATTTTGGTTGATGCTTTGCAGCTCAAATTAGGCGACCGCGTCCTCGACTGTACCTGCGGTTTGGGTGCGGACGCCATCGTGGCCGCTTGCAAGGTCGGCGCGACGGGGCGCGTCCGCAGCCTCGAAGCCTCGCCGCTGTTGGCCCTGTTGGTTGAGCGCGGCATGGCCTGCTATGTGATTGACGATCCGCCGTCCCTCGCCCCGGCCATGCGCCGCGTCGAAGTCCTAAACGCCGACTATGCCGACTACCTGCGCCGCGAAGGGGACAACGCTTGGGATGTGGTTTACTTCGACCCCATGTTTGGCGAAACTATTGCCGACGCTCGGGGCTTAGAGCTGGTCCGTTACTTGGCCCGGGAGGGCAGTCCGTCTCCTGCGGATTTGGGCGAGGCCCGCCGCGTCGCCCGCCGCCGCGTGGTGATGAAGGACCGCCGGCCCGGCCACGCCCTTGCTCACCTCGGTTTCGCCAAAGTCGAGGAGGGCCGCCGCGTGTGCTACGGTGCGCTACCCGCTTGGTAGAGACGTTTTATCCGCTTACCGGAAGGAACGAATCGTGGAGCTATCCTGTTGTGCTTGGGCCTTGACTGGCTCGGAAGAAGACGCCCTTACTGCGCTAGCTGCTATCGGCTTTCGCTCTATTGACGTGCAGGCGAAGACTTTTGTTAGTCCAGCGTCGCGCGCGCGCATTGGCGACCTCGGCCTGTCGGTGTCTTGTCTTGCGCTGTGCTTTAACATGGAAGACGGCGCGGCCCTCGACGGAGCGCCCGCCGCACAACAAGCCGCGCTCGACCACTGCCGGGAGGCCCTAGACCACGCCGCGGACTTTGGTGCTAGCACTGCGTATGTGGTCCCAGGGACTGATCCGGTTGCGCTGCCCCAGTTTGGTGACGCCTTGGGGCAAGTGGCTGACTTCGCAGCCGCGCGCGCGATTCGCATTGGGGTTGAGCACTTTCCCGGCAAGGCGCTGCCGACGGCCGTCGGGACCTTAGAGTACTTGTCCCGCTTGAACCACCCCAATCTCTACTTGCTCCTCGACACCGGCCACCTACAGATGTCCAAGGAAGACCCGGCCGAGGTCATAGCGGCCGCCGGAGACCGGCTTGGGTATGTGCATCTAGATGACAACGACGGGGAGGGCGATTTGCACTGGCCCTTGCTGGAAGGCGTGCTGACCGAAGAAGCGCTAGCCGCGACTTTCTCCGCCCTCGCCCTAAGCCCATACGCTGGCCCGGCGAGCATTGAACTCAGCCCTCAACTCTCCGACCCTGTAGCCGCGCTGGCCCAAAGCCGCGCTTGTGCCCTGCAATGCAGCTAAAAGAGAGTATTAGATGCCTATTTATATTTTGCTTTTAGCCACCGTACCCTTCTTCGCCTGTAATGGCGACGAGGGTGCCCTCAAAAAGGTGCCGCGCAACCGGACCTTAATTATGGACTGCGCCGAGGCCAATACTTGCTCTGGCCAGATCCAAGATTACAACTCCTTCAATCCCTTCATCCCAGGCGGCATCTCGCGGATAGGATTCAACTTCCTCTACGAGCCGCTCTACTTCTTCAATGCCTACGAGGAAAATTCCGAGCTAATACCTTGGATCGCCGAGAGCCACCATTTCAACGAGGATTACACCGAGCTTGTGGTCAAAATCCGTCCGGGCGTTGAGTGGAGCGACGGGTATCCTTGGTCGGCGCACGACTTTGCCTTTACAATCAACATGCTCGTGGAGCACGCCCCGCAACTCATGTACTCGACGGATATGGCGACTTGGGTCGAAGAGGCGGTCGCCCTCGACAGCTTGACGGCGCACGTCACGCTCAAGGCGCCCAACCCGCGCTTTCTCTTCAGCTACTTCGTCCACAGCGGCGACCAGGGCGTCCCCATCGTGCCCAAGCACATCTGGGAAGAGGAAGACCCGCTGACTTTTGCCAACTTTGACTTGCAAAAAGGTTGGCCGGTGCTGACCGGCCCCTATAGCATTGCGCGCTCGGAACCGGCCCAACGGATTTGGGATCTGCGCGAGGGCTGGTGGGCTGAGAAAATCGGCTTTCAGGAACTACCCGAGGTCGAGCGACTGATCTACCTGACCTATATGGAGGAGCACAAGCGCGTGCAAAACCTGATCGCCAACAACATCGATACCTGCTTGGAACTGCGTCCGGCCAACATGGTCTCCCTCTTGGAGCGCAATCGCAACATCACGACTTGGACGGGCCGCGAGCCGCCGTATAGCTACATTACTTGGTGGCCCATATCGCTGGGATTCAATGGGCTGGAGACTCCTTGGTCCGACCCGGAGATGCGCCGTGCGGTCAACTACGCCATCGACCGCGAACAACTCGTCGCCATCGGCTGGCAAAACTCAGGTGCGTTGACCTTGCTGCCCTTGCCCGATCTGCCGCAAATGCATCGGTATTTTACCCTCGCCGAGGACTTGATCGCCAAACACCAAGTCGGCGTCTTTGACTTGGAAAAGAGCGAGGAGATTCTCACCCGCAAAGGGTACGTACACAACGGGGTGTTCTGGGAAAAGGACGGGCAGCCGCTGAGCATGGTCATCGACATTTTCTCCCACTTTCAGGACTTGACGCCGGTGCTCATCGCCCAGCTCAAAAAGGCCGGCATTGACGCCTCCTTCCGCATGACCTCGGATTTTACCACGCGCCTGCGCCAGGGCACGGCCCGCGCGTACCTGATCGGCAACTTCAGCTCTATGCGCGATCCCTATTTTGTGCTGCGCCAGTACCACAGCCGCTTTGTCCAGCCCACCGGCGAACCAGCCGACATGCCTTGGCGCTGGCAAAACCCGGCCTACGACGCGCTGATCGATCAGATGGGCCAGACCCCGACCGACGCCTCGGAGATGGACGAGCTCTACCGCAAGGCTATGGACCTTTGGCTGGCCGAGTTGCCTTCTATCCCCCTCGTCCAATGGCCGCACCGCATCCCGCACAACGAGACCTATTGGACCAACTGGCCCAGCGCGAAAAATCCCTATATCAACAGCGCTTACTGGAGCCGCACTTGGCTCTTGGTGCTGCTGAACTTGCGGCCGCAGGTGTGAGGATGAGAATGTTCAAGCTGTGGGCGGGAGGGGTGTTCTGCATCAGAACAGAATATCAGCAAACGTCAGTAGCCAGGACTCGAAGTCAATACCTTGCTTCTCCTGTTGAACCGCTGTTTCTGACCACTGAGCAGGCGGAGATGCGGAACGCAGTACTAACCTAGACAAGTGCTCGTGGGCGAGGTGCCATCCTCCTTCCTGCTTGACCCACACGCTGGAGAGACGAAGTGTATGCATCCGACTGCGCTGTTTTTTCATAGAGATTCTGGCATCCAGATACCCTGTCACCACAGCGGTATTCTCGAAGAGTTGCACCTCGATATGCCGGGGTTTGAGGTTGAACGTGAGTCCGGCCTTGAACCCGGACTTCATGCGGCCTCGATCGAACCCTTCGCGCAGCAAACCGCCAGATGAGGAGAAAATGGTGTAGCCTGGCGCAAAACTGCGCCCCAGTCCTTCGTGATCTTTGGCAGCAAAAGCTCGATAATGATCCATCACGGCAGACCGCACGCCCTCTTCGTCGGCAGAACCGCGAGCGGGCAACAGGGCAAGTATGCACAAGACTGCGAGAGAATACCTGAGATTATTCATGGAAGTGAGGAGCTCCTTTCGAGTTTCAAGTTTTCCAAAGAGAAGTGAACAAACACCCGCAAGGTGAAAGCTATGAACCCCTACCAAACGAATGTCTTTATTAATGCGCAAGCCCACCCGCCGCCGGACTATGGTCCAACGCAGCAGGCGTTGCTAAATCGAGATGCCTTCGCCGATGTGGAAGCAGAGGTGACGCGCTTGCCCGGTTATCAACCGACGCCGCTGATTGCATTGAACGGTCTTGCGGCGGCGAGCGGTGTTGCGGGCCTGTGGTGCAAGCACGAAGGGTATCGCTTCGAGGTGGGGAGTTTTAAGCCGACGGGACCCGTTTACGCCATGCTGTCCGTGTTGAAGGGTGAGATCAAAAAAGCCACCGGCGTAGAAACGGTCGTGATACAAGACTTGATAAATCGGAATTACGAATCGGTGACGAGAGAAGTCGTCGTCTCGGCGGCAACCTCGGGCAATCACGGGCGAGCGTTGGCGTGGGGTGCCCGCATGTTCGGTTGTCGATGCGTGATTTACATGAACGACGGCGTCAGCGCCGGTAGAGAGCAAGCGATTGCGGCCTATGGCGCAGAGGTGGTGCGGGTAGCGGGAAGCTACGATCGAGCGGTGCAACGCTCGTACGCGGACGCGGAGAGGTTCGGCTATTTTGCCATATCGGATGAAAAATCTGGAGAGTATCCCCACATATCCCGTGAGATTATGCAGGGGTACGCCATGGTTGCGGACGAAATCGTTCGGCAGTTCAACGACGTCCAGCCGCCTACTCATGTCTTTGTTCCCGGCGGTGGTGGTCGATTGGCCGCGGCGACCTGCGGGCATTTGTGGGAGCGCTATGGGAGCAACCATCCGCGGGTAGTCGTTGTTGAACCTACCGCATCTGCCTGCCTATACCAAAGCGCGGTTGAAAACAGCGCGGCAACCGTCAGCGGGGACGGTCAATCGGTCATGGACGGACTGGTCGTTGAATCCGCTTCGCCCCAAGCGTGGGATATTCTAAGGGCTGGTGCTTTTGCCTTCCTCACTATCCCCGACGAAGCGGCTGTTGATGCCATGCGACAAGCGGCGACCAGTGTCAGCGGAGATCCTCCAATCGCGATTGGTGAAACCGGGATTGCAGCGTGGGCGGGATTTCTGGCGACGACCTGTGACGAAAATTTGCGCCAGCAGTTTGGCCTCGATTGCAACAGCCGCATCGTCATCATTGCAACCGAGGGGGCGACCGATCCAGAGGTTTATCGCAACCTTGTTGGCGCGACTCCAGAAGCGGTTTTGGCGGACTAAAGCCGCCCTTCCTTCTGCAAAATATCCCCGGCAATCGCGTAGGTCGTCCCGTGCATGGCAATGACGACGAGTCCGATTCCGGCCGCGAGATAGCCGCCGAGGTACAAGTTGGGGACGTCAATCGACTCGTAGTTGTGGGGGTGGGTCTGGACTTGATCGAGTTGGAAGCGGTAGTTGTCGCGCATGGGCGTCTGGGTCAGCGGCGGGAAGCCCTGTAAGATCGAATAGTCGGCCGTGCCGCCGATTTCTTTGATCACGTGATCGACTTCTACGACTTGGTTTCCTTCGGGCGTTTGCAGCTCGACCTGTCCGTCCTCGGCGATCTGCGTCACGCAGGTGTGATACAAGGTTTGGAGCCGGGGCGAGCGGCTTTCGAGGATTTCGGCGATGCGATGGTAATAGGGCAGTCCGTGGCGGCTGTCGTTGATGAGCTGCCAATGGACTGCTGGCCCTTGGCGCATGGCGTAGTACACCTGCTTGCCGGCGTCGTGCAATTCGGTGGCGGCCCAATCGCCCGAGCGCCCGCCACCGACGACGAGCACCCGCTCGCCGGGAAAGTCTGCGGGCTTGTCGTAGTGAGCGGTGACAAAAGGCCAGTCCTCGCCCTCCACGCCAAGGGAGCGCAACTGAGCGCACTGGCCGGTTGCGAGGACCAAGTACTTACAGGTGTAGTGCTGCTCAGCCCCCGTTTGCACGTGCCGACTGGTGAGCTGAAAACCCCTTTCGTGCGGCTCAATCCGCTCGACCTGCTCAGAGGTGCGAATGCGCTCTGTCGCCCCAAAGCGCTCGGGCACGCGGTGATAGTACTCGATCAGATCGGTCTTGAGGATTAGGGCGTTGACGTCTAAGGAGCGCCCGATTTCCTCGGCGTGCTGCGCCAGCGGATAAAAGGCAAATTCCATCCACTGACCCGGCGACAAGGTCAGCAGGTTGTGCGGCGCGCGGTTCCACAACCCGCCGACCGGCTCGCGGCTGATGAGCAGTGCGTCTAGCGGCTCGCCGCGCCGAAAGTCCATGGCGACTTGGTCCAGTTCCTCAAAGAGCTGGCGCGGATGGTGCAAGGTGCGGAACAGATCGACGGGCTTGATGCCGTTTTGCACGAAATACTGCATATCCAACCCTAGCAGCGTGTGGTCGAACTGCTGCAAGTATCCAGCTATGGGCGCGTAGCGCGCGGTAAACATGCGGCTGTTGCGGAAAAAGGGATGCCAGCCGCCCAAGACCACGGCCAACGGCAGGCCCGCCGGTCCGCCGCCGACGATGATGACGGTGTGGTGTTCTGGGTTCATTATAGCTCGACGGTGATACTTTCTGACAGGAAGCTAGCGAGGAAACGCATCCGTGCGCGGAATGACACCGGGCGACGGAGCCACAGGTCGCAGGCGGGCCTACTCGTCGGCGTCTAACAGGTGCCTAAAGGCTTCGAGGCTAGACACCTGTATGGCCGCCCGATGCAACTGCTTGAGGCGCTGTACATCGTCAATGGCCTTAATGCGGCTGGCCAACGAGTGCGTATCCTCCGGCTGAAAGCGCAGAGCCAATACTTCTTGGATGCTTTCTTGGATGCCTTGCTCAATGCCTTGCTCAATGCCTTGCTCAATGCCTTGCTCAATGCCTTGCTCAATGCCTTGCTCAATGCCTTGCTCAATGCCTTGCTCAATGCCTTGCTCAATGCCTTGCTCAATGCCTTG
>JAJEFJ010000009.1 GCA_022820485.1 Candidatus Latescibacterota bacterium
CTCTACGAAGGGGCTGATCGGCTGTTGGATTGGACGTCGGCGGGCGTAGCTGCGCCGGTGGTGGCGGGCTTCGACGGCTCGGCTGAGGCTCCGGTCGAACCGCTCGCCGCAGCCTCAGCCCAAGAGTTCGTTACGGGAGCGTCTGCTTCGTTTTCCGTAGGCGGGTTGCGGCATGGGCATACGTATGCCATAGCGGTGCGGGCGATCAGTGAAGGCAGAGCCAGCGGCGCGGTGTGGGGCATAGCTACGCCGGGTCGCATTCTTGCGCCGGATCGGTTGCAGGCGGTAGCGGGTGATGGCTGGGTGGCATTGGAATGGTCGGCGGCAGCGAGCGAGGGGCCGGTGATTGCGCGGTATGAATGGCGCGGTCGTCCGGTATGGGGTGCGTGGTCTGAGTGGGAGCCGGTGGCTGGCGGTGCGGCGGCGCGGGGGCAGATGGTCGAAGGGCTAGCAAATGGCGTGGAGTATGCGTTTGAGGTGCGGGCGGCCAATCCGGCTGGTGCGGGTGCAGTCGCACAAGTGGCAGCGAGAACGGAGGTTGTCGAGCCAACGCCAGCAGAAAACACGCCCCTGTGAGTTGGTCTCGCTGACGCCTCTGGTCACGATGGCCGTGATGGGCCTACTCGCCCTCTTCGACCCCAACCTAGTCCCCATGGAACCCCTCAAAAAACCCGCCGTCGGAGGAACCATACTGGTGGTCATCGGATCGATGTGCAGCACCTTGGGAAAGAGTGCGTCCTAACTGATCTGAAGTAGAGCGAGGAATAGTCCGTCACTCGCAGATGACCCCTAAAAGGAGCCATTTCTATGGTATTTTCAAGAATGTTCAGTGCAGCTTTGGTTGTGACTCTTCTATTGGCGCAGGGCGAATCTGCCGAAGCAACTCCCGAAAGCAGGGCTGGGGCGCTGTTTCTGCTGATCTCCCCGTCGGTGCGCGTCAACGGGATGGGTCGGGCGGGCGTTGCTCTCCTAGACGAACCGGCGGGTTACTACAACCCTGGTGCAGCAGCCCTGTCGTCTCCTGCACACACGCTGCAGAGTCGCTTCTACCTGAGCGAGATGCGGTGGCTTCCAGCGTCTGCAGACTATAACTACTTTGCCGCTCAAGCCGCAACCGAGCGGGTACTCGACGGTTTCTTGGGATTGGATAAGCCAACAAGGCTTAGAGCCGCATTCTACGGATACCGCACGAAGCTGGATTTTGGAGAACAAGCCCGTACCGGCGAACGGGGCCAGATAATAGATTTTTTCACCAGTGCAGAAGCCTCCAACAATATTGGCGTCAGCTTGGCGTTGAGATCCGTCGTGGAGCTAGGCATCGGTGCGACCTCCAAGCAGATTTCATCCAATCTTGGCGGGCGAAAAGGCTCTGCCAAGGCATACGACTTCGGTCTCATGGCAATAGTACCGGTGGTCGGAGTTTGGGAACGCCTCACCGGGCGGGAGTTTACCCTTTATCAACACCTCCGGCCGCAACTCGATGTCGGATTTGGCATCACATGGCAGAACCGTGGGGGCGAACCCATTCGCTACACCGACGTGTTGTTTGCTGATCCCCTACCGGCGAACAGGCGGCACGGATGGTCGGGCAACTTGGGAATGGACTGGAACTCTGACTCCTTCAACCTCGCTATCGGCAGAGTGACATTTTCCACAGAGACGTACCGCCCCCAAGTAGATGGTGCCCATGTTACGAGCTTCGCCGAGGACGACAAGAGCGGATTTGAGGTTTCGATTCTGGAAACGGTCTCGATTCGGAGAGGAACGTACGACGACTTTGATGGTGAAGTTCACTTGAAGACCTCGGGGTGGACCGTTAAATCCGATAGTCTATTTAAGTTTTTTGCACATCAACTGGACAGTGCTCCGTCTAGCTCCGGAGGAGATGCACTCCAATTCCTTGCCAGACATCTGTCTATCAGTTGGTCTCGGTTCGAAGACGACCCGGCGTGGCAGGCCCGTGGTCACTCTTTTATCGGCTTGTCGTTCTAAGTAGCGAATCTCTGATTGCGCCAATCAATACCGAGTGCCTAGACGAGGTGCAACTGACTTGGTACAAGGATATGTAGCCGCCGCAGACGCTGGCGGTCAAGAACAACACAGGTTTTATACGAGGAGAGCCCAGTATGACAGACCTTTTCGAGAGAGTGCGCGAAGACTTTCCGCGAGCGCGGACCATGGCGTACTTCGACAACGCCTCGTCGCATCCGATCAGCGTGCACTCGGCCGCGGCCCTGCACCGGTACGTCGATTGGGTCGCCAACGAGGTGGGGGAGCCGTGGTGGCCGGCCTGGGCACCGCCACGAGACCAAGCCAAGGCTCTATTTGCCCAGCTCATCAACGCCGATCCCGGCGAAATCGCCTTTGCGCGCAGCACAGTGGAATCGGAGAGCAATATCCTCAACGGCTTGCGGGATCATCTGGCGGGTGGCAATGTGGTGATATCGGACCTGAACTTCAGCCCCTGTATATCCAACTACAAGTTTCGCGAGCAGCAAGGTCTCAATGTGCGGATCGTCAAGAGCAGTCTGTCGCCAGTATTGGCGACACATCGCAACTGGCAAATCGACATGGACGCCATAGCAGACGCGGTCGATGGCAACACCCGGCTGATTTCGGTGGCATTGGTGTCAAACGTCAATGGGTATGTCGCAGATGTCGCGGCGCTGAGCAAGCTCGCTCACGACAACGGCGCGTATCTGTATGTCGACATCATGCAGGCCGCGGGCGGCGTTCCGATCGACGTCAAGGCGATGGGCATCGATTTTGCAGCTTGTTCGACGTTCAAGTGGCTGATGGGCGTCAAGGGGTTCGGGTTTCTGTACGTTCGCTCTGACCTGCAGCTCGACGTGCTCAAACCGTCTCAACCCACGGGTGGTGTGAGACTAAACTATCCCCCTTGGGTGGAAGAGCCTGATTCGGCTAGTGAGGAGATCTCGTTTTCATCCCCGACTGGAGTCGGCGCTTACGAGGTCAGTTATCCCTCGTACGAAGGAGTCGTGTGCGCCCAGGAGAGCCTGCAGTACATCCTGCGCCTCGGCGTTGATAGAATCCGCAACCACGCGAGAGACCTGACCGATCGCCTGCAGGAGGAGTTGCCAAAGCGGGGGTACCAATCGATCACGCCGCAGGGAAACGAAAGCCCCATCCTCTCCTTTGTAGCGCCACACCCCGAAGCCGCCTTGGCCAGTTGCAGGAGTGCCAATGTTCATATAGCGATGCGTTTCGGCAACAAGATGCGCCTCTCACCCTCGGTGTATAACAACCACGAGGATATCGATCGCCTCTTTGAGGCCCTGCCTTAGAAGTAGTTACTTCACACCGAATCAGCCACCTCGGCGAGTCCTGCGTAACCGTTGCTCGGCTTGGGTCTGCGGGAATGGTGTGAGGGCAAGAGCAAGGCTGCCTGTTGGGGAGCGGTGAGCTCGTCCCAGTAGGACGGACGGCGGCCGCGCACGCCGCCGCCGCCCCATGCCATGTGACCGGTGTTGTACTTGTAGAGGATGGCGCGGCGCTGGTGGTCGGCATTCCACGGGAGGGTGCCGTGGGTACACGCCTCGCTAAAAATGACGGCGTCGCCCGCTTTGGCGTTTATCTCGGTCACGTATTCCTGGTACTGTTCCCATCGGAGCATCTTGGCCGGACAGGTCACGTTAGCCTTGTGGCTGCCGGCAATGACGCTGATGCCGCCGTCGCCCGGCCCTTCGTCGGCGAGCAGGTACTCGATGACGCAGAGGCCGGTGAAAATCTTACCCTCGCGGTAGAAATAGGGTGCGTTGTCGAAGTTGCCGTGCAGCATGCCACCGGAACATCCCTTGTCCATCGCGATCAGACCCGGACCGTGGTCGAGCCGCCAGCCTTCCCCGAGGATCGTGTTGAGGTGCGGGATGGTTTTGGGATGCGCCAGCATTTCTCTGAAGGGCTCGCACAACGGCCGCGGCAATTCCAACAGGCCCTCGCTGTTGCCAAGGCGTGTCGAGGTGTTTTCACCCCGCAAAGCAACGGAATCGCCAAAGTACTCCGGACTTGGTGTGAGTTCCATTGAGTCGATGGCGTCGTTGGCCAGCTTCAGGTGTTCCTCGCTCAGCACGTCCCGCACGATCAAAAATCCGAGCAGGTCGAAGAGGTACTTCTCGTCGGCGGACATTTCCACCGTTTCTGCGGTGATTGAGCGCGAGGTGTTGGCGTGTTCAATCATGGCTGTTCTCCCTATGATGGAGGGTTGGAAAATTGGTTACAGTAGCCTTTACCGACAAAATGCCCTGAGCGGGTACAGTGTGCAAGGCCAATTCCCAACTTGGCGCGGGGCGAAGTGGTGTATATGTTGAGCAAGATGCACCATAAACCGCATTGAGGACTGACTATGGCCAATATCATCCGCGCTCCTTTCATTGGCAACAACTTTACCGCTGGCGGCAAAGGATAGCGCTATGCACTCTTGGACCTGCCCCTTAGTACTAGATTCGTCGCGCCAGATCGTCGCTGGCAGCCAAGACGCCTTAGTCCGTGCCATTCGCCGTGGTGCGGATCTGCGCATCTACACTGAATTTCGCCACAACGAGCACATCGATGTGCGCTCCCCCAGCGATGAGAAGGTGCGCGAGGTGGCCGAGTTTGCCGTGACGTATCTCGTCGACGACCGCTGGGCCGCTGGCTTGATGAGCCTGCGCCAGCCCGTGTCCTTGCCCGATGGATTTGGGCCGCGGCCCTCGATGTCGTTTTTCCTCTACAATCAGGATGGCCATCAAGCTATTGGCCGTCCCCACCTCGACGGGCAAAAGACTGAGCCTGCCCCCGAGGGGGGATCGCACCCCATGCCGAAGTACCACTTGCTCGACAGCCACGACCCAGCGACCAACGCCCCCAGCCACAACTTCATTTACGACTTTGACATTTATAAGTTTTACGTCGCCGACACGTGGGAGGAAGTATTGCACCACGACGCCCACGGTCGCGTCCTCTCCGGCTCCATCGACACCCTCGCCACCGCCTTTGGCGACGGCGCGGCCATCAAGGTCGGCATTGGCGATTTGTGCGCGGACCTACCCGGAGAAGGGGATGATCTAGCCCACGAGGTTTTCGTCGAGACCGGATCAGGCTATTACTATGTCGAGCAGCAACTCTTTATCGCCGGATCGCATCCGGTCATTCGCATCCGACCGAGTATCCCCATGCGCTATCAGAGCAAGGGCTGGGATTTTGGCTGGCTGGTGCTGCGCACCGACGGGGCGGTCGTCTATCGGCAGTGCGATCCCTATTCGCTTGCCTTTGCCGATGGAACGCGACGCCACCCAATTCGCTGGTTCGCTCGCTGATCCGCCGGTTGGCTCTGGCGCGACCATCCCGACCCGGAGGTTCGCGCTTTCTGCTCAGTGCTCAATCCCAAGTCGCGGGCTTTTGCCGCAGCCTTCGGTGCTTCTGCACCTGAGTAACGATGCTAGGCTTCGTACATCACCGGGCAAATCTGGGGATCGTCCAAATGCGCGGTGTAGTAGCCTTGGTCGCCGGGCACTGGCACGGCCCGTTCGTCGCGCAAATGCACGGCCAAGCTCCAGCGCGCCGCATCCGAGACATTGGCGTTGGAGCCGTGGTAGGTCAGGCAGTGGTGGACGCTAAGCCCGCCTAAGGGCATCAGCGCCGACACTTCCTCCCACGTCTCGCCCGCCGGCACCGCGATGTCCTCGCGCAGCTTGTGCTGATCCTTGTCGAAGAAATTCCCTTGGTCCAAGAAGCCCCAACGGTGCGACCCGCGCACAAAGCGCATCGGTCCCAACTCCTCCCCCACCTCGCACAGCGCGATCCACGCCGTAAAAAGCCCTTCGTCCTGCTGCCACATGCGCCAGTACTGTCGGTCTTGGTGCCAGCCGACGTGTCCTGCGGTCGCGGACCTCGGCGGCTTGATCAGCAACTGGCTCGCCCACACCTGCACTCGCTGTGCGCCCGTTATCTCGGCGACCTTGCGTCCCACTTGTGGACAGGTCACCAATCCGTAGAGTCCGGTATCCGACCGATGCGGATTGTTGATCTTGCACAACACGTCTGGATCGTACCCGGGATGCTCAGTCGGCGGCAGCTCCATATCAAACTTTCCATCGCGCACGGCCACCATCCCCTGCAATGCCTTTGCCAACACATCGTCCGGCGCGATTTGTTCATCTGCGATGCAATATCCATCTCGCTCGTACTGCTCGACAGCTTGTCCCATCAGAAGTTCTCCAACGTTAGATTGCATAACTGATGTTACGCACAGGCATCCCGTACCTAATTGTCATTTGTATGTTGCCCAATCCGTTCAGAAGGGCCAATCTGAACGGTATGCGTGCGGGGCGCGTCGTCCGTCATTGGGTGAGCAGGCCCCTCGTGCCCGCTGCACCGTGCGGGAGTAA
>JAJEFJ010000079.1 GCA_022820485.1 Candidatus Latescibacterota bacterium
CAGCGCGGGGCCGGCAGCAACGGTTCGATCTGCTGCCATTGTGCATCAGTTAGATCGGTGGCATATTGCATTCGCGGCGTACTCATCATACAAGCCTTTCTGTTCAGCGTTTGTGGTGAAACCTGAATATGGCTCGATGAGTACGCCCGTTCAAATAGCGCCTACAGTAAGGGTTTTCAGACGGCTTCTAAACCAGTCAACACGACAGAGCGGCAGCTTATGCGAAGGCAAGAGCTTGAACAGGCATTGGGAGGGCGGCGTTCGCGGCGCGAAGAATTTGCCGATCTCTTTGGCTGTTGGTCGGCAGCGGATCTGGCCGAGTTTGAAGAGGCGACAAAAGACCTTCGCCAGATTGATCCCGACGACTGGAAATGAGTGCTTTCGCGTCAGGCCGGTCGGTCGTGAATCGGCCCGGGATGGTCGCGGAGCGAGCCGCCCTGACGACCGGTGAGCGCGGCTTGGATTTCGCCGAGAATGGACAGGGCGATTTCCTCGGCCGTTTCGGCACCGATGTCGAGGCCGACGGGGCTGAAGAGGCGTGCGGCCTGCTCATCACTTGGCGCGACGCCTTCTTTTTGCAAATCGGCGAGCAGACGCTGGGTGCGCTGGTGCGGGCCGAGGACGCCCAAGTAGGCGAGGGGAGCACCGAGCAAGTCCCGCAACAGAGCTTGATCCTGTAGATAGTTGTGGCTCATGATGACGGCGCACGAGCGGTTGTCGAACTGAAGCTCCTCGGGCAGAGGACCGGGCTGGGCGAGGAGCACTTGCCTAACCGAAGGGAAGCGCTCGGCGCGAGCATAAGAGGGCCGGTGGTCGGCGACAGTGACGCGCCAGCCGAGTTCGCCAGCTAACTGAGCGAGGGGCACGGCGTCGTACCCAGCGCCGAAAAGATAGAGGGCGATGGGTGGCAGCAGAGGCTCTATGAGCAGGGCGGCCTTGCCGTGCGTCAACTCGTAGTGACGCGTGTAGCCTAGGGCGATAGGGAGTCGGGTGTCGTCGAGAGTCGCGAGGATTTCAGCGGCGGCGTTGTGCGCAATTTCGCGCAGTTCCAAATCGGCGATGTCGTCGCGCACATTTTCCCGCTCGTCGAGTATCAGATGTTGACCCGGAGCAGCATTCGTTCCGCCCTCAGTAGCAAAGACCGTGACGAGGACGCCGTGCTGATCTTCCAAAGCGCAGCCGTGCAAGAAGGTTGGATAATGAAACGGCGCGTCTTGGGGCAAGCGCTCTAAGAGCACGTCCACCGTGCCGCTACAGCCCAGACCAGTTCCCCAGAGGATATCGTCTTCAGAGGTGGCGTCGTAGTGGAGGAGACGGGGTTGGCCGTCGGCGAAGACGGCTTGCGCGTTTTCGCGCACATTGCCTTCGAGACAGCCGCCGCTGATGGTGCCCAAGCTCTGAAGATCAGCTTCAATGAGCATGCGGGTACCCGGGCCGCGATAGACCGAGCCGGAGGTCTGGACGACAGTGGCTAGGACATAGGGCTCCTCCGCCTCGTCGAGCACTCGGGCGCGGCGAAGGATCGTCTGCAAGTCTTTCACGGCTGAACTCCAAAGCGCCGGTACCAGTCGTCCTTCGTCGGCGCGGCGGGCTGGGCTTTCGGCGGCGCAGGTGGCTCAGGGCGTCGGCGCAGGTATTGCGCGGCCGTCGCACCGCGCAGCGTCATCAGGTATCCGACGAGAGCCTTGAGACTGTCGATATTGTGGGCCGGGGCAAAGAGATCAATGTACGGCAAGGCGGCCTGCATCCCGCGCGTGGCGGGCCGATAATCCGGGCTGCCCAACAGGGGATTGAGCCAGATTAGGCAACGGCTGCGGCGCTGCAATGAGCGCATACTTTCTTCGAGGGTCTCAATGTCGCCGGTGTCCCAGCCGTCGCTGACGATCAGCAGCGCGGTCTGGTGATCGACGAGATCGGCGTGTTCGCTGAGGAAGGTCTCCAGCGCGGCCCCAATGCGCGTGCCGCCCGACCAGTCCGGCACCTGCGCGGCAATCGCGTCCAACCCCGCGCTCAGGTCGTTGCCCCGCAGCAGGGGCGCGACATGGTGTAGCGAGGTTGCAAACACAAACGTCTCAATGCGGCGATAGGCGTTTTGGAAGGCGTACATGAACTGGATCAAGAAGCGGCTGTACAGATCCATGGACTTACTGACATCGCACAACAAGACCAACTTGGGCTTCTGGCGGGTGCGGCGGCAATAAGAAAGGTCCAACAGCTCGCCACCTCGGCGCAGGCTGGCGCGAAGGGTGCGCCGCAAGTCTAGACGACCCGGCGGGCGGGCGGGCCGATAGCGGCGGCTGAAGCGCGTGGCGAGCGTGCGGGCAATGGCTTGCAGCAGCCGTCCGATCTCCTCCAACTCTTCGGCGTTAAAGTCCTTAAAGTCGCGCTTTGTGTGGACCTCAATGGGGCTGTATCCGGCGGCCTCGCGCTCCTCTTCGGTCGGCTCGCCCTGTTTGAGCCAATCGCGGATGCTCGTCAAACCATTCTTGCCGGGTCGGTTGGCACTAGCCTTCTCGGAAGCAGAGGACTCGGGCTGGGGCTGCCCCAATTCGCCAGCGCGATCCCATATCGACCAATAGACATCGAAAAGCGCGTCGAAGAGCTTCTGCTCGGCGGGCGTCTTGGCCAAAATCGTCCGCAGGCTTAGCCGGAAGTCCTCTGGGTCTGACAGGTCAATGGCCGCCAAGGCGCGGAGCGCGTCTTGCTCCTCGCCCAAGGCCACACCAGAACGCTGGGCGCGCAACAGGCGGCAGAAGCCGACCACATTCGCGCTCAACGCGCCGTGCAGGGCGATGTCGTCGATCTTGTGATTCATCGTTCTGGAGCCAGCTTGGCGCGGACCCCCAATCCTTCCAAGAACTCGGCCAGCGATTGCTTCACCTGCGCCACGTCGCGTTGGTCCTTGAACACAATGCCCAAGGTATCCGCCACGACCTCGAGGTCGAGATGGTGCTGGTGCAGGGCGACGAGGGCCTTGGCCCAGTCGAGGGTTTCGGCGACGCCGGGGACCTTTTCGAGGCGCTGCATGCGGATCTTTTCCATGAAGCGGCAGATCTGCTCGGCGAGCTGGATGTCAATCCCATTCACCTTGCGGCGCACGATCTCCACTTCCTTGTCAAATTCCGGATAGTCGATCCACAGGTAGAAGCAGCGGCGGCGCACGGCGTCGGACAACTCGCGGGTGCGATTGCTAGTCAGGATCACGTGCGGCCGTGCCGCCGCGCTAATGGTGCCGATCTCGGGAATGGTAATCTGCCAGTCAGACAGCACTTCGAGCAGGAAGCTCTCAAACTCCTCGTCGGCCCGGTCGAGTTCGTCGATCAGCAGCACCGGCGGGACGGGCTGAGTGATGGCCTGGAGCAAGGGGCGCTTGAGCAGGAAGTCCTCGGAGAACAGGTCGGCCTCGCGCTCGGCTAGGGGGCGTTGGCTCCTCTCGTCGAGCTTGATGTGCAAAAGCTGGCGCTGGTAGTTCCACTCGTACAGCGCGGCGTGAGCGTCCAGCCCCTCGTAGCACTGCAAGCGGATCAACTCGGTGTCAAGGGCGCGGGCTACGACCTTAGCGACCTCGGTTTTGCCGACGCCAGCCGGCCCCTCGATGAGCAAGGGACGCTCCAAGGTCTGCGCGAGATACACGGACATAACAACTTGGCGATCGGCGACATACCCGTGCTCGGCGAGCATCTCCTGGATCGCGGCAGTAGCACTCATTAAATCTCTCTCGTTGCGCGGTGCAATGCTTTATAGCAAGCCGGAATGATTTGAACGATTCTTGTGAATCCTATTCTGCGTCTATCTGCGTCCATCTGCGGATTTTCTTGTCAATAGATGTGGCACGATCAAAGTCGCAGGCGGGTCAAGTCCCTTAATATCACGCGCCGACTTCCGTACAGCAAGAACGCGCTGACTGCGCCGGACATTGCCCACCGCTAGGGATTCTCTATATTCTCAAGTCTCTTTAACTCCGTCTGTGGACGCCTTTGTATGGCCCTTGAAACACCCGCCAAAACCGAGTTAGTGCGCGACCTTTTGGGCCGCCCCTTGGCCTCTTTGCGCGTGTCGGTAATCGACCGCTGCGATCTGCGCTGCCAGTACTGCATGCCCGAAGAGCACTACACTTGGCTACCCACTAAAGACATCCTCAACGCCGCCGAGCTCGAGCGCGTGGTCGATGCCTTTTGCCAAGTTGGCGTCCGCAGCGTCCGCCTGACTGGCGGCGAGCCGCTATTGCGCGCCGACCTACTCGAACTCGTCGCCCGACTCACACGACTACCACTGGTCGAGGACCTAGCGCTGACGACCAATGCGACGCAATTGGCACGCCGGGCTGGATCGTTGCGGGAAGCTGGGCTGCGCCGGATCACGGTCAGCTTGGACTCGCTGCAGCCAGCGCGCTTTGAGGCGTTGACGCGTAGAGCCGCGCACGCCAAGGTCCTGGAGGGAATCCGCGCCGCCGCAGCGACTGGCTTTGACGCGATTAAGATCAATTCGGTCGTAATGCGAGGCTTCAACGACGACGAACTCGTGGATTTGCTCGAATTCGGACGGGAGATAGGCGCAGAGGTTCGCTTCATCGAATACATGGATGTCGGCGGGGCCACGCACTGGTCGCTCGGAGAGGTGGTGTCGCAGCAGGAGATGCTAGCCAAGCTGGAGGCGCACTACGGTCCCATCGAGCGCGAGGCCGGACGTGGCTCTGCGCCCGCAGAGCGCTTCCGCCTGCGCGACGGCACTCTCTTTGGCATCGTCGCGTCGGTCACCGAGCCGTTTTGCGGGGCCTGCGACCGCAGCCGCCTGACAGCCGACGGCCTGTGGTACACGTGTCTATACGCGCAGCAGGGCACCGACCTAAAACCCCTGCTGCGCAACGGAGCAGACCGCGAGCGGCTGGTGCGACGCATTAGCGCCGGGTGGGCGGGACGAACGGACCGCAGCGCCGAGGAACGGCGCGACGACCCGCAGCGCGGCGTGCTCTATCAAGTCGCAGAATTGCAAGCCGATCCGCACCGCGAGATGCACACCCGCGGCGGTTGAGCCGCACCTTCCCAATACATGGATTACTTTCGCGCCAAACGCTATTTGGACGCCCTACCCGACTGGGAGGTCGGCCGTCCAGCACTCGGGCCAATCGAGGAGTACCTACCGAGAATGCGCGCCCTACTGGCCCGCCTCGGCGACCCGCAGACGCGCTTCCGTTCGGTCATTGTCGGCGGCACCAACGGCAAGGGGACGGTCGCCAGCTTACTCGCCGCCATCCTAAAGGCGCACGGTCACAAGGTCGGGCTGTACACTTCGCCGCACCTGCACACCCAGCGCGAGCGGATCCGCATTGACGGCGAGATCCTCAGCAAGGAACAATGGGCCGACGCCGTGTCGCACCTCGACGATTGCACCCGCGACTTTGGCCAGGAGGCATTGGGTTCGTTTAGCAAGTTCGAGGCCCTAACCGGCCTCGCGGCCCATCTCTTCGCGCAGCAGGGCGTAGAGTTCGGGGTTTTTGAGGTCGGGCTTGGGGGCCGCTACGACGCGACCAACGCCTGGGACTCGGAGCTGGCAGTCCTGACGGCCATCGGTCTAGATCACATGGATTTGCTGGGCAATACGTTGGAGGAAATCGCCGCTGACAAGCTGCACATCGCCAGATCGGGTCGCACGCTCATTACTACAGCGGCGCAGACACCAGAGGTGATGGATCTAATCCGGCAGACCTGTACAACGCAAGGAGTGGAGTTGCAGATTGCCGGAACGGAATGGTCCCTAGGCCACCTAACGGGCCGTCCGGTCACCTACGCGGAAAATGCGCGACTGGCCCTTGAGGCGGCGCAGGGACTCGTCCAAGGATTAGAAGACGAATCGGTGCAGCAAGCCGTGGCGGCCCATCGCTGGCCGGGCCGCTTTGAAGTAGCGCAAGAAAAGCCGTTGGTCCTGCTCGACGGTGCGCACAATCCAGCGGCTGCCGAGGCGTTGACCGAGGAGTTGCAGCGGCTGAGCGGAGAGCGTCCCGTCGCCAATACTGGCGACGCATGGGTGCTGGTCGTCGGCTCAGGAACAGGGCACGATGCCGCAGGGATTTTGCGCGCCCTAGCGCCGGTGGCACAGCGGGTCTTGCTGACCTCATCGGACCATCCACGGGCACTGGCACCAGCGGTACTAGCAGACCTAGCACCGGACGGACTAGCCGTCGAGCAGGTGCCTGCAAGCGGCCAAGCCCTTAAACGCGCTTTGACGTTAGCAGGACCCAAAGGCCGAGTATGCGTAGCCGGGTCGCTGCACTTGGTGGCGCGGGCGCGGGAGTTTTTCTCTTTGCCCGGCGAGCGCGACGGCATCACCGAAGACATGGCGCTGGAGAATCTGGAGTGCGTCGCTGAGGCGGGCCGGCAGCAGGGACTCATCTGCGAGTGGATTTCGGACGACGGCACTCGGCTCAAGCTGTCGGGCGGACGGCGTCCCTTGCGCTTCTGGCGCAACAAGCATCCCTTCAACGACTACGTCGAAGCCCGGCTCGCCGAAGACAAGGCATACCAATACGAGGATTTCGCCGCCGCCGGATTGCCAGTCCCCGATACACTCAAGCTCTTCAACCCGCTAGCCGACGCTCGCTTCGACCGCTACAAGACGCACTCCACCGTCGCGGAGATCGTCGAAGAAGTAGTGGCGCGGTTCGACTTCCCCCTGTTGGTCAAAAAGTGCCACAGTTCACTGGCGCAGGGCGTGTTCTTGGAGCGCAACTCAGCAGACCTCGGCACACGGCTCGAATCCTTCTTTGCCAACAGCGGCTTTTTGGACAACATCGCGCTGGTGCAGCAATACGTGGCCGGGCCAGAGTATCGGATCGTCGCCAGCCGCGACGAGTTGTTGCTGGCCTATCGCAAGGAAAGCGAGGCCGTGGGCGCAGACGGGGATCTCAATCCGCTGCATCAAGCCACAGGGCGCGCCGTGCGCGTAGAGGATGCGGCCCTGCTAGCGCAAATGCAACAGCTAACCGTGCAAGTGGCCGGCGTGTTCTCGCTCGGTTTTTACGCCATCGACCTCATCCACGGCGCGGACGGTTTCTCCATCATCGAGATCAATCCCAACCCCATGTGCTACGCGTACAACCGCGACAACGGCCGCCGGGACTTCATTCGGCTATACGAGCGGCTGCTTTCCCAATTTGCCCTGTAAACCAGTTAAGGAAATCTCAATGGATATTCAGACCCGCCTCGTCCACGCTGGCGAGGAGCGCATCAACGGTGCCGTGGTGACGCCGATCTTCCAGAGCTCGACTTTTGTTTCACCTAAGGAGGAAGAGTACCACGACATCCGCTATCTCCGCCTCAACAACACGCCCAACCACCGCGCCTTGCACGCCAAACTATCCGCTATCTGCGGCGGCGAGGACGCCTTGGTCACCGGCTCGGGAATGGCGGCGATCACCACCGCATTGATGACCGTGCTCAACAGCGGCGATCACTTGCTAATCCAAGACTGCCTCTACGGGGGGACGCACAGCTTTGTGACGCAGGATGCGCCGGGCTTGGGGCTGAGCTACGACTTTATCGCCGGCAACGCGCCTGAGACGTGGGCGGCCAAGCTGCGGCCCGAGACGCGGGCGATTTACGTGGAGACCATGACCAACCCGCTGATGGAGGTAGCCGATTTAGAAGCGGTAGTGGCGTTTGCCCGCGAGCACGGACTAGTGTCCCTGATCGACAATACCTTTGCCTCGCCGTGCAACTTCCGCCCACTGGAAATCGGGTTTGACATAGAGCTGCACAGCGCGACCAAGTACCTCAACGGCCATTCGGACCTCGTCGCGGGTGTGGTCGTCGGCTCGACTGCACACGTCAAGGCCATTAAGCACAAGCTGAATCACTTGGGCGGCTCGTTGGATGTCCACGCCTGCTTTCTGCTACAACGGGGCTTGAAGACCTTGTCGCTGAGAATGCGGCAACACGACGAAAATGGGTTGCGGCTAGCGCGCTTTTTGGCCGAGCAGGCACAGGTAGCGCGGGTGAACTACCCAGGGCTGGAAAGCCATCCGCAATACGAGCGGGCGCAGCGGCTGTTTGCTGGGGCGGGTGGCGTGTTGAGCTTTGAGCTGCACGGAGGCGTGGAGGCCGCCGAGCAGTTGCTGTCCAAGCTGGTTCTGCCGGCGTCAGCCCCCAGTCTCGGCGGCGTCGAAACCCTCATCACTCGGCCCGTCACCACATCCCATAGCGGCTTGAGCCGAGAAGAGCTAGCGGCCATAGGCATAGCCGACGGCTTGGTGCGAGTGGCGTGTGGCATTGAGGCCGCCGAGGATTTGGGCGCGGATTTTGCGCAGGCGCTGGCGGAGGTGTAGGGGCGATAGGAGTGAGTTATGAAACTGACGTTACGCAGTGCCTCTACTCGTCGGCCTCTAACAGGAGCCTAAAGGCTTCAAGGCTAGGGACCTGTATGGCCGCCCGATGCAACTGCTTGAGGCGCTGCACATCGTCGATGGTTCCAATGCGGGCGGCCAACGGATCCGACGCGGCCAGCGCAAAGCGAATCTCCAGCACGTCAAGAAGATCTTAAATGGCGCGTTCTCGGCCTCCTTGCTCAATGCCTTGCTCAATGCCTTGCTCAATGCCTTGCTCAGTGACTTCCTTGGTGATTTCCTCACGGATAGTTTCGGCAAGGTACTGGGCAAACGAGGATTCGCGCATGAGGTCCATGAGATGCTCCTTGGAAACAATGGCCATGATCGTCTG
>JAJEFJ010000107.1 GCA_022820485.1 Candidatus Latescibacterota bacterium
GGTCGCGGTGATGCGCAAGCTGCTCCTGCTGCTCAACGCCATTGCCCATCGACGAACCCCTTGGGTGCAACACCAAGCCAAAGCAGGCTAAAAAAGGCTTGACACACAACACAGATACTCCCGCAAAAGCGGGAATCCAGTCTTGTACGCGATGCGGATTTGGCGCGACACCCTGTAGGGGGCGGTTTGCAAACCGCCCCCTACTCGTCCTCTTCGTCCTCTTCGTCCTCTATCGCCTCAATGTCAAAAGCTGCCGCGATCAACGCCCGCGTGTAGGGCTCTTGTGGCGCAGCGAAAACCTGCTGCGTCGGTCCCTGCTCAACTACCAACCCCTCCTTCATTACAATCAGCTCGCTCGCCAAGGCGCGGACTACCTTCAAATCGTGACTGATGAACAAATAGGCTAGGCCGTGGCGCTCTTGTAGTTGCAGCAGCAGTTCGACGATTTGGGCCTGCACTGTTTTGTCTAAGGCGCTAGTCGGTTCGTCGAGGACCACGAAGCGCGGCTTGAGGGCCATGGCGCGGGCGATGGCGATGCGCTGGCGTTGGCCGCCGGAGAACTCGTGCGGGTAGCGGTCCATGGTCAACGGGTCCAGGTTGACTTCGGCCATGGCCTCGGCTACTAGCTGCCGGCGCTGGTGGTAGTCGCCGCCGATCTCGTGAATCAGCAGGCCCTCCTCGATAATCTGAAAAGCCGAGAGGCGGGGGCTTAGCGAAGCGAAGGGATCCTGGAAGACGATCTGCATCTGCCGACGCAGCGGGCGGATCTGCTTTTGCTGCCAGCCTTGGATGTCGCGGTTGTCGAATTCGATGGGGCCTTCGCTGGCGATCAGCCGCAAGAGCGCCTGACCCAAGGTGGTCTTGCCCGAACCGGATTCGCCGACGATGCCGACGGTCTGTCCCGCACGGATATTGAGCGAAATTCCATCGACTGCTTTTACATGGCCCACGGTGCGGCGCAGCAGACCGCGCTTGATGGGAAAGTGGACCTTGAGGTTGTGGGTGCGGATGACTTCGGGCGCGGCCTCGTCAATCAGAGCCGGTTCCCCTTGAGGCTCGGAGGCTAGGAGCGTGCGGGTATAGGGATGTTGCGGAGCGGTGAAGAGAGACTCGGTGGTATTGTGTTCGACGATCTCGCCATCGCTCATCACATAGACGCGATCGGCCATGTGGCGGACGATGCCCAGATCGTGGGTGATTAGCAGAATTGCCATGCCCAACCGGGCCTGCAAGTCCTTGAGCAGGGCGAGAATCTGCGCCTGTATGGTCACATCGAGCGCCGTAGTTGGTTCGTCGGCAATGAGCAGGTCGGGCTCGTTGGCCAGGGCCATGGCGATCATCACTCGCTGGCGCTGACCGCCCGAAAGCTGGTGCGGCCAAGCGTCTAAGCGCTCCTCGACATCGGGGAGGCCGACCAACCCAAGAAGCTCCATAGCCCGATCGCGCGCTTCCACGCGGCTCAGGCCCCGATGCAAGATGAGCGTTTCGCACAGTTGTTTTTCGATGGAATGCAGCGGGTTGAGCGAGGTCATCGGCTCTTGAAAAACCATCGCCACGCGGTTGCCGCGCAGCGCCTGCAACTGCGCCGACTCAGCGCCCAACAACTCTTCACCGTCGAAGCGGACGCTGCCGTGGGGATGGCTGGCGCGCGGGTAGGGTAACAGTTGCAGCACCGAAAGCGCGGTCACTGACTTGCCCGAGCCAGATTCGCCGACCAGCGCCACAGTCTCGCCGCGTTCGATGTGCAGCGAAGCACTGCGCACCGCCTCGACATCGTCTCCCTCCACGTGGAAGCGCACGCCCAAGTCTTCGATGGTCAGCAAGCTCATGCGCCGTCCTCCCCGGCGTAGGTCTTGCGCGGATCAAACGCGTCGCGCACCGCCTCGCCGATAAAGACCAATAGCGACAGCATCACCGCCAGCGCTAAAAAAGCCGTAAAACCCAGCCACGGTGCTTGGAGGTTGCGCTTGCCTTGATTGAGCAGTTCGCCCAGCGACGGCGAGCCGGGCGGCAGGCCAAAGCCGAGAAAGTCGAGCGAGGTCAGCACCGCTACCGAGCCGGTAAGCACAAAGGGCAAAAAGGTCAGGGTAGAGACCATGGCGTTGGGCAGTACGTGCCGCCACATGATGCGGCGATTGCTCTGGCCGAGAGCGCGGGCCGCTTTGACAAAGTCGAAGTTGCGCGCGCGCAAGAATTCGGCGCGCACCACTCCGACCAAGCCCATCCAGCGAAACAGCAGCAACAAGCCAAGGAGCCACCAGAAATTCGGCTCCACCACACTGGCGAGGATGATCAGCAGGTAGAGCAGCGGCAAGCCCTGCCAGATCTCGATAAAGCGCTGGAAAAGCAGGTCCACCCAGCCGCCGAAGTACCCCTGCACCGCGCCTGCAGCAATGCCGACCGCGGCGCTGAACAGCGTCAGCAGCAGGCCGAAGAGCACGGAGATGCGGTAGCCGTAGAGCACGCGCGCCACCACGTCGCGCGCTTGGTCGTCCGTGCCGAGCCAGTTTTCAGCGTCGGGCGGGGAAGGAGCCGGTTGCTTGAGGTCGTAGTTGACCGTGTCGTAGCTATAGGACACCAGCGGCCACAAGATCCAGCCCTTTTCTTCGATTAGCTCCACGACGAAGGGATCGCGGTATTCGGCCTCGGTCGCAAAATCGCCGCCAAAGGTCGTTTCGGGATACGTCGCGAGGACCGGGAAGTAATAGCTGCCGTCGAACCGAACGACCAGCGGACGGTCGTTGGCGATGAACTCAGCCGGCAGGGTCAGGGCGAAGAGGACCCAGAAGATCCAGAAACTCCAAAAGCCGCGGCGATTGCGGCGAAAATTGGCCAGCCGCCGTTGATTGAGCCGCGACAACTGCAAGCCCAGCAAGCGCGTCGGAGGGGGCGGTGGGGCGGATACAGCGCTCATGACTCGCGGCTTTCAAAGTCGATGCGGCGATCGACTAGCGTATAGGTCAAATCGCCCACCAACTGCATCAGCAGGCCCAGCAAGGTGAAGAAATACAGCGTGGCAAACATCACCGGGTAATCGCGGCCAATCGCCGCCTCGTAGCCCAACAAACCCAACCCGTCCAACGAGAAGATGATTTCCGTCAGCAACGCACCCGTGAAGAAGATATCGACAAAAGCACTAGGGAAACCGGCGATGACGATCAGCATGGCGTTGCGGAAGACGTGGCCGTAGAGCACCCGATTTTCGCTCAGGCCCTTGGCGCGGGCGGTGGTGACGTAGAGCTTGTTGATCTCGTCGAGGAAGGAGTTTTTGGTCAGCAAGGTCAGCCCGGCAAAGCCGCCGATGACCATCGCCGCGACCGGCAGCGCTAGATGCCAGAAGTAGTCGGCGATCTTGGCCAAGAGGCTCAGCTCATCCCAATTAGACGAGGTCAAGCCGCGCAGCGGGAACCAGTCGAGATAATGCCCACCGGCAAAGACCACGATCAGCAAGATGGCAAAGAGGAAGCTGGGGATGGCGTAGCCGACGATGACCAGCCCCGAGGTCCAGACATCGAACCGCGAGCCATCGCGTACGGCCTTGGCGATCCCAAGGGGAATGGAGATGAAATAGACCAGCAGCGTAGTCCACAGCCCCAGCGAAATCGACACCGGCATCTTCTCTTTGACCAAATCGACAACCCGTTGGTCGCGGTAAAAGCTCTCGCCGAAATCAAAGCGCACGTACTGGCCGATCATCTGCAAGAAGCGCTCGTGTACCGGCTTGTCGAAACCGTACATGCGCTCGAGCTCGGCGATCAACTCGGGGTCGAGCCCTTGGGCACCGCGGTATTTGCTGCTGATCTCGCCGCCCGGCGTCGCCTCGGTGTCGAGGGTCTCGCCCATGCCCGAGCCGCTGACTCGCTCGGTGGCGTCCGTGCCAAAGCCCTGAATCACCGCAATGGTGCGCTCGACCGGGCCGCCCGGTGCCGCTTGGATGATGAGGAAGTTAATGGTCATAATGCCGAAGAGGGTCGGCACCATCAACAGCAGACGGCGGAGAATGTAAGCGCCCATAAAAGCGGGCTAACGGCCCTGCTCCAGCCGCGCCGCCTTCTCGGCGTCGTACCACCAAGTGTAGGGCATGACGAAGTAGTCGCCGGTGTAGGGGGCAGACAAGGCGGGTTTGCCGAATTTGTCCCAGTGGACCACGCGGAAATTGTCGCTGTACCAGTGCGGGATGGTGTAGTGCCCCCACAGCAATACCCGGTCCAGCGCCCGAGCCGTCGCCACCAGTTCGGCGCGGCTAGGGGCCTGAATCAGTCGTTCGACCAGCTCATCGACGACCGGGTCTTTAATACCGGCGACGTTGCCGCTGCCCGGCTCGTCCGCGACAGCGCTAGTCCAGTAGTTGCGCTGCTCATTGCCGGGACTGTGGCTCTGGCCTCGGACTAGGACAATGACGTCGTAGTCAAACGTCTGAACCCTGTTTTGATACTGGGTCCGATCGACAATGCGGATTGCCGCTTTGACGCCGAGGCGTTCGAGGTTGGGGATCATCGGCGCGACAATGCGTTCCCACGACGAACTGGAGAGCAAAAATTCAATTTCCATGACCTCGCCGGTCTCACCGTGGGTCAGGACATCATCGACCACCTCCCAACCTGCCGCTTGCAACAACCTTTTGGCGCGGCGCAGGTTTTGACGGAGCTGACCTGAACCGTCGGTGGTGGGTAGTTGAAACTCAGTGGTGAATAGTTCGTCGGGGACGCGGCCCCGGTACTCCTCTAGAATTTCCAACTCCCGGCCCGAAGGCAGACCTACAGAAGCCAACTCCGAATTGGCGAAGTAGCTGTTGCTGCGGGTGTAGAGGCCGTAGAACAGATTCTTTTTGGTCCACTCGAAGTCAAAGGCATAGCCAAGGGCCTGCCGCACCCGAGGATCGGCAAACTTGGCGCGGCGCGTGTTGAACCAAAACGCCTGCATCCCGGCGGCGCGCTGATGGGGCAGTGGGTCCTTGACTAGCCTGCCGGCGGCCACGGCTTCTCCCTCGTAGGCCGTTGACCAGTCCTTGGACGAGCTTTCGCGGCGGTAGTCAAATTCACCGGCCTTGAGCGCCTCGATGGCCACGGTCTGGTCGCGGTAGTAGTCGAAGTGGATGCGGTCGAAGTTGAAGCGGCCTTTGTTGACGGGCAGGTCGCGGCCCCAGTAGTCTGCGACGCGCTCGTAGGTGATCGAGCGCCCGGCCTCGACCGCAGCGATTCGGTAGGGTCCGCTGCCCAACGGCGGGTCGAGCGTGGTTTCCTCGAAGTTGCGGCCCTCCCAGTAGTGTTTGGGTAGGATGGCCATTTGGCCGGAGATTAGCGGCAGTTCTTTGTTAGTCTCTCCGCTGAAGATCAACCGGACTTGGTGCGCTCCGACTTTTTCGGCGGTCTCGATGGCCGCAAAATAGTTGCGGAATCTGGGATGCCCCTTGGTCTTATAGGTCTCCAGCGAAAAAATCACGTCCTCGGGAGTTATGGGCTTGCCGTCGTGCCAGCGCGCCTCCGACCGCAGGGTGTAGAGCACCCAAGAATTGTCGGGAGGAACTTCGATGCGCTCGGCGAGGCGACCGTATCCGACGGCGATTTCGTCTTCGGCGCTTTCGGTGAGGGTGTCGTAGATCAAGCTGCCTAGACCCGGCGGCTCAATGCCCTTGAGGATATAGGGATTGAGGCTGTCAAAGGTGCCGATCCAACCTAAGCGCAGCGTACCGCCCTTCGGCGTGTCGGGATTGACGTAGTCGAAATGGGTAAAGTCGGGGCCGTATTTGAGCTCACCGTAGATGGAAATGCCGTGGCCGACGTAGTTGTCAGCACGGATGGGAAGCGCCGTCAGGACGGCGATTAGAGCGAGTGCGATGTGCATAATCAACCTTCTGTCAATGGACGATTCAAGCGCGACATTCACGACATTCATTTGGCTTCTAACCGCGCCGCTTTTTCCGCGTCCCACCACCATGTGTCGGGAAAGCCCAACCCATTGGGGGCTGGCTCTGGCATTCGCCCGAACTTGTTCCAGTAGGCCAAGCGATAGGAGCGGCTGTGCGAGTCGGGGATTACGTAGTGGTTCCAGAGCAAGATGCGGTCGAGGGCATGGGTTATCGCGACCTGCGTTGGACGGTCGGGAGCGGCGATCTGGCGCTCGATCAACTCGTCGATGACCGGGTCGGCAATGCCGACGTAATTGCGGCTGCCCGCCGATCGCGCCGCGGTACTCGACCAGAAGTTGCGCTGCTCATTGCCCGGACTCAAGGTCTGACGCCAAGAGGCGACGATGATGTCGAAATCGAAATCCTGGACGCGGTTCTGGTACTGCGCCGCGTCCACGGTGCGGATGGTCGCCTCAACGCCGAGGCGTTCGAGATTTTGCACGAGGGGGCTGAGGACGCGCTCGTACGACGAGGATCCGAGCAAGAATTCAAAGCGCATTACCTCGCCACTCTCAGCGTGAGTCAGCTTCCCATCGACGACGGTCCAGCCAGCCTCGGTGAGCAATTTCTTCGCCGTGCGAAGGTTTTGGCGCAACTGTCCCGATCCGTTAGTCGCCGGCGGCGCGTAGGCAGTGGTAAACACCTCGTCCGGTATCCGCCCCCGGTACGCCTCTAAAATTTCCAACTCCTGTCCCGCAGGCAGCCCCGACGAGCCAAGGTCCGAATTACCCCAATAGCTGTTGCTGCGGGTGAGGAGACCGTAGAACAGATTCTTGTTAGTCCATTCAAAATCGTAGGCATAGGCGAGCGCCTGCCGCACCTTGGGATCTTTGAACTTGTCGCGTCGGGTATTAAACGCAAAGCCCGACATGCCGCGGATGAGTTGATGTGGAATCTGCACCTTGACCATCCGTCCCTCGGCGATCGGTGCAAAGCCCTCGTAGTCCGTGGCCCATTCCTTGGAATCGCTCAACAGGCGATAGTCGTACTCCCCCGTCTTGAAGGCTTCGATGGCCACGGTCTGGTCGCGGTAGTACTCGTAGCGGATGCGGTCGAAGTTGTGGCGGCCCTTGTGTACGGGCAGGTCGCGCGCCCAGTAGTCCTCAACGCGCTCGTAGGTAATCGAGCGGCCCGGCTCGAACTCGGCGATTTTGTACGGGCCGCTGCCCAAAGGCGGCTCTAGCGTAGTGGCGGCGAATTCGCGCCCTTCCCAATAGTGCTTGGGCAATACTCGTAGCTGGCCGATGATCAGCGGCATTTCGCGGTTGGTGCCCTCTTTGAACTCGAACCTCACCTGGCGCTCGTCGAGGGCGAAAACCGTGTCAACGTCGGCGTAGAAAGTGCGAAAAAACGGGATGCCCTTGGTGGTGAGGATTTTGAAGCTGAAGATCACGTCGGCCGCGGTCACCGGAACGCCATCGTGCCAGCGCGCTTCAGGGTGAAGCTCAAAGACGATCCAAGAGCGATCCTCCGGCATCTGCATCTGCGCGGCGAGCTGGCCGTATTCGGTGAACGGCTCGTCCTTGGACTTAGTGCAGAGCCGATTGTAGAGCATCAGCGAGCCGTAGGCGGCCACCCCCTTGAGGGTGAAGGGATTGAGGCTGTCGTACGTGCCGATGGCGGCGAGGCGGATTTCGCCGCCTTTGGGGGCGTCGGGATTGACGTAGTCGAAGTGGGTAAAATCAGGCCCGTATTTGGGGTCGCCGTAGAGCGTGAAGGCATGGGCGCGAAGAACGGGACTGTCCGCGGCGTGGGCCACCGAGGCGAGGATAAAGCAGAAAACTAGCGAGCGCATGATCCGCATGAAAATCGTCGTTTCGTTTGGCGTGAGGGAGATAAAACGAAGAATCCGTGTACATAGATTAAAATTAAACTAGAAAGGGGATTTACGGCCACCGACGCGGTTGGCCGCAGTGCGGCTCTGTTCTATCTTGGCGACGTATAATTCGCTACGCGAGGAGGACTACCGATGCTGACGCCCAAACAAAAAGAGCACTTTGACGTCTTTGGCTTTCTCTGCCTGCGCCAGGCGTTTTCCCCGGACGAGATGGCCGAGATTACCCAAGCCGCCGACCAGGTGTGGCGCGAGGATAGAGGCGGCCAACCCGACGACGGCCAGCACCAGGGCCTAGCGCCTTTTGCCGAGCTAAATCCCCGGCTTTTGGACTTAGCCGAGGACGACCGCATTTTCGAGGTAGTCGCCGATCTCTTAGGAGACGATTTCCTGTGGTCGGGATCGGAGGGCAACAAGGAGGGGCGTACCGAGAAGGGGGAGCACAACTGGCACGCGGATCGGCCAGGGGCCGCAGAGACCGAATATCGGCGACTCAAAGTGATGATCTACCTGACGCCCACCACCAAAGAACAGGGCGCCCTGCGCGTGATCCCCGGTTCGCACCGCATGCCCTTCCACGAGTGGCTGTGGCCCTTACAGTCCCACCACTTCAAGGACGGCACGATCGGCGACAGCTTCGGGGCGAGGGGCGAGGACATCCCTGCCTGCGCGGTGGAGACCATGCCCGGCGATGTGGTCTTTTTCCACCACAGCCTCTTTCACGCAGCCTACGGCAAGTTCCCCGAGCGGCGCTACGTTGCCTTCAAGTTCGTCACTCGACCCGACACCGAGGCCAAGCTGCGCTCTATGCAGCGCTACGCAGCCGGGGCCTTTGACGTCGATCCAGCGCTCTTAGCAAGGCCCCGGCTGCGCTCCATTGCCGAGGATTTGATCGCCTTGGGCGAACAGGCGAAGGCTTTAACAAACTGATTTATAATTCTTGGGGGAGGATCTGAGCGCGTATTAGCTTAGCCTTTGGGTCGGCTGCGCTCCTTGGCTTGCTGGAGGATGCTCTTAGCTGTCACGAGGGTTTTTACTGGGCGGGGCACGGCCACTGAGGCCCCTGTCGTGCTGTGCTTCCATTTCTGGTGCTTGCCGGTGCTCACCCAAATATAGCCTAGGGCTGTTAGCCGACTCGTAAGCCAGCGATAGTAATCCTCGCCCACGCTAGGCTAGTGCCCTGCCGCGGCCATCGCCTTGCTCTAATCGCACAGGTTCCGCAACAGGGATGTCGGGTATCGGCAGGACTTGGCCGGTGGCGTCCATATGGTTGTCCCGCAACAGGTCGGGCGTCATGTCGAGGATGATTTCCCTGAACTCGTCGAGCGTCTCGGCCTCGATAAACAGGCCCTCGACCTCGGTGTACGCAGTATAAAAGACCTGCGCCCTCTCGTGCCAAGCAGGCTCCACGCGGAAGGTGCCTAGGTCGCTCGTCACTTGAAAGGCTCCGACCCTCTCGTCCCAAGCGACGGATACGTTCTGGTCGCTCGCGTCATATTCTAGTGTTCTGTTCATGTCTTCTCTCGGAAGGCGTTTCCATAATCAGCCCTCATATACGGAAAGATAAGGGTACGGCCCTAAAATGCGGTTGTCAAAAAACGCACCTCCTCGTCGCCATCGAGAGCGTTCTTGCATTCCCTATACCGACGGCAATTGCGGCACGACTTGGTTGGCGAGCAAGTCCATCGAGCGCTCCCACAGCGGCCGGTCGTCCCAGTCGTGGGCGATCATCAGCAGCGTGTCAAAGCCCCCGGTCGTCTCCCACAAGCCCTGTAGCTGCTCTACGCACGACGGCACGTCGCCTATTATGCACAGGTTCCTGATCAGATACTCAGGCGTGACCTCTTCGTCGGGAACGTCCGGGTCGTGCTTGGTAATGTGGAGCATTTTGGCAGCGCTGAGTACGGCGATCAGGTATTCAAAGGCGCGGCAGAAAGCACTCTTTTCGTCAAGGGCGTAGTCCCAAGCGCGTGCTTCGTCATCGGCGACGAGGATGCTGCGCGAGATGCGCCAGCGGGTGCGCTCGGGCGCGGGCAGACCCGCATCGGTGGCTCCGGCGCTGTAGGTCTGCCAGTGCTGGGTCAAGATCGAAGGAGCGACGAGATTGGTGCTGATGGGCAGATAGCCCCGCTGGCCAGCCATGGTCGCGGCCATGGAGTCGCTTCTTATCACGCTCATGCCAATGGGCGGGTGCGGCTGCTGGTAGGGTTTGAGCAGTTCGCCGATGCCAAGCTCGGAGTTCGCCTCCTCAATTTTGATGCGGTAGAAATCCCCGGCAAAGTCAAACGGGGCGTCCGCCTGCCAGAGCTTGAGAACCATGTCGATGCTCTCGACAGTCATCAGCCCTTGCGTCTTGGGATCGGGCAGGTCGAAAAGGCCCCAGTCGGTGGCGACGCCGCCTTGGCCGAAACCGCAGTTGAAGCGGCCCTTGGACAGGTGGTCGAGAAAGGCCAAGCGCACTGCGACATTGACCGGGTGGTGCTGCGGCATGATGGAGACGCCCGTGCCCAAGCGGATGTTTTGCGTCAGGGGCAGGACGTGGGCGATGAAAAGATCGTTGGACGGAATCGGCTCCCAAGCGACAGTGTGGTGCTGGCCGACCCAAGCCTCGGTGAAGCCGAGCTGGTCGGCGCGGACGACGAACTCGACGTCCTCGGCAAAGCATTCAGTGCGGTCTTTTTCCGGGGGATGCAAGGGCATCATAAAGGTGCCGAGTTTCATGGTAATCCTCCTCTACGGGCGATGTAGGTATGCAGTGTTTTTTCTGGCTCAATATCCCAATTCCCGCTCCATGTCTCCGACCACATCCGCGATCACCTGCGCGATTTCCTCGACCTGTTCTTCGCTAATGGTAAAGGGCGGGCTGATGGCAATGTGGTCGCCGCTGACGCCGTCGATCAACCCGGGCGAGCCGGGCATGATGAGCACGCCTTTGGCAAAGGCGCGGTTGACGATCGCGGCGGACACGCCTTGAGCGGGGTCAAAGGGCGTGTGGGTCGCCTTGTCCTTGGCAAACTCCACACCGGTGAGCAGGCCCTTGCCGCGCACCGCGCTGACTATGGGCGAGTCCATTAAGGGCAGCATCTTCTCCAGCATCAGGTCGCCCATCTGCGCGCAGCGAGTGACCAAGTTGTGGTCTTGGATGTAGTTCTGCACGGCGAGGGCAATGGCGCAGGAGAGCGGATTGCCGCCGTAGGTGTGGCCGTGGACGTAGTGGTTTTGCTTTTTGTAGATCCCGTCATAGATCTCGTCGCGGACCAAGGTGGCGGCAATAGGCGTGTACCCGCTGGCGAGGCCCTTGCCAGTGGCTATGATGTCTGGAATGGCGTCCCAGTGCTCAATGCCGAAATTGAGGCCCGTGCGTCCGTAGCCGGTGACCACTTCGTCGATGATCATCAGGACGTTGTAGCGGTCGCAGATCGCGCGGATGGTGGGGAAATAGTCGGGCGGCGGCATCAAGCCGCAGCAAGAAGTGCCCGAAATCGGCTCGGCGATGAAGGCGGCGATGGACTCGCTGCCCTCCTGTTTGATGACCCGCTCCAGTTCTTCGGCGCAGGAGAGCGTACAGGCGGGGCGATCTTGGCAGTACGGGCAGTGATCTGGGTGGGGGAAGGTGATGTGCGGGAAGTCGAGCAAATAGGGCACGTAGTCCTCGCGCCAAGTGGAGCGGCCCGACATGGAAAGCGCGCCGAGGGTGTTGCCGTGCCAGCTCTGCCAGCGGGTGATGACTTTGTACTTCTTTGGGTTGCCGGTCTCGATGTGGTACTTGCGGGCGATCTTGAGCGCGGACTCCGTGGCCTCGGATCCGCCGGAGATGAAGAACACGCGGTTGAGGTCGCCGGGGGCTATGGCGGCGATTTTGTCGGCGAGGTCGATTTGCGGTTGGGTGAGGAAGCGGGCGTAGGTAAAGCTGACCTTGTTCGCCTGCTCCCGCATGACCTCAGCTATCTCTGGAACGCCGTGACCGATGGAGACCACGTGGACGCCAGCGCAGGCATCGAGGTACGCGCGGCCGTCTTCGGCGTAGAGATAGCAGTCTTTGCCGTGGGAAATCTGCGGCCAGTTGTCGGTAATGACGCGGTGGAAAATGCGGTCGGTGGTCATGAATCCGTCCTTTGTATGTAGTAGTGGCAAGGCCCTGAAAGATACGAAGTCCTAAGAGGCCAGCATAGGGCGCGACCGATTTTGGCGGCCATTCAGGGTGCAACTCGCGCAATATCTCGATATGTTTCTCTACATACCGATGCGCAACGTCAGCGAGATACAAACAGGTGAGTTGGCAAAGAAAAATTAGGCGAGCGCTAGCGGCGTGGCTGCTGTTGACAGGGACGGCGCAGGCGTCAACTCTGAGCGGCTTTGTCACCGACGCCGACAGCGGCAAAACCCTGACCCGCGCCACTGTCGTGGTGGAGAGACTTCAACTCGGGGCGGTCAGCAACACCAGCGGCTACTACGCGGTTGTGCAAATACCGGCTGGCATGCACATAGTAAGCGCGTCACACGCAGGCTACCAGACCCGGTGGGACACGCTGCGCTTTGGTGTCCACGAGGCCGTGCGGCTCGACTTGGCGCTGGTGCCCAAGCCGGTGGCCTCGGGCGAGCAGGTCTCGGTGGAGGCCGAGCGCATCAGTCTCCGACCCCAGCCGGTGCAGCAGATGCCCGCCCTCGGCGAGGCCGATCTCTTGCGCGGCTTACAGCTACTGCCGGGCGTCCAAGCGGTTGCGGATATCAGCAGCGGCCTGTACGTGCGCGGCGGCGGCCCTAGCCAGACGGCCATCCTCCTCGACGACATTCCCCTGTACAACCCCTCCCATCTGTTTGGCCTCTTCTCGACCTTCAATCCAGACGCCATTAAGAAGGTCGATCTGTACAAGGGAGCCTATCCCGCTCCGTACGGCCGCACGCTCGGGGCGGTGCTCGACGTGCGCAACCGCGAGGGCAACCGCAAGCGGGCTAGCGGGCGCGGCGGCGTGAGCCTGATTTCAGGGCGCTTACTCACCGAGGGACCCGTCGGGCAGGGATCGTGGATGCTGGCCGGTCGCCGCACGTACTTGGACGGCGTATTCAGCGCCCTCCGCGCCCGCGGGGAGGACATCCCCTTGAACTATTACTTCTACGACCTCAACGGCAGCATCAATCAGCGACGGGGCGACGACACCTACGCCGCGAGCGCGTACTGGGGCCAAGACGACCTGCGGATTGAACTAGAAGACGACGAAGAGTCTTTCGTCGATCTGCGCTGGGGCAACCGCGCCCTGACTGCGCGCTGGACGCGCGCGTTCTCTCCGGCCCTGTTCGGCCACTTCACGGTCGCTGGCTCGTCGTACGAAAGCATCATCGCGCTCCGTTTTCTCGACGCGCCCGTCCGCATCGCCAACAGCATCCGCGATTGGTCGCTCAAAGGCGACTTGGATTACTTTGCCAACCGCCACCACACGCTTTCTACGGGATTGTTGGCCACCCTGTTCGAGTTTCACTTTGTCCGGTCTTTCAACGAGCGGACCCAGCTCGACTTGCGCCAAGAGCCGGTCCTGTTGGAAGGCTACGTGCAGGACGAGTGGCGGCTCGGGCCGACCACGCGGGTGCAACTAGGCGGACGGGGGACGTACTTCAGCACAGGAGACCGCTTGCACTTCACACCGAGGCTGTCCCTGAGCCAAGCGTTGAGCGACAAAATCCGCGTCAAAGCCGCTGCCGGAATATATCGCCAGCATCTGCAACTGATCACCACCGAAGCCTTCAGCGGCGGCGACTTCTGGGTGCCGCTCGACAGCACCGTCGAGCCGGGGCGATCCTATCAAGCCGTCACCGGCGTCGAGTGGACCCCTTTGCCGCGCTACTTGCTTTCCGTGGATGCCTATTACACAGACCTCGCCAATCTAGTGACCGTAGATACCGAACTGCCCGACGACAACGAGGCCACGCACTCGGAAGCGGTGTTCAAAAGCGGCGGCACGGGTTGGGCGAGGGGAGTCGAAGTCTTTTTACAGCGGCGCACGGGCGCACTCACCGGATGGATCGGCTACGCGCTCGCTTGGACGCGGCGCACCTTCCCCGAACTCAACGATGGCCAGCCCTTTCCCCCCAAGCACGACCGCCGCCACGACCTGTCTTTCGTCGCCTCCTACGAGGTGGGCGCATGGCGGCTCGGCGCGAACCTCGCATACGCCACCGGGCAGGCATTCACACCGGTTTCCGAGACCCCTGCCCAGCGCAACAGCACCCGCCTACAGCCCTATCACCGCCTCGACGTCAGCGCTAGTCGCTCGTTCGAGTTGCGAGGAACCGCCAGCGAGTTTTACGTGCAGATATTCAATGTATATAGCCGCCGCAACGAGTGGTTTGTGCAGCTTGATTCGGTCGATCCCGAGGTCAATCCGCGCAAGATCAAGCAATTACCGATAATTCCCACGCTAGGCTTCAATTTCTCTTTTTAGCAACAAGGTCCAAAATCGGCGCGAAAGGCCCTTTCGCGTCCTTGCCGGATACGTACCAGCCCACAATCCCACCGCATCAAAAGCTCCTTCGTAACTGATGTTACGCAGCTTTTGTCATGCCTGCGAAAGCAGGCATCCAGCAAGGCCCATTGGAGGCCCGGGTGTAGGCTGGATGCCCGCTTTCGCGGGAATGACCCCAAGAAGCCGCCGAGCAGGTCCCAGCGAAGGCCGAGGATAAGAAGGACTGCGTAACGTCAGTTCGTAATATAGTGAATTAACTGATTGTCTAAATTTTGTCTAAATAATTTTAGAAAATATCTTGACAAGTAATAGACAAAAAGTTACATTCAGTTAGACAATGGACGCCGAAAGTGGCTCCATACACCTTTACAATAGGAGGAAATCGCATGAATATCATCCGTACTGCCACGCTCATGGCGCTGGCATTTTCGGCTTGGGCAGGCCCAGTCCAAGCGCAAGATGAGGATATCGTTGATGTTGCCATCGGGGCTGGCACTTTTAACACGCTGGTCGCTGCGGTTCAGGCCGCAGACCTCGTCGATGCGCTCAAGGGTGAAGGCCCTTTCACCGTCTTCGCCCCCACGGACGAGGCATTCGCCGCTTTGCCAGAGGGCACCGTCGAGTCGCTGCTGTTGCCCGAAAATAAGGATCAGCTAACTGCGATCCTGCTTTATCACGTCGTCGCTGGTTCGGTCTTGGCCGCCGACGTAGTGGGACTGGATTCGGCCACCACCCTCAATGGGGCTGCGATCGATATCAGCGTCAGCGACAGCGGCGTGATGATCAACAATGCCAATGTCGTCCAAGCTGACGTGGCCGCCAGCAATGGCGTAATCCATATCATTGATGCGGTGCTTCTGCCTCCGTCTCCTACCGCTGTCGAAAGCAGCACTTGGGGAACGGTCAAGCAGCAGACTCGTTAAACCAGCAAACTCAGATGAAGAAGGCCGCAGCGAATATCCTTTTTTTGCTACGGCCTTCTTCTGCTACGGCCTTCTTCGCTTTGCGACGAAGACGCGGAAGATTGTGGAAATGGGCAGAAATCGCTTGTTTGCTGTGCTATGGAATCGACGCCGGGCCACCCCATCAAAGTAGTAGTGCGGCGCACCGGGCTTTCGGCCCATGTCATCCGCGTCTGGGAAAAGCGCTATCAAGCCGTGGTGCCCGCACGGACGGCGACCAATAGACGACTTTATTCGGACGAGGACATCGCACGCCTGCAGTGGTTGCAACAGGCGGTGCAGGCCGGACAGAGCATTGGCCGCATCGCCCATCTTTCCACGCCCGAACTGATGAAACTGGTCCGTGCGGAGCAAGCAGCCGCACCGTTGGCTCAGAGGCCGACCGATAGAGAGGGCGAGGAAAAAAATTCCGGCGAATTCCTCGCACGAGCCTTAGTTGCAGTACAAAAGCTAGACGCAGTCTCGCTGGAAAATCAGTTGGTCCGCGCCTCCATCGCGTTGAGCCAACGGCATCTGATCGAAGAAGTGGTGCAGCCGCTGATGGTGCGCATCGGCCAGATGTGGCACGAGGGCACCTTGTGGGTGGCCGACGAACACATGGCTTCGGCCGTGGTGCGCAGCTTTGTCGGCAACCTACGCGCTAGTTTCCAAGTATCGGAGTCCGCGCCCCACGTCGTCGCCACCACGCCCGCCGGGCAATTGCACGAGCTGGGCGCGTTGCTGGCTACGGTAGTGGCCACTTCAGAGGGTTGGAATGCGACGTTTCTGGGATCCAACCTACCGGCCGAAGAAATCGCCGGAGCCGCCGCGAAAAAGGGTGCCAAGGCCGTCCTCCTCAGCATCATCTATCCAAGCGACGATCCCCATCTCGGCGGTGAGTTGCTCAAGTTGCGCCGGCTGGTAGGCGACGACATGACCCTGCTAGCCGGCGGTCAGGCCGCCCCGCATTACCAGCGTTTTCTCAAGCGGGCCGGGGCCGTTACCTTGGCTAACCTGAACGATTTGCGCGATTCCTTGAGTCTCTTGCGCCAGCAAACCGTGCTGGACCAAGATTGAAAGCGCCTGTCAACAATAAAACAACATTTGGTAGATAAAGATCGAATGGAACATATAGAGGTCGAAGACAAAGGGCGGTCGCTCAAAGGCTGGCGGCTGGCTTTCCTGCGTTGGTTTAAGGGCGATGAAGCCGCGGCCGCCGCGGTAGTTGAAGACGAGCGGCAGATCGATTGGGTGCGCATGCTACCCTTTGCGGCGCTGCACTTGAGTTGCCTCGGGGTCTTGTGGGTCGGCTGGAGTCCCGTAGCCGTAGCCGTGGGCGTGGTGGCCTATTGGGTGCGGATGTTCGCCATAACCGGATTTTACCACCGCTACTTTTCGCACCGCACGTTCAAGACCTCGCGGCCCGTGCAGTTCCTCTTTGCCGTGTTGGGCAATACAGCCGTGCAGCGCGGCCCGTTGTGGTGGGCCGGGCACCACCGCCACCACCATCGCCACTCCGATGTCGCCAGCGATGTGCATTCGCCCACAGAGCACGGGTTTTGGTGGAGCCACGTCCTGTGGATTACCTCGCGGTCGAATTTCCCCACCCGCCTGTACAATGTGCGCGACTTGGCCCGTTTCCCTGAACTGCGCTTTCTCGACCGCTTCGACATCATCGTACCCATCTTGCTAGCCGCAGCGATGTACGCCTTGGGAGACTATTGCGGCAGCCGCTTCCCCGCGTTGGGAACCAGCGGCTGGCAAATGCTCGTCTGGGGGTTCTCCATTTCCACCATCGTCCTGTTCCACGGCACGTGTACCATCAATTCGCTCTCCCATCTTTTTGGTCGCCGCCGCTTTGCCACCCAAGATCACAGCCGCAATAATTTTTGGCTGGCGCTTATCACTATGGGCGAGGGCTGGCACAACAACCATCACTATTATCCGGGGGCGGCGCGGCAAGGTTTTTACTGGTGGGAGTTCGATCCGACCTATTACCTGCTCAAAGTGCTGTCTTGGATCGGTCTGGTGCGCGATCTCAGGCCGGTGCCCGAGCGGGTGTACGACCGCGCCGTCAGCGAGCCATGAAGCCGGGGCGGCGCATCGCCGTGGTGGGGGGCGGTATTTCCGGCTTGGTGGCGGCCTATCTGCTGCATCCAGATTACCACGTCACGCTGTTTGAAGCCAACGATTATATCGGCGGCCACACCCATACTTTGGAGGTCGAGCAGGAAGGGCGCTCATACTCGGTGGATACGGGCTTTATCGTCTTCAACGAACCCAACTACCCGCAGTTCAATCGCCTATTGCAGCGTTTGGGAGTAGCTTCCCAGCCGACTCAAATGGGGTTCAGCGTCAAGTGCGGCCGCACCGGCCTCGAATACGCCAGCACGCCGCTGAGCAGTCTGTTGGCCCAGCGGCGCAATGCGCTGCGGCCGTCGTTCTATCGCATGTTGGCCGACATCCTGCGCTTCAACCGGACAGCACCGGAATTATTGCGCGATCCCAATGACGCTACTACCCTCGGAGACTATCTGGCCGACAACGGCTACTCCAAGGCTTTTGTCCAACACCACATCATCCCCTTGGGGTCGGCGCTGTGGTCGGCCTTGCCCGACCGCATGTACGAGTTTCCAGCGCGCTACTTCGTCCAGTTTTTCGCCAACCACGCCTTTTTGCAAGTGCGCGGGCGGACGCCGTGGCGCGTCATCAAAGGAGGCTCGCAACGCTACGTCGAGGCGCTGATCCGCCCCTTTAGAGAGCGCATCCGCGTCAATTGCCCCGTGGCTTCGGTGCGGCGTTTGCAAAAAGGCGTGGAAGTGCGCACCCAGGCCGGAGAGTCCGAGTGCTTCGACGAGGTCATCCTGGCCGTACACAGCGACCAAGCACTGCGACTATTGGCCGAGCCTACCCCAGCCGAGCACCAAATTCTGGGAGCCATGCGATATCAGGCCAACGATGTCGCACTGCACACCGACGCGTCCGTGCTGCCCAAGCGCCGCCGCGCTTGGGCTAGCTGGAATTACTACATACCGCCCGACAAGGGATGTCCCGCTACTGTCACCTACAACATGAATATCCTCCAAAGTCTGGAGAGCCGCCGACCCTTCTGCGTCAGCCTCAACCGCACCTCCGACATTGCTCCAGAGCGGCTCATCGCCCGCATGACCTATCACCATCCGGTCTATTCGCCAGCCTCGATGGCCGCGCAAAAGCAGCGGTCGCGCATCGACGGAGTTGATCGCATCCACTACTGCGGGGCCTATTGGGGCTTTGGTTTTCACGAGGACGGGGTGGTCAGCGCCTTGGAAGTGACGCGGCGCTTTGGCAAGACGCTATAGCAATTCTACATCCTTCTATACGACAATCCGCAGATGGACGCAGATGGACGCAGAAGAGTAGAAACAAGACGAGATTGCTATATGAACCAGCATAGCTGCATATACGAAGGGCGAGTGCGGCATCGCCGCTTTGCGCCGGTGGCCCACGTCTTTGAGTACCGGCTCTTTATGATGTACCTCGATTTAGCCGAATTGCCCAGCTTGTTCAACGGGCGTTGGCTGTGGTCGTCGGAGCGGCCCAACGTGGCTTATTTCCGCCGCGCTGACCATTTGGGCGCGCCGCAGCATCCCCTAGCAGATTGCGTGCGGCAATTGGTCAAAGACGAGAGCGGGCACTATTCCGACGGGCCGATCCGCCTGCTGACTCACCTGCGCTACGGCGGCTATGGCTTCAACCCGGTCAGCTTTTACTATTGCTTCGACCGAGCCGATAGGCGCGTCGAGACGGTGGTAGGCGAGGTAAATAACACTCCCTGGGGCGAACAGCACTGCTACGTCCTGCACCAAGGTCTCGACCGCGGCCGCGGAGCGCACAAGTGCTACCAATTCGCCAAGGCATTTCACGTTTCGCCCTTCATGGCCATGCAGCAGGACTACACTTGGCGCTTTACCACGCCGCGCCGCACGCTGGCCGTGCATATGGACAATTGGCAGGATGGCAGTCATTTATTCGACGCGACCTTGGTGCTGCGGCGGCGGGAAATAAGCGCGGCAGCGCTGGCGCGGGTACTGGTGCAGTATCCGCTGATGACGACAAAAGTCATTGGTGCCATTCACTGGCAGGCGCTAAAACTGTGGCTCAAGCGCTGTCCGTTCTACCCGCATCCCAAGTCATTGGCAAAGGAAAAAGACTATGTCGCAAGTAGTTCTCTCCCCCGCAGCTAAAAAACGGCCCATCGGCCTCGGCGGCTGGCCGGAGCGCTGGGCGCGGCGGTTGGTGTTGGGGCAATTGCAGCGCTTGCAACGCGGTGCAATTTGCCTAGTCGAAGGCGAACAGCGCCGCACCTTCGGGCGGGGCGAAGACGGCCCCACAGTGGTTTTGCAGGTCCACCATCCGCGCTTTTTTCGCGCCTTGGCCCTAGGGGGCACCATCGGCGCGGCAGAAGCCTACATGCAGGGGTGGTGGAGTTGCGACGATCTGCCGGCTATGTGCCGATTGGCAGTAGCCAATATGGAGTGGATGCAGCAGCGCGAGCGGGGTTGGGCCCGGTTGGCGGCGCCAGCCCGCGTGTTGACGCATGCCCTCAAGCGCAATACGCTCCGAGGCAGCCGGCGCAACATCGCCGCCCACTACGATTTGAGCAACGACTTTTTCCGCCTCTTCCTCGACGACAACATGATGTATTCGAGCGCCGTGTTTCCGCGCCCGGACAGTTCGCTGGAAGAAGCCTCCCGCTACAAGGTGGACCGCATCTGCAAAAAGCTCGCCCTAGTGCCCGAGGATCATCTGTTGGAAATCGGCACCGGATGGGGCGGTTTTGCCCTGCACGCGGCCCGCGAGTACGGCTGCCGGGTGACCACGGCGACCATTTCGCAGCAACAGTGCGAACTAGCGCGTCAACGAGTGCGCGCGGCCGGCTTAGATAGCCGGGTAGAGGTGGTGTTGGCCGACTACCGCGATTTGCAGGGACAGTACGACAAACTGGTCTCCATAGAGATGATCGAAGCCGTGGGACATCACTACTTCGACGCTTATTTCGGCTGTTGTTCACGCCTGCTCAAACCCGAGGGCCTGATGCTATTGCAGGCCATCGTCATCGGCGATTGGGCCTACGAGCGGGCGCGCCGCTCAGTCGATTTCATCAAGGCATACATCTTTCCGGGCAGTTGCATTCCGTCGGTGGCGGCCATCAACCGCTCGTTGGCGGAGGCCACGGATATGCGCTTGGTGCATCTGGAGGACATTGGTCCGCACTACGCTCGCACCTTGCAGGCTTGGCGAGCGCGTTTTTGGGACGCAGAAGAACAAGTGCGTCAGCTAGGATTTACCGAGGAATTCATTCGCATGTGGGACTTCTATTTTTCGTATTGCATCGGCGGCTTTGCAGAGCGCTACATCTCCGATGTGCAAATGCTCTTGGCTCGACCAGCCAACCGGCGCTCAGGGCAGTTGCCCGAGATTGGTCACGGCCAAGTTTAGGGGCACATGTTGAGCATATTGGCCTATAGTCTGCCGGTGGCTATGGTGGGTATGGCTGCGCTGTATTGGCTGCAACGGCGTCGGGGCGATGCAGGCGTCGTTGACGTGGGCTGGGCAGGTGGCATTGGGTTGGTGGCCGTGGCCGCAGCCTATAGTGGTGACGGCTGGGAGCCGAGGCGGCTGTTGCTCGGTCTGATGGGCGCGGCGTGGTCCTTCCGCCTGACCGCTTACCTAGTGATCGACCGGCTAGTAAGAGCCGAGGAAGAGGACGGTCGCTACCAAATGCTGCGTGCCCAATGGGGTGCCAAGGCTCAGGGGCGCTTTTTCTGGTTGTTCCAAGCGCAGGCCCTGCTAGTGGTTTTATTTGGTCTGCCTTTTGTCGCCGTGGCAGCCAAAGCTCACGTGGGCTGGACCGCTTGGGATGTCGCCGGTGCGCTGGTGTGGGTAGTGGCGGTAGTCGGCGAATGGGTAGCCGACCGCCAACTGGCCTCCTTCCGCAGTCAAGCCGCTAACCACGGGCGCACCTGTGACCGCGGCCTGTGGCGCTATTCGCGCCATCCCAACTATTTCTTTGAATGGATCCACTGGTGGGCCTACGCGGTCATGGCGGTCGGGTCGGCGGTCGGGTGGTTGGCTTGGATCGGGCCGGTGCTGATGTTGTTTCTGCTCTACCGCGTGACCGGCATTCCCTACACTGAAAAGCGGGCGCTGGTCAGCCGGGGCGAAGACTACCGCCGCTACCAGCGCACCACCAGTCCCTTTATTCCGTGGGTTCCCCGCCGGGAAAATGTTGAACGCGATTGATTGGGCCGAGCGGGGCCTGTTGCCGGATGCCCTTATCCGCTGGGGCATCCGCCGTCTCAATCGCGGGCGTCTGCGGCAAGAGCGAGGTGCCGACTGCGAGGCCGAGCAAGCGGCCAAATGCCGCTTCATCGCCTCTATGGATCAGGCACCCATCGCCCTGCATACACAGAGCGCCAACGAGCAACACTACGAGCTGCCGCCCGAGTTTTTCCAATTGGTTCTGGGCCGCCACCTCAAGTACAGCGGCTGTTATTTTCCTGCGGATACAGCTAGTCTGGACCAAGCCGAAGCGGCCATGCTAAAACTGACCTGTCAGCGCGCCGACCTACAAGACGGCCAAGACGTGCTGGAACTAGGCTGCGGTTGGGGCTCGCTGACCCTGTGGATGGCGCAGCATTATCCCGGCAGCCGCATCACCGCCGTATCCAATTCAACCTTACAGCGCAACTTTATCGAAGAGCGCTGCAAAGTCCTGGGACTGGACAACGTCGAAGTAATCACCGCGGATATGAACCAGTTCGCGGCCCCGGGACGCTATGACCGGGTGGTATCGGTGGAAATGTTCGAGCACATGCGCAATTATCGCGCGTTAATGCGGCGCATCGCCGGCTGGCTCAAACCGGCTGGCTCGCTATTCATCCACATCTTCGTCCATCGCCTCTACGCATACACTTTTGCCGCCAAAGGCGAGCAAGACTGGATGGGGCGTTACTTTTTTACCGGCGGCATCATGCCCTCCGACGATCTGCTGCACTACTTTCAAGACGATCTAATCCTAGAGAAGCAATGGCGAGTCGATGGCCGGCATTACGCCCGCACGGCCGAGCATTGGCTGGCCAATCTCGACGCTCGGCGCTCAGAGGCCCTCGCCATTTTGGAACGCCAGTACGGAGCAGCCGCAAAGCGGCGATGGTTACAGCGCTGGCGTATTTTCTTTATGGCCTGCGCCGAATTGTGGGGCTACAACGGCGGGCAGGAGTGGTGGGTGTCGCATTATCGTTTTAAACGGAGAGGGTAGCGGCAGGACGGGTTTAGGGGTTAAAAGAAAAAAGAAAGTGGTACGTGTCGTATCAGCATTTTAAACGGAGAAAGAATGGCAATCATTAGATATTGGCTGGTGGCTCTGTTGGTGGCCATGCCCGTGGCGGCCCAAACCCCAGGAGTTACCCTGAGCGGCTTTGTCACCGACGCCGACAACGGCGAATCCCTGCCGCTGGCCTCCATTGTCCTGACGCAGGTACAATTGGGCGCGGCGAGCAATAGCAGCGGCTACTACGCCGTCAAAGAGGTCCCAGCGGGGACGTATGAGGTGGTGATTTCGTATATAGGCTACAAAAGCTGGCGCGACACCCTAGCGTTCAGCGACCAAGATGTGCGCTTGGATGTGGCCTTGCAGGTCGAGTCGGTGGACCTAGAGGAAATTGTGATCCAAGCCGAGCGCCGCGAAGAGCTAGAGCAGGCCACCCAGAGCAGTTTTATCGCCCTGCAGGTCGAGCCGTTGCAGCAAATGCCGGCTGTTGGCGAAGCCGACCTGCTCCGCAGCCTGCAACTGCTGCCGGGCATCCAGTCAGCGTCCGATGTCAGCAGCGGCCTGTACGTGCGCGGCGGCGGCCCCGACCAGACAGCCATCCTCCTCGACCACATCCCCCTGTACAACCCCTCCCACCTCTTCGGCTTCTTCTCGACCTTCAATCCAGACGCCATCAAGGACGTCCAGCTCTACAAAGGGGCCTACCCGGCGGCGTACGGCCGCACGCTCGGGGCGGTGCTCGACGTGAGCAATCGCGAGGGCAACCGACAGCGCTTCAGCGGCCGCGGCGGCATCAGCCTGATCGCGAGCCGCTTGCTGGCCGAAGGGCCGGTGGGTCAAGGCTCGTGGATGATGGCCGGCCGGCGCACGTACTTGGAACCCGTGCTCAGCGCCGTCCGCTCTTTTGATATAGACATCCCCTTGAACTATTACTTCTACGACTTCAACGGCAAAGTCAACCAGCGGTGGGGTGACGACACTTTTACCGTGAGCACGTACTGGGGCCAAGACGACCTACAATGGGAGGACACAGAAGACGAGACGTCCTCCGCCGATTTGCGCTGGGGCAACCGCGCCCTGACCGCGCGGTGGACGCGGGTGTTTTCGCCAACCCTATTCGGGCACTTCATGGCTGCCGGCTCGTCGTACGAAAACACCCTCTTGTTCAGTTTCTTCGGCACGCCGTTCGGCATTACCAACAGCATCCGCGATTGGTCACTCAAAGGCGATGTGGATTACTTCGCCAACCGCAATCACACCCTAACCTTAGGCTTTCTGGCCACCCTGTTCGAGTTCGACTATTCCCAGTCCTTCAATCGGGAGGAGCAGGTCAACTTGTACCAGCAGTCGGTGTTGGCCTCGGCCTACGTCCAAGACGAGTGGCAAGCCGGGCCGCTCACGCGGCTGCGACTCGGGGGACGCGGCACCTATTTCAGCGTCGGGGATCGCCTGCATTTCACGCCTCGCCTGTCGCTGAGCCACGCCCTCAGCGACAAAATCCGCATCAAAGCCGCCGCGGGTATGTACCGTCAGTACCTACAACTGATCACTACCGAAGTCTTTAGCAGCGGCGATTTCTGGGTGCCGCTCGACGATAGCGTCGAGCCAGGCCGCTCGTATCAGGGGGTTATAGGCACCGAGTGGGACCCGTCGCGGCGCTACCAGCTCTCCGTAGAGGCCTACTACACCGATTTGGCCAATCTGGTGGTGCTGGACAACGCAGTGGCCGTTGATAGCGAAAGCACGCGCTCAGATGACATATTCAAAAGCGGGGGTAGCGGCTGGGCCAGCGGGGCCGAAGTCTTTTTGCAGCGGCGCACCGGAGCACTCACCGGCTGGATAGGCTATACGTTGGGCTGGACGCGGCGCACTTTCTCCGAACTAAACCGTGGACGCGCCTTCCCGCCCAAGTACGACCGCCGCCACGATCTGTCTTTTGTGGTCTCGTACAACTTGGGGAAATGGCGCTTAGGCTCAAACTTAGTGTACGCCACTGGACAGGCTTTCACCCCGGCCTCGGCCCGCTATTCGCTGCGCGAGCCAACCACTGGGTCGCTGCAAGACTACGTGCTAGCAGCCGAGCGCAACAGCGCCCGCCTGCTGCCCTATCACCGCCTCGATGCAAGCGCCAGCCGCGAGTTTGGGCTGTGGGCCCTCGACGTCGAGTTTTACTTACAAATTTTCAATCTCTACAGTCGGCGCAACGAGTGGTTCGTGCAGTTCAACACCAACAATCCCGAGACCGAGCCGGAGGTAATTAAGCAATTGCCCATCGTGCCGACGCTAGGCTTCAATTTTTCGTTTTAAGGAGAAAATCGTGCGTTACATTTTTATCGCCCTGTGCCTGACAGCCTGTGCTGCCGAGCGCCAGCCGGGTGAGCTATTCGGCCCGGTGGAGGAAGGCAGCGAGTTGGTGGTGGACGGGGTGCTGATAGTCGATCGGCCCCTACCCGAATTGTTCGTGCGGCGCACCTTGCCTCCCGGCCAATTCTACAGTCGGGATGCGGCGGGGGTACTTGACGCCCAAGTGCGCGTCTTCCAAGGGGACCAAATTTTCGAGTACGCATCCGACCCGGCTACACCCGGCCGCTATCTGCCACCATCAGAGTCCCCCCAAGTGGAAGCCCTAACCGAGTACCGGCTAGAAGTAGAAGTCGAGGGAAAGACGGTCCGGGCGAGCACCACCACGCCAGAGCGAGTGCGGGTGCGCCAAGCGGTTTTATTGGACGAAGACACCCAAGAGATCATGCGGACTCTCAAGTCTTTTGCCGAGGTGGGGGACGAGGTGTACACGGCACCGGAAAATCAGCTTACTCATCTGGAGGGCTTGATCGAGATCCACTTGGAAAAGGCGGGCGAAGCGTACCAAGCGGCGCTCTTCGCCTTGGAAGAGGACGCGCAATTGCTCAACGAGGATTTCATAGAGATATACGACCGAACCCCAGAGGACTTGCGCGACAACCAATCGCCGCCCTTCGCCGCCAGCGACGGAATCGTGCGCTGGCCGTGGTTCGCCGTGGTTTATACCGGACGTTCCCTGATGAAGGTGTACGCAGTCGATCACAACTGGTTCGAGTACGCCCGCTCCAGCCCCGAACAGCAGGAACAGGGCGGCTTTGGGGGACAGGCCGGCGACAATTTCGAGCGGCCGTTCTTTCAGGTAGAAGGCGGCATCGGGCTGTTCGGTTCGGCGTCGGTGGATTCGGTGGGATTTGTCGTCTTGCCGCGACCGTGACTCTTGCCTTCAGATCGCTGAGTATGTTAGCAAAAGCCGATCCTCTACGACCTCCGACTCAAGTGTCTGGCCAGACATCTGAAAGCGTCGTAGCATAGAGCGGCCGCAGTTGACAAAAGCCTCCTGTTCAAAGAGACCTTCAGGTATAGGTAATGCACATTCTTGTGCTCCGGTCTTCTTCGATCCATCAATGGAGAGAGCAACATAGACTGACCTATGTTTGCATCTCTCGATAGCGCTTAGGAGACGCTCAAGGGTGAATGTCTGAGCACCGTAGAGGATGGCTTGGGTATGTCGGTATGGAGGATCGCAGTAGACTAGGTCGCCCGGTCTGGCTTGCTCCATAGCTTCTTCAAAGTCTAAATTAAGAAACTGGGTATTTCGAACTCTAGGTCTCCAAAGGTCCACCCTCGCCGAAAAGGAGTCGGGGGTGATGGGAGTGTGGACACCGCAGGGAGTGCTCATGTGGCCGTTTGTTGTGAAGCGGACGACACCACCGTAGCACGCGCGGCTGAGGAAAACAAGGTCTGCTGCATTCGGATTCCTATTGTAAGACGCTTTGATGGTCTCGTAGCCTTCAACTTTTTTATTTCCGGCACAGCTATACCATCGCGTCTTGTACCACTGCTTCAGGCGTTCAGGATCATTCTTGAGTGCTTCGAATATCCCGATCAAAGGGACAAGCGCGTCGGAGGCTACTGCATCCCTTGGAGCCAGTGTCGCAAGGACGCTACCCGTGCCGAGAAACGGCTCGAAATAGGTGCCGAACTGATTCGGAAAATACCCGATTATCTCATGTGCGAACCGTTGCTTGTTTCCGACCCACTTCAGGAGTTGCGTCTTGAATGGGTGCGAGCGGCTCACTTGACCGGCTGCTTTGTGGAATAGCCCCAACTGCATCTACTGCCGTCTTCCGAAAGGTAAAAGGATGGATGATAAATATATCCTATCTTGGGATATTGTCAAGGTAAATACCACCCTATCAAGAAAATTGCTACTACTAACTCGATGAGCCAACGCGATGAGGGAGCAGGAAGAACGAAACCACGAATATGTAGCCTTGCGTTCATTACTCCGAGCAATTCGCAAGGAGGCCGGGGTAAGCCAGACTGAATTGGCGACGCGTTTAGGAGTGCCTCAGTCATTTGTCAGCAAGGTCGAATCCGGCGAGCGTCGCATTGACATCGTCGAATTGCGCAGAATATGTGTTGCCCTAGAGTGCTCGCTTGGGCATGTGATTGCGTTGTTTGAACGAAACCTCGATGAGATAAAGGAGGCGAATTGAAGGCAGACGCTCGATTTAGCGGCTTGGATCCCGTATTCTGGGCAAACGTGCGGTCCATCAGTGAGACACTGCGCTATACCGAAAGGCCCATAAAGAAGATTCGCGTCTATTCGCCAGGCGACATGATCCATGTTATGGAGACTCTTGGATTGGAGTGGGGGCATTTGGCCGACCAAAGCGGCAGTATTACTGCACTCGCGGAGCAACTCCAAGACTATTGCAAACACCGCGCTGAGGTCCTGAATACATACGTCGAACCACGGCTGATGGATGCCAACCGGGCTCGCAACATGTTCGAGCAACTCCGATCACAATTCTCACCAAACTGTCCGCTACCAATGAACAAGCAGAAGGGTTCCATGAGAGCGCACAACTTCTTGACGTGTATCGTGAATATGCTTGTCGAGGATGGGATCAAAGGCCTGCCTTGCGACTACGATCCTAGACGACTCACGACACTGACGCAAGGGGCAAAGCCAGCCCGCACCCTATCTCGCCGTCTCGATGGCTGCTTCCCCGGGACAGTCAATCCGATCGCCGCATGGGAGATCAAGGAATACTACTACACAACTACGTTCGGCAGCCGAGTCGCAGACGGAGTCTATGAAACCCTACTTGATGGATACGAGATTGCGGAGGCCCGTGAGAGTCTAGGGGTTGACGTTCAGCATCTTTTGATAGTGGACGCCTACGGTACATGGTGGGACTTGGGGAGATCATACCTTTGCAGGATCATCGACATGCTTCACATGGGCTATGTAGATGAAGTACTTTTCGGCTATGAAACAGTTGAGCGTCTGCCGAAAATCGTAGAAGGCTGGGTTACCACGTACAAATCACGTACTAAGTAACCAGCAACTCTTCGACACTCAGGGTAATCGATCCTGTCCTCACCGCTGGAAATCCCTCCAACGCGCCTGAAATCTAGGTACAGAGCTTATCCACCCTGCCTTATGCCGGCTCAACGAGTGGTTCATATTTAATCTCGATATCAACAACTGGGAGAAACAAAAATGGAGACAGAATGCATTCTTAGCGACTATCTTGAACAGGCCATGGAAGTTGCGGTTTACGACAAGTTGGATGACGGCACTTTCGCGGGGCGGATTCCACCATGTAAGGGTGTTCTCGCCTTTGGAACCACGCTGAGGGAGTGTGAACGTTTATTGCGCTCCACTTTGGAGGACTGGTTGCTTCTCGGTTTGAGACTCGGGCACACTCTACCGGTTCTTTCGGGGATCAATTTAAATAAGGAACCAGCTCGTGAGCCGTTGGGTGCCATGTAAGCGCATTCTTTTTATTCGGCGCTTGCGTGGCCTTGGCTTCGACGGACCCTTCTCGGGTTCACGACATTATTCCTCGCCCTGTGGCCTCCTGCCCGCCAGATCCCGATCCATCAGAAAGAGGCCGTCGCGGCTTTCGATGATCAGTTCCATGTCGCTGACGATATTGCGGACGATGGCCTCCTCCTCTACCTGCTCGTTGACGAACCACTGCATAAAGGTATGCGTGGCGTGGTCGCCCTCGGCGAGGGCCTCATTTACTACCGCGTAGATTCGCTTGCTCAAATCCCGCTCGCCTTCTAGGGCGAACTTGAAGGCGTCCAGCGGCGAGTCCCACTCGCTGTGTGGCTCAGCTATGGCCTGCAAGCGCACGCGGCCGTCGCGGTCGTTGATGAAGGCGTAAACCTTTTCCGCGTGCATCAGTTCCTCTTGGTACTGGATCTTCATCCAGTGGGCAAAACCATTGAGGTCGAGGTCCTCGAAATAAGCCGCCATCGACAGGTACGTATAGGCCGAGGAAAACTCGGAATTGAGTTGATCGTTGAGTGCCTGTTGCAATTTTTCGTTAAGCATTTTCTTCTCCTTGATTAACGGCCACAATACTGTGGCCGGACTGCTCAGTTGCCTGCTTGAGTACTCGGCTGCGCTCGTACAATTCGGCTAAATCCATCTCTCTAAGAAACACCAAACCCCGCGTAGCGCGAATTAGGGGGCTGGGGTGCTCTTGAAACCACGCGCGGCCGAGGCACGTTTTGATTTTCTGGTACTGCTCCACCTGCACCCGGCGCGCCAGCTCGGAGAACGGGCCGTCGTGCTCGTAGCTGGGGAACGAAGCGTCGCGCTGAGAAATAAAATTGCTCATAAACGCGCTCTGCATCACCGAAAGCATGTTGAGCGAGACCGGCACGAAAATGTTGGCCTCGCTGGGATCAAAGCGATACCACACATTGCGATAACCCCAAACCTTGATCGGCGCGTCTTTGCGCTGCCGCTCGTAGCGGCGCAGGGCCTCGGTGACAGCCTGCAATACCTTGTAGTGGGTGTCTGGGCCGCTGGCCTCCGGGTCCAGCGCCACGCTAACCACATCGGGCGCGACCTCTTCGAGCAGCGCAAGCACGGGCAGTACATCGTCTTCCACCGTCGGCTCCTTGGTGAAGAGATCGCCCGTGTAAAACCCAAGGCGCAAGTGCTTGACGCTGGTGCAGTCCCACCCGAGATAACCCCACGTGCATTCAGCCTCCCATTCTCTACACAACCCCTTGAGGGTCTGGATTTGTGGCGCGTCCTTCTGACCGGGATAGCGGCTGGCAAAATAGGCCTCCAACTCGGCTAGCAGTGCCTCAATGCCCTCGCGGTCCTCGACGCCATACAGCTCGACGAGGTTCCGCAAGAAGCGCCGCGCCATCCCTTCGTCGCACATCCCTAAGTCGTCGGCTGCTACTCCGTCGAGATACAGCCAAACATCGCGATTGCGGCCGTGCTCATAGCTCGGCGCAAAGTAGCCTTCGGCCAGCAGCGCGGCGCATTCGTCAGTGGGCAGGAAGCGCCGCAACCGCTCGATGTGATCCTCGATAAAGCGGTTGGTCACCGCGGTGAAGCCGCCAGTGAAGCAGACGAAGTAATGCACATTGGCGGCGTCGCGCACGTGGCGGACGATATAGGGCAGATAGCCCAGCATCAGGTCGTCGTGGTGCGGCTCGGTGTGGAGGAAGCGCGTGGCGGAAAGGGTCTGGCAACCCCGCTCAATTTTGCCGATCAAGCGGCCGCGCACCATGTGCGTCAGGGTCTCAACCGATTCGGCGCACCGCTGCACAAGCACCGCACCCAGCTCGTCCTGCGCCAGCTCCTCCTCGGTCAAATCGACGACCTGCTTGCCCAATCTGCAGGCGAGTTCGACGAAGATCTTTTCCACCGCTTCGTCGTCAATCACCTCACGCTGCTGCAACAGCACCCGCTGCCGCACCCGCAGCAACTTGGCCGCGCCGCGCGTGATGTAAAACCGCGCGCGTGGCAGGCGGTGCAGGACCGAGGCCGGATAGCGCACATCGGCTGCTTCCTCAATGGCAGCGGCGACAATCCCCGCCTTGGCCTCGCCTGCGGCAATAATCACGGCGCAGGCATCGGGACGGGCGGCGATGGTGCCGAGGCCAATGGTAATGACCAACCGCTTGCGCGCCACCTCCATGCCGCCAAGATCGGCGGCCGCAGCCGCTTGGGTCTCGTAGTTGACCTCGGTCAGCCGCGTCGTCGAGAAGTGGTCTGAGCCACGCACGTTAAAGCCAATGTGTCCGTCCGGGCCAATGCCGCCCAAAAAGAAGCCAATGCCGCCAAGGGCGCGGATTCGCTCCTCGTATTCCAAGCACCACTGGTCGATCCTTTGCAGCGCGTCTTGCTGCACTTGCTCCAACAGGGTGCGCGCAGGCCGGTGACGCAGCGACAAGTCAACCGCGCCGTCCGGCCACACCTCGGCGAGAGTCTGGCCGGACCGCAAGCCGATCTCAGCGCAATTGATCAGCAGCGCTTTGGCCGGGTCGAGCCCAAAGCCGTCGATATAGAAGCGGTTTACATAGCTGTAGAAGCTGTTATCCTGCTGGGGGTCTATTGGATAAAACTCGTCGATCTGCACGAAGTGCAAGCCGCGCAGGTCTGGTTTGCGCGCCGGATCGACGCCAGCCTCTGCAAGCGTGCTCTGGATCTCGGCCTCGTTCCAATGCTGCACCAGCCGCTCGACCCAGCGGATGAAGTACTGCGGAGTTTTGCCCGTCGGCAGCGAGATCACGCCCTCGGGATGTTCTTGCACCCATTCGATGAACCGCATCGCCGCCAGCTTGCCCAGCCCCGGGAAGTTCTCCACCACAATGGTTTTGATCTTTTCGGTCGGCGGATAGAGCGCGTCGAAGGGAGAAGCGGCTACGGCGCGGCGCTCGACAGGGGTGAGGTCTTTGGTGTGTGCCATGAGCGTGTTAAAAGCAGTGAGTGATGAAAATGTTGATGAGCGCTAGTAGGGGCATCCCTTGTGGATGCCCGCGTTTAAATTACCACCTGACGTTACGCAGTGGCTCTTTAGAGCTTCTAACCTAACGGCATGGTGCCGCCGATGTTGGCTGGCATGACCTCGGGCAGGCTTCGACAAGCTCAGCCTGCGGCCCTGAGCTTGTCGAAGGGGCCACAAGCGGCAGATGATAGAAGGATGCGTAACATCAGTTACCACAATACCACAAAAAGCAAGATACTCGCAACCGCTAGATAAACCCCGATCCACACCCCCGGCCGCAAATACCAGCGCGGGCCGTTCTCACCGACCGGGAAAGGATACTCCGGTCGAATGGGTGCTTCCGTCAGAGTTTTCTGCAGCCAAGTGCCTTCCAACGCCGCAATCCGCCGAGCCATGAGCGGGCGCAGTGCAGCCGGATCTTCGCGGCGGGCGTACACCAAGCCGCGCAATTCTTCGTCGCGCACCGGGCCGCGCCGCCAGTCGATCACCTTTGAAGCGATGAGCATACTCAGCGCGGGTAGCACCAAGTTCCACAGATAGGTCCACCACGTATTCTGGTACCACACCGGCAGTGCCCATTCGTTGAAGTCGGCCAAAATCGCCGACATCCCATAGCCTAAGCCCACCAGCAAACCGACGATCCCCGTTTGGCGATGCACCCGCGTGAAAACGCCCATCAACATCACCGTCATCAGCGGCACGGCAATGGCCCCAGCCAGCCGCAGATAGAACAGCAGCATGCCCTTCTCGCCCAAAAAAGGCACGTACACAAAGCCCAGCGCCAGAATGATCGGTACCGAGATCCGGCCCACCTTGGTGTAGTGCGCGTCCGTGCCGTTTTTGACGATGAAGCGCGCGTACACGTCGCGCACAAAAAGCGAGGAGATGCCGATGCCGATGGAGTCGAAAGTCGAGTACCCAGCCGCCACCAAGCCAGCGACCACCAAGCCGACCAATCCAGCGGGCAGGTACGCCTCAATCATCAGCGGATAGGCCCGGTCAACGATCTCCAAGCCGGGGAATTGCGCCCGCGCCATCGGCCCTAAGCTGACATTGAAGAACAGGCAGATCGCCGTGGCGATGCTGGCCACCAACACCGCCATCTTGAAGTCCCACTCCGAGCGCGCGCCCAAGAAGCGAATGGCCTCGTACTGGTTGATGATCGCGTACGTGGTCAACACCACCAAGAAACCGAATATCACCACCATTGCGGGCACGCCATCGGGCGAATAACCTCCTACCTTCAGCAGCGCGTCTGCTAGCCCTTCTTCGGCCGCCTCCAACCGCGTCGCCACCCCCTCCCAACCGCCTAGTCCCGAATACGCGAATCCCCACAGTACGAACGAAGCCACGATCATCGTCGTGCTTTGCAGGGCGTCGGTCAGGACACCGGCCCGCAGACCGCCGCGCACGATGTAGAGCACCGAACTGATGGCCACGCCCACCACCACAAACCAACACGTCGTCGCTTCAATGTCGGCGACGATGTGCAGCACCAAGTACATGGAAAAGAAAATGTTGCCCAGCACGTTGGTCCGCGACTGGACATTGATCAAGACCGCCAGCAGCCGCACGGACGGCCCGAAGCGGAATTCCAGCCACTCGGCGTTGGTAAAAACCCCAGAGCGGTACATCGGCACAATGACGAAAAAGCTGAGTACGGTCCAGCCCACGGCAATGCCCAGCCACCACTGCGCCAACTGCGACAGCCCGAGGTTGTACGATCCGCCGACAATGCCGACGTAATCGCCGCTGTCAACGGCCGTGCCAAACGCCGACAGCCCGATCACCCACCAAGGCATGGACTTGGCCGCAAGGTACCAGTCGAAACTCTCGCCTTTGTTGCGGAAGGCAATCAGGCTATAGGCGACGATGCCGCCGTTGAGCACTACCACGACGGCCCAGTCTAAGGCGGTCATCGCATCACGGGGCTGGTAGGTGGTATCCGTCCTTGCCGACTGTTATCTTGGCCAAGATGCCTGGGTTTTCGGGCGGCGCGCCCCCGCCGTAGGTGACGTAGAGCGTCTTGCTCTCCTCGCCGCGGCCAAACGCCACATTGGTCGGAACTTCGGGCGTGGGGATATAGGCCAATTCCTCACCGCTGGGCGAATACACCACAATGCCCGGGCGCGTCACATCCCGCACCGCCACGTACAGATTCCCCTCGGCATCGACGACTAGGCCGTCCGGCCCGTCTTCGGGATAGTAATCGACGAGCACCTCGCGGAAGGTGGCCGTGCCATCGGGATGTAGGTCGTACGCCAACAGCGCCATCCGGCCCTTGTGCGCGGGCATGTCTAGCAATTGGAATATCCCCGTATTGCCGTTGTCGTTGCTCACCACGTAGAGCGACTGCTGGTCCGGGGATACGCAGACGCCGTTGGGCTTGCCCGCGTCGGCGATGATCCGCTCGATGGTGCCGTCCGGGTCAATGCGATAGACCGCCATCACCGGCTGGTCGATCGGCTCGTGCCCTAGGTAGCGCGGATCGCTGAAGTAGATGCGGCCCTTTTCGTCGATGGAAATGTCATTGGGGGCGTTAAAGGGGCGGCCCTCGTACAGCCCGGCGATGATCTCGGCCTTGCCGGTTGCAAGGTCCGTGCGCGTCACGCGCTGTCCCCCGAAATCCGCGCCCTCAGCGGCAATCAGCCGGCCCATAGCATCGAACTTGAGGCCGTTGGACATGCCGCTGGGTGAGCGGAAGACCGCGGTCTGGCCGGTCTTGGGATCGTAGCGCCAGATGTGCCCGGCCTGCATCCCCGATTCCATGGAAAAGGTAATGTCGCTAAAGTAAACCGAGCCATCGAAGGCTACGGCCGGCCCTTCGGAAAAGAACGCGCCGTCAAAGAGCACTTCGAGCTTGGCGTCTGGGGGTATAATCGACGGATCGCCCGTCGGCTCTTGGGCGAAAGCAGTGCTGGCGACCAAGACCAGCGCGATTGTGGCGAGACGGTGCATCATGGTATCTCTCCTTGGGTTATGTGAAAGCTACTGATGTTACGCCTTGTAGGGGCAACCCTTGTGGTTGCCCACGCCCCGTAGAAAGGGTGCCCACAAGGGACGCCCCTACATCTATCGCTTCGGCGCAGATACGTAACGTCAGGTAGTCAGGAAAACACTGCATCGTACAACCGCCGGACGCCTTGACAATGCCCCTCCAAGACCGCCTCCAGCGGCTCGTCCAGTTCCATCAGTTCGGCTAGGATTTGGCGGGCCTCTTCTTCTTCAGGCACCGCGTACACCGGCTGGGCCTCCTGAATTTGCAGCAAATTCTCTAGCTGCCGCAAAAAGCGGTAGGCCTCCTTTAGGGCTTGGGCGTCCGTCGGCGCGAGCAGTTCGGCTCGGCGCAGGCGCTCAATCGCCGTCAGGGTATTGTGGGCGCGGATTTGCGGATGGGTATGGCCGTTGAGTAGCTGCAAGCACTGGACGATGAACTCAATGTCGCGGATGCCACCAGGCTGTAGCTTGATATTGTTTTCGCCAGCCCTACTCGCTATTTCGGCTTCGATGCGCTGCTTGACGCGGGCAATCTCTTGGCGCGGGTCATCCGCGAAATGGCCCGGAAAGACAAAAGGGATCAGCATTTGGCGAAAGCGCTGCCACACTTGAGTTGAACCAGCGGCGCGGCGAGCCTTAATCAGCATCTGGCGCTCCCACAACTCGCCCCGTTCCTCGTAGTAACTCAAGTAGCTATCCAAGGGCCGCACCAAGGCTCCATCAATTCCGTCGGGCCGCAGCCGCATGTCAACGCGATAAAAAAATCCCTCCCCGGTCATCGCGGTCAACAACTGGATGAGCCGCTCGCCCAAGCGCCGAAAAAACTCGCCGTTATCTACTGAATAGCCGCCGCGTGGAGCGCGCGTTTCGCCTTCGTCGTCGTAGATGAACAACAAATCGATATCCGAGCTGTAGTTGAGCTCTTGGCCGCCGTACTTGCCCAAGCCCACCACGCAAAACTTGGCCGGCCGGCCGCACTCGTCCAGCGGCCGACCCCAGCGCGGCAGCAACTCTTCCCAAGCCCACTTTAGGGCCTGATCGACGATCCCGTCGGCCAGGTCGGCCAATTCGCGGCCGACCTGCCGCACGTCTTTCACGCCCAGCACTTGCGCCGCGCCCAACCGCAGCAACTCGCGCCGCTGGAATCGGTATAAATCCGCGAGGGGATCGTCGCTATCCGTCTCTCGTGCTAGGGTGCGGCGCAGGGCCGAAAGTGCCAACGGCTGACTCAGATAGGTCGTCTCGGCCAGCAGCCAATAGAGGTGCGCTGGGTCGCGCATCAGGGCATCGGTCAAAAAGCCGCTATAGCCCAAAATTTGCGCCAATTGCTGCCCCAAGACGGGGGTGTCGTTGGTCCGATGATGTAGCGTCGTGATCCCGCCTGCTCTGTGTAAGAACCGCTCCAACCGCCGCAGGGCTTGGTCGGGCTGGACGGACTGGCTCACCGCCGCCAGCAGCGACACCGGAGGATCTAGGGCATAGACTGGTCCCGCCAAATCGATCAATAGATCTAGCCGTTGCAGGGCTTGATAGGGCTGGTCAAAGCCCAATTGCGCTAGGGTATGGCACGCTGGCCCGGTCGCTTCTTCAAAGGCCCGATGGGCTAGACGCAGACTCTCTTGGAACGCAGGCATCAAGAGCCTCCTTTAATGCTCACGCCCTCGGCGGCCACGGGTCCAGACAGGCCCCGGTCGGCCGCGGCCCAGTCGGTCGCCAGCGGAACGCATCATACGACCGGTATTCCAAGTCCAGCCACGGCGTTTCCAGCCGCGTGTACCCCTCGTAGCGCGACGTCAGCGCCGCTTCGAGGATGCCGCTGGTCAGCAGCGTGCGCTCGACCGGGTACTGGGCCTCGCCGGTCAGGAACATCTCTTCGACGTTGAGAGACAGATAGCTGAAGTGCGCGTACGCCCCTTCCGGCCCGCCGTGTCCTTGGGCGTGGAATTCGCAGGCTTGCACTTGGCCATCGACCCACGCCGCGTACGCCAAATCGTGGACATAGCCGTTGAGCATCAACACAGCCCCCCGCAGTCCATCGCTGTATTCCACCAAAAAAAGCGCCGGGTTTTCGCAGTGCTCCTCCATCGTCCCCTCGGGCTTGTCGGGAATAGTCGCGCAGGCGGCCTCTGCTAGTTCTCGCGACCACAATCCCTCATCGGCGGCCCGCCACACAGCCTCCCCCTCCAGACAAGTCACCGCGGCCACTCCCGTCTCGCCGCCTCGCCGTCGCTCGACCATGCACTGAAGCACTTCAAGCGTGTGGAATCCGTAGATATCCAGCCCGGAAAACCCAATCGCCACCGCCTCCTCCACGGGAGTTTCCAACTCGTGCTCGACCCAAGGCTGTCGCCAACACACCGGCAGCGAAGACCCGCCCATAAACGCCGCTCCCACTGCCTGCGTCCGTTGGTACATCCACAGCGCATCAGTCCAGCTATAGGACAAGTGCTTGTCGTTGAACACCGGTACCCCCCGCTTCGACGTCGCCATCACCCCGCAGATTTGCTCCATAAAGTAGCGCCGCGGATAGAGCTGTTGATCCTTTTCGTTCCAAGCGTAATCCCCGTGCTCGCCAATGGACAACACCCCATCCACCGCCAACTCCCGTCCCCCCAGACACAGCGCCGCCGAGATGCTGTTATAAATCGGCACCCCGTGCTCTTGGGCCATCGCCCGTCCCATGTCGTTTTCGGGAAATTGGTCGATGTACATAGACGCGATCTCGACCCTCGGTGCACACAAGCCCTCGTCCGTGGGAAATCCCTTGAGGAACTTGGAGACAATCACGTCGGCGTGCGACCGAGGGCGGTATTCGGTGATGATCGCCGCGATTTTCTTTTTGCTCGTTGTCATAGGAACCTCTTTGGAGACTCGCCGACTTTAGAAGCCGTCTTCAAAACTCTAAGTGCGCTCTGGACATCATTTCACATCTGCGTTCATCTGCGGATCACTACTTAACCGCCGCCAACGCGGCAAACAACGCCTTGATGTACCCCACCGAGTACGCCAACCCCCGCGTCAGTGCCCCCTCGTCTCCTTCCAGCGCCGGTATGTGGTCGGGATTGATACACCCGTCGAATCCCACTCGGTCCAACTCCAGCAGGATCTTGGCCATGTTCATGTCGCCGTCGTCGAGCAGGGTCTCTTCAAACCCACCGGCCGTGGCCAAGCTGCCGCGCACATTGCGCAAATGCACCATGAATATCCGGCCCTTGCGCCCGTAATTGTGCACCTCGTCGAGCACTAAGGGCAAACCCCCGGCCTCGGCGCGAGTGCCGCAGCAGTAGAGGTACCCAACTTGGCGGCTGGGAAAGGCGTCGATGACCTTGTGAAAACCCAAGCCGCCCAGCGGCGTATCCGGCAGCGGCGAGTCCGAAGGGTGGATCGCCAGCTTGATGTCGCGGTCTTCGGCAATGGGCACCAAGCGCTCGTACACTGTGCAAAAGCGCGCCCACCAAGCATCGAGCTGTTCTAGCGAAGGTGGCCCCTCGTCGCTCTCGGCCAAGCTGCGGCTCTCGGCCCGGTAGTGGTAGCCGCCGCGCCGTGGCGAGTTCCAGCGATGGAGCATCCAAGGGAACACGTCGCCGTGGAATCGCTGCCGCGCAATGGGCGCGCCGGCCTCGGCAAAGACCTTTAGTGCCGCAACCGTGTTTTCCAACTCCTTCTCGCCGTCGTCTTCACCGGACATGAACTTTGCGGTTATGTCCGGCAGGGTCACGCGATTGAAGTCCAGCCCCCAAGAACGGATTTTTTTTCTTATTTTTATCACGGCGTCCAAGTCGGGATAGCCCTGCTCTTTGACCCCCGGGAAGTAATCGCCCGAGCCAAAGTCCAAACAATCGACCCCGAGTTGGGTGACGTAGCGCAGGTACGATTCCGACAAATCGCCGTGCCAAACGGATATTTTGAACATCGCTTGCCCTCCTTTTGCGGGGCAAAAAATAGCCAAGTCCCCTCAATCCAACAAGCAGCGCCGCTCTTGCCCATAGGACGACACAACATGCCAGCACAGCCTCCCGACTTCACGCTCACCCTAGACGTCCGCGACTACGAATGCGATCTCCAAGGCATTGTCAACAACGCGATCTACCAACACTACCTCGAACACGCCCGCCACCAGTATCTGCAAAGCCTCGGCCTCAGCTTTGCCCGCTTCCACGAACAGGGCCACGACTTGGTCCTCACCCGCGCAGAAATCGACTACAAGACCCCCCTCCGCAGCGGCGACCGCTTCACAGTCGAACTGCGCGTAGAGCGGGAGAGCCGCCTGCGCTTTTGCTTTGTCCAAGATATCTTCAGAGAAGCCGACGGCACACACGTGCTGCACGGACGCCTCATCGGCACCAGCCTCAACCGCGACGGGCAGCGCGGCTTTCCGCCTGAGATAGAGGAGCTGTTGGCGAATCGCTGATAGTACACGTGAGCGCGTTGCGCTTGTTTTGCTCAATCGTTACGCTCAGTCTCGTTCCTTCGCTTGAGGAGTCGTCATGGCTGCATCGTACCCGCGCATTCCCTACGGAGAGGCCGATTTCAGGCGCATCCGCTTGAATGGCTGGCTCTATGTCGATAAGACGCGCTTCGTCCACGCTTTAGAAGACGAGCGCTACGTCTTTCTGATACGTCCGCGGCGCTTTGGCAAGTCCTGCTGGGTGTCGCTGCTGGACAACTACTACAGCCGCAAGAGAGCCGACGACTTCGAGGCGGTCTTCGGCGGCACCTCCAACTCAGCTTCCCCTTGGACCGGGTCGACCGGCGCGAAAACTTCCTGTCGCTGCTGCATTACTTCGGCCTACTCAGCATCCGCGATGTGGCGCACGGAGTGCCTCGGTTGGGCATTCCCAATCAAACGGTTAAGCGGCTGATGTACGGCTACCTGCGCGATGCGTACGATGATGTGGGGGTGTTCTCCGTCGATGTGTACACCTTCTCCCGCTTGATGCGGCAGATGGCCTATGAGGGGGCTTGGCAACCCGTGTTGGACTTTTTGCGCGATGCCTTGGCCGAACAAACCGGCATCCGCGACTACATGGATGGCGAGAAAGTCATTCACGGCTTTGTCGCCGCCCATTTGAGTATGCCGATCTCTACCTAGAGCCATTCGTCGCCCAATACTCCGACATGCGGTACGGCTACGTACTCGAACTCAAGCACCTGAAACGAAGCGAGACCCTTGACGAATCCCTAGTGGCGGACAAGGTGCAAGAGGCCGTGCTTCAGGTGCGCTCCTACTTAGCGGACCCGTCCTTGCGCCGTCGTTACCCGTCGGTGCAGCACCTTGGCTTAGCGATGGTGTTTCACGGTTGGGAGCTGATAGCTTACGAGGCGGTGGGCGACGCTGGGGGCTAACGCGGAACGTTCCTGACGTTACGCAGTTTTCGTCGCTTACTTCCCATCCCTGTATCCTTGCCGCTACACTCCAGCACCTCCGATCCCCTCCTTCTCTCTGAACCGCTGCCGTGGCCCGATTTTTGCTTAGCTGTGTTTGTATTTGTATCCCAATTGGATATATTCTCTCCAGCGCGTCAGCGCTTAGCAGCAAGGCTCGGATGGCCGCTTTTGATAGTGTTTCCAAGTCCCTAATTAGCACCTATCCGCACGACTTTTTGGCCTTTCTGCTCGGGCATTCAAAGGTGCAGATGCTGGATATGCTCAACCCGGAGCAGACCACCGTCGAGACGCAGGTGATGGACAGCCTGCTGCGGGTGCAGATCAACGGACAGGAGGCGTTAGTTCACTGCGAGTTTCAGACCACCGACAGCACGGCCTTGTCCATGCCGCTGCGGATGGCGCGCTACATGGGACGCTGCCTTGCCGAGTATGGCTTGCGCCTGTTCTCGCATGTGATTTACTTGCGTCCCGACGCAGGTCGGCACGATCCGGGGCAATACATCCAAGAGGATGTCGGTTATGAGGTGGTGCTGCGCTACAAGGTGATCCGGCTGACCGAACTAGATGGGCTGGCGCACTTGGCGTCGGGCAATGTGGGGGTGCTGCCGTTCACGCCGCTGATGGGTCGTCCTGAAGGGATGGATGTGGATGCGTGGTTGTGCCGATGCGTAGAGACGACCGAGGGGTTGGCTACACCTCGGTCGGTCAAAGCGAGTGTGCTGGCGCACATGGGGGTGTTGAGTTCGTTGGTGTGCGAGGAATCGACCATTTTTTCTCTCATATCGGAGGAGATTATGACTGAGTTTCCGTTACTTGAGACTTTGCGCAAGCGAGCGTGGGAGCAAGGCATTGAGCAAGGAGGCCGAGAACGCGCCGTCGAAGATCTGCTCGATGTGCTGGCGATTCGCTTTGGGCTGGCCGCGTCGGATCCGTTGGCCGACCGCCTTGGGGCCATCAACGATGTGCAGCGCCTCAAGCAGTTGTTCCGGGCGGCCATACAGGTGCCCAGCCTCGAAGCCTTTAGGTCCTTGCTACACGAAGCCGAGTAGGATCGCCGCGTAACATCAGTTATTCAGTTAGCTTTTTACTTGAGCGCCAGCCCCGCTTCTCGCAGGTACCCCTCACACTCGTCCAGCGATTCGCCGACCAGCAACACGGTAGCAAAAGAACGGGCCTGCGCCGGATCGGTCGTAAAAAGCACCCCGCCGCTCAACTGCTTGCCATCGGGCATCAACTGAGCCGGATGCGCGGCCTCCAGCGCAGCGGCACATTCAGCTAAGCCAGCAAACCCAGCCGCTACCACCTCGCGTCGGCTAATCACCAGCCACAGAGCCGTGCGCGCCGAATTAACCGCCTGTTGCAACTTGAGCGCCACCCGCCCCATCGTCGTGCGCGGATTGACCTCCACAATCGGCTTTAGCCGCAGACGGTCGCGGTCGCGGTACATCATAGCATCCACGCCAACCGGCCCCTGATAACCAGCAGCGCGCAGCGGCTCGGCGAGCCATTCGGCGAGTTGTTCGCCCAACTTCGGCAAGCGGCGGGCATCGCGCCCATCGCCGTAGAGAAACCGCTTCACTTCCTCGTCGAGGCCAGCGGTAAGCGAGCCGACAAATGAGCCGAGATATTGACCGCGTCCATCAGTGAGAAACCGCGTCCAGCCAGCCACCGTCACCGCACCCTCCTCTCCCACGTCAAAATGCAGCGACAGATCCATCACCTTGTCGAGCCACGGCTCTACTACAACTTGGCCTTGATGCCGCAAAATATTCTCCAAGCGACCGCACTGCTCCGCGCGCAGTCGTCCTCCACGGCAATGGATTTGGCCGCGCCCCGAAGAGCCGTATATAGCCTTGACGACCACCGCGTCAAAACCAGCCTTTCCCAAGTGTCCTATCTCCGCTAGGACTTGGTCTGTCGTCGCGCAAGCCGTGCCGACCACATCCGTCCCACAGAAATAGTCGGCCTGTTCCACCGCGAGAAATTCACCCAGCCGCGCCGCACTCCACGACTTAGCGTAGAGTTGCCGGATCGCCGCGCTCCAGCAAGGCCCTTCGGTTAGGCTGAGCTCACCGTCGAAGCCTCCACCCCGAGGCAATCCCTCAACCAACGGCGCAAACAACTCTGCACTGTCTGGACTCCAGCCCCAAGGTCTGAGCGCGTTGACTTTGCGCTCGACAAGCGCCGCGAGGCCGTCCGCGCTGCACTCGACGAACTCCGGTATCGCAAAGCCCAACCCCTGCATCCGCCGCAAAAAGCCCGGCGAAGGTTTCTCGCGCAAAAGCACCACATCGTCGCGGACGCACAACAGCATGGGCAACGCTTGGAAGTCGGCCTCTAACTCAGCCACCCGCTGCGATGGCGTTAAACCCGGTCGGCCCAACGCCACCTGCTCCTCGCAGTTAGCATTGAACCAGTACACAGCCGGACAGCGTCCCCGCGACTGCGAGAACAATTCCAACTCGTCGATGTAGTCCGCGGAAAGCCCGGCCTGGAGCCGACCCGCACGATTGAAGCCAATGCCCTTGGCCCGCGCCGGTCCCAACGGGAAGCGCAGTGCCCGGCGATAGGCGTCCCATTCGCTCAGCTCGGCCTCCTGCCAGCGTCTAAACCAAGTCAGCCCGTGTTTGACGTGGCCGATCTCGTCGCGGTAAATCCGCTCCAGAATCGCCGCAGTCTCCGGGTCGTCCAATTGCCGATAGACCTCGGCGTAGTGCCGCGCGTAGTCGAGATTGGCTTGTTCGAGGGTCAGGCTCAAGCCCGTTACAAAGTCCATCGGGGTCTCCATCGGCCCAATGGCCTTCCAGAAAAAATCGCCGACCGGGATCTCGCCAAATTGCACCCCAATCTCCCGCATCCGCTGCTGGTAGAGCCGCACGTGCTCTTGCTCGTCTCTGAGCGTCTGCACCAAACCACGGCGAAACTTCTCCGGTGCCTGCGGGAACTTGAGCAGCGCCAGTGCCATCAGCTCCAAGGCGAGCAACTCGTGGTTGGCAAAAAAGTGCAAGACCAGCCCGCGCTCTTTTTCGCTGTGGAAGTGGCGCACGTCGCGGAAGCGGAGCTTTTCTCGGTGGTGCCACTCGTCCAGCCCCAAGCCGGGCGGACGACCCGGCGCACTGGGGGTCGCAATCCCCGTACCGGGCGCACGGTCCTCGTAGCGGTCAAGCGCGACCAGCTTGTCTTCCCAGCGCGTACCGAAGAGAACCTGTTCGGCGAATTGGCGAATTTCCATGTACCCAATATAACTAACTGACGTTACGCACAGGCATCAAGGTATGGGATGCTTCGACTCCGCTTCGCTACGCTCAGCATGACTAGGAAGTAGCTCGCCAGTACCTGTCATGCTGAGCGCAGCGAAGCATCCCATACCTCCCATGCGTCCATTCCTCACCTTGACACCTAGCTCAGCCCGCCGTATCTAGCCCACCCCACCACTTCCAAAAGGAGTCCCCCATGCAGGTCCAATCCGTCGAACTCATCCACCTAGACGTTCCGTTTACCGACCACACCAATCAGCACATGCAGTACTGGCTGCCGCATTGGCGCATTGTCCAGCTCTGCAAAATCACCCTCGCCGACGGCACCATAGGCTGGGGCGAAACCATTCCCAACTACACGTGGGCCAAAGTCCCCGAAGACATCGAAGACCGCATCGTCGGCCGTGCGGTCGGCGATTTGCTGTGGCAGGATGCGCTGGGAGCTGGGGTCCAGCAGGCGCTTTTCGACGCAGTGGGCAAGGTCTTAGGTGCCCCCGTGTATCGCCTGTTGGGCACCAAGGTCCGCACGTGGTGCCCGCTGTCGTGGTGGGCGATGGACATGCCGGCCGCAGATTGGGCGCGCCAGTGCGCCGACGCCGTCGCACAGGGCTATACCACCGCCAAGCTCAAGGCGCGAACATGGTACGACCTGCACGCATGCATCCAAGCCATTATTGAGGCTGTCCCCCCGCAGTTCAAGCTCGACTTGGACTTCAACGGCACGCTCGCCAACGCCGCCAGTGCCGTCGAGTTTTTATCAACCTTGGAGCAATACCCGCAGGTGGCCATGATTGAGACGCCGATCCCCCAGTCCGATGTGGCCGGCAATGCCCAAATCCGCAACCACATCCGCCGCCCGCTGGCCATGCACTACGGCTCGCCGCCCATCCTCACCACCCTGCAAGAAGACGTCGCCGATGGCTTTGTCGTCTGCGCTGGAGCCCACGGCATCGCGCAGCAATCCGCGGTCGCCGACGTGGCCAACAAACCCTTCTGGCTCCAGCTCGTCGGCACGGGCATCACCACCACATGGGCCGCTCATTTGGGCGCGGTCTGTCCCCAGAGCAAGTGGCCAGCCATCACCTGCATGAACATCTGGGAGAGCCAACTGTTAGCCGACCCCATCCAACTGCGCGGCGGCTACTACCGAGTTCCAGAAAAACCCGGCCTCGGCATCGAGATTGACCTCCAAGCCATAGAGCAATATCGAGTGGATTACAGTTGGGTCGATCCACCCCGCCACGTCTATCGCTACGCCCGCGCCAACGGCGAAGTCACCTACTACGGCTGCTCCAAACAGGACCTCCACAACGAATACCCCCGCGACGCCATGCCCGTCTGCGAAAGCGGTTCTGAATGCCTCCCCGTCGAAGACGACGGCAGCCGCGAGTTCGCCCAGATTTACGAAGCCGTGCAGGATGGAGGGACGTTTAGAAGGGTGGAGTAGGCCAACCCGTGAACAGGAGCTCTTACCCGCGCCGCTACGACCTCGACGCCCTGCGCGCCACGGCGATGCTGCTCGGCATCGCATTGCACGCGGGGTTGTCCTTCACGCCGTTTCCCTGGGCAGTTCAGGATGAGCGGCAAAGCGATTTCTTCTGGCTGTTATTTGCCGCAATCCACGGCTTCCGCATGCCGGTGTTCTTTGTGCTAAGCGGCTTTTTCACGGCCATGCTTTGGCGCGGGCGCGGTTTAAAACCAGTGCTCTCCCACCGCTTGCGCCGCGTGTTGCTGCCATTCCTACTCGGACTAGTAACAATCGTTCCCGCGGTAAACTGGATCAGTGGCTGGGCCATTGCATCTGGAGTAGAAGCCAACGCGGCTAAGGCCGAAGAAGACAACATCTGGAGTGCAGCCAAGAACGGGGACCTCGCCGGCATTGAACGGCACCTGCAAGGCGGAGCCAATATCGATGGGACCGATCCGGCATTCGGGCAAACTCCCCTAGTATGGGCGGCGCTGGTCGGCCAGTTTGAAGCCGTCGATTGGCTGCTGCAAAACGGGGCTGCGGTCAATGGTCGCACCAGGGACGGCGGGACGCCCTTGCATGCGGCTGCCTTCCTAGGACGAGTGGAAGTCGCCAAATTGCTGCTTCAGTACGGAGCAGATTCCGAGGCAAAAAACAACAACGGCGATACGCCTCGGACGGCCCTAGCGGTGGACTGGAAACTGACGCGGTATTTGGCGGGCTTGTTGCAGATCGAGATTGATGCGCGACAAGTCGAGGAGGGTCGGGATCAAATCGCCGGACTTTTCGGACAATCTTCCGCTGGTTGGGAAAAAACTGACGAGACAGAGGAAACATCGGCCGGGTTCCTCAAAGCGATGGCGTCGCCGATTTTTTCCCTGCCGCTTTTTCACCACCTCTGGTTTTTGTGGTTCCTCTGCTGGTTGGTCCTCGTCTTCGCACTCTACGCCCGCCTCGCCGATTGGCTGCAATGGCAGGGACCGCCCAAGTGGCTGGTTCTTTCACCCATTCGATTTCTCTATTTGATTCCTCTAACCATGATTCCGCAGTCGCTCATGGGACTGGTCATACCCAGTTTTGGCCCGGACACCTCCTTGGGCCTTCTGCCCATGCCGCACATACTACTTTACTACGCCCTCTTTTTCTTTTTTGGTGCTTTGTATTTCGACTGCGACGACCCAGACGGCCGGGTCGGAAAATGGTGGTGGCTGGCGCTTCCCGTAGGGCTATTCATCGTCTTCCCGCTCGGGCTCGAATTTTCAACGGGTGCATTCGGATTTCGCCAGGAGATATTCGATCCGGCCATGGCCCGGACCGCGGCGGTGGCATTGCAGGTGATCTACGCTTGGATGATGACCTTTGGATTCATCGGCTTGTTCCGCAAACTCTGCACTCGCGAAAACAAAACCATTCGCTATGTGTCGGATTCGTCGTACTGGCTGTACGTGACGCACGTACCGCTGATCATTGGCACTCAATTAGCCGTGCGCGATTGGCCGCTTGCTTCAGGGGTAAAGTACTTCCTAGTTTTGCTCGCAGTCACCGGCCTTCTATTGCTGATCTACCAATTTCTCGTCCGCTACACTTGGCTGGGCCGACTGCTGAACGGTCCCCGCGTCCGTCCGACGAACTAGCTTAGTGGGCAAGTGAGTGGCTGTCCTGCTGCGGACGCAACGTACTCGGACGGGCGTTCAAGCCGGAGGGAATCATGCCAGCTCGATGCGGGTACGCAGGCCCGGGGCACCGAGCAGCCGGCCGTCACCGGTCACGAGCACCGCCCCCAGCGCCTCCGCCAGCGAGACGTACACGGCGTCGTAAGCGCTCACGTTATCGCGAAGCTGCCAGATTCGGTCGAGGAATAGCTCATGCGAATACCGTTCGACGTCGAGCGCACGCCATTGGTCGAGTGCGAGTGCTCCGCGTGTGGCGCTCAACGTTCCGCGCAAGACGTAACGGCGAAGCACGTGAGCGATCTCCACGTCGATGAGATGGGGCACGTGAATGCTCACGGCAGGGTTTTCCACCCGCTTCGCGACGCGCTTACCTGCGGCCGTATTCAGCAAGAACTCGACCGCTCCCGAGGCATCCAAGACCAGCAACGGTGCCTACCGCTCTCGCTCGTTGAGATCCCCGTCGTTGGCGTGCGCGTCGTCGCGAGCGTCCCGTTCCGCGCGAAGCACGTCGGCTGGCGATGCCCCAAGAACCAATTCGGGCTGTCGGCGGATGGCCGCAAGCAGTTCCCGCCGGCTCGGCCGCTCTAGTGCCCGCTCAATTGCCCACATCACATACTGTGACATGGAGACTCCTTCCATTGCGGCGCGCGCTTTTAGGCGACGATGCATGACATCTGGGACGTTGCGAATCTGGATCATTGTAGTCATGTGATTAATATGAAAACATGAATATTTCATGTCAACAACACTGAACGAGGTGTTCACGACAACCCTGCGATTCAGCACCGACGACCCCGCCTACAACAAAAATTTTAGTCAGACATCCAAAAGCGCATTCTCATAAGCGCCGTACGTCACATCATCGAAGAGAACGAAGCGCACCTCATCGAGACCGTCGTGCGCTTCGAGGCACTGCTTTACCCCATTGAGCGCGACAACCGCGGCTTGCGCGACTGGATAACCATACACGCCGGTGCTAATAGATGGAAAGGCAATCGTCTTGATGTTGTGCTCCACTGCGAGTCGTAAGCTTTCCCGATAGCAGCTAGCGAGAAGTTCAGGTTCACCAGCGTCTCCACCCCGCCAGATCGGCCCCACAGTGTGGATGACGTACTTCGCGGGAAGATTACCGCCCGTCGTGATAACAGCTTGACCCGTAGGACAACCGCCCTGCTTAGCGCGGATTGCGCTGCATTCCGCCATGATGGCTGGTCCCCCAGCGCGGTGAATGGCACCATCGACGCCACCGCCGCCCAAGAGCCGCTCGTTGGCAGCGTTGGCAATCGCATCGACTCGTTCCCTTGTAATATCTCCGCGTACCAGCGCGAGGGACGTTCGGTTGATTTTGGCCGTCATAAAGAATTCTCCTCACCGTCGGGACTACGCGTCGATAATTCGTCGGCGTCCACCTTTCAACCGGTCCAGCACCTCCAGACACCGCGGCCGACGGCTGTTCTCCTCCCGCAAGGAAGCTAGATACTCGTCCCATTCCTGCTTGCGACCAGCCCGAGTGAGCGCATTTTTCATTTTTCGCAGATAGGGAACTGCGGCCTCGTACCCTCTCGTACTGACCTGGGCGATCTGCTCCTCGGCTGCTTCCTGCCAAATGGCTATCGCCCGCTCCGGGTGAGCCGACTTGATGGCCTCGGCCACCTCGGTGGGGTTGACGATAAAGTCATACATCCCCAATCCACCCTTTTTGCGACTGGCATAGTCATACCACTTGAGCACCTCGTCCGGCTTCTTCTCGGCAATAGCCAACTGAGTTAGTATCCCGGTCATAGGGGCCTCTATTGCTTCGCTATCGGACACCTCGACTTCAGGGGGCGGCAAGGGCCAAGCGATCTTTGGATCACTCTTGCGTTTCCGACCAACACCGGGCCGCCGGCCGGTTCCCAGAAAGTGCCGCGCCCAAGCCTCGACGCCCTCGCCGACGCGCGCCTTGCGAGCGGCTTTGCACAGAGCTTGGAAGCCATGCAGACTAGGCGCAGCAAAAAACTCCTCGGCTTGAAGGGCCAACCCAGCGAGCGGATTGCCACTACGCTCGTTAATCGTCTGTAGCTGCTTATGCAGGGCCGCTTCAATGCCCGGATAGATAGAGGCAGTCGCCTCCATCCCCTGACGGCACCAGCGGCGGGCCTCTTCCCAGCGGCGTTCAGCTATCAGGAGGTCCACCAAGTGAGCATAGGTATTGGAGATGGGCGCTTCGCGCTCCCACAGCGGGATAATCTCGTCTTGGCGACCAGCCTTTTCCAAGGCGCGCGTCAGCCAGTCGGCAGTTTGGCTCCGTTTGAAGTCAGGCAAAAAAGCGTCCTCTTCCGCAACAGGCTCAATGGCTTCGAGACGCTGCGCTAGCCGGTCGCACACCACAGACCAATCGCTTTTGGCGTAGCCTTTCTTCCACAGGTTTTCCAAGCCAGCGGCGCACAGGCTGTACCCGTCGGCCTGTTCCATATCTATGGCCCATTCTATCTGGTCTGCTGGCGATAGGGAGGCCGTATCTAGAGCCTGAAAAAGCACCTCAAAGCAGTCGGCGAACGCTGCGTCGGATTCGCCTTCGTCATCGTGCTCAAGTGCCCGGCTGCCCGCGTCCAGCAACTCCGGCCCTAGTCGCACGGCCGCGTCGGCCTGTCCGGCTGCGACCAACCCTTTGAGCGCCGCCTTAAGGCGACCTACGTTGGCCGCAAGGTCTCGGTCGTTGTATTCGTCCCATAACGACTCTTCTAAGGCATGGATCTCGCGGCGGATCATCTGGAGAATTTTTTGCGTCTGCCCGGCAGCCAAATTGCGGCGGTCGGCGAGCAATTGGCGCACCGCGTCGTGCGCGTCCGCGAGTTCAATCACCAGCGCTACGAGTTCGGCTTTGGTCTGCTCCTCGAGGTACGGACGCAGGGAAGCTGCTTTGGATTTCTTGGATTTTGACCGCCCGGAACGCGCGTTTTCTTCCTCCTCGTCCTCCTCGTCCACTATCGCTTCTAGTTTCAACAAGCGCGGATCGTCTTCCTCAATTTCGCCAATAGCACTATCGGTCTTGAGGCATTCCAAGTATTCCAGTACCACCGCCACCGCGTGCTTGCAGGTAGCCCAATAGGGACAGGTGCAGGCGGATTCCAAGCCGTTCCTCTCGGTAAGGCGAACCCGGGTGGCATAGCGCCGCGTTCCTCTCACCCAAGCTACCAACGTTCCGTCCTCAGTGCGTCCCAAGTTTTCAACCGCTCCTCTTCTCTGATAGGGGCGTCCTCGGCCGACGATGACGTTGCCCGCCCATTCTTCTAGGTCTTCCCAAGTGAGTTTCGAGAACGGGTCAGAGGGCTTTTGCTTTTTAGTGGTTTTCTTTTTTTGCCGCGCCATTTTCGTTTATCCCTCTATTCTTGGATGGCGATGTTGTGGCTTCTTAATATCAATTGTCCTAATAAGGGCCATATGCGACATTCCTACAACGGCCTTTCAGGCAAGGATAGGTCGAGCCGCCTATATGGCGCAGATGGCGCGCCAAGTCGAGGAAAGTGCATGATCAGATGGTGAGCAGCTTGGTCAGTTCGGGCAAGACGTCTTCAGCAAGGCCCTCGACAAACCAGTCCTGTGCATGCATGAAGTCCGGTCGTTCTGGAGCTACAACGACGATTTGGAGGGCGTTGTCACGGGCATAGTCCAGCAGGCCGTTATTTGCATCCATCGACACGCCTATAACCAAAGCCACCTGACCTTCCTCGATCCAAGCCCAGCCCTCGTTTGAGCCTTTAAAGTACTTGGGTTCATTTATATGCACTTTTTGGCTACCGGCCCATTCGTGTAGCCCGTCAAAATTGCCCGTAATGATCTGCTTCAGTATCCCGTGTTTTTCCAATTGTGCAAGAGCCGCATGGGCTTCGGTGGGACTGGCTGTCATAAAGCGGGTGTAGAATGTTCCCAGTACCAGAGCCGTCTCACGAGGACGGTGTATTATCCAATCGGCAACAGCACCGGGGAAACGGTAATTGTCGATGGGGAATTGCTCCTGCAGTCCACCTTTTCCGTCAAACGCGGGAATACCTGCCGCGGCCGATAAACCAGCGCCCGTGAACGCCACTAGTGGCTTACCCTGAATGCGACGCGCAAGTTCCGCCACGTCAACAGCCTCAGCCTGTTCAGGGGCTTGCTCTGGACTTACGGGGTAGTAAGCCCCCGGATCTTGCAGTTCCGACTTCTTGCGGGCACGGTCAGATCGCAGTTCAAAGTAATCATTGAAATAAGGCTCTCTAAAAATGGCGGGATTGTCGTGTGAGAGTAACAAATGAGTTGCGACCGTTCCATCGCTCGTTGGTGCGGAAAAAAATTCCAACTTAAACTCCTCCCAGACAGCTTCAAGTCGATTCTCCTGGCGCAATGTAGCAGACCACAGGCCACTCGTGATAGCCTGTCGCAGAGCACTAATTTTGGCAATCATCTCCTCCTGCTCGTGTTCGCAGGAATGGGCTACTAGGAGATTTGCCAAGTCAACCTGCCCTTCGCTGGAGATAGCAAACTCGCCATAGAAGCCGAAAAATCCCGACGGCCCTCCAAAATTGAAATCCATTCCATAGAAACCCCCAGTTTTTTCTTTGTACCACTTCAACTGCTCTGAGGGTATTTGAGTCAGCCTGATCATAATTAATCAGTAATCCCGCAGGGCACCGTCGGGGCCAATCACCGGCTCCCGAGTATAAGGCTCAGGCGGATAGTGCGGGAACGCTTCGTCGTTCAGTTCAATGCCAATGCCGGGAGTCTGCGGAACAATCAGGAAGCCGCCCTCGCGCCGCAGTGGCGTCTCGACCAGATCCCGTTTCGGGGCATCGTACTCGTCCCGTGGATACTCCTGTATGGCGACGTTGTGGATGGCGGCGTCGAGTTGCACGCACGCCGCAGTCAGGATGCAACTCAACGGGTTGTGCGGGGCGACTCCCACGTAGCTTGCTTCGGCAAGAGCCGCGATCTTTTTGCAATTCGTAATTCCACCGGCGAGCGACAGGTCCGGCCGGATGTACGAAGCCCCCTTGTGGGCTAGCAACTCGCGGAACTGGTAGGTGGTGTAGAGCCGCTCGCCCATGGCCACTGGCACCGGCATATTTGCCGCAACATGACCCCATGCGTCCATGTTTTCAGGCTCGATGGGGTCCTCGAAAAAAAACAAGCCATAGGGCTCGAGCGCCTTGGCCACCTCGATGGCCTCCGGCGGCGTGAGTCGGTTGACCACATCGACCATGAGATCGATCTCGTCACCCACGGCGTCGCGGACTGCCTGCAGGGTAGCCGCGGCGTGCTTGGCCATGCCGCGGAACGACAGTTGCTCTAAGCTTGTGCCCTCGCCAGACGCAAAGGCTCCGAACGGATAGAGACGCAAAGCGGTGTAGCCGGCCTCGACCATGCGCCGGGCGTCTTCGGCCAACTCCGCCGGGGAGTCGCCATGCAGATGCGAGTACACGCGTACGCGCTCCCGCGTGGGACCGCCCAGCAGCGAATGGACGGGTAGCTCGGCTACCTTCCCCTTGATGTCCCACAGTGCGATGTCGATTGCCCCGATCGCGGCCATAGTGTCCGCGCCGCCGCGAAACACGCAGCGGCGGAACATGTGCTGCCAGTTGCGCTCAATGTGGAGAGGATCCTTGCCGATTAGGTACTCGGCGCAGTAATCTACCGCCGCAATGGGCGCAAACGGCGTGCCGCTGGTACCGCTTGCGGGGTGCAACTCGCCGACACCCGATATGCCTTCGTCGGTGTGCACCCGCACGTAGATAAAGCGGCTGGCCCGCAGGGTCTCGACCTTCGCGACTTTCATATTCGTTCCGGCTTCCTAAAAATCAGCTCGCTGCTGTCTCAATTGCGCTAGGCAACATCAATCGCTACACCTCCCTCGCGTCCCTGCAATGCCCCACTTCCCACCATCGCGACCTCCAGCGCCCTCAGCCCATCGCGGTGATCAACGGCAAAGGGCGCTTCTGTGCGGCAGTGGTCGATATAGTGGGCCACCTCGGCCTTGTACGCCGGCCCGAAGCGCTCGATAAAAAACGGCACTTCTGCGCCGTAATCGCGCAGGGCAAACTCCCGCCGCTCGATTAAACCACGCCGCCCAAATGCCTCCACTTCCACTGAGAGCGAGTCCTCACTAAAGGCCCCCACATGCACTAACCCCTCCGTCCCATAAACCCAAGTCTCATTGCGATACCCTGCTACGTGGTTGCGGCTCACCGTCACTTGGCCGATCAGGTTTTCGGGAAAGTACATCTGCAAGAGAGCATCGTCGAAATCCTCTTTGACGTCCGTGTGCTGCTGGTTGTAAAGCAGACTGCCAAAACCCGCTAGCCGCTCGGGCTGCTGCCCGCCGAGCCAGAGAATCTCGTCGATATTGTGCACTGCCATATCCGAGAGTATGCCGGAGCTATTGTATCCCTCGGGCGGCGGCACTGGATCTTCGAGGATCGAGACGATCTTGAACGGCGCGCCGATAGCGCCTTGATCCAAGAGGGCTTTGGCCCATAGCAGCGGCGCGTCGAAGCGACGCATAAAAGCCTGCATCAGCGCCGTGCGGCGAAAATCGTCGGCGTCTAGATAGGTGGCAAACTCTCGCGCTGTGGCCAGAGAGTGCGTCAGCGGTTTTTCCATCAAGACCCGCCAGCCCGCGTCGATCAAGGTCTGGGCATCGCGGTAGTGGTTTTCCGTGCGCGAGGCAATAAACGCGCCGTCGGCTGCCTTAGCCGCGACTAGTTCCTCTACGTCTTTGAAAACACCAATCGCCGTTTCCTGTCCAGCCTGTAGCTGAGCCGCGGCCTCGGCGGCCAAGTCGCCGTACCCGTCCACTACCACTGTCAACACGCAATCGCCCCGCTCTCTGGCCAGTTCTTGGACGTGGCGGGCGTGGAATGCGCCAATCCGGCCGACGCCTATGACCGCTATTCTAAAACGTTCCGCCATGGGCAAGATTCTCATGCCGCCAGCGCCCGCAAATGGTCGCGGAAGCGAATGGTCTCCGCCAGCGTGTCGCAGCCTTCGTAGCCCTCTCCCCAGCAGTACTCCAACTCGAGCCAGCCGCGATAACCGCTCGTGCGCATGACTTCCAATATGCGCCCGAAATCCAAGGTATTGCGCTCAAAGTTCGCTTGGCCGTTGCCCCGGCACGCCCCTCGGACGTGGAAGTGGCTAGCGTGCTGAATCAAGACCTCTACTTCGGATTCGGGGATGCCGCGTGGAATGAAATGGCTGTAGTCCAAGGTCAAGGTCAATCCTAAAACGTCCCGCACCAACCTAGTCGCCGACTTAGGATGGGAAGCCAGCGAGCCGATGTGGGGTTCGATTCCGTAGATGATGCGGTGCTGGCGAGCCTGTTCCACCCGCCAGTTCAACTCTTCTACGGCCCGGGCCCAAGAATCGCCGCGCTTTTCGTCGCGGAAGTGTACCCCAGGCAGCCCGCTAACGTGCTTGGAACCGCATTCGAGGGCGTATTCCAAGGTTTTGAGGAACCAATCTCGCGCTTTGTTCCGACGCCTCTTTTGGGGGTTGTTGATGGCGTAGGACTCGAAGTCCAGTGCTGTCTGCATGAACACGTCGGCAGCAACTAGGCCTCTAGCTTCTAGTTTCTTCCTCAGCCGTCGGGCCGAGCGCCGCACATTCTCGAATTCGCGCGAGGGCTGCAAGTGAGAGCGATCTTCGAAAAGGCCGATATCCACCCCCTTGAGCTTCAACATCGCAATCAAGTCGAGGACGTGATCGTGGGGCAGAAGCGGAAAAGTGAAGTCGGCACAAGCCAATTTGAGTCTCATGGTGCTTCCTCCTAAGGTTAGTCTGCATCTTCTAAAGTTCTTTTACCTCAACCAGTGCGTTGGTTGCGATGGGGCCAGATACAATCTGTTCCTTCCCCGACGGCCAGCGCACAGCGATCTGATTGACTACTTTGGCATCGCCCAGTCCGAAGTAGAGTGGATAGAGACTTTGGGAGAGATAGCCCGACTGTCCATCGTGGACTTTGGTATAAGTCTGGGTGCCAACTCGAACCTGTACCGTAGCACCCAGTCCGCTGCGGTTCGACGCCGTGCCGATCAGCTCGACCTTGAGAAAAGACAGATTCTGCTTTTTAGCACTCAGATTGCTGATCAGCACAGTAGGCTCGGAATTAAAATCATTGGTGACGATATCCAGATCGCCGTCGTCGTCCAAGTCGAAAATCGCCGAAGAACGGCTTCCCAATGCGCCCCAGACCACAACAGTGCCGCTTCGGTCCTGACAGTGCCGGTGGTTGCGGTCTTTCCAAGCACAATCTAATTCGAACCACGGTTGGGCCGTGCGTCCGCCGCGCCTGGGCTCTACACCCAAGATGAATTCGCTGTCCAAGAATCCTTCGCCCCGGTTGTTCAACAGAACGGAGTTGACCCCATATCGGAAAGGATAATTCATGCTGGAGGCTATAAAAACGTCCTCGTACCCATCGGCGTTGAGGTCGCCGACGCTGAATCCCCAGGGCCAATAGTTCTCAGCACCGATTTGGTCTGAAATTTCTTCGAAGTGCCCGTCCCCTTTGTTCCGGTAGAACGCATTGCCAAAGATGCTATTGCCGCCGCTGTGCAGGAACTGTTCAGACCATTGCATGCGGGATTTGAGTTTTTCGCGCTCGACTCCGATGTTTTCGCTCATGTCGGAATGCATGTCGGTGATATAGAGATCCATTTTGCCGTCGTTGTTGTAATCGAAAACTTTGACTCCCATCGACCCCCAGGGGGTTTGGGGAAAAACCTCGCGGCTCTTGGCGACAAAATGTTTGCCCCCGACGTTTTCGTAGTACTGGTCGTGTCCCTGCATATTCAAAACGTATAGATCGGGCCAGCCGTCTTCGTTGACGTCGATGGGGCTGGCGGCGCCCGACCAACTCGCGTCCTGCAAACCCACCTTTTCGCTGACATCGACAAAGCGATTATCACCTTCGTTTTTGAAGAGGATACTCGTTTCGGTGCGTTCGGGCTTGAGGTGCCCGCTGAAGCCGTCGTTGAAGCCCGTATAGTACTTGTACTGGCTGTTTTTAGAATAGCTCGCCTTTTTAAGCTCGTCGGTAGTGTACTGACCTACAACAGTGAGAAAAATATCCAACAACCCATCGCCGTTGTAGTCAAAGAAGACTGCGGCAGAGGGATGTCCCTTATAGTCGAGGCCGGAGCCTTTGGAAATATCTTTGAATGTGCCGGTACCGTCGTTTTCAAAGAGGATATTGCCCCGGCGCAGGACGGTCACGTAGAGGTCTGGAGCGCCGTCGTTGTCGATATCGGCGAAAGAGGCCGATACCCCAACCGATTTGGCCGCCACACCCGCCCTCTCGGTAATATCCTTAAATTTGCCGCCGCCCAGATTTCTCCACAGTTCGTTGTCGCCAACCTGGGTGACGAAATAGATATCGTAGAGGCCATCCCCGTCCACGTCGGCAATGGTTATTCCATTGCCGTGGTCGTAGTGATTCGGCCTGTAGTCCTTGCCCGAATCGGGAGTGATCCTGTTGCGGAAGCGGATAGCACTGTCTTCGAGCTGATCGGAGAAGGCAAAGTCGCAAAATACATCGAACTCAGTCTCGAGTTGAGCCTGTCTGCGACTTTCCAACCATGGAGGATCAATGATCTCCTCGGGAAAAGGCAACTGGAGTGGATCGGTTTGCCCAGCGGAAGTCGAGGGCTGGTCATCGCTATCGGAGGAGGGCCTATCGCAGGATCCGATGGTCGCGAGGATGGTTAGAAGAACGAGCCCTGCTTGTGTCGTTGTCTGCCGTGTCACAATTCGTGTCTCCTATCTAATTTTTAATCCCCTTGAATTCAACTTGTAAGTGCAATCGTGCTGGCGCTGGAAAAGAAATGGCCAACTGGTATATTTCCTCGGACCATTTCACATGCAGCTCCGGACGGAGGCACTATGAGGACATATAGCAACCCTAAATCATTCAAGACTGGATTCCCGCTTGCGCGGGAATGACGCATAGGTAAACTGATGAACGCATGCTTTCAAATCATTTAGGACTGCTATATCACCAGTTGACCGAGTATCAAAGATACCAAATGTACGCCCTGAAGAAAGCCGGGCATGATCAGCAGTGCATCGCCGCGACGATATCGGTATCGCCCTCGACGATTTGCCGGGAGTTGCGGCGCAATCGCGGGCAACGCGGCTATCGTCCCCAGCAAGCCCACCAGCACGCCCTGGCGCGTCGGCACCATAAGGGGCAGGCGACCAAGATGACGCCGCCGGTCATCGAGCGCATTGAAGCGGAGCTGTGTCAGCAGTGGAGTCCCGAGCAAATTGCGGGTCGGCTGGCGGCCACTGACGGGCTTCGGTTGAGTACCGAGCGCATCTATCAGCACATCCGGGCGGACCGTCAAGCGGGCGGGACGTTGTATCGCCATCTGCGCCACAGTCAGAAGAAACGCAAGAAACGCTATGGCCAAGCCGACGGCCGAGGCCAGATTAAAGACCGCGTCAGCATCGACCAGCGTCCGGCCATCGTCGAAGAAAAAAGGCGCATCGGCGATTGGGAAATCGACCTGGTGCTGGGCGGCCAGGGCACCAGGGCACTCGTCTCGGTGGTCGAACGGCGCTCGCGCTATACCCTGTTGGGCAGCGTCGCCTCCAAACAGGCCGCGCCCGTGGCGGCGACCCTTGCGTTGCTCGCGCCCCATAAGGCGCATACCCAGACGATTACCGCCGATAATGGCAAGGAGTTTGCCCACCATGCCACCATCAGCCAAGCGTTGGACGCGGCTGTATATTTTGCCCATCCCTATCATGCTTGGGAACGCGGACTCAACGAGAACACCAACGGGCTAATTCGCCAGTACATACCCAAAGCAACGGACGTGAATACGCTGTCGGAGACACAGATACACTACATCATGGAGCGGCCCAATCATCGGCCGCGAAAGGGCTTGGCATTTCAAACGCCGCATGAAATCTTATCCAAGGAAACAGGAACGAAACCTAAACATGGCGAAATTGCACTTACAAGTTGAATCCGCAGTTGCGCTGAGCATCTTTTACATCTGATTTCTTTATTAGACATTGGGCAGAGAGAAACTCTCTGCCCAATGTCCGTTCTGCCCAAGGCCCATCTTCGCGGTCAATCCTCAATGGCTGGTCCAAGTCTCCAAATCCGCAGACGAGCAGACGCGGATTTGCGAATCGCCGCTACCGTGGCCGCTGCCATCGACAAAGCATACGTGATACGCACCCTTCCAGCGCACCAAGCTGCCAACGTGCTAGCCGCGACCGCCGCCGTAGATTTTTCTCGTCCAATTCACTTTTACCGTGGCCATGCCATTATTCCTTTCGTCGCCCCTGTCATGCTGAGCGGAGCGCAGCGGAGTCGAAGTATCTCATACCTAACACCCGTGCGTAACCTGTCAATCCCAATACTTCCCGTAGAATACCCGAAGACGCTCCTTCGCCTCTAAGGGAATCACCGCTGGGTCTGTGATGATAGCGCTTTCGGCAGCACGCAAACAAGGACAAGCGGATTCGGCTGGCAGGTGCGTGGCAACCTCGGAGACAATCTGCTTAGCTAAGGCACTGTTAGCTCGTAACACCGCTAACACTTGCTCGACGGTCACGTCCTCCTCTTCCTCGTGCCAGCAGTCGTAGTCCGTGCCCGTCGCCAGCAGCGCGTAACACATTTCCGCTTCGTGCGCCAGCTTGGCCTCGGGCAGCGCGGTCATGCCGATCACAGCCGCGCCCACGGCGTTGCGGTAGAAATGCGACTCAGCGCGAGTGGAAAAGGCCGGCCCCTCCATGCAGAGGTACGTGCCGCCCTCGTGGACGTTGGCACCTGCCGCCCGCGCCGCGGCGATGACTACGCCCCGCAATCCTGCGCAGAACGGGTCGGCAAACATCACGTGGCCGACGATCCCGTCGCCGAAGAACGTCGATGGACGGTGTCCGCGCGTGCGGTCAAAAATCTGGTCGGGCACGATCATGTCCCCCGGCCGGATATCCTCCTGCATGATACCGCAGGCGCTGATGGCCAAAACGTGGTTCACGCCTAGTTGCTTGAGCGCGTGGATATTGGCGCGCGAGGGCACTTCGCTCGGCAGCAGCCGATGCCCCCGGCCATGTCGCGGCAAAAAATACACCGTGCGGTCGCCAATTCGCGCCTCAACAATGGCGTCCGAAGGTGCGCCAAAGGGCGTATCTAACCGGTGCTCGGCGACTGTTTCGACTCCTTCTATTTGGTACAACCCCGACCCACCAATGACGCCTAAGACTACGGATTGACTCATCATCGTCTCCTGTGAAAATGCAAGTGCCTGATAGCGCCCCTATATTATACACCATGTCCCCACGCCTGCTCAAAACCTCGGTGCGCGAGCTTGTCGGATTCGTGCTGCGCTCCGGCGATCTAGTTTTCGGTGGATTTTCCCGTCCCGACCGCTTAGTGGAAGGCACCCGTGGCCACCAAAAAGTTCAGCGTGCCCGCCCCGCCGACTATCAGGCGGAAGTACCCATTTCCTACCTAGTCGAGACCGACGAGATTGCCCTTGAAATAAGCGGCCGCATCGATGGCCTACTCATCGAAGACGACGCCGTGCTCGTCGAGGAAATCAAGACCACCGAGGCCGACCTCGACGAGGTCCCTGAAAACCCAGCGCATTGGGCACAGGCCAAACTCTACGCCTTTATGGTCGCCGAGCAAAGTGGCCTCGACGCCATCGACGTCCAGCTAACCTACCTTCAATTAGATACCTATGAGCACCGCGAGGACCGCCGCACCTTTGCGTGCGACGAACTGTCGGCGTTTTGCGCCGATCTCATCGAGCGCTACCTGCATTGGGCGCGCATCTACCAACAGTGGTGCGCCGAACGCGATCTTTCGCTTGAAGCGCTCAAATTTCCCTTCGCCGAGTACCGGCCCGGCCAACGCGATCTCGCCGTGGCCACCTATCGCACCATCGACGGTCGCGGTCGCGCCTTCGCCCAAGCACCCACCGGCATCGGCAAAACCATCTCGACTCTGTTCCCCGCGGCCAAGGCCCTCGGCTTGGGCCATGCTGAAAAAATCTTCTATCTGACGGCCAAAACCAGCGGACGCAGGATCGCCGAAAAGGCCATTGACGACCTGCGCGGCGGGGACGCACGCATCAAGAGCCTGACGCTGACGGCCCGCGACAAGATCTGCTTCAAACCCAACGGCGGCAGCACCTGCGACCCCGAGCAATGCGAGTTCGCCCGCGGCTACTACGACCGCATCAACGACGCGCTTGAAGACATCTTTACCCACGACGCCTTCACCCGGACTCTCATCGAGGAATGCGCGCAAAAGCACACCGTCTGCCCCTTTGAATTTTCGCTCGACCTCGCGCTGTGGTCCGACGTCATCATCTGCGATTACAACTACGTCTTTGATCCTCGCGCTTTCCTCAAGCGCTTCTTCCAAGACACCAGAGGGCAATACGCCTTCCTAATTGACGAGGCGCACAATCTCGTCGATCGAGCGCGCGAGATGTTTTCGGCCGATCTGTGCAAGTCCGAGATTGCTGGGCTCAAGCGCTTGGTCGGCAAGACGCATCCCGACTTGAGCAAACAACTCGACGCCCTCAACCGCTACTTTGCCAAGCTCGGCAAGAAGGTCGAGCAGGAAGGCGACGGCGAGTGCTGGATCAGCCCCCAGCTATCGACGGACCTGATGGCGCTGGTCCACAATGTCCTCCGCGCCGCCGAGAAGGTCCTAGAGCAGGGCGCGGCCTTGCCCTTTTGGGACGAATTGATCGAGTGCTACTTCCGGGTGCTGGGCTTTGAGCGCATCGGCGAGCTTTTCGACGAGCACTACACCACATACACCGAAAAACAGGGGCGGGATATTCGCTTCCGGCTGTTCTGTCTCGATCCAGCGCACAATATCCGCCAAGCCCTAGAGCGCGGCTGCGCGGCCGTATTCTTCTCGGCCACGCTCTCGCCGCTGGCGTACTTCCGCGACCTGCTCGGCGGCGAAGAGGGGGATACCTTGCTGAGCCTTGGTTCGCCCTTCCCGCCCGAGCACCTGCGCCTGCTGCTGGCCGACCACATTGAGACGACGTACAAAAAGCGCGGCGAGAGCTACGACGACATCGCCGAGTCCATCGCCGCCCTCGTCAGCCAGCGCGCGGGCAACTACCTCGCCTTTTTCCCTTCGTACAAATACATGGAGGAGGTAGCCACGCGCTTTGCCGAGGCGCACCCGGACATCGACCTGCTCGTCCAAGAAAGCGGCATGTCTGACCGCCAGCGCGAGGAGTTTCTCTCTGCATTCGACGCGGAGCCATTGCAGGCCGAACAGTACACAGTGGGTTTCGCCGTGATGGGCGGCGTCTTCGGCGAGGGAATCGATCTAGTCGGCGAGCGCTTGGTCGGTGCAGTAGTAGTCGGCGTTGGCCTGCCGCAACTGTGCTTGGAGCGCGATCTGATCCGCCACTATTTCGACGAGCGCGAGATTCCCGGCTTTGCGTATGCCTATGTCTATCCGGGCATGAACCGCGTGTTGCAGGCCGCCGGCCGCGTCATCCGCACCGCGAGCGACCGCGGCGCAATCCTCCTCGTCGATCGCCGCTTTGCACAAAGCCGCTACCGCCAACTCTTTCCCTCTTCTTGGCACCCAGTGCATTCCGTCCGCAACCCAGCCCACATCGCCCAGTCGCTGGCCGATTTTTGGCACCATGACCCCGCGGACACTTAGCATCGTACTGCTCTTGCTCTGGCCCGCACTGGCCACAGCCCAAAGCGTGTTCGCCGCCGCCAGCTTAAACTCTGCACTCTCAGAGCTAGCCACCCACTACGAGGGGATGCGCCTGTCCGTCGCCAGCTCTTCGACCTTGGCCAAACAGATCGCCGCCGGTGCGCCAGCCGACATTTACTTTTCCGCCAATGCCGAGTGGATGGACTATCTCCAAGCGCGTCAGCACATTGAGCAAGACACCCGCGTCGATCTCCTCGGCAACGCCCTAGTGGTCATTGCACCCAAGGAAGCGCCCTTCACCGTCCGCTTTGCAAGGAACTTCGACTTTGCCAGTGCTTTCGCTGGCCGCTTGGCCCTCGGCGACCCCGATCACGTCCCGGCTGGCCAGTACGCCCGCCAAGCCATAGGGGAATTGGGCTGGTGGCCGTTGCTCAAAACCCGCATCGCATCCGCGCCCGACGTCCGCGCCGCCTTGGTGTACGTCGAGCGCGGAGAGTGCGCCGCGGGCTTGGTGTACGCCACCGACGCGGCCCAAAGCGACCGCGTAATAACCCTAGCCACGGTGCCGGACTCACTGCACCGCCCCATCGTCTATCCGGCGGCCATCGTCAAGGACCGCGCCAGCACTCAGGTCCGCGACCTGCTGGCGTTTTTTAGCTCAGAGACAGCCGCCATCATCTTCCGCAAACACGGTTTTACCTTTTTGGGCGACCAACGTGTTCAGCGCTGAGGAAGTGCAGGTCTTGTTGCTCTCGCTGCGCGTGGCCTTTTGCTGCGTGCTGCTGAGCCTGTTGCCAGCCGTGTTGCTGGGGTGGCTGCTGGCCCGGCGGGAGTTTCCGCTCAAGATCGCGCTCGACGGCCTCTGTCACCTGCCGTTGGTCCTGCCGCCGGTGGTCACCGGCTATCTGCTGCTGTTGCTCTTTGGCCGTCGCGGTCTCTTCGGCCCGGTGCTGGCAGCCTTCGACCTCCATCTGGCCTTCGACTGGAAGGGCGCGGTCCTGGCCTCGGCCGTGGTCGGCTTTCCCCTGATGCTGCGCTCCGTGCGCCTCGGCATTGAAAACGTGGATCCGCGCCTAGAGCGCGTCGCCCGCACCCTCGGCGCTGGTCCAGTGCGCACCTTTCTGACTGTGACCTTGCGCCTCGCCGCTCCCGGCCTGCTGGTCGGCTCGCTGTTGAGCTTTGCCCGCTCCTTGGGCGAGTTCGGCGCGACCATCACTTTTGCGGCCAACATTGCCGGACAGACCCGCACCATTCCCTCGGCCATTTACACGTACCTCAACCAACCGGACGGGGAAAGCCGCGTCGTCGGACTAATCGCGATCTCGGTCGCGCTTTCGCTGTTGGCCCTCGTGGCTAGCGAGTGGTCGGCCCGTCGCCTGCGTTCTAACTAGCAATGCTCAGCCTCCGCGCTCAACGCCAACTAGGCCCCTTCGCACTCGACATCGACATCGAGTGCCACCACGCCGTCACCGCCATCTACGGGCCGTCGGGTGCGGGCAAGACCTCGCTGCTCAACGTGGTCGCCGGGCTGGTGCGGCCGGACGCCGGCGAAATATCCTTGGACGGCCAAACCCTCTTCTCCTCGGCTCAGCACATCGATCTACCGCCCGAGCACCGCCGCATCGGCTACGTGTTTCAAGACGACCTACTCTTCCCGCACTTGAGCACCGAGGAAAACCTGTGCTACGGTCGCGACCTGTTGCCGACAGCCGCGCGCCGCTTTGCCTTGGACCAGATCGTCGATCTGCTCGAAATCGGCCCCCTGCTCAAGCGGAGGCCGGGGCACCTGTCCGGCGGGGAGCGCCAGCGCGTCGCCTTGGGCCGCGCCCTACTCACTTCCCCGCGCCTGCTGCTGATGGACGAGCCGCTGGCCTCGCTCGATCAGGGCCTCAAAAACCGCATCATCCCCTACTTGTGCCACGTCCGCGACGCCCTCCAGATCCCCATTCTCTACGTCAGCCACTCGGTCGCCGAAATCCTCGAACTCACCAGCCAAGTCGTCGTCCTCGACCGCGGCCAAGTCATCGCACACGGCGACTTTTTTACCATCGCCGCCCATCCCCAAGTCCTGCCGCTAGTCGAGGAGCACGGCTTTGAAAACGTCCTCGACGTGGAAATCGCGGCGACCGACGCCGAGCGGGGCGTCTGCGAGGTCCTGTGCCACGGTCAGCAGCTCAAAATTCCCTACTGTGAGCAACCTGTCGGCAGCCGCCTCTTCATCGGCATCCGCGACGACGACATCGTTCTCGCCCGCCAGCGCCCCGTAGGGCTAAGCGTGCGCAACGCATTGCAGGGGACCATCAGCGCAATCGCCGATGTGGGAGGGAAACAGCTCATCTACGTGGATGTCGGGCGTCGCCTAGCCGCCAAGACGACCCCAGAAGCCATCGAGGAAATGCAACTCAGCATCGGCGACCCAATTTACTGCCTTGTCAAAACCCATTCCATCCGCTTGGGACCGCAGTTGAACCGACCCGAAAAGCGTTGACACGGCAAATATCCGCCTTTTATACTCTTTACTAAAGGAGTACAAGCTGGGACCTGATCACTTCCAACCTAAGAGACTCGCCATGAATGTCATCACGGTTGCCCGTCAGCTCGGCAGCTTTGGCGACTGGATCGCCGAGCAGTTGGCCGCCAAGCTAGACTACGAATTCATCGACCGCCGCCTCGTCGAAGAGATCGCCAGTATCACCGACACCTCGGTCGAAGAGGTTGAGCGCTACGACGAAAAGGGGGAGGGCCGCCTCCGGTTCTTTCTCAAGAAATTGCTCGTGCCTGAAGTCGCTCCGGGAACTTTTCCCCTATCGGCTGCCGCGTATGCGCCCGAGTTTGGACTCGAGTTCCCTCACATGCGCGAGCACGAAGTCAGCGAAGCGACGTACCTCGATCGCGGCACGTACCAGCTACTCATCACGACCCTCGTGCAGGATTTCGGCCAAAGCGGCAAGGCCGTCGTCGTCGGCCGGGCCAGCCAAGTCATCCTCGCCAATTTCCCCAATGCCTGTCACGTCAAAATCATCGCCCCGCTCGAAACGCGGATTGAACGATTGATGCAGACCCGCGACATGGATCGCGAGCAAGCGCAAAAGCTCATCGAGCAACACGACCAATGGCGTCAGAGCTACCTGCACAACTTCCACCGAGCCGACTGGAACGACCCCCTGCTCTACGACCTGACGATCAACACCGGCAAAATAGATCGAGAGGACGCCGTCAATCTGCTCGCCGGGTTCTTAGCCGAGTCTTAACCGCCGTTTTCAGGGCGCGGCACCAACCTCAGCGGAGACGCTATGAACGAACCTATAACCCAAGCGCAAGATCACGACCGCCGCCTTGGCCGGTTAGAAGGCATCGCCGAGCAGCTTACCGAGCAGTTGCGCGAACAAAACCGCCAGACCAACGCCCGCTTTGATGCCGTAGAGCGCGCCATCGCCGAGCAAGGCCGCCGCTTTGACGTGTTCATGGACACGCTGCGGCAAGAGCACCGCCGCGACTTCCGCTGGCTAATCGGCATCCAACTAACCACCCTGATCGCCCTCGGCACGCTGATTTTGTCGCGCTTGCCCGGCTAAGAAAATCAGCCAGCTCCCTCGTATAATCAGCCAGCAAAGGAGAACACCATGAGATTATTTACAGTCCTTCTCCCCGGCCGTCGCTGGGGCCGACTCTGCGGCTTCTTAGGGTCATTCCCGCGCAAGCGGGAATCCAGCCTTGTACGCGATGCGGATTCGGCGCGACATCCTGCGCGACATCCTGTAGGGGCGGTTCGCGCTCCGCACCGCCCCTACGCGAAACCTGCGCCGCTGTACCCCCCCCCCGCAAAATCAATATAAACAACACGTTAGATTTCTTCCAGCGCGGCGCATAGGCCGCGGTGCGCTCCGTTTAATCGCTGTCTTGTGCCTGTTCGTCTTGGCCACTGGGGAGGCGCAGGCGCTAGTGTTCTGGAATGAGGGCGATCATATAAGAACCGAGGATGAAGGGGCGGTCACGCTGGAAGTCCAGCACAACGAGAGTGGGAATCTGCCCTCGGCCCTAGTCGTCAACTTCACTATGACCGGCACGGCAACCCCGGGGACCGATTACACCATCACCGGGACGACTGGGGTGACGGTGACGACCAACTACAGTGCCGGGACCGGGACGATCACGCTGCCGGCGGGGACGCCGCGGTTTACCTCTGTCAATATAACCTTGACGCTCGTCAACGACTCGGTCGTAGATCACGGCGAGACGATCATCCTGACCATCCCGAACACCGGCGGGAACACCGTCAGAACCCTTACCATCACGTTGTTCGACCCCCAACTCGGCGATCCCACCTTTTCGATCACAGGCATCCCCCGGGTAGGCGATCCCCTAACGGTAACTCAGGACACGCCCGATCCCGACGGCAACGGCTCCGTGAGCAGCTACCAATGGGCTTATCGATCCGCCCTCCGAATTATCGTCTCCGCGACCTCGAATAGCTTCACCGTCCGGGCGGAGGATGTGGGCCGGTATTACGTCGCGACTTTGCTTTACACCGACGCCAAGGGCTATACTGCACGGATAAACTCGTCCCCGATCGGTCCGATCGTGGCGGCTACGACCCCATTAGTCGGCTTCGCCCTCGGCACCGCCCGCGTCGCCGAGGGCGCGGGGACCCACCAAGTGCCGGTCAGCCTCAGCCCGGCCCCGCAGGCCAGCCTCACCATCAACTACACGGTGGGCGGCACCGCCACGGGTGCCGACTACGCGGCGTTGTCCGGTTCGGTAACGGTGGCCGCCACCGCCACCAGCGCGATCATCCCAATAGCCATCACCGACGACAGCACGGCAGAGCCTGACGAGACCATCGTGCTGACGCTCTCTTCCTCGGCGAACTACCTCATCCCCCAGCCGCACTATCAAGTAACCCAGACGAGCACCCACCGGCTCACCATCCAGAACGACGACGACGGCGCACCGACCCCGCCGCAGGAGTCAACGACGACATCCGCCGACCCCGATCCAGCGCCGCCGCCACCACCGCCGGAGCCGTTCTGGATATCGCTCGACGACGCGGGCGTCGTCGAAGTCAGACTCGACCCTACCCGTGTCGTCGAAGGCGGCTTGCTCCGCTTTGTCCTACGGCTGAAGGAGCCGCTGGACGAGCCGTTCAGCGCGGAGTGGGCCACCATCCCCTCGGGCACGGCAACCGCCGGCCAAGATTACTACGCCGACCGCAGCACGGTGCGGATCCCGGCCGGAGCCACCACCGACACCATCGTCGTGCGCACCCGGCGAGACCGGATCGTCGAAGATGACGAGGAATTCCGGGTGCGGCTGTTAGACATCGACAAGGACGTCGTAGCCGTCGGCAGAATTCTCGACGACCCTCCCCCACCGGAGCCGGAAACACCCGAATCCGAACCCGAACCCGAACCCGAACCCGAACCCGAACCGGTCCTACCCAGCCTGACGCTGACCGACGCCACCAGCACCGAGGGCGACTTTCTCCGCTTTGTCGTGCGAGTGGAGCCGGCCCCGACGGCCCCGTTCACCGTGAAATACGCCACCGCGTCTAGGACGGCCCGAGCCGGCGCAGACTACGAGGCGGCGTCTGGCACGCTGGATTTTGACGCCGGTCAAAGCACGGCCACGTTCACCGTCCTGATCCACCGCGACGAGCAAGACGAGCCGGATGAGACCTTCGGGGTGAAAATCATTCATCCGGCCACCGGCGCCCTCCTCGCCGAGGCAACGGGTACGATCACAGACGACGACGCGACCCCACCAGAGGCCGATTCCGACGATGACGGCGAGACAGCCTTTGCGTTCGCCGAGCTGGTCGAAGACCAAGCGTACACCGCTGGCACGGCGATTACCGCGCGGGTCCTGCCGGAAGCTACCGGCGGTCAAGGCGCGGTAACATACCGCGTCTTCGGCTTGCCGGCGGGCCTATCATTTGACGCGGCCACGCGGACGATTTCGGGCACACCCGAAGCGGCCACCGATGGGGCCGTTGAGGTGGCCTACACGGCGGCGGACAGCACCGGAGCCGCCACCGCGTTGGTCTTCTCCATCACGGTCAACCCGCCGCTGAGCTTCGGCGACTTGTTCGACTCATTTGGTGGTGGATGACAAGGTGGGTGGCGGGGTCGCTGGCCAAGGCTACGGCTACCGGCCCCATCCGCGACGACGACCAACCGTAAGGCGCATCCGTAGGGGCGACCGATCGGTCGCCCCTACACGGTCGCCCCTACAGATCAAACGAACGGGGTACTGCTTTCCCCCCTGCCCCGTGCAAAAACGCGTCGTCTGGCCGCGGCCAGCGCATTGCGTACTGCCGACTGCGCTGGCGACGGTAGCCTGCGTTGTAGTACGTGCTCGCGGCGAGCCAGCGGAGCAGACGAGCCGTAAGCTCGTTTTGCAGGTCTTGACGCTCGGGTCGGCCCCAGAGGTTCCACAACTCGTGCGGGTCCTGCTCCAAGTCGTATAGCTCGCCCTGATCTTGGCCGATGTAATAGACCATCTTGTGCCGCTGGCCGCGCATCATCACCTGATAATTGTCCTCGCAGAATACCCACTCGCGCGGCGCGCAATCCGCGACTCCCTCTAAGTATGGCCCCAGCGAGCGTCCCTCCAAGTAACTAGGCACTTCCACGCCCGCTGCTTCTAGGATCGTCGGCCCCAAATCCATCAGCGAGACCAAGTCGCCGATCTCGCGGCCCTTTTGCGTCCGCCGGGTGTCGCGCACAATCAGCGGCACGTGGACGATCGGATCGTACATCAGCCACTTATACGCCAGCCCGTGATCGCCCAACAACTCGCCGTGATCCGAGCAGAAGAGGAGCAGACTATTGTCCAAAAAACCCCGCGCCTGCAGCGCGTCGAGGACCTCGCCCAGCTTCTCATCGACCGTGGTAATCTTGGCGTAGTAGTGTCGCCGCATGTGGGCGATGTCTTCTTCGCTGGGCGAGAACATGTCGATCGCGGACTCGTGCTCGGTCTCAGCGTGCGTCTTTCTCTGCGCCGCGTGCTGTGGCGGCTTGTCCTCCAACTCGCCCTCGCGCATTACGCACGGAGGCATTGGACGCCCCGCGTACTGCTCCAGATGCCTCGGCAACGGGTCCCACGGTTCGTGCGGGCCGGTAAAACCCACCTGCAAGAAAAACGGAGACTGGCCTTTGTAATCGCGGATCCAAGCCAAGGCCGAGTCGCCGATAAAAACATCCGAGTGAAAGCGCTCCTCCAAGTGCCAAGGGACGCCTTGGTATTTCTGCAGCCAATTGGGGTCGGTCTTGTTGCGGTCGTTGGGCCGCTCCATGCCGTGAATCCGCAGATAGCGGCCCCAATCGTCGTCCGCCCCACCCATGTCGAGATTCTTGCTGGTGGGATTCTCCACCACGACCCGCTCGTGGAAGCCCCCGGCAACATCGCGCGGCGCAAAGTGCATCTTGCCGATGTTGACGCAGTGATAGCCCGCGTCATTGAGGTCTTGCACCCAATTGCGGTGACTGGCCCAGTGGTCAAAGCTGTACACGCCGGTATTGTGTGGGTACATACCCGTGAAGATCGCCGCCCGCGAGGCAATGCAAGTCGCACCTGGGCAAAAGGCATTGCGGAAGGAAAGTCCCTCCGCGGCCAAGCGGTCCATCGCCGGCGTAATCGCGTAGTCGTAGCCCCAAGCGCCGATTGTGTCGAAGCGCTGTTGGTCGGTCATAATGAGGATGATATTGGGTCGATCAGACATTCGGTATCTCCTATTCAATTACGAACTGACGTTACGCAGCGTTTGTCATGCCGGCGCAGGTAGGGGCGGTTTGCAAACCGCCCCCTACAGGGTGTCGCGCCAAATCCGCTGCGTAACATCAATTGCGAATTACGAATTAGGGCTGGGGCCGGGAATTCCTAATTCTCAATTCCTGCTTCTGCAAGCGCCCCCAGTAGCGACGGCACGCCAAAAAACACCAAACTCAACGCGGTCGGGTGCATGGCCACCGCGCCCCGGTAATCCGGGCGGTCGCTCCAGTCCTGCTGGTCAATCAACTCGGCCAACACCGCGCGCCCCACCTCCAGATAGCCCTGCTCCCCGGTCAGCCGCCAAGCGTACGCCAGCGAGCCGCAGAGCACGCCGTGGTAGCTTTGGGCGCGGGCAAAGTCGGCGTCGAATACTCCTTTGCCGCCGCAAAACCAATCGACGGCCCGAACGAAAACCTCGGCTATATCCGCACGCTCGGTCATCCTGTGCATCCGCTCCAGCCCGACCATCAAGTAGTGAGTCTGATAGCCCTTTTGCTCCTCGTAGGGCAACACCCGCTTTAATGCAGTAAAGCTCCCCCGCAACTCGAGGAATTCTTCGTCGCTAAACGGAACCGCCGTGCCCATTTCCACTGCGAGAGTCGTGCCCTCGGTGGCCATGCCGTACGGCCCCTGGTCTGGCAGCTTGCCCTCAGTGGAGACCTGAAAGCGCTTGTGCCAGCTACCGTCCTCGTTTTGGCCGCGAGCCACTGCGTCGTACACCTCTGCGGCGCGGCGCATAAAGCGATTCTCTCCGGTCAATTCGTACAGGTAGAGCAAGCCCCGCAGCGCGTTGGCGATGGAGCGCAAGCTGAAGCTGTAGCGCGGGTCCTCGCTCCAGCGGTAGCGCAGGAAAAATTCCCCAGCCTCGCGCAAAACCTCCCGCGCCCGCTCGTCGCCGCTCAAGTAATAGTAATCCACCCAATTGTCGATGAAGGTGTGCGAAGCGCACGGCTCGTCGCCAAAGTGGTCCATGCTGTGGCGGAAACAACCGCCGACCATGTAGGGCCGCAACGGATGATAGTGGCAGGTATCTACGTCCAGCGAGTGCCGGGTCATGGCCTCGGCGAGCGCGTAGTAGCGGCCCTCGCCCGTGCGCAAGTACTGCAACCACACGGCGTGGCGCGGATCCCATTCGCTGTTGCACCAACCCCAGCGGCCCTTGAAGCGCCAGCCGCCTGCGCTCTCTTCCCACGTGGCCATTACGTCGCCCCAATCGAAAAACCCCTTCCAGCGATAGCGCTCGATGTGCCCTTCCATCCAGGCGACAAAGCCCGTCAACATGCGGTCGGAACGAGGGAATTCCGCGCCGGTTGCCAAGCCGCCGACCGCCCCGCTCTGTACCACCCAGTCCGGCGCGACGCTCACCTGTGGCGGATGCAAAAGGCCCTGCAACCGTTCGCCGCTGGCGGAACCGGAGCGAAAAAAATCGACGAAAAACTCGCTGCTCTTCGCCGTGCCCATGCCGTCGGCATAGACCCCTTCGCCCTCGTGCCAAGCTACCTCTTCGGCGTAGCGCTTGCAGCTAAGCCGCCGGCCTTCTGGGTCGCGCCAAAAAAAGATGTCGATGCCTTGCGCACCTAAGCCGAGGGCCTTGGGATACTCCTCGGCCATGTAGCGCAATGCGACGCCGACGCCGACGCGGCCGTTCTCGGAGCAAATCCAGCCAGCGGCGCGTTCGCCCTCGGCCCGCGCGGCGCGCTCAACGCCCTCGTACTCCTCCCAATAGAAGTGATTGTCCGACCGCTGCGAGAGCAATGCGTAGCGCTCGGGGACCCAAGCCCCCTCCATGACCCGCCCGGCCCCGACGCGCCAAGTTCCGCCGCCTTCGGGCACGATTGGGACGCGCAAACCCAACTCCTCCACCTCGGTCTCGCGCGGATTGCAGGTAACGATCACCGTATGCACCACCCGCACTTGCGCCTTGCCGGCATAGGCGTAGATCCGGGTCGCAAAGCGCAGCGGGCGGTAGCCGACGTAGTGGTGCATGGGCGCGGTTGATTCGTAGGCCCCTCGGCAGCAGATCACCGCCCGCAAGGGACCGGCCTCTTCGATCTCAACGGCGTATTCCTCCACCCCCTCTGACGCCAGACACATGCCCCCCATCCCGTAGATCCGCCGCTGCGTTCCTCCGACGAACTCCGACTCGGAGATCTTGGCCCAAGCATCGCCGCCGCCCCGAGGTGCAACCTCCACCTCGGAGACAAACGATCCTTCGGCTCGCTCCCCTAGCTCTACCCCGTCAAAAAGCGAGAATGCCTTTTTGCCAATGCCAAATCGCAGGGGTCCAGTACAGACCTCAAAGCGATCTTCTCGCTCGACGATTTCCACGCCTTGGACGCTCGCCGCCGCTTTTTGGTCCGTGTATCTCAAGGTGTACACAACCTCTTGCCCCGCTTCCACATCGGCCTGAAAATCCACCAAGACCCACTTTGCGCTGCCGTCCGGCCAGCGGCCCAAGACCCGTAGCTGCACTGGGACATCTTGGCCCTGTGCGTCCTGCAAAGACAGGTTTTCCACGCCTACTACGGCACCTTGGGGCAGGGGGACGCCCCTCGTCAAGGGGTACTTTCGGCGGGTAATGTCCTCGGTCTCTACTACTTTTAAGGCAATGCCTTCGTCGGGTATGTTCACGTGACTTCTCCTTGGTCTCGTCTGTGCGGCGAGGGAAAATAAGCAAGCGACCAACGCCCCACCAACCCGCATTGACCCGCCTCCACCCCCCTCCTATAGCAATCCTAAATGATTGAGCGATTTGAGTCCGCAGATCGTCTTGTTTCTACTATTCTGCGTCCATCTGCGTCTATCTGCGTCCATCTGCGGATTATCTTGTAAGCGATGTAGGATTGCTATATCTTCTCGCAGCCCAAACCAAAGGAACATCCCGTGAAACCAGACCAAAACCTGAACGCCCAACAACTCCTTCCGGCAATCCAGCGCTTTTTGACCCTTACCGGCACCAAGATCCTTGATCTCGACAGTACCTGGGACCCGGACCGCGGCACCCCAGTCTTCACCCAGCAGGGCCGCTACACCACCCGAGGCTGGACCGAGTGGACGCAGGGGTTCCAATACGGCTGCGCCATACTCCAGTACGACATGACCGACGACGCGCGTTTCCTCGCACTCGGCCGCGACCACACCATTGCGCACATGGCGCCGCACGTCTCGCACGTCGGCGTCCACGACCACGGCTTCAACAACCTCTCCACCTATGGCAACTTGCGCCGCCTGATGCTAGAAGGCCGCATCCCGCACGACCAGCGGGAGCTGGATTTCTACGAGTTGGCCATCAAGCTGTCGGGGGCCGTGCAAGCCGCGCGCTGGACCGAGACTGCGTACGGCACGGGTTTTATCCACTCCTTCAACGGCCCGCATTCGCTCTTCTCCGACACCATGCGCTCGCTGCGCATCTTGGGGACGGCGCACCAGCTCGGCCACGCGCTGATGGGCGAGGGCGACAAGCGCATCAGCCTGCTCGGCCGCTTAATCGAACACGCCCAGACCAACGCCCGTTTCAACGTGTACTACGGCGAGGGGCGCGACGCGTTTGACACACCTGGCCGCGTGGTTCACGAATCCATATTCAACGTCCACGACGGCCAATACCGCTGCCCCAGCACCCAGCAGGGCTACACTCCGTTTTCTACTTGGACTCGCGGTCTGTCGTGGGTGCTCACGGGCTACGCCGAGCAGCTAGAGTATTTCGCCACACTCAGCGAGGCCGATGTCGAGCCTTTCGGCACCAAGGCCGACCTCGTGCAAACCATGGAAAAAGCCGCCCTAGCCACCGCTGAATTCCACATCGCCAACAGCTTTGCCGACGGCGTGCCCTTCTGGGACACCGGCGCACCCGGGGTCGCCTCCTTTGGCGCGATAACCGACCAGCCCTCCGACCCGTACAACGACGTCGAGCCGCTCGACAGCTCGGCCGCAGCCATTTGTGGCCAAGGGTACTTGCGCTTGGGCAACTACTATTTGTCCAAGGGGGACGAAGCAAAAGGGACGCGCTATCGCGCCGCAGCCTTCACCATTGCCCGCGCCCTCTTAGAGGAACCGTATCTCGCCGTCGATCCCCAACACCAAGGCATCACTCTCCACGCGATCTACCATCGCCCCAACGGCTGGGACTACGTACCCCAAGGCCGCAAAATCCCCTGCGGCGAGGCAGCCATGTGGGGCGACTACCACACAATGGAACTGATAAGCCTGATCAAACGCGAAGCCGAAAACGCCCCTTATCCACTCTTCTTCCAATAGCGAGACCTATCGTGAAAATCACCGCCATTACCCCGATCATCGCCCGCTTTGGCAACCGCCCGCGCGTCTTGGTCAAAATCGAGACTGACGAGGGCATCACTGGCTGGGGCGAGACCTACTCCATCGGCCCCGACCTGGCCGTTGGCCCGACCGTCGATTATTGCTTTGAGCTAATCAAGGACATCGATCCTCGGCGGATCGAGTTCATCATGATGAAGCTGCATCAGCAGTTTCGCTTTCCTCCGGGTGGGATCGGTCTGTCGGCCATCTCCGGCATCGACCACGCGCTGTGGGACATTTCCGGCAAAGCCGCGGGCGTGCCGGTCTATCAGCTCTTGGGCGGCCACGCCCGCGACCGGGTGCGCGTGTACCGCGGGATCGGCGGCCGCGACGGCAAAGAGGCCGCCGACCAAGCCCGGCGTCTGCACGAGGAATACGGCTTCACCGCCTTCAAAACCAGCCCCTATCAACTCGATCCCGACGCCAACCGCTGGGGCCGAGTCTGCGCCGAGGCGACCAAATACTTTGAAGAACTGCGCGTCAACTGCCCCGACGACTGGGAATTTGCCTTCGACCCACACGCCAAGATCTTCGAGCCGATTCGCGCCTTGCAGCTAGCCAACGCCCTCGCACCGTACGATCCCTTCTTCTACGAAGAGCCTATGCGCCCCGAGCACATTCCGGCATGGACCAGCCTCAAGTCGCAGATGCAGGTGCCGTTAGCCACCGGCGAGAGCCTCTACGCCCGCTTTGAGTTTCTCGATCTAATCGCCAACCAAGGGGCCGACATCATCCAGCCCGATATCTGCGTTTGCGGCGGCTTGCTCGAAATGCGCAAGATCAACGCCATCGCCGAAGCCCACTACATCAGCATCGCCCCGCACAATCCGATGGGGCCGTTGGCAACAGCGGTCAATCTGCACTTCTGCGCCTCGGCACCCAACTTCAAAATTCTCGAATACCTCCTGCCAACTGAATCCGAGTGGAACGATTGGGTTGACGAACCCTATCTGCCCAAAGACGGCTACTTAGAGCTGCGACCAGACCGGCCGGGCCTAGGCGTCGAAGTCAACGAAGAAGCCATCGCCGACAACGAATACATCCATTGGGAACGCTCTAGCCCAACGCGCCCTGACGGCTCGACCGGGTACATCTAATGCTCAGCCGCGACCACACCGCGCTCGTCCTCATCGACATTCAGGGCAAGCTAGCCTCGCTAATGCACGAGCGCGAGGCACTCTACCGCCAGCTACAGATTCTCGTCAAGGGCGCGCAGATTGTCGGGTTGCCCATCCTATGGCTGGAGCAGTACCCCAAAGGGCTTGGCCCCACCATTCCCGAGATCGCCGACCTGCTCTCCAACCAAGAGCCACTGGCCAAGACCTGCTTTAGCGCCTGCGGCCTCAGCACTTTCCAAACCCAACTGCGCCAGAGCGACCGCCGCCAGATTCTCCTAGCCGGCATCGAAAGCCACATCTGCGTCTATCAGACGGCCCGCGATTTGCTGGACTCGGGCTACCAAGTTGAAGTCGTGGCCGACGCGGTCTCCTCGCGCACAGCCGAGAACAAGGAGCTGGGGCTGCAAAAAATGGCGTCCGCTGGCGCGCAGATCACCGCAGTGGAAATGTGTCTATTTGAATTGCTGCGGGAGGCGGGGACGGCGGAGTTCAAGCAAATTGCCGCCTTGGTCAAGTGAGCGGTGCTGTTACCTCTGAGGAACAGCACCGTTTCTACAAGGCAACAGCACGACGCATACAACACATAACGCTACCAGAGGGAACGGGCATCTGCCAAGCATGGCCTATCTTTTGCTTATAGGGGGGAGTGCTTACATTTACCCAAAGAGGACCTTCTCATGGCCGAGCAATCGCCCAAGCCCGCCCAAGCCACTGAATCCACCCTCGCTCTGAGCTTCCTGCGCGAGGATATTCAGGACCTGCGTCAAGACGTGCGCCAAATACACGGGCGCATTGACCAGACCAACGAGCGTATCGACGGTCTGCGCACCGAGATAAGCGGGCGCATCGATCAGACCAACGGGCGCATCAATCAGACCAATGAACGCATCGACGACTTAGCCAAACAGCTCGATTCGCGCTACGCACGGCTAATGGCCATGCTCATCGCCTGCACCAGCATCCTCATAACAGCCCTAGGCGCGGCCGTCGCCGTGCTCAAGTGACGCCCTAAGTTCGCCCCGGAAACCGTTCCCGATACTCTCGATCAAATTCTTCGCTGCCGTCGTCTAGCCGCACTTGGAGATCCATTCCCGGAGCAAAGCCGGTGATTTTGCCAGAGGTAAAATCACCTCGGTAACTGCCATCGGGAGCCCAGAGAACCCGGCCATCAGGCCAGCACACGGCGTGTATTTGACGCACCGGAGCTTTGGCAAAATCCGGCTCGACGCGCAGGCGCTCCACAGCATCCCGGTCCAACTCGACCCCCAAACCCGGAGCCTCCGGCACCCGCAGATGTCCGCCCTCCACGGCAAACTCCTGCACCAAAACGTGCGAATAGATGTTGACGCAGGGAATCGCCGGCCAGCGCGCTTGCGTTAGCACCGCCCCCAAGTGCGCCGCAAAGGTCGCCGTCAGACCAGTGCCCACCATCTGCAACCAGAACGGCATTTGCGCCCGCGCGGCCAAGTTGCCGTCGCTCAAGACGCGGCTCACCCCGCCGCCGATGACAAACCCGTCGCACACGCCCTCGCGGATCGCCGTCATGGGCGGTGGCTGACCTATGTGCATGGCGATTGGAGATTGGATCTTGCGCCGCAGGAGCTTGTTGCCCTCCACATCGTCCTGCGGAATCGGCGACTCGACGATGGCGAGACAGGCGTTGTCCCGCTCTAAGCGCCCAATGAGCGGGGCGGCTTGGTCAACCCCCAGCAACATGGTGTTGAAGTCGGCGTCCAGCTTGAAGTGCTGAGAAGTGGCCTCATCCACGGCCTGCAACTGCGCCGCAATATCGTACCAAGGCCGCGCCTTGACCTTCATAGTGGTAAAGCCGTGCGCCTCGGCTGCGCGGGCCTCGGCCGCCCACGCTGCGGGCGGCATACTTTGCGCCCACCAAGAAACCGGGCAGGCGTCGCGGTGCTGCGGCCCCATCAGCCGGTGGCAGGGTACGCCTAAGTGCTTGCCAGCCGCGTCGAAAAGCGCCATTTGCAAGCCAGCCCCTAGCGAGTCGTCCCACAGCACCTCGAACACATTGCGGCCGCGCACGCGGGCAAACTCCGCTTCGCGCGAGTGCCCCCACGTATATCCCTGAATCGTCTCGCCAATGCCGACAACGCCGCTTTCGGTCTCCACTTCGACCAATTCGACGATGGACCAACCCGGCCCATAGACTTCCATGGTATCGGCGCAGCGCTCGTGGAACGGCACGTGTAGCACGGTGCGCACGACGTCTTTAACAACACAAGAACTCATCGCATCCTCCCGCCGGCCCTACTCGGCCATCCGCCTGAGTACTGCGTGTAAAATCCCCCCGTTGCGGTAGTAGTTGATCTCCACGGGGGTGTCTATCCGGCATAGCACCGCAAAGCGCTTTTCGCCCGCAGCGCTTTTAGCCACCACCTCCAACACCTGCCCCGGCTGCAGGTCGTCGTCGAGACCCTCGATATCGTATGTCTCCTCGCCAGTCAGCCCCAGCGAGTGACGGTCTTCACCAGAGGAAAATTGCAGCGGCAGAATACCCATTCCAATTAGGTTTGAGCGGTGAATGCGCTCGTAGCTCTCGGCGATTGCGGCCTTGACGCCCTGTAGGAAGGGACCTTTGGCCGCCCAGTCGCGGCTCGAACCCGATCCGTACTCCTTGCCCGCGATAATGATCGACGGCACGCCTTCGTCGATGTAGCGCATCGCCGCCTCGTACATGGTCATCTGCTCGCCCGAAGGCAGGTGGCGCGTCAAGCCCCCCTCGACGCCGGGCACCAACTCGTTGCGGATGCGGATATTGGCAAACGTGCCCCGCATCATCACCTCGTGGTTGCCGCGCCTAGAGCCATAGCTGTTCCAATCCTTGCGCTCGACGCCGCGCTCGGCGAGGTACTCGCCCCCCGGGCTGCCCACGGCAATGGAACCAGCCGGCGAGATGTGGTCGGTCGTCACGCTGTCGCCTAACTTGGCCAAGACGCGCGCGCCCTGGATCGGCTGGATCGGCTGAACCTCCTTGGTGAGGCCGTCGAAAAAATTCGGCTTGCGAATGTACGTGCTCTCCTCGGCCCAGGCGTAGCGCTTGCCCTCGGGCACGGGAATGGCGTTCCAAGTTTCGTTCTGGCGGAACGCATTGCCGTATTCTTCCTCGAACATCTTCGGCGTCAGCGAGCGGGTAATTGCGTCGCGGATCTGTTCTTGCGAAGGCCAGATGTCGCGCAGGAACACCGCGCGGCCCGCTTGGTCGCGGCCCAGCGGCTCGCGCTCAAAGTCAATCGTCGCCCGGCCCGCGAGTGCGTAGGCCACGACCAACGGCGGCGAGGCGAGGAAATTGGCCCTCGTCACCGCGTGTACCCGGCCCTCAAAGTTGCGGTTGCCGCTGAGCACACTACACACCACCAAATCGTTGTCGGCTACAGCCGTGGAAATCTCTTCGGGCAAGGGACCCGAGTTGCCGATGCAGGTCGTACAACCGTACCCGACCGTGTGGAAGCCGAGGGTCTCCAAGCTCTCGGTGAGGTCGGCCGCGTCGAGGTAGCGTGAGACGACTCGGCTGCCCGGTGCCAAGCTGGTCTTGACGTAAGACGGGACCGAGAGGCCCCGCTCGGCCGCGTTGCGCGCCAACAGTCCCGCCCCCACCATCGCGCTCGGGTTGCTGGTATTCGTGCAAGAGGTAATGGCGGCGATGAGCACAGCACCGTGGTCCAGCTCAACCGCACCCTGCTCGCCCAAATCGACGGCGACCTTTTTGCCGCTGTCTTCCACCTCAAAACGGTCCGCCAGCGAATCGGCGAAAGCACTCGGCACGTCCTTGAGCGCGACCCGATCCTGCGGCCGCGTCGGACCGGCTAAGCTCGGCTCGACCGTAGCCATATCCAACGCCAAGTGCTCGCTGAAAATAGGATCAGGAGCGTCCGCGTGATAGAACATGCCCTGCGCTTCCATGTACGCGCGCACCCGTTCGACCACCGCCTTCTTGCGCCCGGTGAGCGCCAAATACGCCAGCGTCTCCTCGTCAACCGGGAAAATGCCCATCGTCGCCCCGTATTCCGGGGCCATGTTGGCGAGAGTCGCCCGGTCGGCCAAGCTCAGTTCGCGCAAGCCCGGGCCGTAAAACTCGACGAACTTGCCCACCACGCCGTGCGCGCGGAGCATCTGTACCACCGTCAGCACCAAGTCCGTCGCCGTCGTCCCAGTGGGCAAGGCACCCGTCAGTTTGACGCCGACCACTTCGGGCAAAAGCATGTAGATCGGCTGCCCCAACATCACGGCCTCGGCCTCAATGCCACCCACGCCCCAGCCGAGGACGCCGAGACCGTTGATCATCGTCGTGTGGCTGTCCGTGCCCACGAGGCTATCGGGATAGAACTCGCCGTCCTGCTCCTGCACCACCTGCGCCAGATACTCCAAGTTGACCTGATGCACGATGCCAGTGGCCGGTGGCACCACGCGAAAATTGTCGAACGACTCTTGGCCCCAGCGCAAAAACTCGTAGCGCTCGCGGTTGCGCTCGAATTCGCGCGCGGCGTTCATGGCCAGTGCCTCGCGGATGCCGTAGTAATCGACCTGCACCGAATGATCAATGACCAAGTCAACCGGAATAAGGGGATTGACCTTCTCTGGGTCGCCGCCCAAATCGGCCACGGCGTCGCGCATCACGGCCAAATCGACCACGGCTGGCACGCCGGTAAAATCCTGCATCACCACCCGCGCTGGCTTGAAGGGAATCTCTTCCTTGCCTGCGGTCTCGGGACTCCAACGCGCAATGCGCTCGACATCCTCGCGGGTAATCTCAAACCCGTCGCACTGCCTGAGCGCGGCCTCTAGCAGAATTTTGATCGAATAGGGCAGCCGGCTCACCTCGGCTACGCCGTCTTCTTCTAGTTTTTGAATGCGGTACAGGACGCCGCTACCGCCGCTGCATTGTAACTCGCAACGTGCGCCAAATTCGTCGTTGTTAGTGGTCATGGAAAGCCTTTCGGGATGGGGAATTTCTCCGGTTAAATCGCTTCTGAACTTTCACCTAAATAAATACGCTAAAGAAACATCGTCCAGAATTCCGTTGACATGTTCTCAGTTTCAGCGGACGGACAAACGAAAAAACGAACTCGTCCAGATGGCGAATTGGAGCACTGATCGATCCCCATAGGCGCAACCCCGCCACGAGGGCGGCAAGGGAAGCAAGGACGACTAGCCAAGTTCGTCTAGGCATCAGGCTATGGTTTTGTTCCCGCAGTGCAAGGATGCCTGTGTTGCGCGAAATCCAATGGATTGGGGAGGTGAATATCTATTTTCAAAATCCGGTCCGCACGACTGACGGATAAGGCCCCGCCTCCGGTTCCGCCAGACTGGGAAAACCAACCCTCATCTCGCCCAATACGCAGTTCGTTTCCGCTTGCGCTTAGTTGGCCCGACCACCTGTCGCCTAGGCCGATCTCGCCCAACTTTTTTATTAACAGGCGTTTTCTGTCAGCTCGTACCGCGGTTTGAACGTCCCAATCGCAACAGTCGATTCCGTAGTCGAACTCAAGGGTGAGCAATATTAACTGTTTGAACACACCCGAACCGCCTCCCCAATCCGACGTGTAGAGCACATGCACGCCGGATTCGATCATGCCAATGTACTGATAGCCGAATCGCTGACTTTTTTCTTCGGTGTACACAAAGGGGCATTGCCCGGCTGTATGATTGACGCCAACATCGCCGAAGTATCGGTTGCTCGCTTGGGAATCGCTGAGATTGATCGCCACAACTTGGTCGCCGCGATCACTCAGCCATGTCGAAAGATCCTGGATGATCTTTGGATGAATAAAGGGAGCGCGTACAAAGGAATACGCGTACTCAACTATGGGCACAGGTGGCGCGTCCTCCTGCCCGTTGACCGGTTGCGCGCAACACAAAATAAAAAACGCGCCAACAGCGTACGTGATTCGATTCAGTGACATTTTTTCAAATAGTTTCGGATTTAATTCACAGATGTTGTGCATCTCATTTTTAACGTTTGCTGATGCTTTCGCAGCAATTCGGTACGTTCTTGCCAGAAAGCCAGTTGTTCTTCGATTGTCATATTCGCGATTTGATTATGGACTCGCTCTGCGCCACGGCGTTTCATCTCAACGCAATCAAACGTCTTCTTCGTTTTCATAGCTGATCGTCTCCTGAGGGGAATGGACCGCAATAGTTGAGTATCCAGAAAGTGTGTTTACTGCATTGTATAGCGGAATTTTTGAAAAATGCACGATGTGTTTGAAATTCCAACTCACAATCATCGAACAGCCTCCTACAGTGGCTAAGGCGACATGGAGGGCATCTGCCGCCCATTTTTCAGTCACAATTTTCGCATTTAAGTAAGCCTGCTGAAGTCGCAAAGCCTCCTCAGAAATATCTACAATTTCTGCAAAGTTGAGCATCTGTTCAAAGAGTGACACAACTTCCGCCGGGGCAGATTCGATTTCCTCTTGCACCACAACAGATGTCAACAGGTTAAAATGTCCCTGCCGAACCATATCGAAAAAGGACTGACTCGCCTGATGAAACTCTTCATCGAATGCGCCACCGAAAACGGACGTATCCGCATATACGCTTGGAATCTGTGTATTCAATTTTTGATCTCTCAATCAATACAATACCTAACCTTGGCGTTTGATTCAACACTACATAAACCCCATCCCACCCCGCTGTAATGATAAGTATGGGATTTGGCGTAACGCCTCGTCGAGCATGAGATCGAAACCAGTTCCGTTGATGAATTCGCCATACCAAATGTAGGGACCACCGACCCGGCCTTCAACCAGCCCCACGAATCCCCCTGTACCCCGGGCCGATCCATTGTAATAGGCCAGTGTTCCTATATATTAGGGACAGTCAACCGCATCACTTCCTACCCCGGGCCGCCATGCACAACCTGCGCCAATTCCTCGACCTCCTGCGCCGCGAAGGCGAACTCGTCACCGTTGACGCCCCGGTTTCCTCTGAACTCGAAATCGCCGAGATCCATCGCCGCGTCCTTGCCGCCGCCGGTCCGGCCCTGCTTTTCACCCGAGTCGAAGGCGCGGACTTCCCCTGCGTCACCAATCTCTTCGGCACGGCACGGCGCGTCGATCTGGCCTTTGGCCCTAGGCCGGAACAGTTTATCCAGCAGCTAGTGCAACTCGCCCAAGACCTGCCCTCGCTCTCGCCGCGTAAGCTCTGGCCGCACAAAAACCTGATCCCCGCCGCGCTCAAGGTCGGGCTAAAGACCGTCGGCAAAGGCCCCGTCGGCGAGTGCGTGCAGTCGCCGCCCAATCTCGAACGGCTACCCCTGCTCAAAACTTGGCCCGAAGATGGCGGGCACTTCATCACCCTGCCGCTGGTCTATACCGAACACCCCGACACCGGCCATCACAACCTCGGCATGTACCGCATCCAGCGCCACGATTCCCAGACCCTCGGCGTCCACTGGCAAATCCAAAAAGGCGGCGGCTTCCACTACCACGTCGCCGAGCAGCGGGGCGAAGACTTGCCGCTGGTCATCTTCGTCGGCGGGCCACCAGCGCTGATCCTCGCGGCGATCGCGCCTTTGCCCGAGGACTTGCCCGAGCTGGTGTTGGCCTCCCTGTTGCAGGGCAAGCGCCTGCGCCGCGTACAAAGCCCCAGTCTGCCCCTGATCGCCGAAGCCGAATTCGCCATTGAGGGCGTGGTGCCGCCGCACGTGCGCGAGCCAGAAGGGCCTTTCGGCGATCACTACGGCTACTACTCGCTGCAACACGACTACCCAGTGCTCCAAACCAAGCGCCTCTATCATCGCAAAGACGCCATCTTCCCGGCCACTGTAGTAGGCAAGCCGCCGCAGGAAGACATGTTTCTCGGCACCTACATCCAGCAGCTCATGGCCCCCTTGAGTAAGCTGGTAATGCCCGCGATCAAGGCCATGTGGAGCTACGGCGAGACCGGCTATCACTCGCTGGCGGCCATCGTCGTCGAGGAGCGCTACCCGCGCGAGGCCATGAAATTCGCCTTTCGCATCTTGGGCGAGGACGGCGGCCAACTCAACCTCACCAAGTTCTTGGTCGTGATAGATCGCCCCTTGGACTTGGGCGACTTTCGGCAGGTGCTCGCGTACGCCCTAGCGCGGGCACAACTCGCAACCGACCTTTTCGTCATCGCCAATCTCGCCATGGATACCCTCGACTACACGGGACCGGCCGTAAACCAAGGCAGCAAAGGAATCCTCATCGGCGTAGGCGACCCAGTCAACGACCTGCCCGCAGAATTCAGCGGCGACCTGCCCGGCGGGGCTCGAGCCGCCGAAGTCTATTGTCCCGGTGCCCTCGCGGTCCAAGGCCCGACGTACGCGGAAGATCCCGGCTACGCCCAACACCTCGCCGAAGACCGAGCCGTCGCAACTTGGCCGCTGATATTTTTAGTTGACGACGCCAGTGCAGCCGCCAAGAACGTCACCTTCCTTTGGAGTACCTTTACCCGCTTTGAGCCGGCTGCCGACACCTCCGCCGCCGCCGTCCAACTCCGTCGCCATCACCCCTGCTATACGCCGCCCATCGTCTTGGATTGCCGCATGAAACCCGGCTACCCAGACGAGTTGATAACGGACGAAGAAACAGCGCAAAAAGTCAGCCGGCGCTGGCAGGAATACTTTCCCCAAGGCGGCGTCGAAGGCGCGGAAGACCGACTCGGCTACACTGGATTTTCCCTGTTGGATTAACCCTGAGCAGAGGCCGCTTCATGGATGACACCCTAGCGTTTGCCCCCATCGCCGAACTCGCCACCCTGATCCGCCGCGGCGAACTCTCTCCACTCGAACTCACCGAACTCTACTTAGAACGCATCGAGCAATACGATCCAGCGCTCAACGCCTATCTCGCCGTCACAGCCGAGCGGGCGCGCGCCCAAGCCCGCGCGGCCGAAGAGCAAATCGCGTCCGGCACCTATCTCGGCCCCTTGCACGGCATTCCCCTCGCCTTTAAGGATCTCGTGGATGTTGCAGGCCTGCCCACCACCGGCGGCTCGACCCTACTGCGCGACAACATCGCCGCAGCCGACGCCACGATTGCCCGCCGCCTCTTTGCCGCGGGAGCCGTGCTCTTGGGCAAGACGCATCTCGTGGAATTCGCTTTTGGCGGCACCGGCGTCAACCATCACTACGGCACCCCAGTCAACCCCTGGGACCCCGAGATCCACCGCCTGCCGGGCGGGTCGTCTTCTGGTTCGGGCGTGGCCGTGGCGGCTGGGCTAGCACCGGCCGCTCTCGGCTCGGACACCGGCGGCTCAGTGCGCATTCCCGCGTCCTTTTGCGGCCTCACCGGCCTCAAGCCCACCTTTGGCCTGCTCCCCAACACCGGCGTCTTGCCCCTCGACCCCACCCTCGACAGCATCGGGCCTTTGTGCCGCACGGCGCAAGACTGCGCCCTGTTGTGCCAAGCCATGGCAGACCCCCTGCCCGGTGATTCGCTTGTGGATCGCTTGGAAGGCGAGGTCGCCGGCCTCCGGCTGTGCTTCCCACGCGAGTATTTCTGGGACGATGTCGATGCGGAGGTCGAAGCAGCGGTGCGCGCGTCGGCGAGCGTGTTCGCCGCCCTCGGCGTGTACGTCGATGAAATATCGCTCGAGGTGCTCGACGACCTAGTCGAATGGCGCAGCGGGCCCAGCACCACGGCCGTCGAAGCCTATCTCTATCACCGGCGCAACCTCGAAGCGCACCTCGATCAGTTCGACCCCATCGTCTCGGCGCGCATACTCGACGGCCGCGATATCCTCGCCGCAGACTTCCTCCAGCAACTTAGAGTACGCGACGAACTGCGCCGCAAAGCCCGCACGGCCCTCGAAAACGTCGATTTCCTCATCACCCCAACCACCCCTTTTGCCGCCCCTATTCTCGACGAGATCGACCGCGACGACGTCTATTTCCCTATCAACGGCCTCTGCCTGCGCAACACCATCGCCGTCAATCTTCTCGACCTGTGTGCCGTTTCCTTGCCCTGCGGATTCACGCGCGACGGCTTGCCCATCGGCTTGCAGATCATCGGCCACCCCCGCGACGAGGCGCGGCTGTTGCGCCTCGCCCGCGCCTTTGAGCAAGCCGCCGACTACAACCTACTCACGCCCGCACTCGACGCCTTCGCCTAGCAAAATGCGACCGGGTGGCTTGCCAATATACGGGGTCATTTCTATATTTTTTGCTTTGCGTGCTCCCATCGTCTAGCGGTTAGGACCCAGGGTTTTCAACCCTGTAACCGGAGTTCGAGTCTCCGTGGGAGCACCATTTTTATGTACGCTACACTACGCTGAGGAGGAACTCATGTTCGACATCGGCATCTTCGCCCCCTTTGGGGCCGACCACGATCGCAACATCGCCTATTGCCGCGACGCTGGCGCTAGCCACATCGTCTTGAATACGGGCACCATCTCTTCAGACGACGCACCCGCGGCCGACGCGCTCAAGACGCTAGCCGACCAATACGCCAGTGCCGAAGTTGTGCTGGCCGGGCTGACCCCGCCGCGCCTCAGCCTCGACGCCTGCGTTGACAGCGCGTCCCGCACGCGCGAAGTAGGGTACATGCGCCGCCTGATCGAAAACATGGGCCATGCGCAAATCCCGTTCGTGCATTTCTACCTCAGCGCCGACGCAGCCCCCACCGACCCAGACGAACGGCAGCAGTACTGGCAGGGTTTAGTGGGAATCTACCAAGAGCTCGGCCAAATCGGCGAAGAGGCCGGCGTGCGGATCTCCACCCACACGTTTCACGTACCCGACCGCCTGATCTGGAACAGGGAGACCTTTGGGAATCTAATGGCCGCCACCGACTCGCCGGCCCACGGCCTGACCTTCTGCCAGGGCAAGTCGCAAATGGCTGGCGACAGCCTGCCCGAGGTCATCCGCCACTTCGGCGACAAGGTCTTCATGGTCCACGTGCGCGACATCGCCACCAAGGCCCAGGGGCCTTCTACCCCGGAAATCGAGCAGCGGCTGGCGGACTTGGGCTATCTCGAAGTGCCCTTCGGCTCGGGGGAAGTCGATATGGTCGGCACCATCCGCGCCCTCAAAGAGATCGACTACCAGGGCCAGATTTACCCCGAGCACTTCCCGTCCATCGCCGGCGACCACGCCGCGGGGCTAGCTTGGACTCTTGGCTACATCCGCGCCTTAGACCAAGCGGTCGTTGTCTAATGGGTAGGGGCGATTCGCGAATCGCCCCTACAAGACATCGGCCACTGCGCTCCCTTCGACAGTAGGGGCGACTACGTCGGCAAATGGACACCCCCTTTTAGCCGCTCTATATTTGCCTTTTCAACCTCATTGGAAAGGTACTGCTATGCCTCATCTCACCTCCGCAGACAAGTGTTCCTTTAAGGAAAATGGCTGTCTCGTCGTCCGCGGCGCACTCACGCCCGCGCAAATTCAAGCCGCTCAGGAAGCCCTCTGGACCGGCATTGACGCCGACCGCGACGACCCTGCAACTTGGGTCGAAGCTGGGCCGCGTACCCCGGTGCCCGCCCATCACCCGGCTATCCGCGCCGCCGTCCACGAGTCGCCGCTCTTTGCGATGATGGAGGAAATGGTCGGCGAGGGCCAGCTCAATCCCAACAACGCCGGTCCCGCGCTGGTTTACCCATCCAAAGACAAAACCTGGTCCCTGCCCGAGCGCGGCCATCTCGACGGCTACTACACCCCCACCAACGGCGTGCCCGAAGGCACGGTCGGCTACATGACCATCAACGTCACGATCTACGTCGAGGACATCGACTCGCAGGGCGGCTGCTTCACCTATTGGCCCGGCAGCCACAACGTGGCCTACGAGTACTTCAAGACGCACTCGCTGCTGTCGGTGCAGGGCGGCGTTTCTAGCGACGTATTTGCGGAGGGAACCTTCCCTAAAGGAAGTGAATTCGTCGGCCAAGCCGGCGACGCCATCTTCTGGCACGGCCAGCTCTTTCACACGGGTTCCAAGAACGTCAATCGCAACATCCGCATGGCCCTCATCGGCCGCTTCTCGCGCAAAGACACCAACGATATCCGCTTTGAGACCTGCGACGATCAATGGGCGCATTGGGAGGGGATTAGCTGATGCACCTCGTCTTCAGCCCGACCCTCTGCCCAGACCTCCTCTTGCCCGAAGTACTCGACCTCGCCAAAGCGGCCGGTTTCTCCCGCCTCGAACTCTTCCGCGCGTACACCGAGAGCACTCCCGTCCACCACGCCTGGTCCGTGCCGATGGTCCGCACCGCCATTGCGGACGCTGGCGTGCAACTTGCCGGCTTCAACATCCGCAACCTCACCGGCCGCAAGGCCGATTCCGACGAACGCAACCTCGCCTACAACCTGCGCCAGCTCGAATGGGACATCCACTTGGGCCGCGCCCTCGGCGTCAAAACCCTGAACGCGAAGGGTGGTGCCCGCACGGACGAGGCGCTCGCCGACCTCATCGAAGGCGTCAACACGCTCCTCGACAACATCCCCGATATTGTCCTCAACTTGGGCAATCACAAAGGCAATCGCCTCCAAGAACTAGATGACTACCAAGCGGTGATGCCCGAGCTGCCCGAGCGGGCGCGCGTGCTCTTGGACACCGGCCACTTGCTCTCGGTCGGAGAACCGATCATGCCCTTTGCCGAGGCCCTCGCCGGACGCATCGGCCTCGTCCACCTGCGCGACCAGCAGGGCGAAAAACCCGTGCCCTTCGGAGAAGGGGAATTGCCCTTTGTGGAGTTGTTTGAACTGTTAGTAGATAGTGGTTACGACGGCCCCCTCGTCGTCGAGCTTGAGGAGGTCGATTGGGACGAGCCGCTGCCGGCGGCTACTGCGGCGCGGGAATGCGTCGAGGGCCTCCTCGCCTGAGTTTGGGCGCAACACCCTGTAGAAGCTGTTTTGGACTTTTGATTAAGCGGCTTTTGGCTTGACGTAAATTTCGACTTGCATCCCCGCCCGCGTCAGCATATTAATCAGTTTATCCACACTAAAACGACTAATCTCCCCCTGCATTAAATTGCTAATGCGCGGTTGGGACTCGCCAAAAAATGCCGCGGCTTGACGTTGGGTCCACCCTCTAGTTTCGATGTACTTTTTCAGGTCGAGCATTAAATTAGCCCGGACTTTTAGGCTCGCCGCTTCTTCCCGCTCGAAACCGATATCCTCGAATATGTTATCGCGGCCTCGGGTCACTTCCATAGCATAGCCTCCTTATCATCCTTGTCTATGTTTTAGCAGCATTCGGTATCGTTGCTGGCCAAGTTGAATATCTTGCCTCGATGTGCGCTGCGTTTTTTTCTGAAAAGCATGCAATACATAGATACCTTCTTCAAATTTGGCCACGTAGAAGATGCGATAAGCATTGCCAATATTGATGCGAATCTCCATGACGCCTGGGCCAATTGAGGACATAGGTTTACAATCGGTCGGTGTCTCTCCCCGCTGTAAGGCTTGCAACTCAAGACCCGCTTTGCGGCGAGCCGATGTGGGGAAATTGCGTAGGTCATCTCTTGAAGATGCGACCCAAGAAATTGACTTGTTTAACATACACTTAATATACCTAATTCGGCATAAAAGCACAGGTACGTACCGCTACTGCTGGCCAAGGGCGTCCTGCGGCGTCCCCACCATTCTAGTGCAGCCGGTGGTAGTCCCCCTTGAGATTTAAGCTGTTAGTGGATTGCGGTTGCGATGACTCTCGTCGTCGAGCTTGAGGAGGTAAATTGGGACGAGCCGCTGCCGGCGGCTATTGCGGCGCGAGAGTACGTCGAGGCTCTTCTTACCTGAGTTTGGGCTTGACGCTCCGTAGAAGCTGTCAAGGTCTGAGCATTTTACCTGCCAATTTAACGACCTCCCGCTTGCTTTCTTCCAGCGACCCCGCCACCAACCTTCTCATCCGCCACCAAAGTCGCCGAAGCTCAGCGGCGGGTTGACCGTGATGGAGAAGGTCAACGTGGCGGCAACTCCTGCACTGTCCTCCGCCGTGTAGATAACCTCAACGGCTCCATCGGTGGCCGCTTCGGGCGTGCCCGAAATCGTCCGCGTGGCCGCGTCAAACGTCAAGCCCGCAGGCAGGGCCGAGATGCTGTATGTCACCTCGCCTTCACCGCCCGTAGCTTCCGGCAGTTCCAGCGCGGTAATCGCCGTTTCAGCAGTGTACGCTTGGTCTCCGACCGCCTCGGCGAACGCAAAGGCGCTCTCGTCGTCGTCGGAATCGGCTTCCAGTGGTGTCGCGTCGTCGTCGTCCGTAATCGTACCCGTTGCCTCGGCGAGGAGGGCGCCGGTAGAAGGATGGACGATTCTCACCCCGAAGGTCTCATCCGGCTCGTCTTGCTCGTCGCGGTGGATCAGGACGGTGAACGTGGCCGTGCTTTGACCGGCGTCAAAGTCCAGCGTGCCAGACGCCGCCTCGTAGTCTGCGCCAGCTCTGGCCGTCCTAGACGCGGTGGCGTATTTCACGGTGGTCGGGGCCGTAGGGGCCGGCTCCAACCGCACGGTGAAGGTCATCCGGCCGTGCTCGGCCGCGCTGGTAACGTCGTCGATCGTCGCGGACAGCGACGCTAGGGGGTCAGATTTTGGGGCTTCTTGGCTATCGCTGGTTTGCTCCGTCGCCGTATCGGTAAAGGTCCCGGGTTCAAGCCCCTCAAGGTCGCCGTTCCCATTCTCAGACGCGCCATCCTGTGCGGGGACATCAACACCCGGTTCATCAGCCGATAAACCGTCTTCTAATGCACTGTCAACGGTCGCCGTCCCACTCACAGCTAGGCCATTGGCGAGCGTTGCGGTGACCGTGTACGTGCCGGAGGCACTGCTCCCAAATACCAGCGTCGTCTGCACCCGGCCGCTGCTACCCGTTGTAGCACTTGCGGGATAAAGCAACGCCGTTCCATCGAACGGACTGACGCTAAACGACACGGCTTGACCGGATGCCGGGCTCCCATCCTCCTGGACCTCAATAGTAAACGGAAACGAACCACCGGGCTTGCCGGGCCAAGGACTGGTTATCATAACCATGGAGAATCCGGCTGATGGTTCGTCTGGTGAATCGTCGTCTGATGAGGTATCAACTGTTACCGTCCAACTCAAAGAAGGGCCGTTGCTAACGGACGCGGAGACTGTGTAGGAGCCAGACGCATCGCTGGGCAGCGTCAGCGTCGTCTGCGCCCGGCCGTTGCTACCCGTTGTGGCGCTTGTGATACTCAGCGCCTTAGCCCCAGCGTCAGGACTGACGTTAAACGACACGGCTTGACCGGATGACGGGCTGCCATCGGCCCGGACTTCAACAACAAACGTCAACGCATCACCGGGCGCACCAGAACTAGGGCTACTTATCGCAGCAATGGATAATTTTGGCGGCGGTGGCGGCGGCGGCGGCGGTGGTGAGGTTTCCACTTCAACAGTCCCACTCGCAGCTAAGCCATTATCGATCCTTGCTGAGACCGTATATGAGCCGGAGGCACTGCTTGCAAGCGTCAGCGTCGTCTGCGCCCGGCCGTCGCTATCTGTTGTTGCGCTTGCGGGACTCAGCGATCCCGTCCCATCGCCCGGACGGACGCTAAACGACACGGCTTGTCCCTGTGCGGGGCTACCATCCTCTTGAACCGTTACAGTAAACGTCAACGCATCGCCGGGCGCGACAGGCCCCGGGACATCTGTCATAACGATGGATAATTTTGGCTCCGGCTTCGGCTTTTTAACGGTCGCTATCCCGCTGACCGATTGGGTACCAACCGACGCGGTGATCGTGTATGATCCAGACGCATCGCTGGGCAGCGTCAGCGTCGTCTGCGCCCGGCCGTTGCTACCCGTGGTGGCACTTGTGATACTCAGCGACTTAGACCCAGCGTCAGGACTAACGCTAAACGACACGGCTTGACCAGATGCTGGGCTGCCGTCCTCTTGGACTTCAACAACAAGCGTCAACGCATCCCCGGGCGCACCAGACCCGGGGCTACTTATCACAACGATGGATAATTCGGGTTCGGGTTCAGGTTCGGGTTCAGGTTCAGGTTCGGGTTCGGGTTCAGGTTCGGGTTCGGGTTCGGGGGTTTCAACGGTCGCCGTCCCGCTGACCGATTCGGCACCGACCGACGCGGTGATCGTGTATGAGCCGGAGGCAATGCTTGCAAGCGTCAGCGTCGTCTGCACCCGGCCGCTGCTACCCGTTGTAGCACTTGCGGGATAAAGCAACGCCGTTCCATCGAACGGACTCACGCTAAACGATACGGTTTGACCTTGCGCCGCACTGCCATCTTCCCGGACTTCAACAACAAACGTCAACACATCCCTAGGCTTGCCGGAACCGGGGCTACTTATCACAACGATGGATAATTTTGGTGGCGGTGGCGGTGGCGGTGGCGGTGGCGGCGGCGGGGTTGAGGTCTCAACGGTCACAGTCTGCGACACAGAATCAGTACCGTGCGACGCAGTGACCGTGTAGGTGCCAGACGCATTGCTCCCAAGTATCAGTGTCGTACTGGCCTGTCCGTTGCTATCCGTCGTCCCGCTTGTGGGGCTCACCGACGCCGTCCCATCGGCCGGACTGACGCTAAATAACACGGTTTGACCGGACGCAGGATTTCGGATCTGAGCAGTAAAATGAAACCAATCACCGGGCTCGGCGGGTCCATAAGCATCTGAGAACATGCTCATGCCAAATTGTGCTGTCGCCGCCCATGGCGTCAACACACAAATCAAAACGGCAAGGTGAAACCAAATCAGTCGCTTTTTCATTGGTTTAACTCCGTATATTGGCGGGTTATCGGGCGGCCTAGCCGAGCTTATTCTGGCCTGATCCGCGCAGAAAGACCAGTCGGCCTTAGTGCTGTTTCAGAAACCTTGGTAATATACACGGCGACAAAGGGCTAGCCAAAAAAATCAATGTAGCCCCCAAGTTTGCCCCACCCCATCTCGCCCCCTACATTCCCCACCTAGACCCCCACTCAGGAGCCCACCATGAAACGCATCACTACCGCCGACTTCCGCGACTATCGCCGCGACCGCTTCATCGACGCCCAAACCACCCGCGCCGCCCGCGTCAACAATTAACCACTGACGTTACGCCGCTTTTGTCCTCAACTTCCCATCCCTGTATCCCTTCCGTTACACTCCAACCCCTCCGATCCCCGCCGCCCCTCTGAGCCGCCGCCGTGGCACGATTCTTGCAATGCAATTGCTTGCCATGGCCGAATTCGACTCTGTTTCTAAACAGCTCATCCACACCTACCCCCACGACTTCGTCCGCTTCGCCCTCCAGCGCGACGATATCGAACGCGTCGAAGTGCTCGATACCGAGCAACCCACCGTCCGCCGCACCGACAGCCTCCTCCACGTACGCCTCGGAGACGGTGAGAAGGTGTTGGTCCATCACGAATTTCAGACCACCGACAGCAAAACGCCCATGCCCCAGCGCATGGCCGCTTATATCGGATACTACATCGGGCAGTACGGCCTGCCCATCCTCTCTACCGTCATCTATCTGCGTCCCGACGCTGGCCGGAACGATCCGGGGTATTATGTCCAAGAGCGGCCCGGCTACCGGGTCTTGGTGCAATACCGAGTGATTCGGCTGATAGAGCTAGACGGCCAAGGCATTCTCGACGCGGGACCTTCGGGTTTGCTGCCGTTTGCGCCGTTGATGCAGCCGCCAGCGGGGGTAGATGCCGAGGGGTGGTTGCGCCAGTGCGTGAACCGGGCGCAAGCCGTGCCCATGGACGAGACCCGCAAGGCGATTTATCTGGCCGATCTTGCGATTTTGAGCGGGTTGGTGTATAACTTAGACATGATTAGGACCATCATCGCGGAGGAGACCATGTACGAATCGTCGGTCGTGCAGCATTTCGCAGAGAAAGCCCTCAAGCAAGGCATTGAACAGGGCATTGAGCAAGGCATTGAGCGAGGGGGCCGAGAACGCGCCATTGAAGATCTGCTCGATGTGCTGGATATCCGCTTTGCGCTCGGCGCGGCGGATCCGTTGGCTGCTCGCATTGGGGCCATCGACGATATGCAGCGTCTCAAGCAGTTGCATCTGGCGTCCATACAGGTGCCCAGCCTCGAAGCCTTTCGGAACCTGCTAGACGCTGACGAGTAGGGGCACGGCGTAACCTTGGCTAAACACCACCCTCAAATACGTTATCGCGGCCTCGGGTCACTTCCATAGCGAAGCTAAGGGGAGGTTAAAACGGCTTCCACTGGCTTAGGCACCAACCCCTTTGCACGACATTTTCGCTCGATGGACAAATAGGCCGACCTCGCTCCTGCTGTTTGCCCCACCCTGTATCACCCCATACATTCCCTCGCCTAGACCCCCACTCAGGAGCCTACCATGAAAAAGATTACCACCACCGACTTCCGCGACTATCGCCGCGACCGCTTCATCGACGCCCAAACCACCCGCGCCGCCCGCCTCGCCCCCACCTATATGATCACCAACGAAATGGGCGTTGACGGCGATATCTGCGAGGAACTCTCTCCCGCTCTCTGCGCAAAAGTCGAATTCGACATCCCCTCGGCCAAGACCAAGGGAGCCGAACTGCTCTTTTATGTCAACGCCGACAAATCCACGGCCGACAAATCCATGCGGCTCCAAGTCAATGGCCACGTTCTCACCCACCGCCAAGACCGCGAGCGCATGCTCACCGGCGGTTGGGATCGCAAGAAAATCGCCGCTAAATACCTCAAAGAAGGCACCAACGAATTCGTGTTCTCGCACAGCGGCGTGTTGCACATCGACCCCTTCCCAGGCGGTCTAGCCGACGCGCCCTCAAGCCGTTCGAGCCGCAGTTTTGACGGCGGCAAGACTTGGCACCAAGGCACCTTGGGCGAAGCCCGCGCCATTGAAGGCGAGTACCTAGTGCGGCTGCGCGTCAAGGGACATCCGCCTCAAGGAACGCTCTGCTCGCCAGTCATCGACCTCGCCGACGAAGACGGTAGTGGCCGCATCGCTCCGCGGATGGGCATTCGCCGCCTGCACCTGAAAGCGCGGATGCGTCAGCCGCAGGGGACCCAAATACACTTCGAGTTGCGCACGGGTTCGACGCCTTCCTTTGACCCGCGCACTTGGACGGCTTGGGAGCGAGACACCGCCTTGCAGTGGCCCGGGCGCTTTGTGCAGTGGCGCGCCATCCTCGAAACCGACGAGGCCAACAAGACTCCGACCCTCCAAGCCGTCACCCTCGAAGCCGATATCGAAGAGGACGCCAAGAGCCTCGCGCCCTTCAAGCAGGCAGAGTTCGACCAACCCGAGCTCGTGCATAGCTCGTACCCCTTCGCCTATATGGGACTGCACCCGCACCAAGAGCGGCTGCGCAAGCAGTACCGCCTCGACGAAGTCATCGCCAAAGGCAAAACCGAACTCGAACAACTAGCCCTGTTGCGCGACTGGGTCCACAGCCAATGGCTGGGCTGGCAATCCGACAAATATCCCCACTGCCCCTCTTGGAATCCCCTCGAAGTCCTCGACACCACCAAGGGCGACTGGGGCTTTGGCATGTGCACCCACTACGGAGCAGTGTTCGCCGGCTGCGCCTCGTCCCTAGGGTGGGTGGCCCGCTCGATCGTCGTCGATCACCACTGCTTGGCCGAGGTCTGGTGCGAAGAATTGCAAAAGTGGATCCTCGAAGACGCCGGGCCGGCCCGCGAATTTGACGCCACCTACGAAATCGACGGCGTGCCCATCAACGCCTTGGAACTGCACGAGGCCGCGGCGGACGAGCGGCGCGAAAAGATCATGGCCAACAAGCTGCCGCAAAAGGTCGTCGAGCCTATGGATAGCTATATCGACGTCTTTTGTCGCTTCGGCATTCCGCTGCGCAACACGCATCTGATCTTTGCCGAGCCGGCCGAGCTGCGCCACGGTGCCGGTCAATACCACTGGGATGGCTATCTGTGGTGGTCGGACGACGTCGATCCCCGCTACGCCGAATACTCCTTGCAGACCTCGCGCATCGGGGACTTCTACTGGTCGGTCAACCAGACGCGGCTCTACCTCCAAGTGGCGGAAAAGGCGCGCACGCTGCAAGTCGATCTAGAACACACCGCGCCCAACTTCTCGCACTTCTTGGTGCGCCAGGACGGCGGCTCGTGGCGCGAGGAGCGCGAAGCCCGCTTTGAGTGGACGCTCGCCGAGGGCGAAAACCTGCTCGAAGCGCGGGCGGTCAATATCTTCGGCAAGCAGGGCCGCATCGCCAAAGCGTGCGTCGAAGCGTCGTAAAGCTACCTAGCCTGTGAGCGCCTCGCTCTCTCTGGCCACGCGCGCCCTGCGCGGTTTTCTCTGGAACGGCAGCGCTTCCGTCATCCAGCTCGGCGTCATGCTGGCGCTCTACAAGCTCTTGCCGCTGGAGAAGCTGGGCCATTTTGAGTGGGCACTCGCCCTAGTGATGCTCCTATCGCTGGTCGGCGACTTAGGGCTGGGCGCGGCCCTAGTTCAGCTACCGGACGCGAGTGAAGAGCACTTCGACACGGCCTTCTGGACTTGTTTGAGCTGGGGACTGCTGCTCACCGCCGCAGTCTTCGCTGCTGTCTCTTGGCTCGCTCCTCTTTTGGGGGGCGAAGACCCGCACACCTTCAGCCGCGTCCTGCGCACGCTCTGCTTGGCGATTCCCTGCGCCTCATTGGCGGGCCTGTTGCGGGCCAGACTTCAGCGCGACCTCGACTTCCGCGCCGTGGCCCTTTCCGAACTCGTTTCGGTCCTGACCTTTGCTTTCACGGTGACGCTGCTACTTTTCTGGCGACCCGAATTGGGCGTCCTAGTCCCGGTTATCGGATCAGTTGTACGCGAACTAGGTCTCTTCAGCAGCCTTGCCCTCTCGGCCCGCTGGCTGCCGCGCCTGCGCTTCCGGCTCCAAGCGCTGCGCCAGATCCTTCACTTCGCGCTGAATCTCACGGGGTCGCGCGTGGTCGCCCTGCTCAATACCAAGATCGCTTATGCCTTCATCTTCGTACCGCTGGGGGCCACGGCCCAAGCCTATTACAGCCTGGCCGAGCGATTGACCTTGCAACCCCTGACCCGGTTGGCCACAACCATCCAGCGCGTCTCCTTCCCAACCTTTTCGACAATCGTAGAAGACGACTCGCTCCTGCGCCGTGGCTATTTGTCCTCGGTACAGGGCTTCGTGCTAGCACTAGGTCCGGTCCTCTCGGGGATATTCGTCTTCGCGCCGGAGATTGCCGCCTTGCTCAACACCGAGCCGATGTGGACGGTGCTGCGCCTGTTGGCCGCGGCCACGCTTCTGAAAGTCGCCAGCACCCTAGTCGGCTCGATTTTTATGGCCAAAGGCAAGACCAACTGGTCTTTCTACTGGTCGCTCTTTAGCATGGGGGTGCTGATCCCGGCCCTGTACTTCTATGGCCTGCCGCGCGGCGTCGAAGGCGTGGCCAGCGTCATCGCCGCGGCCGCCCTGCTGTTCTTGCTGCTGTCGCAGTGTCTCGTCAACCGCTTGATCGGCCTGCCTTTTGCAACTTATCTCACCGCGCTCAGCCGCCCCGGCTTGGTGGTCGCCTTTGTCTTCACCGTTCTCCTGCTCGTCCGCCCCCTGCTGTCTTGGTCACCGCTCGCCGTTCTCATTGTCGGTGCAGTCCTCGGCGTCGGCGCGACCTTGACCGCCCTTTTCCTCTTCGCCCGCGACCTTTGCCGCACCTATTGGGCGAGCCTGCGCGGGACCTAATTCTGCCCTAGGCGAAAATTGCGTGCGGGGATGTTTTGGAATATGTTTTTAGGGAACTGCTCTAAAGGAGATTGCGCTATGAGCGAGATACAAAATGGCCAGACTGGCACTCTTCGCCTCAAGACCGGCCTCGCCGAAATGCTCAAGGGCGGCGTCATCATGGACGTCGTCACTGCCGACCAAGCCAAGATCGCCGAAGACGCCGGGGCCACCTCGGTCATGGCGCTGGAAAGAGTGCCCGCCGATATCCGCGCCGAAGGCGGTGTGTCGCGCATGTCGAGCATTGAGAAGCTGCGCCAGATCATGGAGGCGACTTCCATTCCGGTTATGGCCAAATGCCGCATTGGCCACTTCGCCGAAGCGCAGATGCTCCAAGCCCTCGGGATCGACTACGTTGACGAAAGCGAAGTTCTGACCCCGGCCGACGAGCACTATCACGTCGATAAGTTCGCCTTTGAAGTGCCCTTCGTCTGCGGCTGCCGCAACCTCGGCGAAGCCCTGCGGCGGATTGGCGAGGGCGCGGCCATGATCCGCACCAAGGGCGAGGCTGGCTCGGGCAACATTGTCGAAGCCGTGCGCCACATGCGCTCAGTGACCGACGAGATCCGTCGGCTGACGATCCTGCGTCCCGAACAGCTAATGACCGCAGCCAAAGACCTAGGCGCACCGTATGAACTGGTCCGCTGGGTCGCCGAGCACGGCAAGCTGCCAGTGCCTAATTTTGCCGCCGGCGGCGTCGCCACGCCAGCCGATGCCTCGCTGATGATGCAACTCGGCGCGGAAGCCGTTTTCGTCGGCTCTGGGATCTTTAAGTCCGGCGATCCGGCCATCCGCGCCAAAGCCATCGTCGAGGCCACCACGCACTACGACGACCCAGAGGTCCTGATCCGCGTCTCTGAAAACCTCGGCGAGGCCATGGTGGGCATCAACATCGACACCCTCGAAGAGAAGGACAAACTGCAAACTCGCGGCTGGTAGGACTCCGCACGGATGCAAACGGAAAAGGCCCCGTCTCTGCTCTGTCAGGGACGGGGCAATTTTATGAAGCGTCATCCCCCTGCCTCTGTGCTCATCTTCGTTCGTCTGCGGATACTTCCGCCGGGGATTGTCCAGGTATAAACAATGATCGGAATTTTGGGATTGCAGGGCGACTACGCGGCCCACGGCAAAATGCTCGACGCATTGGCCGTCGAATCCCGCGTGGTCAAAAAACCGGAGCAATTATCTACAGTTGACGGCCTAATTTTCCCCGGCGGCGAGAGCACGACGCTAATCAAGCTCATGGACTCTTGGGAGTTCTGGGCACCGCTGCGGGACTTCGCCGCGACCAGCAACCCCATTTTTGGCACCTGCGCCGGAATGATTCTCTTGGCCCAAGGCGTCTCCAACCCGCCGCAAAAGTCCCTCGGCTTGATCGATATCGACGTCGAGCGCAACAGCTATGGCCGCCAAGTCGATAGCTTCGAGGGGACGGGCGTTTGGGAAGCGGATGGGCAACCGCGATCACTGCCGATGATCTTTATCCGCGCACCCCGCATCGCGCGGTTGGGCGACGGGGTCGCGGCGCTGGCGACCTGCGGCGATGATGTGGTCGTGGCGCGCCAAGGCCAAGTGCTCGTCGCCTCATTCCATCCCGAACTGACCAGCGATTTGAGCATCCATCGCTACTTCGTCGATATGGTTGAGCGCTAGGAAATCAAAAGCAGCCGGTATTGAGAGATTTCTAAACCCTCATAGGAGGCAACCATGAGCCTCGCACTGACCTTATGTCTGCTCTTGTTCAGTCGTGCCTTCGCCGACCCTCCGCTCACCATCGTCGAGCAAGGACAGAGCCAAGCCCGCGTCGGCGTCCACCCCGAAGCGGGCGAGTGGGAGCGCCGCGCCGCCAGCGACTTGGTGCGCTATATCGAGGAAATGAGCGGTGCCCGCCTATCGCTCATTGATCGGTCCGACTCCCTGCATCAAGCCCTAGCCGAAACCACCCCACTCATCCTAGTAGGCCGCGCCGCCCTCGAAGCCGAACCATTCTTAGAACCCCGCCTACAAGCCTTGCAAAAGCCCCGTCCCATCCTGCGCAGCGACGCCATCATCGCCCAGCGCCAAAATAACCGCATCTATCTAGCCGGGACCAACGACGAATCACATTACTATGCCGCAATAGAATTGCTACACCACTGGGGCTGCCGTTGGTATCTACCCACCGACTTCGGTGCCAGCATCCCCCAGCAATCCACCCTAACCATCGGCACCCTCGACATAGCCTATGCCCCGCCCTTTGAGGTGCGGCGCTATTGGCTCTCTTGGCACGGCGACAACAGCGGTCGCGCTGAATTCATGCGGCGCAATCGGCTCAACGACCTGTCCGTACCGGCTGGCCACGCCTTGGGCCACTACGTCGACGATCTGCCGGGCGCAGGGACCTCGGCCCAAGCCATCTGTCTGTCCGATCCCGCTACGGCTCGCCACATTGCCGCACAAGTCATGGAGCGCTTTGCCGCAGGAGCCCGAGCCGTATCCTTGGGCATGGACGATGGCCTCTACGATCTGGCCTGTGCCTCTGACTCGGTCTTGGCCGCTGGCCTATGGGACAAAAACTTCATGTCCCCGGCCCTCACCGACCCCTTCATGGCGCTGTACAACAACGTCGCCGAGCTAACCCAAGTCCGTTTCCCCGACCGCCGCATTGGCTTCCTAGCCTATTCCAATATCACCTTGCCGCCGCAACGATACACAGTAGCTGCCGAGCCTTTGGTAGCGTACCTGGCCCCCATCGACGTCTGCCCCATCCACGGCATGGACGATCCCGCTTGTCCATCCAGCCAAGAATACCGCGACGTCATGTATCGCTGGGCCCAGACCATGCAGGGCCGCCTCATCATCTACGACTACGACCAAAGCATGTTGGTTTGGCGCGACATCCCCAACCCCTCCATCCAAGCCATTCGCCAAGACATCCAGCACTACCGCGCCGCTGGCATCCTCGGGGTCGATACCGAGAGCCGGGGAGCCATGTCCACGACTTTCCTCAACCTGTACTTGAGAGCTCGCCTCTACTGGGATCCCGATGTGGACATCAATGCCGTGCTGGAAGAGTTCTATCCCCGCTTCTTCGGCCCAGCCGCCGCGCCCATGCGTGCCTATTGGCAGGCCATCCACCGCGCTTGGGAACAGACCCCATCCCACGAGCACGAATTCATGCTGGCTCCCACCGTGTACACGCCGGAATTAGTGCAAATGCTGGCTCCCCGCGTCGCCGAGGCTGAAGCCCTAGTAGCCGATTTACCCTCTGAGGATTTATTCGTCCAGCGTGTTCGCTTTGTCCGGGCTGGTTTTGGCGTTTTGCAAAACTACATGGACATGGTCGCCCAAGCCGTCACTGAGGTAAACTATCCAGCCGCTGTACAAGCCGGCGAACAGGGTCTCGCTTGGCGCGATAGCCTGACGCAAATGCACCCTACGTTCACCACCACTCGTTTGGAACGAGGCGACCCTTGGTGGACCGGCGAGGTCAATCAGTACCGGGACCTGAGCAAATTAACGCACGGCCCCCAAGGCCGCCTAGTGCAAAAGCTCCCTCTCGAATGGACCTTCCGCACGGACCCGCACGACGCCGGTCTGCACCAAGGTTGGGGGCGTCCCGATCTCGACCTATCGTCTTGGCGACCGCTGCACACCGACCTTTACATGGAAGTCCAAGGAGTTGCTGCGGCCGATGGCGGCGAGTACAATGGCTTTGTCTGGTATCGCACGGATATCGAGATAAGCGAAGCTGAGGCCGGCCAAGCACTCCACATCCGCTTTCCCGGCCTGTTCGGCAAAGCCTGGCTCTACGTCGATGGCTACTTGGTGGGGCACCGCGACTGGCGTCCCATGTGGTGGCACAACGACTACCGCTTCGAATGGGATGTCGATCTGAGCAAGGTCCTATCTCCCGGCACCCACACCCTAGCCTTGCGCCTGCACAACGAGCATCACATGGGCGGCATCTGGCGCCGTCCTTTTCTCTATGAGAAGCGCATGTAGCCCCAATCCTCTACCAACCTGAAAGGAACCATCCATGATCGTCGATACCCACGTCCACATCTGGGAAATGTCCGAGAAATACCCCGTCGGCCCCACCGCCCCCAACTGGACCTCCGAGCCGGACGAACCCGCCACCGCGGACGAGCTAATCGAGGACATGGACCAAAACGGCGTCGACCGCAGCGTCTTGGTGCAGACTAGCTGGTCCACTTGGGACAACGGCTATATCGCCGATTCGCAGGCCCGCTTCCCCGACCGCTCTATCGGCCACGGCATGATCGACCCGCAAAACCCGGACAACGCCGATCAGGCGCGCTACTGGATGGAAGAACGCGGCTTGGTCGGTTTCCGCTTTCACCCCATGTACTACCCGGACGAAAAAGTCCTGACCACGCCTCAGAACCGTCCCCTGTGGGAAGTCCTAGCCGCAATGGGCGCTGTCATCCAGTTCCATCTCAACGCCGCTTGTGCTGATCAAATAGCTGAAATCGCCCGCCGCCATCCGCAGATGCCCCTGCTATTGGACCACATGGGCTATCCCAACCTTGACGAGCCAGCCGAGGCTTTTCAGCCCATTGTCGAACTGGCTAACTTCGACAACGTGGCCGTAAAAATATCGGATGTCCACGGCCGCTCGAAGCAGACTTTTCCCTATGCCGACGTGCATCCCTTCATCCAGCGCCTGCACCACGCCTTTGGGGCCGAGCGCATGCTGTGGGGCACCGGCTATCCAGGACACCACCGTACCAAGCACAACTGGCCGACCTTGGCCGAAGAGTTGCGCCTAGTGCAGGAGGGTTTCGACTTTCTTAGCCCCCGCGAAAAAGACCAGATGCTAGGCGGTACAGCCGCCCGCATCTGGAAACTGACCTGACTGTTACAAGTTCGTCCACACAATCCACAAGGGAGACCCGCATGACATTGGACACCAGCGACCAAAACATCTACCAAGCCATCGGCGTCGAACCCATCATCAACTGCCGTGGCACGTTTACCATCATCGGCGGCTCCGTCGAACTGCCCGAAGTTGTGGCGGCCATGGAAGCAGCCTCGGGCTACTTCGTCCAATACGACGAACTGGCCGAAGCCGTCGGCCAAAGACTAGCTGACATCACCGGTGCCGAATGGGGCCTGATTCCGGCGGGCTGCGCTGCTGGCCTCAAGCACATCACCGCAGCCTGCGTCACCGGTGGCAATCCCGAAAAGCTGATCCGCATCCCGGACTTGACTGGCTTGGACAAAACCCAAGTCATCATCCCCCGATACGCGCGCAACGCCTACGACCACGCCCTGCGCAGCATCGGCGTCGAAATCGTCATGGTCGAGACTCGGGCCGAATTGGCGCAAGCTATCAATCCCCGCACCGCCATGATCTACCTAACCACCGGGGCAGGCTCTGCCACCGACCAACCGCTTTCCCTAGAGGTCATTGCCGAAGTGGCCCGGCCGCACAACATTCCCATCCTCGCCGACTCCGCAGCCGAAAACCTCACCATTCCCAATGTCCACTTGCAAAGGGGCGCCACTGTCGTGGCCTACAGCGGCGGCAAAGCCCTGTGCGGGCCCCAGTGCGCTGGTCTAGTGCTGGGCGACAAAGCCTTGCTCCAGTCGGCGTGGCAATTCAGTTCGCCGCACCATGGGCCGGGCCGCGACAATAAAATCGGCAAGGAAGAAATCATGGGGATGCTGGCCGCGGTGGAAGCGTGGGTGCGCCGCGATCACGACGCCGAATGGCAGACTTGGCTGTCCTATCTCGACCATATCGCCCAGCGGGTGCGCGACATTGACAGCGTATTGACCGAGGTCAACGATCCCACCGGCCTGTCCAACCGCGCCCCAACCCTCACCATCAGTTGGGACCCAGCCGTCTTGCACATTACCGGTGCAGAGGTCGCCGAGGATTTCGCCCGCAACAGACCCCGCATTGCCGTGGCCAGCGGCGGTGAAAACGGCCGCACTTCCATCGGCATCACGCCCAACCAAATGCAGCCGGGCAACGACCAAGTGGTCGCCGACCGAATCCACCGCATCTTATCGGCGCAACGGAGTCCCCAATCGACGGAGCTAGCCCCTCCGGCAACCGACGTCAGCGGTTCCTGGGATCTCACCATCAACTATTCGAGCAGCAGCAGCCAGCACCAGCTATTCCTCGAACAAGAGGGCCATTGGATTGGCGGCACCCACATAAGCGATTTTTCTCAGCAGCAAATCGCCGGTGTCATCGAAGGAGATCAGGTAAAGCTGCGCAGCCAAGTGAGTCGCCCGGGCGATACCATCCCCTTCCTATTTGCAGGCCGCGCCGCGGATGACCGCATTTCGGGATTCATTCACCTAGGCGAATACCGCAACGCCGATTTCACCGCCTGCCGCTCCCAGTACGAAAAATCGCCGATCTCCATTGCCATACCCGGCGGAGCGCCGCTGGCTACTTAGAGTCCGGCGCGACCGTCTTCCAGCGCAAGGTCTGCGCCGCCAACAGCTCGGCATCCGGCGTCGGCAGCTCGCCGGTCGAGGGCTTGAAGACGCAGCCCTCGGCAAGCTCCAAGGGCGGTTGCGACAGGTCGCGGCGGTAGAAGCGAGAGGAGGGGAACAGGTCGCCCGGGTAGGTGAAGTTCTCCAGCGTCGCCAGCTCCACGCAGATCGATCCCCCCAGAGCGCTTTCGAGCATGCCCCCGACCCACACCGGCACGCCAGCGTCCCTAGCCATATCGTGCACGGCGAGGGCGTTGGTCAAGCCGCCGATCCTTCCCGGCTTGATGTTGATATAGCGACAGGCACCGATGCGAAGCGCCTGCTCGGCGGTGCGCGGATCGACGATACTCTCGTCGAGACAGATAGGCGTACCGATCTGTTTCGCGAGCTCGGCGTGATCGAGCAGATCGTTGTACGCAAGAGGCTGCTCGATGAAGGCGAGCCCCATGCCGTCAATGGCCTTGAAAAACGGCAGATCGTCGAGGGTGTACCCGGAATTGCAGTCGATGTGGAAGGTCGTGTCGGGGAAGGTGCTGGTCGCGATTTGCAGCATTTCTAGGTCCCAGCCCGGGGCCGCTTTCAGCTTGATGCGCGGGAATCCAGCATCGACGGCCTGCTGGATGTTCCCGAGGAGCATGTCGTAGGAGTCCTGGATGCCGAAGTCTGCGCCGGCCATCACGTCGCGGGTTTGGCCGCCGAGAAGCCGATGCAAAGGGGTGCCGGTGATGCGGCTCTGCAGCGTCCACCAGCCAATCTCCACGGCCGCCTTGGCGAAGCTGTTGCCCTTGAAAATCGCCAGCCGCTGGTTTAGCTCGGCGGCCGTGTCGTACTCGCGCCCCACGACCCAAGGCCCCATCACCTCGGAGACGTGGTAGAACGCGGACCCAGCGCTCTCATTGAGATAGGTGGGCGCGAAGAAGGGGGTGCTCTCCGACCAGGCTTCGTGCTCGCCGCTGGTCAGCTTGACGAGCACCGAGTGGATGTCGGCGTCTTCCCCATACGCCGTGCGCCAGGGATAGATGAGCGGCATTACCACGTAGTACACGTCGAGGCTGTCGATTCGCATCTAGCGCTTTGCCTCTCCGGCCAGCGTCGTCACCGCTTCGACCAGTGTGTCCAGCTCCGCGTCGCTGGTGTAGAAGGCCACCGAGATCCGCACGCCGGTCGGATCGGTCATGTACGTGCCCCGTTGGACGATTTGCCAACGCTGCCTGAGGGCCGTGGAGACCTCGTCGCCCTCCATTCCTGCGATGGCAAATGTGACGATGCCGCTCCGGGTCTCGGGGCGGCGTGAGCTGACGACCTGCACACCGGAAATGGCGTCGAGACGCGCCCACAACTCCTCCGCCTTGCGGCTGGCCTCCGCGGCGATGGCCCGAGGTCCGCCGATGCGGGTCAGGAAGTCGAGGCTGGCACCGACCCCCAAGTAGAGCACGCTCGCTGGACTTCCCATCTCGTACTGTCGCGCTGAGGCGGAGGGATCGTGCGGACGCCGCAACGGCTTGAGAGCCTGCTGCGCATCTTTGCGGACGTAGAGGAACCCCGTGCCGATTGGTGCCAGCAGCCACTTGTAGCAGTTGGTAGCGTAAAAGTCGCAGCCCATGCCATGGAGATCCACCGGCAACTGACCCACCGCCTGACAGCCGTCCCACAGCGTGAGGATTCCGCGGGCCCGAGCTAAGGCGCAGATCTCCTTAGCTGGCAGCAGAGTACCGGAATCGGTGGTGACGTGACTGAAACAGATCAGCCGGGTGCGTGGCGTGATGGCCCGTTCCACCCGTTCCAAGATCACGTCCTTGTCGTGATCCAACTCGACCTCCTTGATGACGGCCCCCTCCCGGTCGGCCAACCCTTGAACGGCCTGAAGCGGCACTGGATGCTCCTCGCTGGTGATCAACACCTCGTCACCCGGTTCCCAGCGCAGCCCCCCCAACACCATGACAAAGCCGTCGCCAGTGCTCATGGTCAAGGCGACCTCCGTCGAGTCGGCCCCAAAGAAGTCGGCGATCTTCGCAGGGATCTCAGAGGCGGCCTTGCTCATCGCTTCATACCAGTCGATGGGACTCAGACCGCCATCGGTCATCTGCCGATAGCCAGCGGTGATCGCCTGACTCACGCTGGCGGGTGCTTGGCCGACCCCGCCAGTATTGAGATAGACGCCGAACCGCAGACCCGGGATCTGATCTCGAATCTCAGCGACATCCATTCGCCTGTTCCTCCCTCTGTGCTGACTATCGAATGCGCATTCCGGCCTGGAAAACCGCCCTGACGTCGCTGAAGGCGGCCACGTCTGCCGTCGGATCGCCCCCAAAGGCGGCAAGGTCCGCAGCTTTGCCGACCTCGATGGTCCCCACCTCATCGGCAATACCGGCCGCTTCGGCCGAGACCCGGGTCGCCGCGACGAGGGTTTCGGCCGGGGTGAAGCCGCATTCGACCAGTAGCTGCAGGTCGTAGTCTAAGTGGCCGAATTCGAGGCTGCCCACTCCTGAGTCCGTGCCGGGCACCACGCGCTCCTTCAAGCAGTAGTCGAGCATCTGCCGCATCACGTCCAGCCGCTTCTCCGCTCGTTGTTCGAGATGGGTGAGCGCTGCCTCTTCTTTGGCACCCATAGCTCCCTCGTCGCGCAGCTTGCACAGGCGCACCATATCCGGGTAGTTGGTCCACGCCTGCAGCGTGGGACTCAGCCAGATGCCGGATTCGGCCAACATCTCGGCTACTTTCGGGTCGAAGCGCATCACGTGGTCCGGTTCGAGAAACTCGACGTGCTCGATCAGGTCGATGCCGGCCTCAACGGCCCGCACCATCGACTGCGTGGCGCGGCAATGGGCGACAGTCAGGCGGTGAAACTGGCGCGCCTCGCCCACTAGGGCCTGCAACTCTTCCGTCGAATAGGAGGCCAACCCCGGAATCGTGCCGGTCGTCCCGCCGCCGGAGGCCATTACCTTGATGTAGTCGGCTCCCTCGTGGATGAGCCCGCGCACGGATCGACGGATCTCTTCCTCTCCATCGGCGATCTCGTTGCACATGTGGAAGTGGCCCCCCGTGCAAGTGATCGGGCGACCGCTGACGAGCAGCCGCGGACCGGGGATGTATCCCCGCTTCAGACCTTCCTTGAGGATGAACCCGACCTTGTTGCGGGCACCGTGCTCGCACAGGGTGGTGATGCCGGCGCGCAGGTGCTTGCGCATGTTCATGGCCCCGATGAGCACCATGGTCTCATCGCTCTCGAGGAAGGTCAGACCGTAGGGGCGGCCGTCTCCCGGGAGGCTGAGGTGGGTGTGGCCATCGATGAGGCCAGGTGTCAGACAGCAGTCGTCGAGATCGACGGTCGGGGTATCTGGAGGCGTCTGCTGCTCCACCTGTGCCAATGGTCCGACTGCGGCAATCGCGCCATCTCGGACGAATACCGCCTGCCCGGCCTTGGCGCTGCCGCCGAGGCCGTCGGCGAGCAGACCCGGGCGAATCAGTGCCGTCTGTGAATTCGATGCGAGCATAGCTGGAGTTCCCTCGATTTGTGGAGAGTTATGAGCCTTCGGCCGCCAGGTCTCTTCGACAGCCGAAAGAGCGAACGGAGGGCCTCCAGAAAGTAATACAAAACCTCGCGGACGACGAGAAACTCGCAGGAGGCCAAGAGCGGAATCTATGAGCATTGACCGGACGTGGGATCCGTTGTTACGTTTTTATTCTATTTCAAGGTAACAAGTTGAGGAGATAGCAATGCCTACAATCAGAGTGTCGGCGGAGACAATGCAACGCCTTGAGAGGTGGGCAGACCCCCTAGAGAACACGGCGGAATCAGCAATCTCCAAGGCGTTGGATGCGGCTGAAAAGATGCGGGAAGACGAGGACCGGGTTCGTGTGGCTGAAAAGGTTGCCAAAGAGCCGCATACCACTCCGCAGCGCGACAGATCCCAAGACAAGTGCGAGTCATTCATCGACCATCTGCTCGCCATTCCCAACGTCGGCAACGATGCTGATTTCGAGCGCGACCGCTCGGGGCCGCGCCCACTCGATATATGAGCTACCTCGTCGATACGGATGTTCTATCCGAAATTCGCAAACGCAATCGCGCTAATCCGCAAGTCGTCGCTTGGTTTCGCCAACGCCAGCCGAGGGAGCTTTACCTGAGTGTCCTGACTCTGGGCGAACTGCGACGAGGAGTTGAACGGATCCGCAGGCGAGACCCGACCTCGGCCACTGTACTCAACGCGTGGTTGGAGCGGACGTTGCGGGATTTTCGGGATCGCATCATTGTCGTGGATCAAGCCATCGCCGATCGATGGGGACGCCTCGGCACCCCCGATCCGATTCCGGTCATCGACGGATTGATCGCCGCCACGGCACTTGAACGAGGCCTCATCGTTGCGACCCGGAACGTAAAACATGTCGCGCCCACAGGCGCACAGTGCATTGACCCGTTTGAGGAAGCCCAAGATCGAGCGCAGCCAACGACGAAGTAGCCATGCCATTCACCGACGCCCAAGTCGAACACTACAAAACCCAAGGCTATCTGTCCGGCCCGCGCGTTTTATCCGCCGAGCAGATCAGTGCGCTCAAAGAACGCATCGACGACATTCTCCACGGCCGCATCCCTTTCCCCAAACACCTGATGGGCGAAACCGTCGAGCAGTCCCGCGCCAAAGGCCAACTGCCCTCGGTCAAAGTGGTCAACATCTTTCGCCGCGAGCCGACCTTTGCCGCCCTCATCGACAACCCAACCATCAGCGCCTTGGCACACCAGCTCATGTCCGGCCCAGTACGCATGTGGGAAGACCAAATGATCTACAAGCCAGCCTACGACGCGGAAACCGCCTTGGCTTGGCACCAAGACTACACCTTTTGGAATCACGTCGGCCCAGCCGATATGGGCACCTGCTGGATCGCCCTAGACGACGCCACCGTCGATAACGGCTGCATGCACGTCATCCCCGGCAGCCACCGATGGCCGATGCGCTATGACCGCGAAGACGCCGTGGTTGACGACCCGCACTGGCTGCTGCAACAGGAGGGCATTCCCGCCGAGGCTGATCTCACTCCGGTACCCTGCGAGGTCAAGGCCGGGCACTGTCACTTTCACCACTGCCGCACCTTCCACGGCTCGTACGGCAACAAAACTGACAACCCACGCCGCAGCTACATCATGCACCTCATGCCCGGCTACACCCGTCGCTTAGGCGACAATTGGAACGAGCGCATGGGCAACGTCGAAACCGTGGGCGTAGGAGAAATTGTCCAAGGGCCGGACTACCCAGAGCTGGTAGCCGTGTGAAAAGCTTCCCTAGGCAAAGGGAAAGGTGCCGTCGTACCCCCTAGGCCGCGACACGTGCCAGACGCCCTCGTGCATCGGCGTCATCTGGTAGTGGCACACCACATTGCTGCGCTCCATATCGTCGCGTTCTTTGGCCCCTTGATGCGGTATGTGGCTCAAAAAGACGACGCAGTCGCCCGCCTTGGGGTAGAGGACGACGTGCTCCTGGGCGTCACACCAAGCCTCGAATTTGGGGCGGTCCTTGGGGTAGAGATGGGGAGGCTCCTGCAAATGGCCGTTTTTGACGTATTTGAGGTGGCCGTCTCCCGGCCCATTGTCCTGTAGGTAATAGGTCGTATTAACCCCTACGGGCTGGGCCGCCAGGCGGTATTGCTCGACTTGGCGCTTTTCCTCCCAATAGCCGTAGAAATCCATGTGCCACTCCTGCAGGTACGGCCCCGGATTGATGTGCGCCCGCAGGCTGCGTAGCTGGCACTGCTTGCCCATCATGCCCTCCAGATAAGGGCGCACGCTCGGATGGCCCACCAACGGGGCGAAGGTTTCAGGCTCGCGGTCCAAGAGCGAATCGAACCACATATTGCCCACGGCATTCAAGCCCTCCTCCCAACCCATTTCGCGCGCGTAGTCCACCCGCTGACGCACCAATTCCGTCTCTTGGGGACTCAAGGCCCCTTCGATCAAGACATAGCCGTCGCGCTCCAATTGGTCCAGCTTATTCGCCATATCCTGCATTGTTTTAGTCTCCTCTGCTGTGATCTGGGTGCTCAAGGGACGGCGGGCAGTTCGAAGTACCCGAGTTCGGCCATGCGCCGCAGCCAGCGCCCTCGCTTGGGGCTGCCGGAAGGGTTCCGCAGCCATTCGAGCGGGTACATAGATTGTTCCGACCTCCCGAAGTGCGCGGGCGTCTTCTTTGAGTTGACGGCGCGTTCCCGAGTAGCGGCCTCTTCGACTTCGCCCTTGGGATTGTTGTAGTACACACAGGTACACATGCGGCGGCCAGCAGCGCCGCCACTGCTGGCGTGCCAGCAGCGCATGTCGAAGGCCACCACGTCGCCCGGCTCCGACCGGCAGACGTAGGCGGGGACGTCGGCCACGTCGAGCTCGAGGGAGTTCAGGGAGTCGTGCAACTGATCGTGGAACTCGCGCCGATGCGAACCGGGGATGAGCCGCAGGGCACCGCTCTCGGCATCGACCGGGTCGAGATAAAAGGCGAACTTGACGCCGAAGCAGTCCGCGGATGGATCGGCCCTGTGGTCGGGATGCCATCTCGTATCGCCGACATAGCGGTTGGCATCGGTGCCAATGCCGATGACGTCGTCGCCGTAGATCTGCTCGGCCACGCCGCAGAAGCGCTCGTCTTCGAGCAGGCTGGCGTACAGGGGGGTGCGCGGGTGCAGCATCATCGTCCAGTAGCGCGTCTCTCCCGTGAAGGGCTGATCGGCGTACACGTGATCGAGCTCGTACTCGTACTCCTCGAGCAGAATCTCGACCTCTTCCGGGGTGAACAGCTTGCGCAGGGTGACGAAGCCAAAGGTTCGGAAGTGTTGCAACTGCTGGTCAGTCAACATGGGGTTCCTCCGATGCGGCTGATGCGGCCATTGGAAAGGGTTGTCGTATGCTTGGGCCAAATTAGAACGCGTCCCCCGATTGGGCAAGCTCAGTCCTTGATCCAACTACCTTCTTAGCAGATGGTGGCCGTTTGCATGGCCGCGAGCAAGTCGGTCGGGCTTATCAGAACACCCAGAATAGAGTGCTCGCTACCCCGTGGTATTTCCAGCCCTGTGGCAGTAGCCGTTATGCCGTCAAAGTCACGCGTGGGGTGTACGGGGATCTTGCGGTTGGGTCGGTCGATGCTGAGATGGGCGTGCAGGGTGATCCCCAAAGGGCTTTCCAACATCACTTTACTAGGGTCCAGATCGAGCCTAATCTTGCCCGTGGCTCCTGCCTCAATCGTCCTAAACCCGTCTAGGAAGAGGCCGATCGGATAGCCCAGTGGGCCGTCGAAGAGGTAGCCTCGCGTGGCGCTGTCCGGGAGCAGAAAATGGGTCACCAACTCCGCTTTGCAAAGGAGGCGTTGGTCTGGCACCGTCATGTCAAAGTTGTCAAACGCCGGCGTCTTGAGACCGAGCTGTCGGCCGAGTGCAGTGCCGTAACTATAGACACATCCAGTAAACGACTCGCCCCACAACTCCAGCTCGGTAGTTTCGCAATCGAGCTGGTGACCCTTATCGGCTAGCTGCGACGAGAACGAGTCGGTCAGGTCCTGCCTGTACTGCTCGGGGTCGATCCCATCATACCACTCGGCGCGGGGCTCGAGGACGCGATCGTCGCCAAGTTGTTGCTTGGCGTAGGCGAGGATTTCTCGACCCCCGTCGAGTTGAGCGTAAATCGCATCCGGCTCCAGTTGACGGATCGCCGCGCACCAACGTCGTTCGCACAGCAACTCGCGCTCGAGATAGATCCCGGCGTTCGTGTTGCGCAGGGTTTTCGGATCAGTGGCGGCCAGGTCGCTGTAGAGCATTGAGTGAATCAGATAGACGATCTTTCTCACCTTCATTGGCGCAACCTCACCTTAGATCAACTGCTGGTTGAGCTTTTCTCCTACGTCAGAGAAGCGGCCGTTCGTGGCTCCAAGGGGCGAGCTGTTCGAAGGCGCGAGCGGCGCACAACACAGTCAGGTCCTGCCGCCAGCCGCCGATAATTTGCAAGCCCACGGGCAGGCCATCGACGAAACCGCAGGGCACGCTGGCAGCAGGCAGACCGGTGAGATTCACCGGGTAGGTAAAAGCCGTCCAGCTCAGGTAGGTAGTAGCGCGGCCGGCAATTGAACCGGGGTGGTCGTCGCCAGCGGCAAAGGCGGTGACCGGCAGCGTCGGCGTCAGCAGCAGGTCGTAGTTCTCGTAAAACTCCCGCCATTGGTGGTAGTACGCGTTGCGTTCTATGTAAGCACTAGCCACGTCTGTGCCTCGGAACTCGAACCCTTCTTCGACAACGGCGCGCAGGCCGGGATCGAGGCGATCGGCGATCTGGTCGAACTGGTCGCGGAAGGTGGCGGCAAAAGCCGTTGACCACAGGACGTGAACGAGACGCCATGGGTCTTCGCCGGTCGGGTGCGCCTCCTCAATAGTGCAACCGAGATCCGCGAAGCGACGGGCTGCCGTTTGTGCAGTCTCAGCGACTTGGGCATCGACAGCCGCGTACCCTAGGTCGGGCGACCAAGCCACGCGCAGTCCGTCCACACCAGTTTCGATCTCATCAAGCGCCAACGGTTCGTCCGGCATGGAGGTGCGATCCCGTGCATCGGGACCGAGCATGACCTCAAGCATCCGCACGGCGTCGCCAACGGTGCGGGTGATCGGCCCGGCGTGAGACAGGGTCTCCACCACGCTAGCTGGATGCTGGGGTACCCGTCCCCAAGAGGGCTTGAAACCAAAGGCACCAGAGAAACCAGCCGGGATGCGGATCGAGCCAGCGCCGTCCGTACCTTGGGCCAACACGCCCATGCCAGCGACCACAGCCGCCGCAGCTCCGCCGCTGGAACCACCCGGCGTGCGTCCGTGTTGCCAAGGGTTGTGCGTTGGCCCGACGACGCGGTTGCCCGAATCGCCCTTCCAGCCCAGCTCCGGTGTATTCGTCTTGCCGAGCAGTACCATACCGGCGTCGCGCAGGCGTTCGGCGAGGGGCGCGTCAAAGTCCGGGATCCAGTCGGCGGTCAACAGCGACCCCCGGGTGGTGCGGACCCCACGCGTCGCCGTCAGATCCTTCAGCGAACCGGGTATGCCGGCTAGGGGAGGCGGTTTGTCGTCACCGGCAAAGGCGGCTTCGGCGGCGCGTGCCTCGGACAAGGCTCGCTCCGGCGTGACTGTGACGAAGGCGTTGAGCCGTGGGTCGAGCGATTCGATTCGGCGCAGCACCGCCTCGGTGACTTCCACCGGGGACAGCTCGCGGTGCTCGTACAAGTGGCGCAGTTCAACGCCGGAAAGATAGCTCAGATCGGTATCGTTCATGCTTCAAGCATCACTTCTCTGCCGAGGCGGGACGACTCCATGCACGCCGTCAGTACCGCCACCAGATGGCGGGCGTACTCGGCCGTCACCGGTGGCTCCGTCCCCGCGTCAATCGCCGCGACGAACTCACTCAACTGCCGCGTCGTAGTGTGGTGGTCCTCGCTCACCTCGACCTGTTCCCAGTCCCCGTCCCGACCGATGAACAGATCGTTCCTTCCCGATTCGATCCCCCTGCGCAGTTGAATCATGCCGTCCGTGCAGACGAACTCCGTGCTGAAGCGCCGCCCGCCCGTCTTCCACCACACGTGAATCAGCGTCGAGTACACGCCGTTTTCAAACTGCAAAAGTGCCATGGCCACATCGTCTGCTGAGAACTCGAAGAACCGGCTGTCGATCAGGGCCTTGACGGCGACGACGCGACTGCCCACCCACCAGCAGGAGCGGTCGATCAGGTGGATGCCGTTTTGATACCACAAGCCCCCGTGCGTCGCCTTGTCGAGGTACCAAGCCGACCTGTTGGGGTTAAAGGGGCGGTAGGCCTCGTCGCAGAGACAGACCAGATCGCCCACAGCCTGCTCGCGCAGCAGCTTCTGCACGGCTCGATTCGCCGGCGAGAAGCGGTGCATGTGGCCGACGGAGAGCTGTTTGCCAGCCCGCCGCGCGGCCGCGATCATGGCGTCGCACTCCTCCACGTTGACGGCCATTGGTTTTTCCACCAGCACGTGCTTGCCAGCCTCCAACGCGGCTACGGTCACTTCGCAGTGCAGACCGTGGGGCAGGCAGACGATGACGAGGTCAACCCCCCCGTCCGCGAGCAAATCCTCGTAAGAGGAGTAGCCCTGACAGCCGTGCTCCGCGCAGACGCGGGCGAGGCGTTCCGCGTCGGTGTCGGCGACCGCCCGCAAGTGCGTAGATTCAAGGGCCGCCACCGCTTGCAGGTGGCCCGTGGATACGCTGCCAACACCGATGATTCCGACTCCGTGCATCTCATCCTCGATTCAGAAGGACAGAAGTATAAACAGGCGTTTGAACCTTGGTCAACGTGCCTAGCGCACTTCGGTTTGACGACCAGCTTGCACGGAGCCGCGTCCATTATCTTTTTCCTCACTACAAAGTTATCCATTACTTCTAAGAAGTACTGAGGAGACGAACGATGAATACGAACCCGACAACCCCGCAAATCCTCTCAATCGAGAAGATCTGGGACCGCGGCCCCCACAACGCCTTCACCGATCTGGTGCGCTTCGCCGATCGATGGTGGTGTACCTTCCGCGAGGCCCAAGATCACGGGCCGAGCATCGGCACCGTGAGCGTCATTTGCTCAGACGATGGCCACTCTTGGGAGTCGGCAGCAGTCCTAGCAGAACAGGAGATAGACCTCCGCGACCCCAAGCTGTCGATCACCAGCGACGGACGCCTAATGCTGGTGGCCGGCGGCAGCCTGTACGCGGGTACCGAGTACGGCACCCGCTCACCGCGCATTGCCTTTTCAGACGACGGCTATACCTGGACTACGCCGCAGAAAGTGCTGGCCGAAGACCACTGGCTGTGGCGCGTCACCTGGCACGAGGGAGTCGCCTACAGCGTATCGAAGCTGGGCGAGGGCTCCCATCCGCGGCGGGGATTCCTCTACTCCAGCACCGACGGCCTCGACTGGCAATGGATCACCGAGTTTTTCCTGCCCAACGACACTTGGACGGCCAGCGAAACCACGCTGCGCTTTATGCCCGACGGCACCATGATTGCCCTAGTGCGGCCCGACTGGATCGGCACCAGCCAAGCTCCGTACACGGACTGGCAGTGGACCCAAATCGACTACCCGATGGGAGGGCCTAATTTTATCCGCTGGTCGGATGGCGCGCTGTGGGCCAGTGCCCGCGGGCGGCATCCCGACGGCGGCGCGGCCACGATCCTAGCGCGGATGACGCCGACCAGTTACGAGCCAGCGCTATGGCTACCCAGCGGCGGCGACTGTAGCTACCCCGGCATGGTCGAGCACGAGGGCCTGCTGTGGATGAGTTACTATTCGTCGCACGAAGGGAAAACCAGCATTTATCTGGCGCAGATCGCCGTCTAGGCAGAAGCTAATGTACGCGGAATAGTACTAGTCAATGAACAGCGACATTTAGAACGAAGAGAAACCGACTATTCGCTATTATTTGTCGCAATTTACCGCGGCGAGTTGTAAAAACTCGTACTCTGGAGCGCTAACAAAAAAACTCTCTTCGGTGTTTTCAAGTTTTTTTGTAGTTGCTCTGATAGCGTGTTCTGATAGATCAATGCCGATCCAGTTTCTGTTGAGTTGCTGGGCAGATTTTAGCGTCGTTCCCGAGCCACAGAAACAGTCCAGCACAATGCTCCCCGGATTAGAAGAGGTGCGAATAATCAGATCTAGCAATTTATTATTTTTTTCCGTTGGATACATGGGATATTGAGGATCCTTATATTCCCAAATATCTTGTACTCTCTTACCCTCTCTTTCATCTGCAAATACTACTTTTCGCGGGTTGCCCGTTGCCGACCACTCTATCAGACCGTCTCTATCCCATTGCTCCAGCGTCTCTACATCGGTTCTCCAATGTCGTCCCTTCGGGGGCATCATACCTCTAAACGGTCGATTGGATTTTCCTCGCTCTGTTTCTCCCGGGGCGTGAATAGGCACAGTAGTATAGCGTCTTCCCTGTCGGTCTGTTTTTGGAAATAACTTTTCGATGTCTTTAGCCGAGTACTTTTCTCTTGGTTCATTCCATATAGGATGCGACGTTTTGCTGTAAAAGAGGATCAAGTCTTTTATGTTTCCGTATCCAATTCTATTAAAGTTCTTAGGATTGCATTTTATTCTCGTTATGTCGTTACGAAAGTTTTCCATGCCAAACACCTCATCCATCATAACTTTGACGTAGTGTCCTATTTTATAGTCAATATGCAGATAAATATAGCAGTCCTAAATCATTTAAGAGCTAAGTTGTATTGCATTAACTTGGGGAATTGGTAGTATTTTTTCTGTCGAATGCCTTTAACAAATAGGGCTTTGATTTGTTCAAAACAGGTGGTCCACAAGGCCTGGGTACGC